>CALWFV010000045.1 GCA_944377745.1 uncultured Mediterraneibacter sp. | reverse complement strand
ATCTCTACAGCACACGTTGAGTATGAGACAGAGAAACGTCACTATGCACACGTTGACTGCCCGGGACATGCTGACTACGTAAAGAACATGATCACAGGTGCTGCTCAGATGGACGGCGCTATCCTTGTTGTTGCTGCTACTGACGGTGTTATGGCTCAGACAAAAGAGCACATCCTTCTTTCCCGTCAGGTTAACGTTCCGTACATCGTTGTATTCATGAACAAATGTGACATGGTAGACGATGAGGAGCTGCTTGAGCTTGTAGAGATGGAGATCCGTGAAGTACTCAACGAGTACGAGTTCCCGGGAGATGACACACCGGTTATCCAGGGTTCCGCTCTGAAAGCTCTCGAGGATCCGGACGGACCGTGGGGAGACAAGATCATGGAGCTTATGGACGCTGTTGATGAGTGGATTCCGACTCCGGAGCGTGATACAGACAAGCCGTTCCTGATGCCGGTAGAGGACGTATTCTCTATCACAGGACGTGGTACAGTTGCTACAGGTAGAGTAGAGCGTGGTACACTTCACGTCTCTGATGAAGTTGAGATCATCGGTATCCATGAGGATGTTAAGAAGACAGTTGTAACAGGTATCGAGATGTTCCGTAAGCTGCTCGACGAGGCTCGTGCAGGTGATAACATCGGTGCTCTGCTTCGTGGTATCCAGAGAACAGAGATCGAAAGAGGACAGTGTCTGATCAAACCGGGTACAGTAACATGCCATACAAAGTTCACATGCCAGGTTTACGTTCTGACAAAAGATGAAGGTGGACGTCATACTCCGTTCTTCAACAACTACAGACCGCAGTTCTACTTCAGAACAACAGACGTTACAGGTGTTTGCGAGCTTCCGGAAGGCACAGAGATGTGCATGCCTGGCGACCACGTAGAGATGACAGTTGAACTGATTCATCCGGTAGCTATGGAGGAAGGTCTGAGATTCGCTATCCGTGAGGGTGGACGTACAGTAGGATCTGGTACAGTAGCATCCATCATCGAGTAATATTCGCGTTGGTAATGAGCCGCGCGACAAAATAAAAAAGAACCACAGGAAAGCGCTTGTATTTTCCTGTGGTTCTTTTTTACTTTATCATAGTGCGAAGCCCGCGAGCTACACATTGAGCACTTAGCGAGGTTTTATCGAGCTTAGTACGAAAGCGCACAAGTGTGGATGAAGCAAAGCGGAAAGAACTCCGTCCCGGTGAAAAAAATATCACAAATTTTCTGGAATAGCAAATAAAATTATTTGCTTTATATATGCACTTACACTATAATGTGTGTAAGCGGTTACATATTAACCGTGCTCAGAACAGGTATAGTTTTTTTACAAATGTGGTGTTAAAAATGATTAAAAAAATCAGGAATATACCCTTGAAGCAGAAACTGCTGGCTATTATGCTGGCAGGATTGTCTATTATGGCAGTTATGTCATTTGTGATCATCCAGATCCTGTCTTCTTCGTATAACAGAATGTTATATCGATCAATGGCGGAGTCGCTGTCTTATTCTGCAAAAGAAATTGTGGAATATATGGAAAAAATGGATAATATCACGCAGCTGTTTATGTCTGATAATGTGATCCAGCGCGGGATGGAAGAGCTGAAGGAAAAGCAGAAAAATGGTGAGATGTATTATAATACACTTCACAATCTTGGAGTGAATATAAGTAATTATTATTATAATTATTACGATAATATATTAAAAAATATCAGTCTTTATACAAATGTATCTACGATCAAGACGAATTTGATCGCCGCGGATAATGTGCCTCAAAATATTCAGGAAGAGGTATTAGAAAAGTCGGAGAAAGCAGAAGGTGCAGTCTGCTGGGTTGATGACTACATGGATGAATATGGCCTTTTCCTGGCAAGAGAAATTCGTCAGATAGAGGGCTTGAAGCTTGATACTCTCGGAACGATCATGATAAATATCGACATGAATTCTCTTGTAGAATCCAGTACAAAATTCGAAGAACAGTACGGTGAAACGGAATATCTGATCGCGTCCGGGCAAAATGTACTATATCATACTGAAAACCTGCCGGCAGAACAGATGGAAATGAAGCGTCTGGATGAGATTAGTCAGTACGGGATACTGGATATAGATGGAAACAACTGGTTTATCACTCATGGTACAATATCAGAATATGGCTGGGATTATTACTGTTTTGTGTCATATGAGGAAATAAGCAGGGAAATTGTAAGGATACAGAGCATTTGTCTTTGGATCATTATCCTGGATTTTGCATTTGCAATCTGTTTGACAATAGGGCTGATCAGATCGCTGATGGTGCATATCAGTGATCTGAAAGACAGAATGCAGGTGTTTGCCGGGGATAATACAAAAGTGCCTGCTGCGAGATACGACTATACAGACAGAGGAGATGAGCTGGGAACACTGAACCGTCAGTTTGATGAGATGAGCCAGACCATTATTAATCTGATACAGGAAAACTATGTGAGCGAGCTTTTGAAAAAAGAAGCACAGTTAAAGGCACTCGAAAATCAGATCAACCCGCATTTCTTATATAATACTCTGGATTCCATAAAGTGGCGGGCGAAAGCCATTGGGGAGAAAGACATCCCGGATATGGTGGAGGCGCTGGGGATTCTTCTCAGGACTTCATTGAGCAGCAAGAAGGACAAAGATTACACGGTCGGGGATGAGATGGAGATTGTTTCATCTTATATCACAATACAGAAAGTACGATATGAAGAAAGACTATGTTTTGAAAATGACGTTGCATGGGAATGGTACTCTTACAGGATCCCCAAACTGATCATTCAGCCGCTGATCGAAAATGCGATCTTTTATGGTCTGGAAGTCAATGTTGATGAGTGCTATATCATCCTAAATGCTAAAAAGGATAAGGATGGCCTTCGATTTTTTGTTAAAAATACAGGCTCGGAAATGGAAGAAGATCTTCTTGATAAACTGAAAAACGAGGAGATAAAGCCTCATGGGCATGGAGTAGGTCTTATCAATATTGACAGCAGACTCAGGATGCAGTATGGAGAGGATTATGGACTGAGGCTGTACAATGAAAAAGAATTTGCAGTAGCAGAACTTGTCATACCTGTGGAGGAAGAGAACGATGCAGAAACTGATCATAGCAGATGACGAAAGAGTCATCAGAGAAACGATTTATAATCTGATCGACTGGGAAAGTCTTGATATTGAGGTAATCGGATTATGTAAAGACGGAATAGAAGCGTATAATATGATCCTGGATGAAGCTCCCGATATTGTTATGACTGACATAAGGATGCCCGGACTGTCCGGTCTGGAACTGGTAAAAAGGATCGCACAGACGGATCAGCAGCTTCAGTTCATTATTTTATCCGGGTATGAAGAGTTTGAATATGCGCGGGAAGCTATGAAATATGGGGTAAAGCATTATTTGCTTAAACCATGTAATGAGTCAAAACTGATCGAGAGCATCCAGCAGGCGGGAGAAGATTGCAGAAAAGCAAGGATGCAGGTTGAAAAACAAAGGCAGCAGAATGAGATGCTCTATATTATTCATCAGGATGCGTTGTACCACTTGATCATTGATGGAATTTTCATTATGGAAGAAAGCCAGGTGGATTTTCAAAAATATATGAAAGAGCAGATCAGAGTTTATGATCCGTATCTGAATTTTGATGAGAAAAAATGCTATCTGTATTACCTCTATTATCTCGAACAGAAATATCTGGAGGGATTTTTGGAAAAGATGGAGGAATACAGGAACAAGGAGAAAAATTCATCCATATTTTATGGGATATATGTAAAAAATACTCTTCTGTTGTTTAGCCGTGAAAAAATAGAGGCAGAATTATTGTGGGAATGGTGCGGGAATACTGCGGCGTTGGTAGAAATAAAAACAGAGAGATATGAGAACCTGTCTGAGCTTCTGGAGAATGCACTGAGTAAGGTAAGAAGATATGATATGATCTATGTTATCCATCATTCGAAAGCAATCGCGATCTTAAACAACCAGAATAGTCTGCGGTACATACAGAGCATATGCCGGGAACTGGAAAGTAACGATGGAAGAAAGGTGGATCACTGTACGGAAGAACTGTTGAAAGCGGTCCGGGAGACAGCTCAGCATGAACAGCTGCAGATGCTGGGGAACAGTATCTGCGCGTATATGGCAAAACTTGGCGCATGTTCAATGGCGGAAGAGACCAGATTTATCCGAGACTCAAATCAGGAACAGGATACGGAAAAATTGAAACAAATGACGGTTGAAATGATACTGGATGCAAAGAGAACATTGTGCCGTTCTGATCAGGAGTACGGAATTCTGACAGAACGGGTCATGGCTTATGTTAAGGAACATCTGGCAGACAGCGATCTGACACTAAAGAAGATTGCAGAGGAGCATCTGTATATGAATGTGGATTATGTCAGCAGAAAATTCCGTAAATCTACAGGAAAAAAATTCTCGCAGTATCTGACGGAACAGCGAGTAGAGAGGGCGAAGGAACTTCTGATCGAAGGCGGAGGGAATAAGATACAGTATGTGGCAGAGCGGGTCGGCTGCGGGAACAATCCACAGTATTTCAGCCAGATCTTTAAAAAGATCGTTGGTACAACGCCTGGGAAATGGGCGCAGCAGATGTCGGAAAAATAGAATAACAGAAGTCGTTTTTTTGAACGGGGTAGTCGGTTTTCCTGTCTTGGAAAGTCTGGCTGCCCTGTTTATAATTAAGCACATAAAAAAGAAAGAACCGCGAAAGATAAGGGAAAGAAAGGAGAATTTTTATGAAAAAGAGAGTAATTGCTTGTGTGCTTGCACTTGCTATGACAGCGGGACTTCTGGGAGGCTGCGGGAGCAGCGGAGCAAGTGATACGGATTCCCAGACGACAGGAGATTCCAACGGGGATCAGATCGATCTGAGCATGTTCTGGTGGGGAAGCCAGTTGAGAAATGAGAGAACGCAGGAAGTTCTGGACATGTACATGGAGGATAATCCGAATGTCACGATCGAAGGACAGTTTTCTGACGATTACTGGACCAGAATGGCAACTTTTGCAGCAGGGCATACGATGCCGGATGTTGTGCAGATGGTATATGCATATATGCCTCAGTACGCAAGGGAAGGTACGCTGCTTGACCTGACGCCGTATATTGAAGATGGTACTATTGATATGAGCAATGTGAATGAAGAGATCCTCAATACAGGAAAAGTAGAGGACGGGATTTACGGTATCTGCAACGGGATAAATGCATCGGCGCTTTTATACAATAAAACGCTGTTAGATGATGCAGGGATTGAGATCAAAGATTATATGACGATGGATGATTTCATCAATATCTGTCGGGAAGTCTATGAGAAGACCGGATATAAAACAAGCCTGAGTTACGGAGCAATGACAAGTGAATCCTATATGCAGTTTGTTCTCAGAGTACAGGGAAAGACACTGTATGGAGACGGAGCGATCGGTGTGGACAGTGCAGATCAGCTGGAACCTTTCTTTGACCTTTATGAGACAGGACTGGAAGAGGGATGGCTGTTGGATCCGAGTCTTTATGTAGAGCGTGTCAGAGGACAGGTTGAGCAGGATCCGATCGTATACGGCAGCAGCCCGGAAACAATGTCATGGTGCGGTTTCTATGCTTCAAATCAGTTGACCTCCATGCAGTCGGCAGCTCCGGAAGGCGTTGAGATCGGGATCACAACATTCCCTTCAGATGATATTGAGACAGCAGAGTGGCTGAATCCGAGCCAGTTCTTCAGCATCAGTGCAGACTGCGAGAATCCGGATGAAGCAGCAAAACTGATCAATTATCTTATCAATGACATTGATTGCAATAACGTTCTGCTGGGTGAGAGAGGCGTGCCGATCTCGAGCGTAGTATCTGAAGCAATCTCTGAAAATATTTCTGAAGATGATCAGAAAGTTGTGACATTTATCAATGACGTGGTAACTCCGAAGAGCAGCGCGATCGATCCTCCGTATCCGGACCAGTCAAGTGAGATCGTAAGCCTTCTGGATTCTATCACAGAAAAAGTAATGTACGGGGAACTGACAGCGCAGGATGCCGCAGAGCAGTTCCTGGAAGAAGGAAATGCGATTCTGGCAGGAAATTAGAGAAAGGAAAAGGGCTGTCACACAGAGTGACAGCCTTTTTAAAAGAAGGACAAGAAAGGAAATAAGGAATGAATAAGATTAAAGCCCTTGTTTTTAAAGAGAATATTTCAGGCATTATTTTTGTGATGCCGTTCATCATAGGACTGATCTGTTTTCTGGTCGTGCCTCTGGGAATCTCAATATATTATGCATTCTGTGATTATAATATCTTATCAGATCCGGTCTTTGTGGGATTAAAAAATTTTAAGACGATGTTGAATGACGAGCTGTTCTGGAAATCGCTTAGTGTAACGATATTTTATACAGTGGTTTCTGTGCCGCTGAAACTGATCTTTGCACTGATCGTAGCACTTTTGTTTCAGAAGACTACAAAGATTGCGGGAATCTTCCGGGGAGTGTACTATCTGCCTTCGATCATCGGCGGCTCCGTGGCGGTTGCAGTACTCTGGAAAAGAATGTTTGCGACGGATGGGACGATCAACCAGATCCTTCATGCAATGGGAGTGGAAAAGACAATCTCCTGGCTTGGAAATACAGACACAGCAATCTGGACGCTGATCCTGCTCACAGTTTGGCAGTTCGGTTCATCCATGCTCATCTTCCTAGGGTCTTTGAATCAAATCCCGAGGACATATTATGAAGCGGCAATGGTGGATGGAGCGGGAAAGTGGAGACAGTTTTTCAGTATCACACTGCCTCTGCTGACTCCGACGATCTTCTTCAATCTGGTCATGCAGGTGATCAATGGGCTGCTTGCTTATACTCAGTGCTTTATCATTACACAGGGACAGCCGATGAACTCTACGCTTTTCTACATGGTACATATGTATAATGAAACATTCGTATATTACAAAGCAGGGTATGGCGCTGCACTGGCATGGGTGATGATTCTGATCGTTGGTGTATTCACAGCAGTTCTGTTTGCAACGAAGAAGAAATGGGTATACGACGGAGGTTTCTAAATGCAGAAGAAAAGAAGGATTCAAAAGACAATATATTATATTGTGGTAACGGTGATCGGTTTCCTTATGATCTATCCGCTGCTATGGATGATCATGAGTTCTTTTAAAGAGACAAATACAATCTTTACGACAGCCAGTTCACTGATACCGGAAACGTTTACTCTTGACAATTATATCAACGGTTGGAAGGGGTTTGCCAAGATTACCTTTGGCACATTTTTTAAAAACTCAGCTTTTATAGCTGTTATCGCAACGATTGGAACAGTGATTTCCTCTTCGCTTGTGGCATTCGGGTTATCACGATGCAGGTTCCGTGGAAGGAGGCTTTTGTTTGGTGCGGTCCTGCTCACGATGATGGTGCCGGCGCAGGTGCTGATGGTACCCCAGTATCTGTGGTATCAGAAACTGGGCTGGGTGGGGACCTATATGCCGTTGATCGTGCCTTACTGCTTTGCAATCCAGGGATTTTTCGTTTATCTGATGTACAATTTTATTGAGGCTATTCCGAAAGAACTTGATGAGGCGGCGAAAATTGACGGATGCTCTTACTTTGGGATCTATGCCAGGATTGCTACTCCACTGATGGTGCCATCGCTCGTAACTGCCGGGATCTTCTCGTTTATCTGGCGATGGGATGACTTTATGTCGGCGCTGCTGTATATTAATGATGCGGAAAAATATCCGGTTTGTCTTGCGCTGAAACTGTTTACTGATCCCGGATCTACGTCAGACTATGGAGCGATGTTTGCGATGTCAGCGCTTTCGATCCTGCCGGTACTGCTTATTTTCGTTTTCTTCCAGAAATATCTGGTAGAAGGTATCTCTACTTCGGGATTAAAAGGATAAAAGGAGGGTATGAACATGGTCAGATTATTTGATACACATAAGCTGAGGAAAACAGAGGAACTTTCCGGAAGACTTTGGGATTTTACCCCAATGGAAGAGGGCTGGCAGCATAAAAAGTGTAAAGTGATGGTGCCGGGCTGCCTGGAAAATATTCCGGGATTCGGAAATTATCGGGGCTGGGCATCCTATGAGACAGAATTTGAATCCGAAGGAAATGTCCGTCTGGAATTCAAAGGAGTCAGCCACTTTGCAGAAGTCTATGTGGATGATGAAAAGGTTACAGAGCACTATGGTTCCTATACGCCTTTCTCTGTATGTATAAAAGCACTGAAAGCGGGAAAGCACAGACTTCGTGTTTTGGTGGACAATGCATTTCGGGAAGAATATGCACTGGATATGCCAAATGATTACATGTCATATGGCGGAATATCCAGAGGAGTGATTCTTGAAAAGGTGCCGGATCTGTACATAAGATATGTCCATGTGACACCTTTGTATCAGAAGGAGAGCAGCTGGATTGCGGATGTAGAGGTAATGTGTGTAAATCTTTCTGATACGGAATTGTCAGCTGATGTGAAAGTAGAAATCGCCGGAGCAGCACAGATTCGAAAGGAAATGTCTTTTATCCCCGGAGAAAGTTCTTTCCGGATAGAAAATATGGAAGTCCGGGATGCAGAGACATGGGCGACGGAGAATCCTGTCCTCTACACGGTGGAGGCACAGCTCTCCAGAGAAGGAGAGGTATTCGATGACTGGATTGACAGGACAGGTTTTCGGACTGTGGAAGTGACGGAAAAAGATATCCTTTTGAATGGAAAAGCCCTGAGGATCAAAGGCTTCTGCCGACATGAAGATCATCCTCAGTATGGATGCGCGCTTCCTGCACAGGCAATCGCGTATGATCTGCAGATGATCAGGGATTTAGGGGCAAACTCTGTGAGAACATCGCACTATCCAAACGATGAGCTGTTCCTTGATATGTGCGACGAGATGGGAATCCTTGTGTGGGAAGAAAACCATGCCCGGGGAATTGAGGAAGACAAGATGAAAAATCCTCATTTTGAACCGCAGTGTGAGCAGGTGATACGCGAGATGATCACGGAGCACTACAATCATCCGTCTATTTATATCTGGGGGATACTGAATGAATGCGGCAGTGAAACGGAGTATGGAAGGACCTGCTATCAGGCTCAGTATGAACTGATCCGTTCTCTTGACAGAAGCAGACCGGCGACCTCCGCTTCCTGTAAGTTCAATGCAGATATCTGTCAGGACCTTCCTGATGTGTGTTCCTGGAATATTTATCCGTACTGGTATGATGAGAGAAGCGCGGAACAGATGGCGAAGGACGTTCTCACCTGGGTCAGGACAGAAGGAAATGGGGACGGGAAACCGTTCCTCGTCTCGGAGATCGGAGCCGGCGGAATTTACGCTTTCCGAGATATGTCCCATGACATATGGAGTGAGGACCTGCAGGCAGAAATCCTGGGAAAACAGCTTAAAGAACTCTTTGCATATGAGGACTGTGTGGGGATGTATATCTGGCAGTTCTGTGATGTGAGGGTCAGCCGGATCGACTGGGCGCTGCGCAGACCGAAAAGCCGGAACAATAAAGGGGTTGTAGATGAATATCGGAGACCTAAGATGGCGTATCAGGTTGTGAAAGAAATATTCCGTCAGATACCGGATTATCGAGATTGAAGGAGGAATCCCGTATATGGAGAAGAAAATGCCTCGAGAGATGACAGGGGCGGAACTGCAGTCCATGCTGAAAAGCACAATAAATTTTAAAAGTCTTGGCGGAGTCAAATGCAGAGAACTTGATCTTTCTCCAGAAGAAAAACAGTGGTTTTTTGACTGCAAGATCGGACTTTTTGTCCATTGGGGGCTCTATTCTGTCTTGGGACAGGGAGAGTGGGCAAAGTTCAATGAGCAGATCCCGGACGAAGAATACGAAGCACTGGCGGATGAACTCGGGAGAGAAGAGTTCCATCCGGAGGAATGGGTAGAGATCGCTCAGGACTTTGGAGCCAGATATATGGTCATGGTGACACGGCATCACGATGGGTTTTCGCTGTGGGACAGTCCGGGAAGCTACCGGCATTTTACATCCTGGGAGAGGGGACCTCACAGAGATTATGTAAAAGAATACGTTCAGGCATGCAGAGAGGCAGGAATGAAAGTGGGGTTGTACTACTCGTTGATGGACTGGCGTTTCCCCGGATATTTTGACCCGGAGGGACAACGCGAAAACGCAGAACTGATGAAGAAAGAAGTGTACGACCAGGTAGAGGAACTCGCCAGAGATTATGAACCGGATATTCTGTGGTATGACGGTGCATGGCTTGCACATAAAGGGAGCGATACATCCAGCGCATGGTTCTGGGAACCGGATAAACTGAATAAAATGGCACGGAGTTACAGACCGGGACTGCTCATCAATCCGCGCTCGGGCTGGGAAGGGGACTTCTACTGTGACGAGGGCTCTCACGAGATCACCGGAAAGATCATACCAGTTCCCTGGGAGAAAAATATGTGCATCTGCTCCGGCTGTTCCTGGGGATGGATGGAGAATGATCCGGTATCTGACTTTGACTGGCTTATCCGTATGATGGTGAACGTGGTGTGCCGGGGCGGAAACTGGCTGGTCAATATAGGTCCTGACAAGAACGGAAAGATATCGGATGAGATCCGGAATCGAATCCATGAGGTGGGAGAGTGGCTCCGAAGGTATGGAGAAAGCATTTATAATACGATGGCAGGCCCCTATGAACCGGTCGACAATGTATATGGAAGTACTTTTCATGAAAATACTGTATATTTACATATACTTGACCGGGAAAAATTCGGAGAGCTGTACCTTCCATATCTGGATAATGAAATTGAGGCGGCACATCTTTTCAGAGGAGCGGAAATCTCAGTGCACAGGACGGAGAAAGGGATAAGACTTCCGCTTCCGGCATCGGCTAAAGATCAGACAGGATCACCGGATACGATCCTGGTTCTTAAAATGAAAAAAACTGTAAAAGAGAAAAGGGAACAGATTCACTTTACCGGGAAAGAATAAGCCGGAACAAAACGGTTCTGACAGAAAGGGAAAGGATGAGAGAAAAGCCATGAAAAAGATCAGGACAGGGATCATTGGAATGGGCGGAATGGGATGCCAGTATGCGTCGCTTATATTAAGCGGCGCTGTTCCATATCTGGAACTGACAGCGGTGACGAGGATAGGGGGGAACAGAAAAGAGTGGGCAGAGAAGGAACTGCCCGAGTGGATTCCTGTTTTTCAGTCTGGAAAAGAACTTATAGAACAGGCGGAAGTGGAGGCAGTGATCATTGCAACGCCTCATTATGATCATGAAAGGGATGCGATACTCGGGCTGAGAAGCGGACTTCATGTATTATGTGAAAAACCTCTGGGAGCACATGTGCTCCAGGCGGAAAGGATGATCCGTGAAGCAGAGAAACAGGGCAGTGTATTTGCAGTCATGCTCCAACAGAGGGCGTCATTTCTGTATCAGAAACTGAGAGAAATCATCCAAAGTGGAGAATATGGCCACCTTCGGAGAGTAAACTGGATCGTTATGGACTGGTACCGGTCTGATTCTTATTATCAGTCCGCAGCCTGGCGGGCGGCGTGGCCGACAGAAGGGGGAGGGGTTCTTCTGAATCAGGGGACCCATAATCTTGATATGATCCAAGGGCTCTGTGGAATGCCCGAACGTGTAATGGCATTCTGTAGGGAGGGAAGATGGCATGACATAGAAGTGGAAGATGATGCAACGGTATATATGGAATTCCCCGGAGGGGCAAACGGAATTTTTATAGCGTCTACTGGTGATCGGCCGGGAATAAACCGTCTTGAGATCGATCTGGATCGGGCTCAGATCATCTGTGAAGACGGGAAAATATGCGTTCGGGAACCTGGGGATGGGACGAGATGCTATTCCAAAGTGATCGAAGGAAAAGAACAGGAGAATCTTTATAAGATCATGCTGCAAAACTTTGTGGCAGCAATTCAGGGAAAAGAAGAATTGATCGCACCGGGCAGAGAGGGCGTTAACAGTTTAATGATGATCAATGCAATGTATCTTTCATCCTGGCGAAAACAGATGGTCGAACTTCCGTTGGACGGGGAAGAATATTTCAGAGAACTGAAGAAAAAGATCAAAATTAATTAAAGAGAAAAAGTAGGAAAACATTCTTTCTTCAAATAAGTAAATGCATAAGAAACGACGAGTTGACAGATAAAAAGACCTAAAGTCGATTAAGCCTGAGATAAAAGTTCAAATATGAACATGGTTTCACCGGATACTTTTTAATGCATACAATGAAGAAAAAAGGAAAAAGACAGATTGAGAGCAGATTCTTATAAAATCGCTGTGATCGGTGGCGACAAGAGGCAGGTGTATCTGGCTCGTATCCTTGCGAACAGAGGATATGAGGTAACTGTATATGGATTATGTGAAAGAGTGTGTGGCGAAGGAATTCAGGAGGCGGCATCATTGAAAGAAGCTTTGAAAGAGGTGGATGCTGCTGCAGGTCCTGTGCCTTTTTTACGGTCCGGGAAACTGACGGGGTCGTATGAGGCGCCGGACATGAACGTGGAAACGCTATTTAAGGGAATGCCTGAGACAGCAGCTTTTTTTGCAGGAAATATCCCTGGTGATGTAAGACGATATGCAGCGGAAAAGGGACTTAGAGTATACGACATGATGCTGGATGAGATTGTATCTGCCAGGAATGCCGTTGCTACGGCGGAAGGGGTGGTTGCTGAAGCAATCACAAGAAGTCCCGTTAATCTGACGAAGAGCAGGTGCCTGGTTCTTGGATACGGCAGGTGCGGAAGCGTACTGACATGGCTCTTAAAGTCTTTCTTTTGCAGCGTGATTGTTTTTGAGAAAGACAGGATAAGAGCCGCAGAGGCACTTGTACTGGCGGACGGTACCGCATCCGCAGATGAGCTGCCCGATGAACTGTCGGATGCAGATTTTATTTTTAATACAGTGCCGGAGAGGATCCTTTCAGAAGAGCAGCTCAGACATGTGGGAAAGAACGCATGGATTCTTGATATTGCGTCGGCGCCGGGCGGTGTGGATTACAGGGCGGCAGAAGCTCTGTCTGTGAACGCCGTCCTTCTTCCCGGTCTTCCCGGCAGATATGCGCCCTGTTCTTCCGCTGAGATCCTTGCTGATTTTATACAGAACCGGATTGGCTGAATCTGTCACAGAATAAAAGGAGTAGATGGTATTTATGAAGCTGAAAGGAAAAAAGATCGGTGTGGCGTTTACAGGCTCGTTCTGCACTTATGAGAAGGCATTTGCACAGCTCATGAAACTGAGAGAAGAGGGAGCAGAGATCGTGACGATCTTTTCTGATGCATCCCAGACTACCGACAGTCGTTTTGGCAGATCCGAAGATTTTATGAAAAAGGCAGAAGAAATTACCGGATCCTGCCCGCTGCTTACAATCAGCCAGGCAGAGCCGATCGGCCCGAAGAGCCTTTTGGATCTGCTGATCATTCTTCCGTGTACCGGAAACACTGCGGCAAAGCTTGCAAACGGCATTACGGACTCTCCGGCTCTAATGGCGGCAAAGGCACATCTTCGGAATGAAAAACCGCTTCTGATTTTTATTTCAACAAACGATGCCCTTGGAATGAACATGAAAAATATCGGGCTTCTTCTGAACGCAAAGCATATCTACTTTGTTCCCTTCGGGCAGGATGATCCGGAGAAAAAACCGAATTCTATGACTGCCAGAACAGAGCTGCTGATCCCGGCTGCAGAGAGTGCTCTGGAGGGCAGGCAGTACCAGCCGGTAATCCAATAAACGAAAAGAATCTCAAAGAGCAGGTGAAAGAAGGGGAAGAGAATATGTGCGGAATTGCAGGATTTTACAGCAGCAGACACAGCTATACGAGGGAGGGAGAACGGTGGCGGAAGATCCTGAAAGACATGAACAGCGCACAGAAACGCCGTGGACCGGATGAAGAAGGAAACTGTCTTTACGATCACTGCGGGCTTGCGCATGTGAGGCTGTCGATCATTGATCTGAACAGGGGGAGACAGCCTATGACGAGAACTGCGAAGGGAAGAACCTGTACGGTCTCTTTTAACGGAGAGATCTATAACATGCCTCAGCTTCGCAGAGAATTGGAGCGGGAAGGAGCAGTGTTCGAATCTGACAGTGATACAGAGGTGATCCTTCAGGGATATCTTCTGCACGGAGAAGGCTATGTGAGTCAGCTAAACGGAATCTTTGCCATTGCACTGTGGGATGATCTGGAAAAGACTCTGTATTTGTTCAGGGATCGAGTCGGTGTGAAGCCGCTGTTTTATACCCGGCAGGCAGAGACACTGGTGTTTGCATCCGAACTGAAAGGAATCTTCGCTTTTCCCGGAGTGCGTCCGGTAATAGACCGGGAAGGATTGTGCGAGGTCTTTGCCCTCGGTCCTGCGAAGACATATGGAAAGGGGGTTTTTCGGGGAATATCGGAGGTGCTCCCCGGGCACTATCTTGTCTGCCGGGCCGGCTCAGTGAAGGATATCTGTTATTGGAAGCTGGAGAGCCGGCCCCATGAGGATTCCTTTGAGAGGACAGTGGAGAAGACAGCATGGCTTGTTGAGGATTCTGTGAAAAAACAGATGCTCTCAGATATCCCGATCAGTACGTTCCTGTCCGGTGGAGTGGACAGCAGTCTTGTGACAGCAGTCTGTGCCGCGGAATTACAAAAGCAGGGAAAGATCCTCAACACATTCTCCTTTGACTTTTTGGGAAATCAGAAATATTTCCGGGCAAATTCCTTCCAGCCCAGCCAGGATAGACCATGGGTAGAAAAAATGGTGGAATACTGTGGAACAAACCATCGGTATCTGGAATGCAGCAATACAGAGCTGATAGAAAATCTTTTCCGCGCGGTGGATGCGAGAGATCTTCCGTGTATGGCGGATGTAGAATCATCTATGCTCTACTTTTGTTCAAAAGTAGTCGGATATAATAAAGTTACGTTGACCGGGGAATGTGCAGATGAGATCTTCGGAGGCTATCCGTGGTTCCACAAGAAGGAAGCTTTTGAGACATCAGCCTTTCCCTGGTCCAATGATATGAAGGCGCGCCAGGCGTTGCTTAAGGAAGAACTGATCCGGGAACTGCCGATGGAAGAATATGCATCGGAAGCTTATGAAAAAACGGTGCGGGAGACCCCGGTATGCCGGGAAGATACACCGGAAGAACGGAGGCGAAGAGAGATCGCGTATCTGAACCTGAAGTGGTTCATGGCTACACTTCTCGACCGGATGGACCGCACGAGCATGTACTCGGGGCTGGAGGCCAGAGTTCCTCTGGCAGATCACCGCATCATAGAGTACGCCTGGAATGTGCCTTGGGAGATGAAATGTCCGGATGGACTCGTAAAAGGGCTGCTCCGATATGCCGGGCGGGGAAAACTTCCGGACGAGGTACTCTTTCGCAGGAAAAGTCCTTATCCGAAAACCTATCATCCGGAATATGAGAAGAGGCTTGGTGAGATGCTGCTTGAGGTGATGAATGATCAGGCCTCGCCGATCCGCAGCCTGGTTGACAGAGAGAAGCTGAAACGTTTTCTGGAAACTCCGTCCGACTATGGCCGCCCATGGTATGGTCAGCTCATGGCGGGACCACAGATGCTGGCTTATATGCTGCAGGTCAATTACTGGCTGGAAAAATATCAGATTCAGATTATCCTTTGACAGTGGTGGAATAAGATTTCTTATACTGTACATACTAATGATATAAAAACAGATGTGGATGATCAATGAAGACAGGAAAAATTTGTAAACAATTTAGAAACAAGATCGATCTGAAAAAAGCAGGAACAGACCTTCTCTACGATATCGCCGGCAGCGTCCTTTATGCTGCCGGTATTTATACATTTGCGGGAAACGCAGGGTTCGCTCCGGGAGGGATCTCCGGGCTGGCACTGCTTTTAAATTATCTGACGGAATTCCCGGTGGGGACGATGACTCTTCTTTTTAATATTCCGCTTGTCCTGATCAGCTATAAAACGGTAGGGAAGCAGCTTCTTCTGAAAAGCGCGAAAACCATGGTGATCTCTTCGCTGTTTCTGGATGTGGTGTTCCCGTTTACCCACATGTACGATGGAAACCGGATGATGGCGGCAGTCTATTCCGGCATCTTCCTGGGAGCAGGCATGGCGCTGTTCTATGTACGCGGATCCTCCTCCGGAGGCATTGACTTTCTCGCGCTGACGATCAAAAAAAAGAAGCCCCATCTATCGATTGGAGTGATCACTCTTCTCATCGATCTGGCGGTGATCTTTCTGGGATGGCCGGTGTTCGGTGACGTAGATTCCGTGCTCTACGGCGTGGCGTCTACCGGCGTTTCTACGATCGTGATTGACAAGATTCTATATGGATTCGGAGCAGGAACGCTGGCGATCATCATCACAGGAAAAGGACGACAGATCTCGGAAAGGATCAGCGAGAGAGTAAAACGGGGAGTGACGGCTCTTCCGGCCGTGGGAGGATACACCGGAGCACAGAAGAATGTCCTGCTCTGCGCCTGCTCAAAAGCCGAAGCGTACCTGATCAGGAGCGCGGTAGAGGAAGTGGACCCGGAGGCATTCCTCATGTTCACTGAGACGAGCGAGGTGTTCGGGGAAGGGTTCAAGGCCAGGGATGAACAGAAATGACTGCAAAGAGATGGTTTGAGGAACAGGGCGAGAGTCAGAAAATGAAATCTTGACAGACAAAAATATATTTGCTATATTACATGTAGAACACAAAGAAGTATGACTGAAAATAGTGTTCAGCCGATGGACGTTCCGGAGAGGGAAGGAAGATTGACGATACAGCAGAAAAAATTGAAGTATGGATTTCTGACCCCGGGATGATCCCGGGGGTTCTTTTTGACATGAAATGATCTGATAAGAGGGTGACGGATATGGCAGTGAAAAGAGATTATTATGAAGTGCTGGGTCTGACAAAAGGTGCAGACGCGGCGGCGATCAAAAAAGCATACAGGAAACTTGCGAAGAAATATCATCCGGATATGAATCCAGGAGATAAAGAGGCGGAAAAGAAATTTAAAGAGGTCACAGAGGCCTATAATATACTCGGTGATCCGGAGAAGAAGAAACTGTACGATCAGTTCGGCCATGCGGCCTTTGATGAGACCGGCGCGGGCGGTAATCCGTACGGAGGCACATACCGTCAGTCCTACGGCGGACCGGGAGGCGGATACCGGGAGTATCATTTTGAGGGCGGAAACATGGACGATGTGTTCAATGATATTTTCGGGGATATTTTCCATCACGGCAAGTCCCAGGGATTCAGCGGAAGCGGCGGAAACACAAACGGCGGATTCCAGGGTGGTTTCGGAAACGGAGGTTTCCAGGACAGCGGCTTTGGAGGCAGTGGATTCTACGGCGGATTCGGCGGAGGAAACTTCCGGTCGAAAGGCCCGGATCTGCACGCTGAGGTTACAGTTGGATTTGATGAGGCGGCTTTCGGATGCGACAAGATCATCCGTCTTCAGGATCCAAGCGGCGCAAACGGGGGCATGCAGTCTCTGAAGGTCCACATTCCGGCTGGCATTGATTCCGGCAAGAGCGTCCGGCTCAGAGGCAAGGGAATGCCGGGAACAAATGGCGGCGAGAACGGCGATCTGCTCCTGAAAGTCCAGGTGGCGGAGAAACCGGGATATGAGAGGAAGGGAATGGATGTTTACACAACGGTGACGGTTCCCTTTACCACCGCTGTATTTGGAGGCGAGGCGGTAGTCAGCACATTGTACGGCGATGTCATCTGCAAGATCAGAGAAGGGACACAGTCCGGAACAAAGATCCGACTTCGCGGAAAAGGAATCGTCTCGATGAAAGACCCTTCCGTACATGGAGACCAGTATGTGACCGTGCAGATTGAAGTCCCGAAATATTTGAACCCGGCGGCAAAGCAGAAACTGAAAGAGTTTGAGGCTGCCTGCGCGGGCAAGGCAAGGTCGAGGACGGCATGATCTGACGGCAGGAGCGTGTGAACAGTTGCGCATAGATAATGGAAGGATAAAGAAGCGGCATTCCGAGGTATCTGAAATAAATATCAGAAAATACTCGGGATGCTTTTTTGTTTGCTATAATACAAGTATTTTGATATGATAGAGAAGTAGCTCAAAAGTGGTAGCTCTGACACACTTGAAACGTCAGAACAATATGAGGAGAGGACGGAGAAGCACATGAAGATCGGTATAGGAAATGACCACTCGGCATTGGAACTGAAAGCAGAGATCACAGAGTTCCTGAGGGAGAAGGGACATGAGGTTGTAGATTACGGAACGAATTCGACAGAAAGTTGCGACTATCCGGTTTACGGAGAGAAAGTGGCGAGGGCAGTCGTGGCAGGAGAGGTGGACCAGGGGATTCTGATCTGCGGGACAGGGCTTGGCATCTCGCTGGCAGCGAATAAGGTAAAAGGGATCCGCGCCGCAGTCTGCAGCGAGCCGTTTACGGCAAAGATGGCAAGAGCGCATAACAACTGTAATATCCTGGCATTCGGCGCGAGAGTAGTAGGCGCGGAGCTGGCGAAGATGATCGTTGAAACATGGCTCGATACAGAGTTTGAGGGCGGACGCCATCAGAGACGGGTGAATATGATCATGGAGATAGAAGAAAAATAATGCGTTCGTATTATCTTTCACAGTGGATCATTTTCTTTTTTATATACAGTTTTATCGGATGGGTTTGGGAGAGCTGCTATGTATCCATAAAGGAAGGGCGGTGGGTAAACCGGGGATTTATGCACGGTCCTATCCTGCCGATCTATGGCTCCGGGGCGGTGGTGATTCTGATCACGACCCTGCCGGTGAGAGGAAACATCCCGCTTGTATTTCTTCTGGGAATGGCTGCGGCCACAGTTCTCGAGTATTTTACAGGAGCTGTGATGGAACGGCTGTTTCATGTGAGATATTGGGACTACAGCAATGTAAGATTTAATCTGCAAGGTTATATCTGTCTCCAGGCGGCATTATGCTGGGGCTGTTTTTCTGTACTGATGGCGGAGGCAGTACACATTCCCGTGGAAGAAGCGGTCCTCTCTCTCCCGCTGAAAGGTGTAGAGTATGCGGCTGTGATTCTGAGTGTTGCTGCCGCGGTGGATTTTACCCAGTCATTTAATGAAGCAATGGATATGCGGAATGTTCTGGCTCAGCTTGAGGAGAGCCGGCAGCAGATCCGGAAGATGCAGGATAGGCTGAAGTTGACAGCTCAGGATGCGGTGGAGGACTACCGCAGGCGTTCGGAAGAAATGAGGGAAAATGTTTCCGGACGGCGTGCAGTGCTGATCGAGGGAATACATGAGCGGCGAGAGGCGCACAGGAAGCTCCTTGAGGAACTGGCGTCGAGAGCAGATTTTCTTCTCAAAGAAGAATTTCCGGCCAGGGTGGATGAACTGATCGGCGGGGAGCGGAGAGAGGAACTCCTTGAGATCAGAAAGAACATCCTTCAGGAATTCCAGAAGATGGGGGCCAGGACTGATAAAAACTATCTGCATGCCCTGAGCCACCTGAGAAGAAATCCTACAGCTGTTTCCGAAAGGTTCCGCGAGGCGGTTGAGGAACTTAGAAAGCTTGTGGAAGAAACCGCCGGAAATGATGCAAATGACAATGAAGGTGAGAACAGATGACAAAGAAACAACGTGCTCTGGAAGTGATCGAGAGACTGAAAAAAGAATATCCTGACGCAGGATGTACACTGGATTATGACCAGGCCTGGAAACTGCTGGTCAGTGTCAGGCTGGCGGCGCAGTGTACGGACGCCCGGGTAAATGTGGTCGTGGAGGGGTTGTATGAGAAGTATCCTGATGTCAATGCACTGGCGGACGCCGATGTGAATGACATCGAGGAGATTGTCCGTCCCTGCGGACTGGGAAAAAGCAAGGCAAGAGATATCAGCGCCTGTATGAAGATGATAAGGGATGAGTACGGCGGGAGAGTCCCGGATGATTTTGACGCGCTGCTGAAACTCCCGGGTGTGGGAAGAAAAAGCGCGAATCTGATCATGGGGGATGTGTTCGGAAAGCCGGCCATCGTAACGGATACACACTGCATCCGCCTGGTAAACCGGATCGGTCTTGTGGATGGGATCAAGGAGCCTAAGAAGCTGGAGATGGCGCTCTGGAAGATCATACCGCCGGAGGAGGGAAGCGATTTCTGCCACAGGCTCGTATATCATGGCCGAGACGTCTGTACAGCAAGGACAAAGCCACACTGTGATAAGTGCTGTCTTGCGGATATCTGTAAGAAGGTCGGGGTATAATATGAGCACTTGGCGAGGTATTGCACGAGCTTAGTGTCCATGGTATAAATTCTCACGATCCGGCAGAAAATAAAATGAAAATTTCTGAAAATATTGACTATTCTCTCAAAAAGTTCTAAACTTAAAATAAGCATAGCAGAAAGGAGAGGATACTATGACAGAAGTATATATTGCAACGATTTTACTGGCGGTCACATTTCTTCTTATCTGCTGGGTTGTCGCAGAATTTCAGATTTATGAAGACAGCCACAGTCTGGAGGATGAGCTGAACAGACCCGGGATGTCGGCGAGATTTGCAGCCTGGCGGATCAGGCTCTTTGAGGTAATGGATAAGGCGAAATATTTTCGTCAGGAGAGTCTGAAAGAGGCGAACAGGAGTACATTCCTGTTTGGAATAAAACGGAGAGATAAAAAAGAAGAAAGCCGTCTTGCTGGCAGGATGAGATAATACAGGTTATATTAAAGCTATATGACAATATCGGGAACTGCCGCAGCAACAGGGTTTTTCGAACAAGAGCCCTCGCTGCTGCGGCAGTTTCTTTGTCTTAAAATAGAAAAAGAAGTACTATGACAGAAAACAAAACAAAAAATGGAGGACAATGGAAATGAAAAGTGTAAAGCTGCGGGAAAATTTTTACTGGACAGGTATCATCGATGATCAGCTCAGAGTGTTTGATATCATCATGTACACAGAATTTGGTACAACCTATAATTCATACGTGATGAAGACAGGGGACAAGATCGTTCTGTTCGAGACGGCGAAAGCGAAATTCTTTGACGAGTATCTGGAAAAACTGAAAGAAGTCATTGATGTGACGAAGATTGATTATCTGGTAGTGAGCCATACTGAGCCGGACCATGCGGGAAGCGTGGAAAGACTGCTGGATTACAGTCCGCAGATGAAGATCCTGGCAACAGGGTGTGCCATCGGATTTTTGAAAGAGATTGTAAACAGGGATTTTGTCAGCATTGCGGTGCGCGACGACCAGAAGATGACTATCGGCGACAGAACGCTTCATTTCCTGTTTGTGCCGAATCTGCACTGGCCAGACACGATGTATACGTTTATCGAGGAGGAGCAGATCCTGGTGACATGTGATTCTTTTGGCTCCCATTACTGCCTGCCTGAAGTCATCTCCACGGAGATCAGGAACGAGGCGGATTATCAGAAGGCGCTGAAGTATTACTATGACTGTATCATCGGACCATTCAAACCGTTTATGCTCAAGGCACTGGATCGTGTCGAGAACATGGACATCAGCATGATCTGTACGGGACATGGACCGGTCCTTGTGGGAGACCGGATCAAAGCGGTCATGAAACAGTACAGGGAATGGTCTACAGTGGTAAATCCGAACCCGAAAAAGACAGTGATTATGCCCTATGTGAGTGCGTACGGATATACAAAGACGCTGGCAGAAAAGATCGCGGAGGGGGTACGCGACAGCGGGGACATCGATGTCCGCACCTATGATATGGTGGAAGCGGATGCTGCAAAGGTGAGTGAAGAGCTTCTGTTTGCAGACGGAATCCTTCTCGGAACGCCGACCATCGTGGGAGAGGCGCTCAAACCGATCTGGGATCTGACGCTGGGGATGTTCCCGGCGACCCACGGAGGGAAATATGCCGGCGCTTTCGGAAGTTACGGATGGAGCGGCGAGGGCGTCCCGAATATCACACAGAGGTTAAAGCAGTTGAAAATGAAAGTCTCCGAGGGCTTCCGTGTCAGGTTCAAGCCGTCCGAGGCGGATCTGGTGAGCGCATACGAGTACGGCTATCAGTTCGGATGCACTGTTCTGGAGAAAGAGCCCGTGAAGCCGAAAAAGAAAGGGACAAGGAGTCTTGTAAAATGCCTTGTCTGCGGAGAGATCTTTGACTCATCCCTGGAAATCTGCCCGGTCTGCGGAGTCGGAAAAGAAAATTTCGTTCCGGTGGAAGTGGAAGAGACAGGATTTGTCAATAACACGGAAGAATACTACGTGATCCTTGGTAATGGAGCGGCAGGATTTAATGCGGCAAAGGCGATCCGCGAGAGGGACAAGACAGGTTCGGTCATCATGATCTCAAATGAGCCCTATCCGTCATATAACCGCCCCATGTTGACGAAGTCCATTGTGGCCGGTCTGAGCGCAGAGCAGATTGCCGTTGAGGGAACGGAATGGTATGAGGAAAATCGGGTATATCAGATGCTTGGGAAGACTGTGCAAGAGATTGATATGAACGCGAAAGAGGTGATCCTGGACGACGGGACAAAGGTACATTTTACAAAACTGATCTATGCCCTGGGAAGCGAGTGTTTTGTACCGCCAATGGAGGGCAGCGGTCTTCCGGAAGTTGTGGCGATCCGCAGACTGACGGATGTGGAAAAAGTGGAGAAAATGATGGAAGACGCGAAGAACGCCGTTGTGATTGGTGGAGGCGTGCTTGGACTTGAGGCCGCATGGGAGCTGAAGAAGGGCGGCCTTGATGTGAAAGTGCTGGAGGTCGCTCCGGTCCTTATGGGACGACAGCTCGACGCCGGATCAGCCGAACTGCTGAAAAATATTGCGATGCACAGCGGAGTGGAGATCCGCACCGGTGTGAGTGTGGAAGCGATCGAGGGAGAAGACCATGTGACAGGCGTGAGGATCGCGGGAGGAGAGACCTTCCCAGCGGATCTTGTCATCGTCTCCGCAGGAGTTCGCGCTAACACTGCTCTTGCCGGAAGTGTGGGTGCTGAGACAGATCGGGGCGTGGTGGTGAACGCCCGGATGGAGACCAGTGTTCCTAGTGTGTATGCATGCGGGGACTGCGCTCAGTATCAGGGATTGAATTACGCGATCTGGCCGGAAGCGGTGGAACAGGGAAAGACAGCTGGGGCGAACGCGGCCGGGGAAGCACTGGAATATCAGCCAGTGGCGGCAGCGCTTACCTTCCATGGAATGAATACAGCGCTGTTCGCGGCTGGAGATAATGGGAAGAATCCAAATCTGCTCTATAAAACTGTAGAATTCCAGGATATGGGAAAAGGGCAGTATCACAAATATTATTTCCTCAATAACAGACTGTGCGGCGTGATTTTGATAGGAGATCTGTCGCAGATGGCGAAACTGACACAGGATCTTGAGAAACATGCTTCCTATGAGGAAGTGATGAGTCGGTAAGGGGGATCGAAGCGGATACGGACGCGGAAAATACGAAAGATGCCGGGCGCGGGATTAGCGCTCCGGCATCTTTTATATCAGGGGAAGAGATCGGGGCGGGATCCTGTGGAACTGCTCACCGGTCCAGGATCTTTCCATCGATGGAGATGGTCACGACCTGGCTGGGGATCAGTTTTTCGCTGTCGTGCAGTGCATTTTTCACTGCATTTTCCAGCCCGCCGCAGCAGGGGACTTCCATACGGACGATGGTCACGTCTCTGATCTCGTTCTGACGGATGATCGCTGTCAGCTTCTCGGAGTAGTTGACTCCATCCAGCTTCGGACAGCCAACCAGTGTAATCCTGCCCTTTATAAACTCTTCGTGGAAGCAGGCATAGGCGTAAGCAGTGCAGTCCGCTGCCACGAGAAGAGAGGCATTTTCAAAGTAAGGCGCAGTGACAGGAGCAAGTTTGATCTGTACCGGCCAGTTGCTGATCCGGGATTGGTCAGAATTGGGCGCTGCTGAGGCAGCCGTTTTTGATTCCATGTTCTTACGGACTGCTTCTGCGTCATATGCGGCAGCTTCTCTCTCGATAAAGGTGATCGCGCCGGTGGGGCAGGCAGGGAGGCAGTCGCCCAGGCCGTCGCAGTAATCATCCCGCAGCAGCTTTGCTTTTCCGTCCACCATGCCGATGGCTCCTTCGTGGCATGCGGAAGCACAGAGCCCGCAGCCATTACATTTTTCTTCGTTGATTTGTATGATCTTTCTTATCATCATATTATCCTTTCATATGCTGAGCTGTTTTATCTGTTGCTTTTCGTGGAGTATTGTACTATATTAATAAAAATAATTATGTTGTCTTGACAACAAAAAGGAGGAAAAGTGAAATATTCTGTTATTTTAGACAATCCAGTTTTTCGGGGGATCGCAGAGGAAGAACTTCCGGAACTTCTTGAGTTTCTGGACACAAAAGAGAAAAGCTTCGGGCGGGATGATACAGTGTTCCATCTGGGGGACCGGACAGAGCAGATGGGGCTGGTCCTGTCAGGAGGTGTAAATATTTTCCGGACCGATCTATGGGGAAGACGGAGTATACTGGATCATGTGAACCCGGGAGAAGTTTTCGGGGAAACCTATGCCTGCCTGGGTGATATGCCTTTGATGGTTGATGTGGCTGCTTCGGAAGAGTCGGACATTCTGTTTCTAAAGATCGGAAGGATTACACGGATCCAGCCGGAGTCGGGAAGCCCCCGATTCCGGCTGATGCAGAATCTGTTTCATATTATGGCTGAAAAAAATCTGAACTTGTCTCGGAAGATCAATCACATTACCCCGAAATCTATTCGGGGGAGGATCGTTTCTTATCTTTCCTACGAGGCAGTCCGGCAGAAAAGTCCTTCTTTTGAGATTCCCTTTAACCGGCAGCAGATGGCGGATTATCTCCTGGTGGACAGGAGCGCGCTCTCTGCGGAGCTGTCACGGATGCAGAAGGAAGGACTGCTTACATTCCGACGGAACCGCTTCCGACTGTATACGGAATTGGACGCCGATCATAAGTCGATGTAGCTGCTGCCTCCTGCGCATGCATAGTAGGCTTTCCGGTCTTCCGGTTTGACGTAGATCTTAAGTCTGCTGCAGTCCATGCCTTCCGAAGTACATTTGTCGAGGATGCGCTGCACGATATCTTCGACCATGAACTCAGAACTCTGATACTGGAGAAACATCTCGTAGGCCGGAACTTTCGCTTCGGGAGCGGCAGGCGCCGCCAGAGCGGGAGTGACCTCCTGTGTTTCTGCGACTGCCGCGGAAACCGGAGTTTCAGCAGCCGGTGACTGTACCTGATTTATTTTTTTGAGTCTTTTTTTCGCTGTTCTTCTGCTCATTGTAAATACCCCTTTTCTTAGTGTTGTCGGGGCAGATTTCGTTTCTGGAAAAGTGCCCTCTGGTCATTATATACCGAAGAAAAGAGGAAGTCAAAAGCATTGGTCTGCATGTGGGCGGAGTTAAGGTGAGGATGTTACTTTTCACACCCACGCCAGCTCCCTTAAATAAAATTAACTGGCACTATGTTTTTATGCGTCTATGCATCAGTGCCAGTTAATTCTTTTCGGGACTTTATTGGCCAATTTTGAAAAAGTTTTGAAAAAAATAAAAAAAGACTTGCATACGGGAAAAAACTATGATAATATACTGCTTGTGTCAGAGATGATGCGGGTGTAGTTCAATGGTAGAACACCAGCCTTCCAAGCTGGATACGTGAGTTCGATTCTCATCACCCGCTTTATTT
>CALWFV010000044.1 GCA_944377745.1 uncultured Mediterraneibacter sp. | reverse complement strand
TGAACACGAGATTTTACCACCTGTAGATTGTGAAATTTTCACAAAATTCAAAAAACTCCTTAATTTTCGGGGGGGGGTCGATATAGTTATTAGACAGGACAGAGAAATATAATGAATTATTAGAAAATTCGTCGTTCTGACAATCTTTTTAAAATCGTCCTGTCAAATGGGAAAGGGGAAAAGACAATGCTCTCACTTGGAAGAAATCCGGGAGAATACATCATGATCGGAGACGATATCGTTGTACAGGTGATCTCCATGGACGGAACCATGCGGCTTGCCGTAGAAGCACCGAAGGATGTGAAGGTGGTGCGGGGAGAGGTATATGAGCAGAGTCATCCCATGCCGGCCTGCATCCGCAGATCTTCCAAACACAGAAGCGGAAAAAAAGACCGGGGATAACCAGGATTTCACCATATTTTGTGCTTAGGCGCCAGCGCGGGATGTGATGAAATAAATAAAAAGCAGGGGAAAAGGACAGCCCCTAAGAAAGTACATGGAGGTAATTTAATATGAGAATTCAGCACAATATCGCGGCACTTAATTCCTATCGTAACTTAACAAACAATAACAGCGCAGTTTCCAAAAACCTGGAGAAACTGTCTTCCGGTTATGCAATCAACCGTGCAGGTGACGACGCGGCAGGACTCGCTATTTCCGAGAAAATGCGCGCTCAGATCACAGGTCTTGAGACAGCACAGAAGAACGCAAACGACGGTATCTCTCTTGTACAGACAGCAGAGGGTGCTCTGACAGAAGTACACTCCATGCTGAACCGTATGGTAGAGCTGGCAGACCAGTCTGCAAACGGTACATACCAGGACGAGGTGGACCGTGAGAACCTTCAGAAGGAAGTTGCATCCCTGAAAGACGAGATCAACCGTATCTCTGAGTCAACAAACTTCAATGGTATCCAGCTGCTTGACGGAAGCCTGGCAACAGGACAGTTACCGGATATAACTGGACTGACAGGTATTACACCGAGTACAACGGCGGCGACAGGGAATGCTTCCCAAATTACAGTGGCGAATGTAGGTACTGTTGCTCCTGGAAATACGTTGACTTCAACGATTAACTATGTGGATGCCAACGGGAAGATGCAGTCGGTTGATCTGAAGCTTACTGTGGATTCAACTGGTGACAACCTGATTACAGAAAATGGAACGACGATAGCTCTTACTGCTAATAACACAGCATCTAATACAGACCTTTCCGGGGCATTTGCTACAGCAGCAAGAGAGAACACACAGCTTAGTTCCCTGTTTAACATTGCAGATGGTAGTGGAAGTCTTACTTTTACGGCTAAAGAGACAGGTGCAGCCAGCCAGGTGAAAGTAGTTACGGTGGAGAACAGCTTCAGTGCAGGTGCAGCAACTACCGCTGGAACAGTAACAGCAACTCAGACAGCCGGAGAAAACGAGAAGGCAACCTATGATCTGCAGAATTTTGCAGTTGGAGATGTATTCACGGTAAACGGACAGAAATTTGCCTTTGCAACTGCTGACATGGTTGCTGCGGGACAGTTCGGAGATGATGTGAACCTGGTGATGACAACTGGTACTAATCCAGACGCAACTGCTGTAGGAAACATGGCAGACGTTATCGGCAACAAGCTGGGAATTACAGTAGATGATGCTGGACAAACACTTACATTCACCGCTTCTGACGGCAACGGCGGACTGGAACTGCAGGTGGGAGACACATCTGACGCATTCAACCGTCTGACGGTATCTGTATCTGCGATGGATACTGCTTCCCTTGGTATTTCAAACATTGACATCAGCACCCAGGCAGGAGCACAGTCAGCGGTGGATCTGATCAAGAACGCCATCAATCTTGTATCCTCCACTCGCGGTGATCTCGGTGCGATCCAGAACCGTCTGGAGCACACGATCAACAACCTGAGTGTGACAACAGAGAACATGACAGCAGCAGAGAGCCGCATCCGTGACGTTGATATGGCGGAAGAGATGATGGCTTACACGAAGAACAACATTCTGGTACAGGCTTCACAGGCAATGCTTGCGCAGGCAAATCAGATCCCGCAGGGAGTTCTTCAGTTATTACAGTAATCAGTATTTTGCTGATACATTGGATATCATATCAGATTTTTGGAGACGTCCGGCAAAGCCGGGCGTCTCTTTTAGGCTAAGGAGCCGTTTCCAAAGCTTTGCTTTTTCTTAAGAAATAAAAAAGAAATTTATGTGAAAAATATTACTGCTATGTTCTTGAGTGTGTTGCGAAAATGTAGTATAATGTACTACGAGAAAAGGAGATGATTATATGCCATTTTCAATTAGATTAGATGATAATGAGAGAGAACTTGTAAATGCATATGCGAAGCTGCACTCTATATCTGTTGGGGAAGCTTTTAAGCAGGCCCTTTTTGATAAAATTGATGAAGAATATGATCGAACTGTCTTTGATGACGCTTACCGTGAATATATTGAAAGTGGTGAGAAGAGTCGTCCCATCGAAGAACTTTTTGAGGAAAGTGGATTATGAGTGGCTTCACGGTGGAAACAACTGTCAGGTTTGAACGGGAATTCAAGAAACTGGATAAGTATACTCAGCGGATGATGAAAGCATGGATCCGAAAACATCTGATCGGATGCAGTGATCCAAGACAGAACGGGAAAGCACTGACTGCAAACAGAAGCGGACAATGGCGTTATCGGATTGGTGATTATCGTTTGATCTGTCTGATTGAGGATGAACGGCTGATCATACTTGCCTTATCGATTGGACATCGCAGGGATATTTATAAATAGGGGCCCATCTCTCCATAAGGACGAACAACAACTCATCTTCAATGAAGGCAGTCCGAATCCTGCCGCCTTAAACGAATTTATCGCAGAGATAAAAACAGAAGTGGTCAGTTACACACATAAGTGAGACTGGCCACTTTCTGCTCTTTATATAAGGTTACATGGAATGAAGCAGTTTTTCTTATCTATCGGTATTACTTCTTCGCACATACAGACAATGCCGCCGCTGCCTCGCTCTAAAGTTGCTTTATCAAGCACCTCATATTTTTTGACTTCTCTGCGGTCAGGATTGGCAGATTTTTTTATTTCCAGCGGATGAACCAATCCATTTTCTTCTACAATCACATCAATTTCTTTCGCGTTAGAATCCCGGTAGTATGTCAGGTTCGCTTTATCCGGTGAATAGGAAAAATTTTTCAAAAGCTCGATCACTACATAATTTTCAAAATAGTGCCCATTTGCAGCGCCATTCATCAAGGTATCTCTGGTAAGCCACATAGACAGATATGCACACAGTCCTGTATCACAGAAATATAGCTTTGGTGTTTTCGTCAATCGTTTCAGCTCATTGTTGGCAAAGGGCGGAAGAAGATAGATAATGCCTAACCCTTGCAGGATACGCAGCCATTCTTTGGCTGTGGGCTGGGATATTTCGGCTCCTTCCGCCAAAGTTTTATAATTTACCTGCTCAGCTGTCAAAGCAGCACAGGCATTAAGAAATTTTCGGAAACGTACAGAATCGGTAATACCACCTTCCTCTGCCACATCCCGCATCAGATAGGTTTCAATATAAGAATTGAAATATTCCTGCCTTTGCTCGGCATCTGCTCTTAAAGCGTCAGGCATCCCGCCGCGCCAGATATGCTCGAACACATCAATAATATCATTCTTCTTCGCTGCCTTCTGACGTTCCAAAAGACACGGCAGAGAGAAATCAAGTTTATTTTTAAACACCTCTCCATCGACTTCACTTTTGGAAAAGCTGTACAGCTCCAGAATCCCAATTCTTCCAGCCAGCGTATCACGGATATTTCTCATCATTTTATACTGCTGGGAGCCGGTCAGCCAGAACAAGCCTCTTTCTTCGGTTTCATCACACATGATCTTAATCTGTTCAAACAGCTCTGGGGCTTTCTGTATTTCGTCAATGATTATGGGAGGCTTATAGGTCTGAAAAAATAATACAGGATCCGTTTGGGCCAGGATCCTCGCCATCGTGTTGTCCATGGAAATGTAAGTGCGGTTTTGTCCCTCAGCCAAATGTTTCAGCATAGTTGTTTTACCCACCTGCCTTGCACCTGTCACAAGTACCGCTTTGAAAAAGGAACTCATACGCAAAAACTTCCGTTCCAGTGCCCGCTCAATGTATGGCATAACATTACCTCCTTAAATTTCAAGAAAATATAAAGATGAATTTATTTTATCCTAAAACTTTGCGCCTGTCAACTATGGCAAAGCACATTGAAATCACGCAAATACAGTGAAAAATAAATGACTGGCTATATCACGCAGAATGATTTCTTCATATGCAAGGCGGAGGAATGAGGCGATGCGGTGGCATCGTCGATTGATGACAACGCGGCATATGAAAAATCAGGCAAGTGATATGGCGGGAATAAGAAAAATATGGTTGACAGAAAATATAGCAAAGAGTATTCTAATAATAGAGAGTGGGATTTCCCACATGAATTATTGAGCAGGAGGTGTGATAATGGAAGCATTGAAAGATTATGTTGCTCATCTTGACAATAAAAAAAGGATTACTCTTAGAGGAGCCGCTTATCAATATTATAATGTAAAAGAATATGGAAATGGCTGCATTATTCTGGAACCTCGGGAATTGACGGTACCAAAGAGTATTTCAGCCAGAACACTGGCGGATATGGATCAGGCGGTAAGCAGCTTTAAAAGAGGCGATGTTTCTCCATCAATTGATTTATCGGATTTCTAAAAGGAATAAAGGATGAATTTTAATATACGAATGGGAGTTCCTGAAATGCAGGAACTGTGGCTTGACCTGCAGGGAAAATACCGTTCGGGAACAATTAAAAAGAAAGAAGAAAAGTTGTATAAAAAGTGGGGAAAAGCGTTAAAGTTACTGGCGGCTGATCCAATGTATCCAAGCCTTCAAACCCATGAAATAGAGCCATTATCAAAACGCTATGGAATGAAAGTATGGCAGTCTTATTTAGAGAATAAAACCAGCGGTGCAATGAGAATGTATTGGGTTTATGGCCCGGAGCAGAAAGATATTACGATTATCGGTTTGGAACCACATCCAGAAGATAAGAAGAATGGAGCGTACGACAGAGTTTCTCTTTCGGATTTATAGGGAAAATTGAATATGAAATATTATATAGCAGCTAATAGATAAAAAGTTAGCTGCTTTTTATTTATCGTAAGGCAGCTGCTTTTTTGTGCGGATAGCCTGCTGAACATGAGATTTTACCTTCTGTAGATTGTGAAATTTTCACAAAATTCAAAAAACTCCTTAATTTTCGGGGGGGGGTCGATATAGTTATTAGACAGGACAGAGAAATATAATGAATTATTAGAAAATTCGTCGTTCTGACAATCTTTTTAAAATCGTCCTGTCAAATGGGAAAGGGGAAAAGACAATGCTCTCACTTGGAAGAAATCCGGGAGAATACATCATGATCGGAGACGATATCGTTGTACAGGTGATCTCCATGGACGGAACCATGCGGCTTGCCGTAGAAGCACCGAAGGATGTGAAGGTGGTGCGGGGAGAGGTATATGAGCAGAGTCATCCCATGCCGGCCTGCATCCGCAGATCTTCCAAACACAGAAGCGGAAAAAAAGACCGGGGATAACCAGGATTTCACCATATTTTGTGCTTAGGCGCCAGCGCGGGATGTGATGAAATAAATAAAAAGCAGGGGAAAAGGACAGCCCCTAAGAAAGTACATGGAGGTAATTTAATATGAGAATTCAGCACAACATATCAGCACTTAATTCTTATCGTAACTTAACAACAAATAACAGCGCAGTTTCCAAAAACCTGGAGAAACTGTCTTCTGGATACAAGATTAACCGTGCAGGTGACGACGCGGCAGGACTCGCTATTTCTGAGAAAATGCGCGCTCAGATCACAGGGCTTGAGACAGCACAGAAGAACGCAAACGACGGTATCTCTCTTGTACAGACAGCAGAGGGAGCTCTGACAGAAGTTCACTCCATGCTGAACCGTATGGTAGAGCTGGCAGATCAGTCCGCAAACGGAACGTATCAGCAGGTAGACCGTGACAATCTGCAGAAAGAGATCACAGCGTTAAAAGATGAGATCGACCGTATTTCTCAGGCTACAAACTTTAATGGAATCCAGCTGTTGGATGGAAGTATGGACGGAAGAACGACACCAGCAGCAGCTTTTACCGGCACAATTACTGGTAATCATAATGCAGGTGATGGTGCAGGAACTTTAGGTACAGAAACTTTTGATTTTGCAGCAGTTACTGTAACAACTGCAGGACATGCAAAAGTCACAATTGGTGGACAGGACTATGAGATTGATGTCACAGCAGATGATGATGGAGCATCAATTGCCAATAAAGTGCTTGCGGCATACAATAGTGGAACAGCGCTTTCTGATGGCACTGGAAACTATACAGCTAGTGTTGCAGGTAGTGTGCTTACACTCACTGCTAGCACAGATGCTGCAACAAACACAGACGTGTCTGGTACACCGACTATAGCAGGAGAAGAAAAAATTGCAACAGGAAACAATCTTACTTTACAGATTGGGGATACGTCAGACCCCTTCAATAGAATGGAAGTATCTGTTTCCGCTATGAATACAACAGCGTTGAAAATTAATGATATTGATATCAGCACACAGGAAGGGGCACAAGATGCAGTTGATCTGATCAAAGCAGCGATCGACTCTGTATCCTCCACTCGCGGTGACCTCGGAGCAATCCAGAACCGTCTGGAGCACACGATCAACAACCTGAGCGTGACTACAGAGAACATGACAGCAGCAGAGAGCCGCATCCGTGACGTTGATATGGCGGAAGAGATGATGGCTTACACGAAGAACAACATTCTGGTACAGTCTTCCCAGGCAATGCTTGCGCAGGCAAACCAGATCCCGCAGGGAGTCCTTCAGTTATTACAGTAATCTGTATAATGAAAACATTAAAGCAGGGGACAGCATAGCCAAATGGCTATGCTGTCCCCTGCTGTTACATTCCCTACAATAGTTCATTCTTGAAATATTGTAGGGAATGTAAGTTCCATTATTCAATTTAAAATTCACTTGGGGAATAGCGTACTGTAACCACAATTACCATTTTCTTTGCTTCATCAATTCGAAAAACGGCGGTGTAGTTCTCGACAAAGAGTTGCCGGTATCCCCGGTTGGTATAAGTTCCGCGTTTCCGTTCTGGGCAGCGGTGGGGCATCGTCTCCAGCGACAGGATGGCATCCTCGATCCGACCCACCAGGTTTAGGGCCGTCTCCGGCTCCAACAGCGTGTGCGTAATGTAATCGTAGATGCTGTCCAAATCCTGCAGCGCCCGGCTTATAAGTTTGACGCTGTATTTATCCAAAGTGCTTCCTCCTTAAAGAAGCCAGCACCTCCCTTGCGTCATGGAGCTGTCCGTCCCGTTCAAACTCGGCCTCTGCTTCTGAAATCGCGGTGTCTATCGCTGCATTTTCCACCATTGCTTCGTAGGTTTCGATACTCATCACCACCAGATCGCCATATCCGTTCTTCGTGATGAATACTGGTTCCCTACGGGCATGGCAGATGTCCGAAATCTCGTTTGTGTTGCGAAGGTCTGTAATGGGTCTGATCTGCGGCATATCGCCACCTCCTTTCTTTGCATATTATTATAGCATAATTATGTGCAAAGATACACGGATCTGGAAAAGTTTACAAAGGTTTTTTCAGGTCAGACTGTCTTCGTCAGATATTTTTAAACTGTTCCCGGCGAATACCTGTGTTGGTTACGTTTTTCGCATATAAATTGCTATTTTTTCTGGCAAGTTTTTAATCGCGCTGGTCTTAAATTTGAGTATAGGATCACCGGAAGTGCCAAAAGGCATATTTCGGGATTGTGTGCGGTAGCCAAGGTCTCGGGCAAGCCCGGACTTTGGCTCATCGCCGTTGCAAAAAGCGGTCTATCATAATTGACTGACCGCCTTAAGGTGTGTGGTATAAAATTTTCTATTACCTCGTATGGACAATTAGCTGTTTTTCAATATTGCGTCCGCTGTACATGACACGGAGAACCGTTACAATGCCGTTGCCCATATCAGAAATGTAGAACATGATAATAATTATCGACTGTAGCAAAGCGCAGTCCCCGACTGTACCACGGCTCTTTACCGTATTTTGGAAATCGCTCCGGTATTTCATTTAAGTTCAATATCTGCTTTTCCAGCTGTTTTCCAGCTGCCTTGTGGCATTTTCTGGCGACAAAAGTTCAAAGGCAATATATTCAAATATTCCCCGTAAATCTTCCTCTGCCTGTGATGAAATTTCTACTTTGAAAATCATAATCCATAATCTTTACGGATATCAGCAAAAACAGCCTTTGCGTCTTTGGTTCGCCCCGCTTTCATATCCGCATATCCTTTCTCCAATTCTTCTTGAAGTTCCTCTGTTGAAAGCATACTGAAATCTAAAGGGGATCTTTCAGGTATCTTCACTTCAAAAGGAAGTCCTTTCTGCAAAATAATCTGTTTATAAAACATGTTAATAGCGTTGGAAGCAGGAATACCAAGTGTGGACAGGATTTTTTCAGCCTGTTCTTTCACTTCCGGTTCTATCCTTACATATAAATTTGCCGATTTAGCCATAACAGCAACACTCCTTTCGTGTATCTCTTTTTTTATTATATGCTATTGTACATACAATAGTAATACATTTTCTCTATACATCAATGATACGGTTGAACAGCGCTGATAGCACGTCTTTAACACGTCCGGCATGTTTTTATGCTTTTACGATTTGCAGGCAAATAAGCAGATACAGCCAGAGACTTAGAGCAAACATCGAAAATTTTGTGCGGATAGCCTGCTGAACACAAGATTTCACCTCCCATAGATTGTGAAATTTTCACAAAATTCAAAAAACTCCTTAATTTTCGGGGGGGGGGTCGATATAGTTATTAGACAGGACAGAGAAATATAATGAATTATTAGAAAATTCGTCGTTCTGACAATCTTTTTAAAATCGTCCTGTCAAATGGGAAAGGGGAAAAGACAATGCTCTCACTTGGAAGAAATCCGGGAGAATACATCATGATCGGAGACGATATCGTTGTACAGGTGATCTCCATGGACGGAACCATGCGGCTTGCCGTAGAAGCACCGAAGGATGTGAAGGTGGTGCGGGGAGAGGTATATGAGCAGAGTCATCCCATGCCGGCCTGCATCCGCAGATCTTCCAAACACAGAAGCGGAAAAAAAGACCGGGGATAACCAGGATTTCACCATATTTTGTGCTTAGGCGCCAGCGCGGGATGTGATGAAATAAATAAAAAGCAGGGGAAAAGGACAGCCCCTAAGAAAGTACATGGAGGTAATTTAATATGAGAATTCAGCACAATATCGCGGCACTTAATTCCTATCGTAACTTAACAAATAATAACAGTGCAGTTTCTAAAAACCTGGAGAAACTGTCTTCCGGTTATGCAATCAACCGTGCAGGTGACGATGCGGCAGGACTCGCTATTTCCGAGAAAATGCGCGCTCAGATCACAGGTCTTGAGACAGCACAGAAGAATGCAAACGACGGTATCTCTCTTGTGCAGACAGCAGAGGGTGCTCTGACAGAGGTTCACTCCATGCTGAACCGTATGGTAGAACTGGCAGACCAGTCCGCAAACGGTACGTATCAGGACGAGGTAGACCGTGAGAACCTTCAGAAGGAAGTTGCATCTCTTAAAGACGAGATTGACCGAATCTCTGAGTCCACAAACTTCAATGGTATCCAGCTGCTTGACGGAAGCCTTAGCGGCGGCGGAAATATCAAAGGAAATGTGGCGATTGATAACACTACAGCAATAACAGCTGTAGCAACTGCTGCGGCAATAACTGCACCTACCGGAGTAATGGCGGCAGGAGATGTTATCTCCTATACCGTTGCATGGACAGAGAATGGAGAGTCTAAATCTGCTACAATTAATCTGACGGTATCTGATGATCTGAACTCTCTTGAGGCAGAAGATGGAACAACTTATGCAATCACAGGTACTGCTGGACAGCCAGATCAGAATGAATTAAATAATGCAATTCTTGCAGAACTGAAGAAGAACAGCAATGTGACAGGAGCATTTAATGTTTCATTAGCTTCTAATGCTTTTACATTCCAAAGCAAAGTGGCGGGAACAGACGGGGCAAGTGTGACGGCTCTGGGCATTACTTCTACAAGTGCGAATGGACCGACAGGAGGGGCAGTAAGTGGCACTCCAACGACAGCACTGGATTCCTATCAGAAGCTGAACCTTGATGAAGTGACTGTAATAGACGCATCTACGGCAGCGGCGGATGCTGATGATATTAATGACGCAATCTTTGAGGTGGGTGGAGAAAAATTCCTGTTTGTATCTGCTGATACGGAGTCTAAATATCTGACAAATGTGGAGAGCGATGTAAACATTATCCAGGTAGCCGCAGATGATTATGATGGGACAGTAGACGGAGAAATGGTTGCTGCAGAGATTAGCCGAGTGACAGGTATGGAGTTTGAATATCAGGGGACAGCTGTTACTGCCGCAAATATTAACCAAGGTGATATTCTCTACAAAGGAACAGAGACATTGAGCAAATCCGGAACCGGGCTAGAGTTACAGATTGGTGACACATCGGATGCTTTCAATCAGATGACAGTTGCGGTATCTGCGATGGATACAGCATCCCTCGGCATTGCTAATGTGGATGTCAGCACACAGGAAGGAGCCCAGGCAGCGGTAGATATCATTAAAAACGCTATCAACATGGTATCTTCTACTCGTGGTGATCTCGGTGCGATCCAGAATCGTCTGGAACACACCATCAACAACCTGAGTGTGACGACAGAGAACATGACAGCAGCAGAGAGCCGCATCCGTGACGTAGATATGGCGGAAGAGATGATGGCTTACACGAAGAATAATATTCTGGTACAGTCTTCCCAGGCGATGCTTGCGCAGGCAAACCAGATCCCGCAGGGAGTTCTTCAGTTATTACAGTAATCAGATCATATTTGCGGAAGAAAAGTTATGGGGTACCCGGCAGTATGCCGGGTACCCTGTTTTTATCATGAGATAAGAGGGAGAAGACAATGAAAAGAAGATTACGGCTTTCACAGTGTATGATCGTGAAGAATGAAGAAAAGAATATCCGCCGTGCCCTGGAATGGGCCAGGGGTATTGCATTTGAACAGATTGTTGTGGACACGGGTTCAACTGACCAGACAGCAGACATTGCCAGGGAGATGGGAGCAGAAGTATACCACTATGAGTGGAACGATGATTTCGCTGCGGCGAAGAATTACGCTATCGAAAAGGCTTCGGGAAACTGGATTGCGTTTCTGGATGCGGACGAATATTTTACTGAGAAGGATGCGGAAAAACTGAAAAGTCTGCTGGAGAAACTGACAACTTTGTCAGATGAAAAGAAACTTCCAGACTTTATAAGGTGCTCCTGGATCCAGCTGGGGGATGATGGCAAGCCATTTGCTGTGTCGGGCCAGGATAGGATATTCCGAAATATGCCTTCGCTGCGCTATCAGGGCAGGATCCATGAGCAGATTGCATTGACAGACGGAAAAAGAATGCGTTGTCTTAATATGCAGAAGGAGCTTTCCATTTTGCACACCGGTTATTCCAAAGAGATATCAGCTGAGAAAGGAAAAGCAGAGAGAAATATCCGGCTGCTCAGAAGAGAGGTTGAGGAAAAAAAAGATAATTATAATGCCTGGGCTTATCTTGGAGACTCTCTTGTATTGGCAGAGCAATATAAAGAAGCTGTGAAAAGTTATCAGAAAGCGCTGGAAGGAGAACCTCCGTCTGAGATCTCAGGAGAGAGATTTTTTAATGCGGGGAAGGGACTTCTGCGTCTGTTCTGGCTTCGTCCGGATCTGGCAAAGTCAGATGAAGACGCAGACAGAGTTGCCCGGCGGACAGGATACCCGGATGTGGAGAATCCGGATATTTACTACTATCTTTCGCTGTATTATACGAAGAGAGGAGATTATGCGCGGGCTTACACTGAGATGGGGCGAGCCCTTTCCCGTGTGGATACTTACCAGGAAGCGGATACGATCTACCTGCGAGGAGACTTGCAGCGGGCATATGGCACGATGGCTGGGATCTGCCAGAAGCTGGGGAAGAAGCAGGAAGTAGTGCGTTATGGGGTGCTGTCCCTCAGGCTCAATCGCTATCAGGAGGATATCCTGACGGAAATCCTTTCTCTCCTGCGGGAGGAACCGGGAGAAAGCAGCATGGCGGAGGGAACCTGGAGATTTCTGCCCGGGCTGTATGATCTAACGGAGAGACGAGATATCCTTTTCTGCTATAAGTGCGCAAAAGCCACGGGATTTATTGCGCTTGAGAATAAGCTTCTGGAAGCTTTACCCGAAGAAGACCGGGACGATCTGCGGAAACGGACGATAAAGATCGTGGAGGATCTGTCGGACCCCCAGGACAATATGGGGATAGAGATCCGTAATCAGGTGGACCGTGGATTTGTAAAATGGGCCGGGCAGATTCGGGATATGTCGGAAGAGACGCTTCTTGAGGCGATAAAAGACCGTCTTGCAAAGTTGAAGAAGGACAGTTATGGGAACTATACCCGCTATGTGGATTATTTTGGAAGATTCCCGTTCTGGGGCAGTCTTGATCCGGAAAAAGGAGACTATGACACTCTGGAGAAAAGGGTGAGGATGCTGAAGAACCATCTGGAAGATCTTATATGGCTGTATAACAGGCTGGAGGACTACAGATCCAGAGAAACCCTTCTGGCAGTTATGAGAAGCTGGACGGATATGGAACTCCTGCTGCTGGGAAAGGTGAAGGCGTGGGGAGAGCAGTACTTTGACCTGGATCTGGTCCCGTCGGCAAAAGACGAAGTGTTTGTAGATGTGGGCGCTTATATCGGAGACTCCGTGATGAATCTGCTCCGGAATTACGGGATGGTTCATAAAAAGATCTACGCCTATGAAGCGGATGAGCAAAACGCGGTTTTTCTTAAGCGAAACCTGGGGGAAATGCCCAATATCCTGATCCGGCAGAAGGGAGTAGGGGCAGCCCGGGGCAGTATGCTGTTTTCAAAGGAGGAAGAAGCCTCCTCCAGCCATTTTGAAAGAACAGATTCAGGGAAGAGGGATGAAACACAGGACAAAGACAGGATGACGGAGATCGTCACTCTCGATGAAGATATACAGGAACCGGTAAGCTGGATCAAGATGGATATTGAGGGGATGGAGTACGACGCTCTTCTGGGCTGCCGGACCCATATCGTCAATGAGCATCCGAAACTGTCTATATCAGTCTATCACGGGTATGATGACCTGTGGCTGCTTCCGAAGCTGATCCACAGCCTGAACCCTTCCTATAAATTCTATCTGCGCTACTACGGCGGGAATCTGATCCCGACTGAGATCGTGCTGACTGCCCTGCCGGGGGAAGAATAAAATTCCCGGTCATATTTTCCGTGTCCTCTCATATATTGTGTAAAGAGGTGGACAAGATGGAGAGACAGGACAGAAGATCCCAGATACTTAAGATCCTTGCAAAGAGCATAAGGAGGATCATAGAGGAAGAGATCCCGGATATGGACAGCCTGCAGGAGATCAGGATGCGCACCGGTCAGCCGCTGCGCATCGTAAAAGATAACAAAGATCAGGCTGTACCGGAGAGAAAATATCATATTGTCACGAAAGAAGAGATGAGGGAGACCCTGGATTATATCAGCAGGTACTCCCTCTACGCATATGAAAATGAGTTGAGACAGGGATTTCTCACAGTGGAAGGAGGACACAGAGTAGGAGTGGCAGGAAAAGTGATCATGGAAAAGGAAAGAGTAAAGAACATACAGTACATATCGTCGGTCAATATCAGAGTATCTCACGAAGTCATCGGATGCGCCGATGCCCTTCTCCCGTATATCACAAAGAACATGCAGGTGTGCCATACACTGATCATCTCCCCGCCGGGATGCGGCAAGACGACTCTGATCCGGGATCTGATCCGTCAGATCTCGGACGGGAATCAATATGTGAAAGGCTGCTCTGTCGGGGTGGTGGATGAGCGCTCGGAGCTGGGAGGATGTCATATGGGAGTCGCCCAGAACCATCTGGGGGCAAGGACGGATATTCTGGACTGCTGTCCAAAGGCGGACGGGATGATCATGCTCATCCGGTCTATGACGCCTCAGGTGATCGCGGTGGATGAGATCGGCACGAGAGAGGATATCCATGCGGTGGAATATGCCATGCAGTGCGGGTGCAAGCTGATCGCCAGCGTCCACGGCCTGGATATGGACGAGGCGTCGAAAAAACCGGTGCTGGGGGAGCTGATCCGCAGACGGATGTTCGAGCGCTATGTTGTCCTGGGGAATGGAGAACACCCGGGGGAGATAAGGGAAATCTATGATGAGCGGGGGCGTGTGCTGTGCAGAGACTTGCGGGCAGTATATTGATCATCGCGGCCACCACCGGCGCGGGATGGATGTACGGGACGGAACTGAAAAACTATCTGCAGATGATGCGGTATATCCGATATGTGGCAGGGCTGATCAAGGGAGAGCTGGAATATACCGGGGCGCCCCTTGCCGAGGTGTTCCGGGAGACGGGCAGACGGGTGAAAAAACCCTTTTCCACCTGGCTTGTCAGGATGGCCTTGGAGATTGACGAGAGGGAGGCGACGGCCTTTGCCCGGATATGGAACCGGGGGATCGACCGTGACCTCAAGGAGCTGAACCTGAAAAGCGAGCACTCGATCCTTTTAAAGGAGCTGGGAACGTTTCTGGGACAGATCGATCAGGATACTGCAGGAAGGTCCATGCAGCTTTATCTGAACAGGCTGGATCTGGAAATTGAAAAACTGAGAGAAGGCCTTGCGGCAAAGAGGAAGATCGGCAACTGTCTGGGGGTGATGGGCGGTATCTTTCTGGTCGTAGTCCTGCTCTGACCGGGGAGGAGACATGAGCATAAATCTGATATTTCGAATCGCGGCGGTGGGAATACTTGTATCGATCTTAAGCCAGGTGCTGAAACACAGCGGGCGGGAGGAACAGGCCTTTCTTGTCAGCCTTGCAGGGCTTATCCTGGTACTGTCCTGGGTGCTTCCCTACATATACGACCTGTTCCTGTCGATCCGCCAGCTTTTTTCACTGTAGGGTGTTCCCTGCGGGCGGCGGTCAGGTGTGAACTACAGCCTTTTCGGAGGGGAAAAGGGGGAGATAGAGAGATGAATGTGATGCAGATCGGGATCATCGGTGTGATCGGCGCACTGCTTGCCATACAGTTTAAAGGCGGAAAAACGGAATACGGGATCTTCATGAGCGTGGCGGTGAGCATCTTTCTCTTTGCGTGCATCATTGACAGACTGGAACTTTTTCTCGACACGGTACGCCAGATCAGTTCCTATATTGATATGGACGCGGGATATCTTTCCACCATGTTTAAGATGATCGGGGTGACGTATATCGCGGAGTTCTCTTCGGGAATATGTAAAGATGCGGGATATCAGACGATTGCGGTCCAGATAGAGATCTTCGGGAAGCTGACGATCCTGGCTCTTGGAATGCCGGTGCTCCTTGCGCTTCTTGAGACGATCACGGAGTTTCTCTCATGAGGCGCGGGTGGAGCAGACTTTTCCAGGTTTTCCTGACCCTGGTGCTGATCCTTGTAGTCTTTGGACTTGGTACAAGGATCGTAAGCGCGGAAGAGACAGCGGATGCAGAAGCTGTCCGGGAGGAGACGGAGAATGCCCTCATGGAAGAGTTTGATCTTGATGAGATCGAGGAAAGTCTGTCCGGAATGTTCCCCCGGCAGAAGATCTCCTTTGAGGAGGTACTGTCTGAGCTGGTATCCGGGGACTGGAGCGAGCTGGGGAAGACCTTTCTGGGATATCTTGGGGACCGGATTTTTTATGAGTTCCGGTATAACAGGGAGAATCTGGTCTATATGCTACTGGTGGCTCTGACCGCCGCAGTGTTCACGAATTTTTCCAGTGCGTTTCAGAACCGGCAGGTATCGGAGATCAGCTTCTATGTGCTCTATATGCTGCTGATCACCCTCTGCCTGACCGCGTTCCGGATCGCGGCGCAGGGGCTGGAGGAGAACCTGGATGCCCTTGTGGACTTTATGCGGGTGCTGTGCCCCAGTTATTTCCTTGCGGTGGCCTTTGCCTCCGGGAGCGTGACGTCCCTGTTTTTTTACAATGTCATTCTCTTCCTTATCTATGTGGTGGAACTGGTTGTGGTCCGGTTCCTCCTGCCGGTCATCAATGTATATATCATGATCCAGGTACTGGGGAATCTGACCGGAGAGGATTTCCTCTCAGAATTTGCGCAGCTTCTGCAGAAACTTGTCTCCTGGGTGCTCAGGTGTCTGCTGGCCGGCGTTATCGGCATCAATGTGGTACAGGGGCTTCTCGCGCCGGCGATAGACTCTCTCCGGCAGAGCGCGCTGACCCGCACGGCGGAGGCGCTCCCGTGGATCGGCAACGCGGTGGGAGGGGCGGCGGAGATCGTCCTGGGAACGGCAGTGCTGATCAAGAACGGGATTGGGATGGCGGGGGCGGTGATCGCAGTGCTGATCTGTGCCGTGCCGGTCATTCAGATGCTGATCCTGGCGTTTCTCTATAAACTTGCGGCCGCCCTGGTCCAGCCGGTATCAGATAAGCGGATCACAGGATGTATCAGCAGCGTCAGCGAGGGATATGAACTGCTCGTAAAAGTAGTCTTTACAGCAGGAGTCCTGTTCCTTCTCACGATCGCCATCGTGGCCGCATCCACAACCTGACGGGAAAGGAGGAATTATGCTTCAGCAGTTATATGGATGGATCCAGAATATCGCTGTGTATCTGATCGTTACCGCAGCAGTCATGCACGCCATACCGGGGAAGGATTATGGGAAATACGTCAGGTTCTTTTCGGGCCTTGTCCTGATCCTGCTTTTATTTACGCCGGTCATGAATCTGTCCGGGATGGGAGAGACGTTCAGAGAGCTGTATCAGAACAGTCAGTATGAGCTGGAACGTCACGAGATTGAGGAGGCGAGGAAGAGACTGAAGGAGGCGGACATCCTGGACTTCATTCCGGAGGAGTACAGCGGCATGGACAGTGGGGAGGAGGGGGTGGAAGAAAACCGAGGTTCCATAGAAGTGGAGGAGATCAGAGTTGGAGAATAGGCTGAAAAAATGGCTCGAGGGATTGAAAAGCGGAGAGCGGCTGCCAAAGAAAACTCAGCTGCTCATCCTTCTGCTCACAGGAATCCTGCTGCTGGTCATTGTCGTCCCTCTGCCGGAGGAGACAGAGCAGGATGGCTCTGCCGCTGTATCCGCTCCGGGATCTGAGGAGGAGGCGCAGGACTATGAAGAATATCTGGAAAAGAGAACAGAGGAGACGCTCCGGCATGTAGAGGGAGTCGGCGAGGTGGAGGTGATGATCACTCTGAAATCTACCGGACAGAAGATCGTGGAAAAGGATCAGCAGAGTTCCGCGCAGACTACGGAAGAGACAGACAGCGCGGGAGGAACCAGGACGACGGAGGACAGTTCTTCCGACAAGACGAGTGTTTATGAGCAGGGCTCCGACGGGACACAGACCCCTTATGTGACGAAAGAGATGTCCCCGGAAGTGGAGGGGGTGGTGGTGATCGCGGACGGCGGGGGTAACGCGGTCGTCGTCCAGAATATTACGGAAGCGGTTCAGGCATTATTCGGTGTTGAGGCGCATAAGATTAAAATAATGAAACGGGCTGATACATAAAAGGAGGATGTTCAAGTGAAACGTTTGTTTAAGAAAAACCAGATCATTATCGCGACCCTGGCTGTCATGATCGCAGTGGCCGGATACCTGAACTATTCGGGAAGACTGTTCGGCGGGGCGGCGGACGGCACGGAGGAGGCAAACGCGGACCTGGCGAACCAGGAACTTCTGGATATTTCAGAGGAGGATATCGAGACGTCCACGGATGAGATCGCCAGCAATGATTCCGAGACCGAGGGGACACCCGGAGAAGCTGTGCTGACGAGCGGCGACGCTGCCACTACTGTTGCCCAGGCAAAGGTTTCCAGGGAACAGGTCAGGGCACAGAATAAGGAAACTCTTCAGTCGATCATAGACAATACCAACTTAAGCGATGCGGAGAAAGCAGACGCGGTCGCTCAGATGGTGGAGATGACAGAGATTTCCGAGCAGGAGGTGGCCATAGAGACACTGATGGCGTCAAAAGGATTTTCCGAGGCTGTTGTGAGTCTGACTCAGGATTCGGCGGATGTAGTCGTAAAGGCGGATGAACTGACTGACGCCAACCGGGCTCAGATCGAGGACATTGTGACGAGAAAGACGGAGATCGCGCCGGAGAATATCGTGATCACGCCGATCAGCGAGTGAGAGCCGTGAAGCCTTTTGACTGACAGCACATTTAAATCCAGGGCAGTTCAATTCTGAAATTCAACTGCCCAGAATTTACAAAAGAGATAGAGAAAGAAATCAGGAAAAGGACAGGTTTACCAGCGGAAATATCCGAGAAAATAAAAAATAATGGAATAAAGAAAGTGGGAATAATAATCGGTGGAAAGGGGAGCAATATCGCTCCGGTGATATATCTGGAAGAATACTACGATTATTTTAAACATGGAATGGACATGGAGTCTGTTATTGTGGATATTCTTGAGTTTAGCGAAACTATAAAAATTGGTGGAGAATTTCCTTCAGACTTCATATCTGATTATGACGGCATTAAAAACAGGATTATCTTCTGCATTATAAATACTCAAAGAAATGAAGAACTTCTGAAAGAAATTCCGCATAGAGAAATTGAAGATTTATCAATTATATATAAAGTGGTGTTTGAAAATTCAACGGAAGGAAATGCCATGATGCGGATAACAAACGAACATATGGAGGTGTGGAAGGTCAGGGAGGAAGAATTGTGGAAAATATCCGAAGAAAATACAAAACGGATATTCCCGGCTGAATTTTTCACGATGACTTCTGCTTTAACCGAACTGACTAAAGGAGCGACTAGCGTAAATCTTTTCTCAAGAAATACATGGAGTCAGGATGGCAGAATGTACGTTTTGTCAAACCAGATGCGGAGTGATGGGGCATCGTGCCTTATGTATCTGGGAGTACTGGAAAGGATAGCGAAAATTATTCATAGAAACTATTACATTTTGCCGAGCAGTGTCCATGAAGTGATTGTTCTTCCGGATAGGGGGGGATTTGAAGTTGAAGAATTAAATGAAATGATTAAAGATATCAATGAGAGTGAACTTGACCCGGAAGATATATTGTCAGACCATTGCTACAAATATTTAGCCGAAGAAAAAATGCTGGTTGTTCCGTAAATTTTCAGGTGCCAAATTTGGCACCTTGTAAACGGGAATAAAGGAAGAATCCGAGCGTACCGAAATTCGGTACGCTCGGAACATAAAACGGTAAGGGAGCGGAAAGAGCCGATGCAGTTATACGATACACAATTAGAGAATGGCTTCCCTGTATTGGTAAGAGAACAGGAGATTAAGACAGAAATCAAAACGATCGATAACCAGGAACAGATCTACCGGTTATGTAAGGAAGGTCTGCAGATGCATAAGCGCACAGAGGAATATGCCTACATCATCGCGGTAAACACAAAAGGCAGGATTTTAGGTGCATTTGAGATAAGCCATGGGACAGTAAACACGACCATCATAAATCCGAGGGAGATATTTGTAAAATTACTTCTTCTTGGAAGCGTCTGCTTTTTTATGGTACATACCCATCCCAGTCAGATAGTATTGCCGTCATATGAGGATGCCTGCATTACAAAACGGTTACAGGAAGCTGGGAAAATAGTGGGGATTGAATTGTTAGACCATCTCATCATCGGGGAAGATGAATACTATTCATTTAAAATAGAAGAAGAAAAATTAAACAATGAAGAGTAAAACAGCAGGTGCCAAAATTGGCACCTGAAAAATGAAGGGGAAAAGCTATGGAATACATTACACAGGCAACGGAGGACAGAATCCGTAAAATGGTAAAGGAAGGGCATGCCTACGGTGATATGCTTAAATATATTTTACGTAAGATAAAGGAACAGGCGACATATGAAGAGGGGACAGTCACCCAACTGAAAAAGAAAGGGATACGATTAGATAACAGCATACAGGTGAGCGTTTATGAGGATGCACGGATGAACGGTCTGGCTGTCAGATATCCGGATCTGATCGGAGCGGTATTCTGCCGGGATCTGCATTATCTTAACATATATGATTTCAATAAATTGGTGAAGGTTGTGTCAGAACTTCCGTGGAAAGGATACCGCTGGGAGTAGCGGAGGGGTAAGAGGGCAGGCGTAGTTTTTAAGGTGCCAAAATTGGCACCTTGCTTATTTCGATAAAAAAGAAAATGTGATTCCCTTTTCGGCTTGAAAATGCTGACTAAAATCAAAGATTATACTATAATTATATTATAAAGAAAAGGAAACATTCAGAAGGAAAGGAAGGAAAAAGATGTATTACAGTAAAGTTTTAAGAGCGAAAGAGCGGTACAACGCAAAAATCTACCGAAAGATGCCAGAGGGATGGAAAGTCGCAGAAGGGGCGATGACTGCTCCGTGTGGGCTTATCTGGATTAACAATGGGAAAAGCCTTCTGAAAGGTGAAAGAGTATCTGGATTCCTGCTCGATGAGAGAGGGCTGAAATGGGTTTTACGGGATACATTAGATGCCCTTGAAAATATTGAGAGGTCTGGTAGAATTGCGACAGATATTTCTATACGTGTTGCGGAGGAACTGCAGGTCTTGACTGGGATGGATTTCCAGGCTGCGAAAGGAATGATCGAGAGGAAGCGGGAAGAGGTCAGAAAAATCGTACTTGCCAATTAGAGCAAACAGAAGTATTATCAAATTAAGAAGAACTTTGTATAATCAATGAAAAATAGAACAGGAGGGAAAAAATGCCGGTATTATCAATGTTTTACGGTATCATTGTAAGAATGCAGAATGAAAGGGGCGGAAAACATAACAAACCGCATATCCATGCGATATATGGAGATTATGAAATTGTTTTGGCGCTTGATGGCGAAAAATTGGAGGGCAAATTCCCCAAGAAACAGCAAAAATTATTGGAAGCATGGGTGGCATTGCATGAGGACGAGTTAAAAGCAAACTGGAAGCTGCTGAATGACGGTGAAGGCTACTTTAAAATTGATCCATTGAGATAAAGGGGGGATAGTATGTTAAGACCTACAGCTACGGAAGTTACACCGTTAGATAATTATAAACTTTCTGTAAAATTTGACAACGGAGAAAGAAAAATATTTGATGTAAAGCCGTATATTTCCGGCGCATGGTATGGAGAGCTAAATAACCCGAGTTATTTTAAATCCGTAACAGTTGATGGATTTACAGTAGTATGGCCCAACGGTCAGGATATTTGTCCGGATGATTTGTATTATTTGGGGGCTACGAATAAAGGGATATAATTGATATATAGTTGGGTGCCAAATTTGGCACCCAAAAAACGCTTAGATTTAGATTTTTTTAAGGTGCCAATTTTGGCACCTTATTTTCTATAAAAAAGAAAAAGGATAGTATATAATCCACTGAAAACGATGATAGTATTAATATCTTATGGTATAATTATATTATAAGAAAAGGAGGAATAAAGAATGGGTACTATCATCAATTTTCCAACAAAGGAAAGCGCGGGATACCGCAACATGAAGATGCTCTTTGATGTAGTGGACAGCGTAGAAACCTGTAATTTTTATCTGGAATCAGTGGAACAGCTTTATGAAGATGGACATATTACAGAATCGGAACGCCTGACGCTACGCCGGATCGGGAGACAGAAACGGCTCCAGCTTGCTAATCCGCCACAGAAGCGACAGAAAGCATCTAAGCCGGGAGTTTACTTGTATACGCCGGAGATGCGGCAGGGGAAGCCGGAAGGATGCCAGATTGAAGCCGGTTTAGCATATTATGGGAAGCATTACTTTCTTGATACTCCGCTGCACCTGAAGGGGCGTGGAATCAGTTTCTTAAGATCGTATACTTCTAAGGAACTGACAGCATCCGGACAATATAAAGTCGGATGGAATGAATATATGGTAACAAAGAAAGCTTTTGAGAAGCTGAAAGAACAATATACTATCAGTTATAAAAGCTGCTTGGACTAATCAGGTTATAATATTTCTTATAAAAAAAGAAGTTCAGAGGAACTTCTTTTTTTATGCTGAAATCGGAACAGTTCAGGAACTTCATTTTGATGACCTTGATTTATTTTGTTCAGACTAGAAGATAAAGAGCATAAGGAAAAACTGATCGCAAATTACATTTGCGACCAGGCAAAGCCTGGAGTTTTTCTGGTCGCAGATTTTAGGGGTTCCGTATGCGAACGATATCGCTATTTTTAGGATTGATTTTATTTGACAAAGGTTTTTGTGAGATTTATAATATACTATATAAGTGCGATGAAAGGGGCAAGAAAATGGCGGATTTTTACATTAGAAATTTAGATCCAGGGATAGCTTCAAAACTTTCGAAACAGGCAAAAGAGCGTGGCATGAGCAGGAATAAATTCATATCAGGAATCCTTACCAATTATGCTCTTGCAATAGAAGTCAAAGAAATAGATGACAAATATCGGGAACTTTGTAAAATTGTAATTGATTCTTTGGAAGGAAACGCGCAGCTTTTAAACGAAGTTCTTACAGAGTTGAAGGAGAAAAAAATTGATTAATAAATTGTTCAGGCTGGATGAAGAGGAACTAAAAATTATAAATGAAGTACAAGAACTTTATCAATTTAGCAGTGAAGCTGAAACGGTACGATATATTATTCGCCAATATAAAAAGCAACTGGAAGGTACAAATAAAATTCACCTTGCGGTGTTGCGGAGCATAGAAGAAAAAGTTGATATTTTATATGATATTGTAAATACCGATTTAATCGAAAGAAAAGTAGACACGCTGTATCCGGTCGATATGGTTGAATCCCCGGTGATACAAAAAGCGCGGGAACTCCGGCGGCAGAAACTGGCCCATAAAAAGCAGAGATCAGATTTCAGGAAGAAAAGGCAATAAAATGATTTGTGTACCGAAATTCGGTACATCATGAGATAGGAAACGTGCGTACCGAAATTCGGTATGCGGCAGGAGGCGTAAATGGCGGATAGGCAGATAAAAGCTGGAGTGACTCTGATGCAGGACTTTTGTCGTCCGGGATCAGATGCATATAAAGGGTACATTGATTACATAACAAGAGAAGAAGCACAGAGGAATAATGCCTTTGCTACATTTAACCTGTTCAATGATTATATGGGAAATCCGGAAAAGAGCACCGGGCTTTTTACGGCAGGGAAAGATGCATTGTCATATAAAGAGAAAAAGGAACTGAAGGAAATCTTTGAGACAGCGCAGGAAAATGGAAGCATGATGTGGCAGACGGTGATTTCCTTTGATAATGCATGGCTGGAGAAGAATGGAGTATACGATGCAGGGAAAAAGCTGCTTGATGAACGGAAGCTAAAAGAGGTGGTTCGTGTTGCAGTAGACCGGCTCCTGAAAAGTGAAGGGCTGGAACATGCTGTGTGGAGTGCAGGGATCCACTACAATACCGATAACATCCATGTCCATATTGCAACAGTGGAGCCGTACCCGATGCGGGAGAAAATGCTGTATGATGGAAACATGGAGGTACGGGGGAAATTTAAGCTGGGAAGCCTTAATAAGGCGAAAAGCGCAGTTGTAAACGAGCTAATGCATACGAGAGAGATCAACCAGCAGATCAACCAGATTATCCGGAAGGACATTGTAGAACAGATAAAACGCCAGGAACTTACAAATGACCCTGTACTAAAGGAACGTTTCCTCGCTCTGTGCAATGACCTGCCGCAGCTTCCGGGAAACCTGATGAACTATAATAACAGGGCAATGGCTCAGTACAGAAACCGGGTTGATGAGATAAGCAGGATTTTCCTTGAAAAATACAGCCCGGAGAAATACCAGGAGTTAGTCGATATCCTTGACGCGCAAAGCAAGCTGTATGAAGAGGCGTATGGGGGAAAGAATTTTGGCTATTACAAAAAAGACAAACTCCATGACCTAATGACACGCATGGGGAATGCTGTGTTGAAAAATGCAAAGCAGTATCTCATCAATCTGGAGGGGAAAGACATTACAGAAGATTTAGAACAACCAGACCGCAGGCTGATAGAGATAAAAGATGTAGATAATAGTTCCCCAATTTTTCATGAATTGGAAGATGTGGACAATATCCTTCCCGAACCGGATATAACAGTGGCGGAAAATGCAGAAGCCCTATCGCTGAAACTTACGCCAAAGGAGAAAGATATTCCTGAAGAACTGAAGGAAGAGCTGCAATGGTCAGAAAAGTTCTTTAAACTGGAAAACCAGAAACCAGAACGAAATGAAGGGAGCATTCAAAGCCACTCGAAGTATGGGGATTACTTTGGGACTTTCAGGAAACTGAAAAAGGAACTGAACAGTTCCCTGAGAGACGGGAAAAAAGATCTGGGAGAGATTGCCGCCAGGATCCAGTTTGAAGCAGACAACATACAGAACCCGTTCATAAAATACCTGTTGGGAGAAATGTATCTGTATGGTCAGGCGGTTGAAGTGTCCCCGGAGAAGGCGCAGAAGTATTTTGAAGATGCATTAGCTATATTTGAACATGACGTTGGGACCATACCGGTAGAAGAAGGTAAATTCAATTTTAACCAATATCTCTGTTACCGGATCGGGAAACAGTATGACAGAGGGCTGGGAGTTGAAACAGATGAGGAACTGGCGGCAGAGTGGCTTTCAAAATCTGATGCAGCCTACGCGAAGTATTCCCTTGGGAAAATGTATCTTGAGGGGAGAGGCGTAGAACAGGATCAGGAAAAGGCGTTCCAGATGTTCCTGAACTGCGACGGCAATCCTTTTGCATATTTGGAGTGCGCAAAGATGTACGGGAAGGGGATCGGTGTAGAGCAAAACGAGGCGGAAAGCCGAAGATGGTATGAAAACGCCTTCGACCAATTTGTATCAGCAGAAGACAAACAGCCCGACGCCATGTTTGAGTACCAGATCGGAAGGATGCTGTATGCCGGAGAAGGATGTGAACAGGATACAGGAAAAGCTATTGGATATCTTAAGGAAGCAGTAAAACAAAAAAACATCCCGTCAATCCTGATGTTAAGCAATATTTATGTTGAGGAGCGGATTACGGAAGGGGTGCAGAAGATGATAGACCGGCTGGATGAGCTTTCCATAAAAGGGGACAATGAAAACGCCCAGTATACATTGGGAAAGATCCATACTGCAGACTGGGAATTTCGTGACATGGAAAAGGGCGTAAGAGAATACGAAAAAGCGGCAGAGAAGGGAAACCCTTTTGCGCAGTACCAGCTTGGCAAACTATATACAGATAAAGAGCTGGAAATTTATGACCTGGAAAAAGGGATCAAGTACCTGAAACTATCTGCAGAGCAGGACAACGAATTTGCACAGTACCGTTTAGGAGTGATCTATACGGACCCGGAGCAGACAGTATACGATCTTCAGAAAGGTATAAAATACCTCGAAATGTCCGCAAAACAAGGAAACGAGGCAGCAAAGTACAGGCTGGGTAAACTGTATCTTGATCCGACAACAGAAATATATGATATTCAGAAAGGGATTGATTATCTGGAAGAACTTTCCGAAGAGGGGAACCAAAACGCAAAATATCTCCTTGGAAAGGAATATCTGAAGAAAGAGAGCGGGGCTTATGAACCGGAAAAAGGGATCCGGTATATGCAGGAACTTGCGGAGGACGGAAATGAGTATGCCCAGGTAAAATTAGGGTTTGAATACATAAAAGGCGAGCATGTCCCCAAAGACCTTTTTGTGGCAAAACAATATTTCCAACAGGCTGCAGAGCAGGGAAACAGCCTTGCGGCATCTATGGTAAATGACCTTACGGTCAAAACTCTGTCCCCGGCGATACGGCGGCGGAGGCAGGATCCGCTGGGAGAACTGGACAAGGCGATGGTCGCGCTGCGGAGATCTTTCTATGAGGCACAGCGGGAAACCCGGAAAAATTTATTGATATATGAACAGTCTCTCGAGAATGAAATGGAGACCAGAGTATTGTAATGGAGACAGGAGGCAGAAGATGAAGTTTAATAAGATAGGGATCGACAGAGAAGCAGAAATCGACAGGGGAGAAAACAAGGCAGATATGCCGGAACAACCGGAAACTGTGGGAAGGCAGAACACAGGGAATGGAACTGTTTATATCGACATGAGGAAGATCCAGCCAAATGAGCGGAATATGTATGAAATGTCAGAGATCGAGAAACTTGCGGATATGATAAAGATGTCCGGGGGGATCCTTCAGAACCTGATCGTAAAGCCGGCGGATGAAAACGGGATGTATACCCTTACCACAGGGGAGCGCCGCTGGCGGGCTGCAAATTATCTCCGGGAGCGTGGAGAGTATCCGCCGGAATGGGATAATACAGTCCCGTGTACCGTAGTAGACCCTCAGTCGGTTTCCCTTCCCCTGTCCAATGAAGCGAAAGAAGATTTTGCAATCCTTGTTACAAACCAGTACCGCAATAAAACGGATGGGGAAACCTACATGGAGGTCATGAAATGGAGAAAGATCTTTTCTGAACTGAGAAAACAGGGGGTGGAGTTCCTGGCGTCTGATCCGGAATCCAAAAAAGAGGAAGTGCAGATCAAAGGGATAAAGACAAGAAAGCTGGTCGCAGATCAGGTAGGGATCTCTACCGGGCAGGTGAGCCGGTTCGAAGATGTAGAGAAACATGGAAGCGATAAAGTTGTGGAAATGCTGATGAGGGATGACATAGACCTGTCTACTGCAGAAAAACTGACTAAGCTGCCCCGCCGGGATCAGGAAGCAGTCGTGGCAGAGACGGGCGGAGAAAAAGAAGCTGTTGTAAAGGCAGTAAATGAGAAGATCAGTAGAGAAAGTAACAAACTTACGCTTTCCAAGGCGTACGTAGAAGAGGAACTTATGCGTCTGGTCCGGAAAATGCCGGATGAGATCACGATTTCCCCGGCGGCAAAAAGGCAGTACAGCAGGGCAGTAGAGCAGTTGAAAAGCCTGCTTTGTGAGGTGAGATAGATGACAAAGACAACATTCCACGTAACAAAATCAGCATTACAATTTGAAAATTTATTATTAAGATATTCCGGGACTCCGCGTGCTGAGTTCCATCGGAATATGATCGATTATTTTTTCCAGAACAATATACAGATCCATCCCCAGCTCCTGATCCGGAAGATCTATGACCCGAATTATATTAAAAAGACGGAGACGGAGCAGATTTATCTCGATGATTTCCGGCGGGAGCAGTTGGAAAAAGCTGCGAAAGAAAAGGGGTGCGGGATTGGCATCATCCTTTTCCAGGCGATGATATCTTATTCTGTGGCGATCGCGCCGGAGATTTTAGGGAACAGGGACTTTGCAAGGCTTTTTGGATTGGATGAAGAGGAATAGGAGGCATTATGGCGTCACGAGCAGGATATAACCAGATATCATATTATCAGCGGCTGCATCTGAAGGAAATGCTTGATGCAGGGTACAGCAAGATCAAGATGGCAGAAAAACTGGAGGTGAGCAAGGGGACAATATATAATGAACTCAAGCGTGGGACAGTAGACGGGGGATATGACCCTGATTATGCAGAAAGCCGGTACAGGGAAAATAAGGCGAAGGGCGGAGCCAGGAATCTGTTTGAGAGCAACAGGAGGCTTGCAGAATACGTCTCAAAGCTGATCCTGGCGGAGCATCTAAGTCCTCAGAGGATCGTTGAGCGTCTGGAGCAGGAAAAAACGTTTGAGGAATATCCGTCTTCGATGGTAACAATCTATACGGCGATCGATAACGGCCTGATCCCGGGGGTTACGCGGGAAGACCTGTGTGAAGAGAGCGACGTTACGAAAGTGTATGATGACGGGATCCACTTCCCTAAATGGCTCATGGAGAGGATGAGGATCCATAACGGGGATAAATACCGTTTTATGTGCAGGGCAAACGGTGATATAATTCTGAAAAAAATAAAAGGTGAAAGATAGGATGGAAGAGAAAACAGCCAGGAAGGGATCACACTTAACATTTGAGGAACGCAGGAGCATAGCGGCAATGCACAGCGAGGGCATGAGTCCATACAAGATTGGGAAGCTGCTGGGAAGGGCAAGCAACACGATACGCAATGAACTAAGAGAGGGACTACAAAAGTAATAAAGGGATATTTTGAAAAAGAAACCTATTTCCCGGATACCGGGGAAGCGGTATATCGCAAAAACCGGAAAAAAAGCAGGATGCCGAAAAAGATAGAGAAATGCAGAGAGTTTATCGGATATGTGGAAGAACAGGTCCTTAAGATGAAAAGATCCTTTGCGTCCATCATTGCAGAAGTGCTGGATAAGGGGATCTTCTGCCGTGAGGAGATGTGTTCGATGGGGACATTGTATACATACACGGATCGGAATATGCTGGCTGTAAAAAATATCGATCTTCCTGAAAAGGTCCGGAGAAAGCCGAAAAAAGCAAAAAAAGATAAGTCCCATAAACGATTGAAGGGGAAGAGCATAGAGACGCGGCCGGAATCTATAAACAACCGGGAGGAGTTTGGCCACTGGGAGATTGACCTTGTGATCGGAAAGAAAACCGCTGATGATAATGTCCTTCTGACACTGACAGAGCGGAAAACAAAAAAGGAGATCGTGCGGAAGATAAAAGACAAGTCGGTAAAATCAGTACACCGGTGCCTGAAGCAGATCAAAAAGAAAATGCCGCATTTTGATAAGGTATTCCGTTCAATCACAACGGATAACGGCTCGGAGTTCGCACGGCTGTATGAATTGGAAAAGACATTGGGGATTGATGTGTATTATGCCCATCCGTACAGCAGTTGGGAAAGAGGGCTGAATGAAAATACAAACCGGATCGTGCGTCGGTTTGTCCCGAAGGGGGAACCGATCAGGAACTACAGCAGGACTAAGATCCAGGAGACAGAGGATTGGATCAATACCATGTACCGGAAATCACTGGGATGGAAAACGGCAGACCAATGCTTTGAAATGGAACTTCAAAAGCTCCTGGAAGAAGCGGCATGATTTGTGGAAATCTAACAAAATACGGCGACTTGCCCGAAGGCGAACGTGCCCGGGTTGTGCAGGATTGAGAAAAGTGATATAATCCCATCTTTGACAGTTTAGAAAAGAAAAAATCGCTGTATCCCTTGTATTTACTGGGCTGCAGCGATCTTTCCCG
>CALWFV010000043.1 GCA_944377745.1 uncultured Mediterraneibacter sp. | reverse complement strand
CTAAGACATTCAAGTTTGAGGACATCAATTACGCTGTGGCGAGCAGGGACGATAAAGAAGCGATGTTTCTGGAATACTCGGAGCTTCTCAACGCCCTCGACAGCGGGGCTACCACGAAAATCACAATCAATAACCGCAGGCTCAATAAGGTGGATTTTGAGCAGACGATCCTGATCCCGATGGCGGAGGACGGTCTGGATAAATACCGCAAAGGGGATTGATAAGAATGATCCGGAAAATTCCAATCTGGATCTGTTTTCCCTGGAAATGTTTGAGAATATTGCCTATGTGATGGCGAAGCACGCGGATCCTTCCATACCGGATACGCCGGAGGAGTGGCTGGACGGGTTCAATACTTTTTCGATTTATCAGGTACTGCCGCAGATCATAGAGCTTTGGGGGCTGAATACCCAGACGGATGTGCAGGCTAAAAAAACTTCGCCCGACTGACCGGGAAATGACGACGCCCCTGTTCCTCCTGCGGTGCGTGCAGCTGGGGCTGTCCATCCGGGATCTGGATCTTTTGACCATCGGAATGGTGAACGATATGTATGTGGAGAGCCGGAACGATGAGCATAAATATGCGGTAGTGGCCACGCAGGAGGATTTCGATAAATTTTGACGAAAAGGCAACTGGGGATCAGTTGCCCTCTGAGCGTAATTCTGAAAGAAGAAAGTTCTTTACATCAGTGATGTGCTGCCGGAAGTGGTTTTTTCTGGAATTTTCCAGGGAAAGAATACGGAAAAGTTTCCGTTCCAGTTCCGCAATAAGATTTTTGTTTTTGATGATGTAATGTTTTTGATCTCCGCCTACATGTATCCCGTCTATGTATTTATCCGTAATCGGGATTGCGTCACTGATGAAGAAAATAGACTGTGACGATGTACGCCCGATATGGTAGTAGCAGGAGCGGATGTCTCTTTCCGGGAGGGTAAGATAAAAATTCAGTCTCTGCTGTTGGGCATGGTTTCTATGGTTTAGTTTTCCCATAGGAATGGCCCAGTATAAATCGGGATGCTCGCTGGATTTAATAAGGCAGACCATAGGGCGGTGCTTGGTATCGTTCCAGGTGCCGCCAACGGATTGGATCATTTTAGAAAATTCAGGGGTAGCGTAATATAAACCTCGTTCTATCATTTGGATACCTCTTTCTTGTAAAAGAAAGCCTCCGGCTCTCACCGGAGGCTGATAAACAATGTTTCTTTGCCGCACATTGTGAAGCGTATTTGTGTAAGCAATGTTTCTTTGCCGTACATTGCGAAACGTGTTTGCATAAACAGTGTTTCCATGCCGTACACTGTAAAACGTTCTTACACCTATATTATATGTATCGGCAGAGAAAAAATCAATGAAAAATTTATGAAATTTAAAGGCAAAATTTTAAGCAAATTTTTAAAGAGACTCGGAGCGATCCGGGCATTTTTTATGCCTTTTTTCGGGAGGTGATAGCACATGGCGGGCCGGATCAAGGGGATTACGGTGGAGATCGGCGGCAATACCAGCGGGCTGGAAAAGTCGCTGAATGATGTAAATGAAAAGCCTAATCCCCCAGCTATGCTGGGGAGAATGGAGTAAGCAGGAGCGTGTAAGATAATAATAAAAAGCCTCCTATGCTAAAATGAGAATGGTGTCGCAAGCCAAACTCAAAAATTAGTATAGGAGGCGGTCCCAAATGGACAATAAGAGTTTATCACACGTGCGCTGGAAATGCCAATACCATATCGTTTTTATTCCGAAATACAGAAAGAAAGTACTGTATGGAAAGTTAAAAGCAGATGTAAGAGATATAATTTCTACATTATGCAGATATAAAGATGTAGAGATTATAGATGGCGCGGTATGCGAAGATCATATACATTTAAGCGTAGCCATTCCACCCAAGTATAGTATTTCAAAATTTATGGGGTACTTAAAAGGGAAGAGTACGCTAATGATATATGACAGACATCCCGAATTGCAGAGCAAATGGGACAAAGCATTCTGGGCCAGAGGATATTACGTTTCAACAATTGGTAATATTACAGAAGATGCTATAAAGAAATATATAAGAGAACAAGCAGAAGAGTCGAGAAAAGAAGATTCAAGAAGTACCGCTTTATAAGCGGACCAGTAACAACGCTTGCGATACCCGCCCTTTGGGGCGAGCATGTAACCGGCCCTTATGAGGGCCAACCCAAACCACCACTTGAAGTGGTGGTTGTGACTTAGTTCTATGGGACAATCGGGGATTCCATTGACCTGTATTCCCAGAAGACCCAGTCCCTGTTCCTGGCATGGCAGAACGGGGAAGCTACCCAGAAGCAGGTAATCGATTCCATTGTGGCGGATATCGGAAACAGGGGACATGACGGGGATGCCGGCGCCTATTAGGGATGCCGGCCCTTTTTTTAGGAGTCCCGCACAAAAAAGACGGCGGATTCCTATGAATTTTATGCGCTGACAGAAATGAAGGAACACGATACATTATAGGTACAGGCAGCCGTGTGACAGCGGGCATACGAAAAGGGGGAGAGAACTTGAAGAGAAAAAAATGTTATATTTATACCCGTGTTTCCACCGCCGCCCAGACAGAAGGGTACAGCCTGGACGCCCAGCAGAAGCGGCTGAAAGATTTTGCTGAATATAAAGGGTTGGAAATTGCCGGAGAGTATTGCGATGCTGGAAAATCCGGACACAGTATCAAGGGCAGGCCTGCATTTATGGAGATGATGGATGATATTACCAGTGGGAAGGATGATATTTCCTTTGTCCTGGTCTTTAAACTTTCCCGGTTTGGGCGTAATGCGGCGGATGTGCTGAAATCAATGCAGACGCTGATGGATTATGATATCGACCTGATCTGTGTGGAGGACAGCATTGACAGTTCCACCCAGGGTGGTAGGCTGACCTTGGCGATCCTTTCAGCTGTGGCGGAGATTGAGCGGGAGAATATCCGGATCCAGTTCATGTCCGGGAAGATGCAGAAGGTGCTGCAGGGCGGATGGGCAGGCGGACCGATCCCATACGGATACCGGAGCAGGGATGGGGAACTGGTGATAGAACCTTCAGAAGCAGAGATCATACGTCTGATCTATGAAAAGTACCTGGAGCCGGCGATGAAACGGAATGGTGTTGTCCGATGGCTGAATGGCCATGGATACCAGCGTATTTCCCAGGGAACTACCTGTCCCTTCAATAGCGATTTCGTATCCCGTATCTTGAATAATCCTTTTTATTGCGGGAAGATCATCTATTACCGCAGGACGAATAAGGGGAGTCAGGATCTAAAGCAGGAGATTGTGGTTCAGGGAAAACATGAAGCGATTGTGACCGAGGAAATTTGGAAACAGGCCCAGGAAAAACGGGGACAGCTGGCCAGGGTAAAAGGAAAACGGGATGAAGAAGACCGGATCAGCCTGCTGTCAGGGCTGGTAAAATGTCCGGCCTGCGGGTGCGGGCTTATCAGTAAGAAGAATAAAAGCCTGAACCATAATTATGGGGGATACTATAAAACCGTTTATTCCTATGGATGCAGAAATTACAGGACATCAGAGGGGCGTGTGTGCGGCTTTTGCCATACCTATAACCAGGAAAGGCTGGACGCGGCAGTGATAGAGGTCATCCGGAAGGTGACTGGGACGGAAGAATTCCGGACGGCTTTTGCCAGGACGGTCGGGAACCGGATGTCTGAGGAAGCGGTGGAGGCACAGATAAAGAGGCTCCGGAAAGAGATGCATCACCAGGAGCATGTGAAGTATAAGCTGGGGATGGAACTGGACCACCTGGATGTGCTGTCGGAAAGTTATGACCAGCAATATGAAAAATTGCAGGCAGAGGTGGACGCAGCATATGACAGGATCGGCCGGATTGAGGAAAAGATAGAGAAGCTGAAACGGAAACTGCTGAGGATGAAGCAGGGCATCCATTCCTCAGATAATATCTGCCTGATCCTGGACCATTTTGACAGGCTGTATGAAAAGATGAACTATGAAGAGCGCCGGACGCTGTGCCGGCAGTTTATCCAGCGGATCGATGTGTTCCCGGAAAAGGGGGATGACAAGAGGATCCTGAAAAGTATCACCTTCCGTTTCCCAGTTTATTTTGACCTGGGCGGGAATCAGGAGGGTGAGGACGAGGATGATCCGGATGAAATGATAGTCTTTACGCTGGAATGTGGAGGATGGCATTGACTCTTCCAAAGATTCCGGCAAGCTGACCATCACGGTCCTGTCAGCGGTGGCGGAGATTGAAAGAGAGAATATCCTGGTTCAGACTATGGAAGGCCGGAAACAGAAGGCCAGGGAGGTAAAGTGGAATGGTGGGCAGGCGCCTTTCGGATATGAACTGGATTCAAAAAACAGTACGTTGATTGTGAACCCGGAGGAAGCGGAGATTGTCCGGATCATCTTTGACCAGTTCACCCGGACGGAGGCCGGGGCTGATTCCATCTGTAAATATCTGAACCAGCATGGATATACAAAGAAGCGGCTCCGGGATCAGGAGGTCAGTTACTTTTCCAGGAGCACGATTCTGAAGATACTGGATAATCCGGTTTATGTAGGGAAGATTGCTTACGGGAAAAATAAGACGGAAAAGGTGAAGGGAACGAGGGATCAATACTGCCGGGTGAAGCAGGATGAGTATCTTCTGGCGGATGGACTGCACGATGCGATCATCGATGAGGAAACATGGGAAGCCGCCAAAGAGAAACGGAAGCGGACGGGCGTCAGATGGGTTAAGACCCACAGCCTGGACCATGAGCATATCTTATCGGGTCTGATCAAATGCCCGCTCTGCGGGGGCGGCATGAGCGGTACCGTGCAGAGAAGGAAGAATAAGAAGACCGGGGAATATAAAGATACATTTTATTACCGCTGCCATCACCGGAAATGGGTTGACGGGCATATCTGCGATTATAAGCCTATGCTCAACCAGAAAGTTTTTAATGCGGAGATTGAGGAATTTATCCGGTATATGGCGGGAGGGGAGAAGTTCAGGGAATTCCTGCTGGAAAAACTGGAAGAAAAGGTGGATGTTTCTTCTTTGGAGGAAGAAAAGAGGCAGCTTGTCGGCCAGCTCCAACAGGCCCAGGGGTCCAGAAAGAAACTGGTGCAGATGCTGGAACGTCTGGATCCGGGCGATAAGCATTATGACAGGAAATACCAGGACATGCAGGAGCAGATGGATAACCTTTATGACCGGATATCAGAACTGGAAGAAGCAATCACCGATGTGGAGGCAAAGATCGGGGCTTCGTATGGGAAACAAGTCACTGGGAAAAAGGTATACCAATTTCTTCTGGATTTTGATATATTATATGGTAAAATGACGGATCAGGAAAAGAAGGAGTTCATGAGGACATTTATAGAATCCATTGAACTGGATCCGGATGAAAAAGATATGGGACGCATTATCAAGCATATTGATCTGACGTTTCCAGTATACTTCGATGGACAGGAAGGCGACCGAATTCGTATGCCCAAAGAAAACACAGTCGAGGTGGTGGCGCTGATGACACGGAAGAAAACGGAAAGGTAGAGCTAGAATATAGGACTCATGGTATATACTTCATTTCTAAAGGAAGATGTTATGGAATATTTAGCCCATATTGATGGAAAACGTAAACAGAGTAATAAAGAGCATTTATATGGAACAGCGATGCTGACAGGTGATTTTGCAGAAGCTTTTGGAAAACGGGACTGGGGATATGCCTGTGGCATACTTCATGATATTGGAAAGTATTCTGCGGCTTTTCAGGAGAAACTTTTGACAGGCAGCAACAAAAAAGTGGATCATTCAACTGCTGGTGCAAAAGTATGCCTCGAAAAGGGAGGCATGCACCAATTTATGAGCTATTGTATTGCCGGTCATCATTCCGGTCTGCCGGACTATGGGAGTTCTTCAGATGCAGGCAATGCTCCTACTCTGGAAGGCAGGAAAAAGAAAAAAATAGAGGATTACAGTGCTTACAAAAATGAAATTCAGATTCCAGAACTAAAGACAGTTCCATTTAATCCCGGTGAGACACCGAATCCGGATTTTTCGTTGAGTGTGTTCATCAGAATGCTATACTCCTGTCTGGTAGATGCTGACTTCCTGGATACGGAACGATTTATGAAGGATGGAGGGACACAGAGGGAGTCAGGAGAAAAGCCGGAGATACTTCTTGGAAAACTGAAAGAACATGTAGCTGATTGGCTGCTGAATAAAGATACAGACACGGTAAACGGGAGAAGAACAGAAATACTGAGGAACTGTTTTGAGCGTGGCCAAATGGAGAGAGGCATGTTCCAGCTTACCGTACCGACCGGGGGAGGCAAGACGATCGCTTCTTTGGCTTTTGCTCTGCAGCATGCAGTGAAAAATCATATGGATCGAGTGATATATGTGATCCCTTATACGAGTATCATTGAGCAGAATGCGGCGGTATTTCGCAGTATTATGGGAGACAAGAATGTACTTGAAAACCATTATAATGTTGATTACGAAAGCTCAGAAGAACTCAAATCCATGCAGCTTGCAGCGGAAAACTGGGATAAGCCGGTGGTAGTGACTACGAATGTACAGTTTTTTGAGTCATTATTTTCAAATAAATCGTCCAGATGCAGGAAGCTGCATAATATTGCCAACAGTGTTATTATTTTTGATGAGGCACAGATGCTTCCAACGGATTATCTGAAACCTTGTATTGCAATGATGGAAGAACTGGTCGGCAATTTTCGCTCCAGTATCGTGCTGTGTACTGCCACGCAGCCTGCTCTTTCTTTATTTTTCAGGAGAAAAATGCCCATTACCGAACTTTGCCCGAGAGTGCAGGAGCAGTTCCGCTTTTTTGAACGTGTGACATTTGAGAACATCGGAACGATTTCAGAAGACGAACTGCTGCGAAGGCTGGAGCAGGAACATAGGGCGCTGTGCATTGTCAATACAAAGAAAAGAGCGCAGAGACTTTATCAGAAAATAAAAGGAGAAGGAGTATTTCATTTATCTACGACAATGTATCCGAAGCACAGGCGGCTGATTCTGGAGAAGATAAGGGAAAAATTAAAGAATGATGAGAAATGCATTCTTATCTCCACCAGTCTTGTAGAAGCAGGTGTGGATCTGGATTTCCACTCTGTGTACAGACAACTGGCAGGAGTTGACTCTATGATACAGGCAGCAGGCAGAGGTAACAGAGAAGGAAAGAGGAACGCGAAGGAAAGCTTTGCTTTTATTTTCCAATTTGATGAAAAAGAATATGTTCCGGGGCAGCAGCTTCAGATTGATGTGTCGAAGATGCTGCTTAAAGAAGGAGAAGATATCTCATCTTTGAAGGGGATAGAAAAGTATTTTGAAGCTTTGTACCATTTTCGTGGAGAAAGTTTGGATAAAAAGAAGATCCTTAGGGAATTTGAGGATAAAAAGTATAATTTTGCAAAAGTGGGACAGGAATTCAGACTGATCGAAGAAAATACTTTGACTGTTTTTATAAGTAATGAGGAAGAGGCAGAAAAGCTTCTTCAGGAGATCAAATATCAGGGATATACGAAGTCCGGTATGAGAAAAGCAGGAAAGTATTGTGTACAGTTATATGAAAGTGATATCGAAAAGCTGCAGGGCGCGGGAATGCTCAGACCAATCTCGGAAGACATTGAAGGCTTCTTTGAACTTACAGATAAGGGTCAGTATACGGAAGATATGGGACTGGATCTTGGCATAGAATCGGGAATGGCTGTACTTATGTAAGAATGAGAAAAGCAGGAAAGGCACAAAAGTTTTGTTTTCTTTTGTACCTTTCCTGTTTTTACGTTATTGTAAATCTCATTATTTCAATCCTCAGGTTCCTGTCCCGACCACAGAATTAGTATAACAGAAAAACAAATTTATTTCAATGATATATATAATAACAAGTATATTGCATTTGCTGCATATGAGGAGTATAGTAACAATAAAGGTAAACTTATTAAACATGAAAGTTATTTTAAACGAAGGGAGAAAATATGATCTTATACCATGGAAGCAGACAAATCGTGGAATATCCTGAGATAAGAAAAGCAAAATATAATAAGGATTTTTATTTCGGGTTCTATTGCACCAGGTACGAAGAGCAGGCTAAAAGATGGGCGGCACGTTACGGAGAAAGCGGGTATCTGAATAAATATGAGTATGTGCCGGATGAAAGACTCAGCTATAAAGTGTTTGACGAGATGACAGAAGAGTGGCTGGATTTTATTGTTGCTTGTCGAAGGGGCAAGTCACATAAATACGACATAGTAGAAGGTCCTATGGCAGACGACACGATTTATAATTATGTCCAGAACTACATAGACGGGAAAATTTCAAGGGCGGCGTTCTGGGAGCTGGCAAAATTTAAGTATCCGACCCATCAGATCAGCTTTCACACGGTTTCCGCACTTGATACGTTGAAATTCATTGGAAGCGAGGTTGTATATGGGAACAAAAAATAACAACGGACTCTTTTTTACGTGCAGTCTGATCGAATACATTGGCCGCAGTAAAAAACGGACACGGGGTGAGGTTACGGATTTTCTGGGAAAAGACAGGGTTAAAAGAATATATGAGTACTCGGATGTTTTCCACTGTGAGCCGATCGAAAAGACAGCGGATGAATTTATCGAAGAGTCTCAGATAACGGAGGGGAATTTTGATAACGTGAAGGAATGTCGATATACTGTTCCGGAATACTGGGATATTGGCGAGGTATATGCAAGATTGGTCGAGGACTCCTATGAGGAGGAAAATGTAATAGACGGAATATGGGAAGTATATCATTCCTGGATCGACGCGCAAATCTCGGATTATAATACGGATTTTTATTATCAGCCGAGAGACTATATTGCAGAATGCTATAAGGAAGGAGTGGTCTTATAAATGAAACGAAGGAAGGAGGTCGAGCGATGGGAGTAGGTGTTAAGGTCAGAGTGTGGGGAAACTACGCGCTCTTCTCGCGTCCTGAGATGAAAGTAGAAAGGTGTTCCTATGACGTCATGACTCCGTCAGCGGCGAGAGGAATCCTGGAAGCGGTCTACTGGCATCCGGGCATGAAATGGGTGATTGATAAGATCCATGTGGTCAATCCGGTCCGGTTCACAAGTGTGCGCCGGAACGAAGTGAAGAGTAAAATACTTGCCAGCAATGTGCTCCAGGTCTATAACGGAGCAAAGAAACCGCTATACATAAGTACAAAGGCGGATATCGTCCAGCGGGCGTCTCTCTTGCTGCGTGATGTGGAATACGTGATTGAAGCCCATTTTGAGATGACAGAACGGGCAAATGAATCGGATAATCCGGGTAAATTCAAGGATATCATCATGCGGCGGCTGAGAAGGGGAGAATGCTTCCATATGCCCTATTTCGGATGCAGAGAATTCCCAGCGAATTTCTGCTTGTGTGAAGAGGAAGAAATCCATACTGCATATGATGATGTGGAAGAAAAGGATCTGGGATTTATGCTTTTTGATATGGATTATTCTGACAGAAATAATATTCAGCCCATGTTTTTCCGTGCTGTTATGAGACATGGGGTTCTGGATCTGAGAGACTGTGAGGTGATACGATGATCTTACAGGCATTGACGAAGTATTACGAAAGTCTTGCTGAGCAGGGAAAAGTGGATCAGGAGGGATGGTGTAAGGCAAAGGTTTCTTATGGTATCAACCTTTCAAAAGATGGAAAAATCCTGGGAATCATTTCCCTAAAGCAGGAAGAAGAAAGAGGCAAAAAGACAGTATGGGTTCCTCAGCAGATCAAAGTGCCGGAGATGGTAACCCGGTCATCGGGAGTCGCAGCGAATTTTCTGTGTGATAATTCAAAGTATATTCTGGGAATTGATGCAGACGGGACAAATCAGCGAATCCTGAACTGTTTTGAAGCGGCAAAGGAAAAGCATCTCTCACTGCTTTCTGGAACAAAAGGGGACATGGCGCAGGCAGTCCGGAGTTTTTTTGAGAAATGGGATCCAGAGAAAGCATCTGAATGTGATGAAATCAGTGAAAAATGGGAAGATATCACAGATGGTGGAAATCTGATCTTCTGTATGGGAATGAATTATGCACAGGATGATCCGCTTATACAGGAAGCATGGGAAAAGTCGAGGAGTATATCCGCAGAAGAAGGGAAGATCGGAACTTGCCTTGTAACAGGAAAGAAAGTGGAAATTTCAAGGATACATAAAACGATAAAAGGCGTTCCAGGTGCACAGTCCAGCGGAGCGGCACTGGTCTCCTTTAACGCGCCGGCATTTGAATCTTACGGAAAAGAACAGAGTTATAACGCACCGGTGGGAAAATATGCGGAATTTGCCTATACTACAGCATTGAATTATCTGCTGAATCAGAAAGAATATACATTTCAGCTTGGAGATTCCAGGATTGTATTTTGGGCTGAAAACGCAGAGGAAGCGTATCAGGCGGCTTTTTTTGAATCAGTTGATCCAAAACCCGATAATCAGGAAGAAATAAGAGGGATATTTGAGAATCTGAAAAAAGACAGACCTGTCCAGATCGGAGATCTTGTCTTGAATCTTGAACAGAAGTTTTATATCCTGTCATTAGGTCCGAATGCGGCGAGACTTTCCGTACGCTTTTTCTACCAAAATTCTTTTGGAAATATGCTGAATAATCTTTCCGCGCATTATGAGCGGATGGAGATGATGAAACCTTCTTGGGAGGACCGGGAGTATCTGGGAGTCAGAGATATGCTCTCAGAAACAGTGAATCAGAACTCAAAAGATAAAGCGCCCGTTCCCAATATGGCGGCATTTGTCCTCCAGGCGATCCTGTCAGGAACAAGATATCCTGCAAGTCTTTACACGGATGTCCTGATCCGAATCCGTGCGGAGCAGGGAAAAGTCACCTGGGGAAGAGCTGCGATCATAAAGGCTTATCTGATACAAAATGATAATTGGAAGGAAGGAGTAAACTATATGGGACTGAATGAAGAGAGCAGGGAGACGGCATATGTACTCGGTCGGCTGTTTTCTGTATTGGAATCGATCCAGATGGAGGCGAATCCGGGGATAAAGGCGACGATCCGTGACCGGTATTTTAACTCTGCATGCGCAACACCTGCATCAATCTTTCCGGTACTGGTAAAATTGAAAAACAGCCATATGAAAAAACTGGAGAGGGACAAGGGCAGTGCAAAGGTATATTATGAGAAACTTTTGACAGAAATTATGGGGAAACTGGATGAATATCCGAGGAGGCTGTCTCTGGAAGAACAGGGGAAATTTATTTTGGGATATTATCATCAGGTGCAGAAAAAGTACGAAAAAAAGGAGGAAAAGTAGATGAGTGAAGTGATCAAAAACAGATATGAATTTGTGGTGCTTTTTGATGTGGAGAACGGTAACCCAAATGGTGATCCGGACGCCGGAAATATGCCGAGGATCGATCCGGAGAGCGGGCTGGGGCTTGTGACAGATGTGTGCCTGAAACGCAAGATCAGAAATTATGTGGAGACAGTGAAAGAAGACGCAGAGGGGTTCAAGATCTATATTAAAGAGGATGTGCCGCTTAACAGAAGTGACAGGGAGGCATGTAAAAGTCTCGGGATCGAGGAGACGGAAGACAAAAAAGTGACAGATGCGCTGAAGAAGCTAAAGAAAAGCGACCCTGATACAGATATCAGGCTGAGGGATTATATGTGCAGAAATTTTTATGATATCCGTACATTCGGCGCTGTTATGACAACTTTTGTGAAAGCTTCTTTAAACTGCGGACAGGTCAGGGGACCGGTTCAGATCGGTTTTGCAAGGAGTATCGATCCTGTTATCAGTCAGGAAGTAACGATCACAAGAGTGGCGATCACTACGGAAAAGGACGCAGAAAATAAGAGTACAGAGATGGGAAGAAAAAGCATCGTTCCATACGGACTGTATCGCGCAGAAGGATATGTATCAGCAAATCTCGCGCGCAGGGTAACAGGATTTTCAGAAGAAGACCTGGAACTGCTGTGGGAAGCAATCATCAATATGTTCGAGAATGATCATTCGGCGGCAAGAGGAAAAATGGCAGTGCGCGAGTTGATCGTGTTTAAACACAGCAAAGAACTGGGAGACTGTCCGGCATACAAATTATTTGATGCTGTGGAAGTGAAGAAAAAGGAAGATGTGGAATACCCGAGAAAGTATCAGGACTATACAGTTGAAATACATGAGGAGAAGATACCAGGGACGGTTGGAGTGAAAAGGATGGTATGATGGAATATTCAGAAGATGATTATCTGATGATTTCAGGAATCCAGCATTTTAAATTCTGCCGGAGGCAGTGGGCATTGATACATATTGAACAGCAATGGGCAGAAAATGTTCACACTGTTACCGGAGAACTGATGCATAAAAAGGTACATGATCCTTTGCTGAGAGAGAAGAGAAAAGATGTTATCATTGCCAGAGCACTTCCGGTCGCTTCCAGGGAACTGGGAATCAGCGGAGAGTGTGATCTGGTAGAGTTCCGTAAATGTGAAGAGGGGATAAAGCTTCATGGACACAGAGGACTTTACTCAATCTATCCGGTAGAATATAAGAAGGGGAAACCAAAAATCTCAGAGGAAGATAAGCTTCAGCTGGCAGCACAGGCTATGTGTCTGGAAGAAATGTTTTCGGCAAAAGTGCCGGAAGGAGCAATCTTTTACGGTGAGACGAGGAGACGTGAGACGGTGGGGATCACAGAAGAACTCCGCAGTGAAGTAAAAAATATGTTCTGCGAGATGCACGAGTATTATGCAAGAAAGTATACGCCAATAGTGAAATACAGTAAGTCCTGTAATGCATGTTCGCTCAAGGATATCTGTCTGCCCAGACTCGGGAAGTCAGTTTCAGTGAAAACATATATCAATCAGATGCTGAAGGAGGAAGAAGAATGAGAAAGCTGCTGAATACTCTGTATGTTACTTCTGAAAACAGTTATCTGTCTCTGGACGGGGAAAATGTAGTTGTTCTCGAAGATCAGAAAGAATTAGGGAGAATACCGATGCATAATCTGGAAGGGATTGTCTCCTTTGGCTATCGCGGGACAAGCCCGGCGCTGATGGGAGCATGTGCGGAACGGAATATTTCTCTGTGCTACCTTACGCCGCAGGGCAAATTCCTGGCACGTGTCTCTGGAAGAGTGAAAGGAAACGTGATCTTAAGAGAACAACAGTATGCAAGCAAAAATGATGATAAAGTCAGCCTGGAGATTGCAAAAAACTGCATATTGGGAAAGGTATATAATTCCAGATGGGTTCTGGAACGAGCTGTGAGAGACCATGCTCTGCAGATTGATACAGACCGGGTAAAAGAAGCGTCTGCATTATTGAAGGATGCTCTGGGAAGGATTCAGAATGCAGAATCGAAGGAGCAGCTCAGAGGTTATGAAGGAGAGGCAGCCAGCATTTATTTCGGTGTCTTTGATGAACTGATCCTTCAGCAGAAAAAGGATTTTGTGTTCAGAGGGCGAAATAAGCGCCCGCCTCTTGATAATGTGAATGCACTGTTGTCTTTTGTATACACTTTGCTGACAAACAGTATTACTTCAGCGCTGGAAAGCGTAGGGCTGGATCCGTATGTGGGATATCTTCACACGGATCGGCCTGGCAGAGCTTCTCTGTCTTTGGATATGATAGAGGAACTCAGAGCAATCCTTGCTGACCGCTTTGTTCTGACATTGATCAATAAGAAGATCATCAGCGGGAAAAATTTTTCTGTGAAAGAAAATGGCGCGGTACTTATGGACGATGAACTGCGGAAAAAGGTACTGACGGAATGGCAGAACAAGAAAAAAGAAACTATTACGCATCCATATCTGAAAGAAAAAGTGGAGTGGGGAATGGTTCCGTATGTTCAGGCAATGCTTCTTGCGAGATACTTAAGAGGCGATCTGGATGGATATCCTGTGTTTCTCTGGAAGTGAGGTGGGGATATGCTTGTATTGATCACATATGATGTAAATACAGAGACTGCCGCGGGACGAAAGCGATTGCGGAAAGTTGCAAAACAATGCACCAATTATGGAAGAAGAGTGCAGAATTCGGTGTTCGAATGCATTCTGGATAATGCGCAGTGTATTACTCTGAAAGCTATATTAGAAGATATTATTGACGAGAGCGTTGACAGCCTCAGGTTTTATTACCTGGGAAATAAATATCAGACAAAAGTAGAACACATGGGAGTTGACCGGGGAATTCCGGTTGATGATACGCTGATATTATGACAGAAGCGTTTGAACGCTGCTAAAGTTGGGTGCGAATCCGGAGCAGACATGAAAATACCGGGGGATTCGCACCAGAAAAAATGCACAAATAAAGCGCATTTTACAAGGAATAGTAAATTTATAAAAGGTAAAATAGCATTTATAATTTGAAAAATTGTTGATTTTAGCTGAAAGTAGCAGAGGATTTTTGGCTGAAATTGCGGTCGCTCCCTTCGCGGGAGCGTGGATTGAAATCGGATCCAGTCTCATTGTCTCTCTGCTCCGGGTAATGTCGCTCCCTTCGCGGGAGCGTGGATTGAAATTTGTACTCGTCATAATACTCACCGCACCTATCACGTCGCTCCCTTCGCGGGAGCGTGGATTGAAATAGAAGATCGACGGGACAACTCTTACTGGCGTACAGTCGCTCCCTTCGCGGGAGCGTGGATTGAAATACCATCTGCCTGACTAGCCTGCGTTCCGACTGCCGTCGCTCCCTTCGCGGGAGCGTGGATTGAAATTCTATGAGGTCTGCTTTCTGCCGTCTGCTAACACCGTCGCTCCCTTCGCGGGAGCGTGGATTGAAATATTCGCCGCCGCGCTCGCGTGGGCGTTGTCGTTGTCGCTCCCTTCGCGGGAGCGTGGATTGAAATCCGTATAATAAGTTATTGTTTCACCTCCCGGACCAGTCGCTCCCTTCGCGGGAGCGTGGATTGAAATTCCCTCCATGCAAATGTCTGACCAGGCGCGGAGAAGTCGCTCCCTTCGCGGGAGCGTGGATTGAAATATGCTGGGATGTGTGTCATTGTGAAAAGGGCAGAGGTCGCTCCCTTCGCGGGAGCGTGGATTGAAATTTTTTTAACACGATAATGCATGTGCTGATTGTTGGTCGCTCCCTTCGCGGGAGCGTGGATTGAAATATGTCTACGCGGCCAGAGATTCCAGAGACGGATCCGGTCGCTCCCTTCGCGGGAGCGTGGATTGAAATTGAAATCTCAAGGACTGGATGGGGTAGCACAAGGAGTCGCTCCCTTCGCGGGAGCGTGGATTGAAATCAATCTCAATAAATACAGCGCTGGCTCCGAATGCGTCGCTCCCTTCGCGGGAGCGTGGATTGAAATGATGAAGCAATGGCGACACTCGCTGAACAGCTTATGGTCGCTCCCTTCGCGGGAGCGTGGATTGAAATGAAGAAAGCGATCGGCGCGGGAACGGTGATAGTAGTGTCGCTCCCTTCGCGGGAGCGTGGATTGAAATCGAGGTGGCAGATGGAATGAAATCAAAGCAGGCATAGTCGCTCCCTTCGCGGGAGCGTGGATTGAAATGGGAGATACGCCAGGTGTGGAAATAGACAGGACAGTCGCTCCCTTCGCGGGAGCGTGGATTGAAATCCGGCGTACAAAGCTACGAGCATTTCCGCAAGGAAGTCGCTCCCTTCGCGGGAGCGTGGATTGAAATTTTCGACCCTGACACGCTGACGTACACCATTGCGTCGCTCCCTTCGCGGGAGCGTGGATTGAAATCCTGTCAGACCTGGCACTGGTGGACATGGTGAGTCGTCGCTCCCTTCGCGGGAGCGTGGATTGAAATCGTTGTGATAACTTACGTCAATAATCTTTTTTGTGTCGCTCCCTTCGCGGGAGCGTGGATTGAAATAGGTCGGAGACGCGAGCGTTACGGAACTGGTAACGTCGCTCCCTTCGCGGGAGCGTGGATTGAAATCGTTTGCAATCGACGTGATCCAGTCAGCGGCGGGTCGCTCCCTTCGCGGGAGCGTGGATTGAAATAAAAGCTCCGCGGCAATCCCTCGCATGTACCGGAGTCGCTCCCTTCGCGGGAGCGTGGATTGAAATTTTACAGTAACGGTCAGCGGGTGTGCGGTGCTGTCGTCGCTCCCTTCGCGGGAGCGTGGATTGAAATGAAATACTGACATGTCAAGGTTATACAAGCTTGGGTCGCTCCCTTCGCGGGAGCGTGGATTGAAATAATTATCCACGTCTCAGGTGCGTGGTAATTTTCGTCGCTCCCTTCGCGGGAGCGTGGATTGAAATATCGGTATTATTTGCATATCGAACCGCGATATAGTCGCTCCCTTCGCGGGAGCGTGGATTGAAATCGCTCCGTGGATGTTGTGGATGGAAAAGTGCGGGCAGTCGCTCCCTTCGCGGGAGCGTGGATTGAAATTTGTCCCCAAGGTCTTATTCCGACAATGTACTTTGTCGCTCCCTTCGCGGGAGCGTGGATTGAAATCTGCTTTTGTTGCTTCGAATCCTGTGCCAGGTTTGTCGCTCCCTTCGCGGGAGCGTGGATTGAAATGCCCGCAATCAGGAAGAGAGTATCGTCTACAAATCGTCGCTCCCTTCGCGGGAGCGTGGATTGAAATAGAGCCATAAGACCGGAAAACACCCGGGAAATAGTCGCTCCCTTCGCGGGAGCGTGGATTGAAATCTCAGCTCACCATCCGTCATCCCAGAAGCCCCCTGTCGCTCCCTTCGCGGGAGCGTGGATTGAAATTGGACACCGGCCGGATCGTGTATCGCTACGTCCGTCGCTCCCTTCGCGGGAGCGTGGATTGAAATACACTCGATAAAGATATTAAAGTTAGCGGGAAGAGGTCGCTCCCTTCGCGGGAGCGTGGATTGAAATCTTGTAAGCGCAGCAAACAAGTAAGTCCGCATCTGTCGCTCCCTTCGCGGGAGCGTGGATTGAAATAGTCCAGCTCCGAACCGTGGAAGTGGGATATCTTCGTCGCTCCCTTCGCGGGAGCGTGGATTGAAATTGACCCCTGTGCTCCCGGCTCCCATACATTACCGTCGCTCCCTTCGCGGGAGCGTGGATTGAAATCGCGATCTGATGAAAGAAAGCAAGGCGAAGGCGGGTCGCTCCCTTCGCGGGAGCGTGGATTGAAATGGGAGTCAATCGTGCAGAGGGACGATGTGAAGAGTCGCTCCCTTCGCGGGAGCGTGGATTGAAATTGTTTTCTCCCGGACGGCAAATGTTGCCCACACTGTCGCTCCCTTCGCGGGAGCGTGGATTGAAATGCAGAATCTGAGGGCGGCTGTTACACCGTCAAGAGTCGCTCCCTTCGCGGGAGCGTGGATTGAAATCTGTGTTGCAGTCATCCGATAGCTTAAGCCGTCTCGTCGCTCCCTTCGCGGGAGCGTGGATTGAAATTCTCCAGTCATTTAACGCAATGACATTGGTACCAGGTCGCTCCCTTCGCGGGAGCGTGGATTGAAATCACTGGCAGCGCCACAGGGAAAGGCGCTGGATGATGTCGCTCCCTTCGCGGGAGCGTGGATTGAAATGGCATTACTGTGCTTCCATCCTGCACGCCATGAGTCGCTCCCTTCGCGGGAGCGTGGATTGAAATAGGATCAATCTCCTTTTAGCGTCTCTATTCGGTGTCGCTCCCTTCGCGGGAGCGTGGATTGAAATCAGCCAGTCGACTTCGCTGCCGCTGTCAGGATACGTCGCTCCCTTCGCGGGAGCGTGGATTGAAATAAAAGCTCCGCGGCAATCCCTCGCATGTACCGGGTCGCTCCCTTCGCGGGAGCGTGGATTGAAATCTCCTCGCCTTCCCCAACTTCGAAGAACTCTGTAGTCGCTCCCTTCGCAGGAGCGTGGATTGAAATACGGGATATAACTTCGATGCGATCACCGTCTTCAGTCGCTCCCTTCGCGGGAGCGTGGATTGAAATGAAGATCATGGTTCCCTATGGGGTCAGCGGCAGGATGTCGCTCCCTTCGCGGGAGCGTGGATTGAAATGGATGGTCTGATGACGGGTGGCTTACACTGTGCAAGTCGCTCCCTTCGCGGGAGCGTGGACTGAAATGTACAGTTACCGTTTACCAACGAAGATCCAGAAAGTCGCTCCCCTCGTGAGAGCATAGGTTTAAATATCATATTCATCTAAATTTACCAGGAAACAATGTCCTGAAGCAGGAAATAAAATATGGTATTCTTGTTTTCGCATTGATTTGTGTATAGCTTATGGATGAACTCCAGAATTCGAAGGACTTCGCAAAAATCAACTACCCCGGTGCAAGCACTCAAGCACTGTGCTCGGCTCCTACGTCGCCGCTCACAGCACTTGCCTTTCGCTCTTGCTCCCGCAAGGGCGAAAGCGGGGTATGCGAATTTGTTTGTCTCTGCTTTTACATATAATCGAATAGGCTCATTTGCCCATCCAGTCCTGTATTTCGAAATAATTTCTTATACTCATTCCCTTGATTCTTTACATAATTTGCTATCACATCTTCATTCCCATGCTCACTTACCGTTGCTACATAATATCCTGATGACCATAAATTTCCTCCCCATAATTTTTTCTTCACTTCGGGACATTTTGCAAATACTTCTCGTGCAGTAATACTTTTTACAATCTTGACTATTTGCATTGGACTATAGCTTGGTACTGACTGGATTAGAAAATGCACATGATCTTTATCTGTTCCTATTTCCAGAAAATAAATATCATATCTTTTGCTTATTTCTATACATGTTTCTTTGATTACTTCTTCTACTTCGTCGTCTACTACAACTCTCCGATACTTTGTCGGAAATACAAAATGATACATAAGCCTTGATACGTTGTGTGATTTGTGGATAATCTCACTCATCTACAACTTCTCCTTCCCGCTTACATTCTATCACTTTTCTAATGTATCGTTAAACAAGTTACGATGCAAGCATCGGGGAATGTACCCTTCTATGATTCAAAATATTTACTGGAAAGAATTTATCTTGCTATTTTGTACACAGAAATAACAGGGACTATGCCTCGCGGAGAAATACCGCAGTGCATAATCCCTGTTTTTGCAATGGAGACAGCTTACAATCCCGGAATGTGCCTTTGGACCTTCTGATGATTAAAGCCTTTATACAGACATAATGAACTTCTCCACAAAAAACAATGCGGCCCCAATAGCGGGAGTATACTGCCCATGAGTTCCCACAAGGATGTGCTCTCGGCCTAATTTAAACGGCGAGGCTGAGTTAATACGTTCCAGGAGATACTCAATATCTTCGTCTGTAAAATATGGGGCAAGGTACCCGCTTATGATGATCGGGGCATCAATGACCATATTCAGGTTTTTCATGGCAAATGCCAGATGATTCAGATAATCTTCCCATATCTGCAGAAGATGGGGAGAAGTTTTTTCCCTCAGCAGAGGGAAAAATTCTTTTGCAGGTAATTGGGCGGAATGTTCCAGAGAACTGGCAGAACAATAAGTTTCCAGGCAGCCGCGGTTTCCGCAATAACATAAAGGCCCGTCGGGATTGATGCATATGTGTTCGATCGTGCCGCTGTGCATGGAAATGCCATGATGGATAGCATGGTTGGTTATAATAGCGCCGCCTAGGTTTCTGTTTAACAAAAAAATAACGGCGCTGTCTAAGTCTTCATGATTCCACAATTCCAGATAAGCCGCAGCCTTAGAGTCATGTTCCAGATGGCATGGATAAGGGAGGCGGCGGGAAAAGTCTTCAAGATCCATTCCGTTATTGTTCATAATATTTCCATAAGTTACGGTTGTATTGTCAGGGGAGATGATCCCCTGGGTGGCAATGGAAATCCCTGAAATCTTTTCAGAGTCATAATGATTTTTCATAAGAAAATCTTTAATGCTGTCAGCTGCCTGATCATAATAATCAGCAGTGTTGGAATAGGGGACAGGTATGGTTTCAGTGCAGATGCAGTTTCCATATAAATCTACGGCGGTTATGTGGAACATATTTTTTAATATTCCGATTCCAATGGAGATCCTGAAATCTGAGACGATTTGGATTGCCTGGGCCTTTCTCCCGCCTGTGGAGTCGAAATACCCGTTTCTCTCGATCAATCCCTCTTTTTCCAGCTGATTCAGATTCTGACTTACAGTGGATAAGCCCATCTGCAGATCCTGTACGATCTGCAGCTTGGAGGTCTGCTTTTTCTTATAAATATACTGATACACTTTAGATTTGTTTATTTTTTTTAACGTAATTGTAGTAAATCCTTTTTCATCCATAAAATCATGCTCCTGGTAAAGTTACACGTTTCTCATAACATTAAGAATCAATTCTATTTTAATAGATAATTATAGAAAATGCAATCACTGTAAAATCCATGGTGAAAATGACCAAAAATGAATATAAAAAATTGTGTTTTTCGTCAATAGACATATGCTGCGATAAGTTATATTCTTTACTTACAGTTAAGATATAAGTGTAAGTTCAAAACAAAACTGAAAATCAGGAGGTAACAACATGAAATTGACGATCAACGGAATCAAAAACTGTGAACCCTGGGAAAAAGCGGGGATTGTACTCCCGGGATATGATGTGGAAAAGGTTTCTGAAAAAGCCAGAAAGGAACCCCAGTGGGTGCATTTTGGTATCGGTAATATTTTCCGTATATTTATCGGCGGGATCGCAGACGGGCTCCTTGAAAACGGCGCGATGGACCGGGGCATTACCTGCGTAGAGACATTTGACTATGATGTGGTCGATAAGATTTACGAGCCCTATGACAATCTGGGACTGAGTGTGATCCTGAATGCAGACGGGACCAGAGAATACAAGGTATTAGGATCCCTGGCCGAGGCAGTAAAGGCACAGTCATCTGATCCGGCGCAGTGGAGGCGGTTGAAGGAGATTTTTACAAGGCCCTCTTTACAGCTGGTTTCTTTTACGATCACAGAAAAGGGATACGCATTGCAGAAGTCAGATGGGACATGGTTTCCTTTTGTGAAGGCTGATATTCAGAATGGCCCGGACAAAGCATCCGGAGCGATGGCAGTGCTGACAGCGATGCTCTATGAGCGGTATAAAGCAGGTGGCTATCCGCTGGCTCTGGTATCTATGGATAACTGCTCGCAAAATGGCGCAAAGCTCCGGGAGTCTGTGCTGACAATGACAGAAGAATGGAAGAAAGAGGGATTTGTGGATGCAGGCTTTGCAGATTATGTAAGCGATGAAAAAACAGTTGCTTTTCCGTGGACAATGATCGATAAGATCACGCCGCGCCCCAGCGAACAGATTGCAGATGACCTTAAGAATCTGGGCGTGGAGGATATGCAGCCGGTCATCACAGGAAAGAAGACCTATATCGCTCCGTTTGTCAATGCCGAAAAACCGCAGTACCTGGTGATCGAAGACAGCTTTCCAAATGGCCGTCCGGCTCTGGAAAAAGGTTTTGGCGTATATATGGCTGACAGGAAAACCGTGAATCTGTCTGAACGAATGAAAGTAACGGTATGCTTGAATCCGGTACATTCTGCGACAGGTCCTCTTGGAGTGGTTCTGGGCTATGATCTGTTTGCCCACATGCTGAATACGGATCCGGATATGATGAAAATGGCACGCATGGTAGCCTATGACGAAGGTCTTCCGGTAGTGCCCAATCCGGGAATCCTCTCCCCGCAGGACTTTGTGGATGAACTTTTTAATGACCGGTTCCCCAATGAGTATCTGGGAGACACAAACCTCCGTCTTGCTGTCGATGTGTCCCAGATGGTGGGCATCCGTTTTGGCGAGACGATCAAGGCGTACACGGAAAAATACGGAGACGCCTCACGCCTTACTGCTATTCCTCTTGGGATTGCCGGATGGCTCAGATATATGCTGGCGGTGGACGACGAAGGAAACAGATATGAACTTGCTCCCGATCCGATGAATGAGGAACTTCAGGAGCAGCTCAAAGATATCGTAGTTGGAAAACCGGAAACCTTTACGGATCAGTTAAAGCCCATTCTTTCTAATGAAAGGATATTCTTTACGGATATTTATCAGAACGGTCTGGGAGAAAAGATTGAAACTATGTTCCGTGAAATGATCGCTGGACCCGGCGCGGTAAAAGCAACCGTACATAAATACGTAAATATGTAGGAGGAAGGTAAAAATGGCAGAACCGGTGTTTCAGGCAGAACCTTCAAGGCTGCTCATCGCGGCAGTGGCAGGAATCCTGCTGTTGCTACTGCTTATCATAAAATTTAAGATACATCCAGTATTATCGCTGCTGATCTCTGCGCTGTTTATCGGGCTTGGGGCCGGGATGCCGGTCCCGACCCTGGCTGCCACAGTGGAAAAAGGAGCAGGGGAGACTTTGCAGGGAATTGTGCTGCTGATCGGTCTGGGCTCTCTCTTTGGCGGGATCCTGGAGGTTTCGGGAGGAGCACAGTGCGTTGCGCAGACTCTGGTCAATAAGTTTGGTGAAAAGAAGGCGGGGGCAGCTCTGGGAGTTACGGGGCTGGTAGTCGGCACGACCGTATTTTTTGAGGCAGGCGTTGTGATATTGATCCCTCTGGCTTTTGGCCTTGCCAAGAAAACAAAAAAATCCACCTTATATTATGTGATCCCGCTTCTGGCAGGACTTGCTACAGGTTTTGCTTTCATCCCGCCGTCTGCCGGTTCGGTGCTTGTTGCAAATATGCTGAATGTGGATCTGGGGATCATGATCGCGGTTGGCGTTCCGGTGGGAATTTTATCATTGCTCTTTGCGGGAATACTCTGGTCCAAATTTATTGGAAACCGGATCAATACCGGCCTGCCTTCCAATGTGCAGGAGACGGGAGAAGCGGAGGAGGGAAGACTGCCTCAATTTTCTACAGTTTTGGCTATTGTTTTGATCCCGCTGATTCTGATCTTGTGCAGTACTGTTTCAGAATACATTCCAGGAATAGATTTCGTGCGCCCGGCATTGGAGTTTTTGGGGACGCCGTTTGTCGCTTTGATCATAGCAGTGCTGCTCGCCATGTATTTTCTTGGAAAGAGACAGGGATACAGTGGGGAGGAATTAAAGAAGATTTTGGACCGTTCGTTACGTCCTACAGGGCAGATCCTTCTGGTCATCACCGGCGGCGGGATCATCCGCTGGGTGCTGCAGGACTGCGGAATGGGAAACATTATCGGGCCGGCATTGGAAAAGAGCGGTCTTCCGTTAGTTCTCGTAGCCTTTCTCATCGCTGCATTGATCCGTGCATCCGTAGGAGCGGCAGTAGTGGCAATGACAATGGCGGCAGGAATCATGGCATCCATGCCGGGTGTTGCGGAATTATCCCCGGTTTATCTCGCTGCGATGGTCTGCGCGATCAACGGAGGGGCGACTGCCTTCAGCCATGTGAATGATTCCGGTTTCTGGCTGGTCAACTCCCTTCTGGAGATTGATGAAAAAACCACACTGAAATCGTGGACGATCATGGAAACGATCGTAGGTGTTACGGGATTAGTATGTGCTGTTCTGATCAGTCTGTTTGCATAGAATGTTATATCTTATCGTAAATAAATCCATGGAAAACCCTCCTTCCGCCATGTATCATGATAACAAAAGCCCGGCGCTGCCATAAGTCCGGGGATTTATATCCGGGGCGGCAGGCGCCGGAAGAATGATGACTTATCAGGAGGACGACATGGCGGAAGAGGATATGCAGAGGAGAAGTGAGACAGAAGCGATCATGGAGCGGCTCTGTGAAAAGATGAGGCGGGTATGCCGTAAAAATAAGGGGAAGATCCCTTACACGACGGATGAGAACGGTGATTATGACGATCGGGCGGATACATCTGTGGAATGGCCCATGGACGACGGGATCAACTGGTGGACGAACGGATTCTGGGGCGGCCTTATGTGGCTGATGTACATTGAGACCGGGGAGAAGGAGTTCCGGGAGGCGGCGGAGATCTCCGAAAAACAGCTGGACCGCTGCTTTGAGATGTTCTACGGGATCCACCATGATGTGGGATTTATGTATATGCCGACTGCAGTGATGGATCACAGGATCACGGGAAATGAAGAGAGCAGAAAGAGGGGAATGCATGCTGCCAGCCTGCTGGCGGGGAGATTCAATCCTGCGGGCAATTTTATCCGGGCATGGAATGAGAACTATGGCGGTGACCCCACAGGCAGGGCGATCATCGACTGTATGATGAACCTGTCTCTCCTCTACTGGGCGACGGAGGAGAGACAAGACCCGAGGTTCCGGCATATTGCGGAGGCCCATGCTCATACGGTGATGAAGTATTTTGTGCGGGAGGACGGATCGGTCTGCCATATCGTAGATTTCGACCCGGAAACGGGGGCGTATATATCGGATGAGGGAGGCCAGGGCTTCGGAAAGGGCTCGTCCTGGTCAAGAGGCCAGGCGTGGGCAATGTACGGCTTCACTGTAAGCTATCTGCACACGGGGAAGAAAGAGTATCTGGATACTGCGGAGAAAGTGGCGGGGTACTGTATCTCCTGCCTCCCGGAGAGCGGGATCGTCCCGGTGGACTTCCGGCAGCCGGAGAGCCCGGCATGGGAGGACTCCTGCGCGGCGGTCATCCTTGCCTCCGGCCTTCTGACGCTTTCGGGATGCGCCGGGCAGGATCGCTCGGAAACATATCGGTCGGCGGCGGAGAAGCTGATCCTGACGATCAGCCGGGAAAGAGCCGACTTCGGGACCGGATGCGATGCGGTGGTGCAGAACTGCAGCGCGGCCTACCACGATGCGCGCCATCATTTTCCGATGATCTATGCGGATTACTTTTACACCGAGGCGCTTCTCAGATTGAAAGGTGCTGAACTGCCTGTATGGTAAGAAGGGATACAGCGGCGAAGCCGCTATATCCCTGCCTGATTTCTGTAGTCTTTCGGGGACATCCCCGTGTTCTTCTTAAAGACCTTGCTGAAATAAAATGCGCTCTCAAATCCGAGTCGGTCGGAAATTTCATAGATCTTCAGATTTGTTTCCTTTAAGAGTTTCTTCGACTCTGTCACTTTCTGCCCTGCGATATATTCGCTGATCCCCACATTCATATATTTTTTGAAGAGCTGGCTCAAATAGTTGGGGCTGACGCTGAAGGTATCTGCGATATCCTGCAGGAAGATCCTTTCGTGGATATGCTCCCGGATATACTGGCAGCAGAGTGCGACAAGGGAATTCTGCTGTCCTTTTTTCTTTTCCTCAAATGCGCCTGTCAGCCCGCGGCCAAGCTTGTTCAGCCATGCGACTACAGAGGAAACCGTTTTCAGACGATAGAGAGAGCAGTAGGTATCGGGCTCGTCCTGGAAAATGTCCGATACGATATCCAGTCCGTCGGGAAGCAGGGTGATGGAGAAGTGAAGGATGCTGCTCGCCGCGTCCAGAGCCTGGGAAAAGAGGACATGATCCTGGCTGAGGAGGGACGTGATCGCCTCCAGGGTGCTGCTCAGAGATTTCCCGTCAAGTTCCTGGAAAGCTCTGCTGATATCATCCCGGAACAGGGACATGCTGAATACATTTCGGAGCGTACTCGTATCCGGCAGTTCGTCGCAGAAGATGATCTCCTTCTCGTCGGAGAGGTATTCCCGTATCTGACGGGAGTCGCTGTAGGAGGAAGAGATCTCCAGAGGATCCCGCACAAGGCTGCCGATTGCCGTGAAGAACCGCACATTATAATAATTGTAGAGCATCTGACAGGTATTCTGCAGGGCATCCCTGATATAGTCCTTCCAGTCGTCGGCATGCTCCTCCGGCAGCAGGAAGATCGCGGCAAAATAATGGGTGTCAAGGGCGACGACATGGCAGGTGATATATCTGGAGATCAGTTCCTGGAACATCTGCAGCGTACGGTAATAGGATTTCAGCGGAGTAGTGTCCTGCCGGACATCCGGGGAATTCGGGATAAAACGGATGGTGGCTGCCGCATAGCCTTCCGCGTCCAGGCTGATGCCGAATTCTTCTGTCTGGATCTGGAACTGTTCCCGGTTTTCAAACAGATTGTTGAGAAGCTTGATATAGAACCGCTCCTGGAGCAGGAGGATGCTCTGGTCCGAATTCCGGAAATCTGGATCCTGCTGCCGGATCTGTTTTACCTGTTCAATGGCATTTTTGACAGAGGCGGTCAGGGATTCCGGGGAAAGATCGATCTTTACGAGATAGTCCACTGCGCGGAAACTCAGCGCCTCACGGGCATACTGGAAATCTTCATAGCTGGTCAGGATGATAAATACAGGCAGCTGCCCGAACTCATCCATACACCGCTTCCCCAGTTCCAGACCGGAGGAACAGGGCATCTGGATATCCGTGATAACGATCTCCGGGCGGTGCTCGCGGATGAGCTCATAGGCTGCATCGCCGTTGGAGGCAGTGCCGCAGATCTCGATTCCCAGTTCCTCCCAGTCGATCATGGATCTCAGCCCGATCTGAACAAGGGGTTCGTCATCTGCAATTATTAGTTTTATCATCTGTATTCTCTCCTTTATGATCAATGAATATCCGGTAAATCAAATTTCCGTTTCGGAAGAAGAATGGACATGCAGGTATATTTCCCGGACTCGCTCCTGATATGCAGTCCGTATTTTTCGCCAAATGTGTGGCGGATCCGTTTGTCCACACTCCCGATGCCGATCTGCCTGAAAAAGCTGGAGCGGCCGGACGTTTCGCCGGACAGGACAGAACGGATTGTGTCCTCATCCATTCCCACGCCGTTGTCTGTGATATCGATCTGTACATCCCCTTCTTCTGTCTGCCAGATATGTATGTCGATCTGTCCGCTCTGCCCTTTGGGTTCGATCCCGTGAAAGATGGCGTTTTCCACGATGGGCTGCAGGGTAAAGCGCAGGATCTGGTTTTCAAGAAGAGCAGGGTCGTCGATCTGATATCTCATGCGTATCGCACCGCCGTACCTGTATTTCTGTATAGTGAAATAGTCGTCGAGAAGCCGGATCTCGTTTTTTATGGAAACGATCGTTGTCGTTCCCTTGGCAATACTTTTCATAAGATGGGCAAGCGCAGTAGCCATCTCAGCGATCCCGTCGGCATGCTGCGCAGTGGCCATCCATTTGATGGAATTGAGTGTATTGTATAGAAAATGTGGATTGATCTGGCTCTGTAATACCTGATATTCCAGATCCTTTTTTTGCTTTTCACCTTCTACCCTCTGCTCGATCAGATCACTGATATCTGTGGCAAGACGGTTGATATTCCGCCCGATCTCACCCAGCTCGTTATCCCATTCGATGGTCGGATCCTGTGAAAAATCGCCCTGGGCGATGGAATCGATCTGCCGTTTAATCATCGCAACCGGCCTGGTCACATTGTGTCCGAGAAGGCGGAACATGAGGAAGCCGATCACGGTGATAAAGATCAGGATAGTGATCAGGATGGAAAAATACCCCAGGGAGGAATATCCCTGACTTGCAGTGGAAATGGGCATGGAAATATAACAGCCTTCCGCCTGAAGAGGGGTGTTCACATAAATTTCCTCTTTCCCGTCCGTACAGAACTCCTGCACGAGTGTGCCTGCGCTTACGAGATCTCCCCTGGAGACTTCTTTGCCGTCATTTCTCTGACTGACGGCTGTGATGTCCCCGCTTTCAATGCGATAGCTTTCCTCTCCGATCGTCAGATATACCGGTGTGCCTTCCTGGAGGGAATATTCTGCCAGAGGATCTGTAAACATGGAGAATGAGATCTGTATATAGCTGATCCCCATTGTATCACTGCTGTAGAGAGATTCGACCGGCCGTATTATGGGCAGCATCTCTTCCGGCCTTCGGGTAAACGGATCCTTCTGTACGCCGATCATAAAGGTATAATCCGAAGCGTTTATCAGTTTATCAAAATATGGAAGCTCTTTTATTATATCGATCACGTTCCGGTCAACAGAGTAGGAAGCGGAAGAAAATTTCTGCAGGAATTTACTGCCCTCTGAATTGGTGAGGATGATCCGGGAAATGTACTGGTAGGCAGGATTGCTGATGTATTCTTCTGTGAGACGTTCGGTCGCCCGCCGCGTCACGGCGGCATAATTGGGGCTATCTGCTCCTGACGATATATAGTTGACGATCTCCGTGTTGATCCGGCTCCACTGTGAAAGCTCAAGAATACTGTCCAGATTGCTGTTGATCTCACTGCACATAAACTGAAGATTTGTTTCGGCGGCGTGGATGGAATTGGAACGGAGGTTATCGGAAAACATGAAATAACTCAGTGTCGCTGCACCGATGCCGAAAGTGAGCATCAGGGTAATAGTAATAAGGAAAAATTTCCCTTTCAGAGTTTTAAAAATCCTGTTCTTCATAAGCTCCTCCAATCTGACCGATACAGCATATCAAGTATAGCATATTTGCAATTTCAGGCAAAAAGAAAAAGAAGATTTCTTAAGAAATTACATTTTTTCATAGAAAAATATATGAATAATGCGTCCGGCTAACTGATTTCCAGTCTGATCCGGGAATCTGTCCTCAGCCGGATCCGGCATACCTGACCGCCCCAGCACGTCCTGAGTCTGGGGTCTGTGAGCGGAATGGATTGCACTTCAGCGGACAGGGCGCCGCAGATCCGGCAGGTGCCGCCGCCGGGGAAGGAAAGAAGGAAATGTTCCCTGTCGGCTCGGGTCAGGGAGGGGGCTTCGTCTGTCATCAGGTTCAGGACAGCGGGAAGCGTGCTGTCATAGACATCTTCGATCACGATCCGGTCATTTTTGAAAAAGGTTACCGTCCTCCGGAAGGAGCGGAGAGCATCTGCGCCGTCTGCCTGCAGGACGGATCCGTCCTCATCAGGTACCCACCCCTGTCCTGATCTGTCCCTGCGATAGGCGCCGGCAAGTTCCATGGAGATCTGTGCCAGTGTGGGAGACAGAGTGCAGGCCGTGTCACTGGCGGCAAAATCCTTTCCTGCCTGCTGGAGAAAGCCTCCGAATGAGGGCAGATTGTGGTACTGGCTCTGCATGGTCCAGATATCATATCTTCTGTCTGAGAATGTTTTTTTGCAGTAGGTTTCCACTCCGAGATCGATGAAAAGAGGTTTGCTCTTTCGGTAGACCATGAACGACCCTGTGTCGTTATGATTGTGCGAATCGCCGTTGCATCCCGCTTTGACAGCGAGAAAAAGAGTATCGTCCCGGGCGGTCATCAGACCGGTACTCTCGAAATAGCAGTCCTCTGCTGTGAAACTGCCGGGAACGGATGCGGACATGATCTCTTCCCAGCAGTGGATCTGGAGAAGGCGGCGGTACAGACTCAGTTCCCAGGGGAGCAGACGGTTTGTGTCAGCACGGAAATCCGATGCTGCAAACGCACAGAGTTCAGGGTTATGGGCGCGTTTTCCGAACAGATATTCCAGAGCGCCGCGTCTGCCGGCGAGAGGGGAACAGTCGGCGAAGTTGACATAGTAATTTCCGTCGATGTGTACCTTCCTTATATAATCCGCGATATTCCGTATCATGGGCTCCGTAAAAACAGGGGTGATGACATGTCCGGTGACTGTGTCCAGGATCTCCAGGCAGGAGTACAGAGACAGAGCCGCGAGGCCGTAGTACTGTGCGCCCTCGTCGCAGCAGCCGTCTTCTCCGTACTCGTCGAGAAAATAGTCAATGGAAGCGATGGATTTTCTCACGATCTCATCTTTTGTCTTCCGGTCAAGGACTGTGTCCGGACGGGTGAACGCAGCCAGAAGGATATTCTGCGTGATCCAGACCGTCCAGTTGTTCATCTGGCTTTTCCCATCCCCCATCCACCAGAAATGATAGTTCGTGTAGTCTCGGAAACTTAATAAAATAAGAGCAACCAATGAGAAGAATCGACACATATTCGATTCCAGAAGGAGAAA
>CALWFV010000042.1 GCA_944377745.1 uncultured Mediterraneibacter sp. | reverse complement strand
CCGCCGTGTACCGAACGGTACGCACGGTGGTGTGAGAGGTCGGTAGGCGAAATAATCGCCTACCTCCTACTCGATTCCGCGATACGCCTAACAGACGGCCGCCATGCTTGCATGAGCGGACATTTGCCGGGCAACGGTTTGCGGCGCTGAACGTCCAATGGACGTTCGCTTAGCGCGGACCGAAGTGGAGCGTAGAACGGCATTGCCGTGAGCTGCCCGATGTATCGCGGTAATCGGATAAGGGAATACGATTCCCCCTATCCGGTCGTTATATTAACCGAAGTTAAGAAGGGAGGCAATAGAATGAACATCGAGCGGGTAGAAAACATGGCAGGAGGAAAAGGCCACGTGATCATCAAGCATATTCTCGGCGAGAAAGAACTGAACGGAAAATGCGGCCTTTACGCGGAGGTGACCATTGAACCGGGATGCTCCCTGGGATATCATGAGCATCACGGTGAGAGCGAGACATACTATATTCTTTCCGGTCAGGGAAATTATGACGACAACGGAAGGATACGTCCGGTGAAGGAGGGCGATATCACTTTTACACCCGATGGATGCGGACATGCTCTGACCAATACAGGCGAGAGCAATCTTGTTTTCATGGCATTGATCATTTATGACTGATGCTGTCCGGAGAATATGGACGGCTTAAAATATCCTGCTGAATATCATCAGTTATCACCGGATAAGGCAGCAGGTTAATATCAGATCACAGGAGAGAAGAGCAGTATGAGGACAATGGAATTTACGATCGAGGATACAGAGGCACTTAAACCGGGGATGGAAGTGAATGTGACGGAGGGGGTGCTGCCGTCGTCGTATTACTATATGATCGAGCATGCTCTGGGGATGAGCGCCAATTTCCGCCAGGCGGAGCGGCTGAAGACGAGGCGCGGCGTGGTGAAGGAATTGAAGGAAACTCCTCAGTTTCATATCGCTGTACTCGAGTTTGATGAGTAAATTTACGAAGTGGAGGCTGTAGTAATTTACAGCCTTGCTTTTTTCTGAAAAATGTTATAGTATGAATAATACTAATAACATTAATAAAATCCTTTTGAACAGGCAGGGGAGGGCCAGACTGTTGAGCCAGAACTTTGAGACCGGTTTTGTCAATACCGAAGCATGGAATTTTTTCAGAAAAAGATTTAAAAGTGAGACCACGGAGGCATCCTATTGGTCAGACATCAATGAATTCTGCCGGATATGCGGGAAACCTTTTGACCGTATCAACAGGAAAGATGTGAGAGATTATTACGAGAAAATGCGTGAGAGGATAAGCGAGGGAAAGATCAGCCCTCTGACTCTGACAAAGAAATTCAGGGAACTCCATTCATTTTCCGAAGCGCTCATCGAGCAGGGGGGATTTCTGCCGGAAGGAGCGGAAGATTTCTTCTATCCGTATCTTAAGAATATGGCAAAGGAGGAGAAGACCGCAAGATCGATCCCAGTTGAGGAGATGGACGCTCTTTTGAAAGCAGCATCGGAAGACAGTATGACATATACGATACTTACTCTGATGTACCGGGCGGGGCTTACCTCGACGGAGATCACAGAACTGAACAGTGAGGAGGATTTTATGCTTTATGATGACGGGGCTTATGTGATCCTTCCGCAGCGAAGGGAACCCTGTTATATTCCGGAGGACGCCTGGATGATCCTGATGGATTACATGGCACAAAGAGAACAGCATCCCAGTTTGTTTTATAATAAGAGAGGCGGAAGGCTGAACATCATGTATATCAGCCGTATGATGAAGAAATACTGCAGCCGCGCAGGGATAAAGCAGTACAGTGCGGAAGCAGTGAGAAACTGCTGCGCATTTAATCTGTTTGCATACGGAGTTTCAGCCGAACAGGTTGCAGGGCAGATGGGACGGACCGAGATTCAGATCAGACGGTATAAAGGGATCAGTTATCGGGGGAATTTGAGAAAGAAAGCGAATGATCTGGTGAAGATGCGGATTGAGAAACCGTGAAAAATTTAGCAGGTGCCGTGTACTTTGTACAAAGTACACGGCACCTGTTAAAAAATCTACGATCTGTAATATCTCCGAATCAGGCAGGAGACGGCCCCAGCGGCGCACAGGCCGAGCAGCACATTGTGCATTGATCCGTACACTTCCAGCGCGCCTTTTGCCCCGTAGATGACCTCAGGAGAATCCGGAAGAAAACGGCTGAAGAGAAAGCATGTATAAGAGCTTACGAATACGATGATGAAGGAGAGAAATCCTCTTCCGGTATCTTCCTTCCAGGATTCCACGCCGTTTCGGACACGTACCCTTGTCATGGCCCACAGCATGGAGAACAGTTCAAACAGCAGAAAAACAGCAACAACACAGAGATATGCGGCAAGTGTCTGTGTAATGCTTCTCTGCTGGATGGACTCTTCGATATCACCGTAGGGTGCGCTTGCACGCCAGAAAGTATAGGTGACATAGATCATGGTCGCAAGGATCAGGATGATCGAGAGCTGCCGCAGGAGAGCACCGGTTATCTTTGAAAGAGCCTTCCCGCCCTTTTGGATCGGAGCGGCGAGAGGCACTCCGCCGCGGCTGCGTCTCTGTCTGCGACCGGAGGATCCACGGCTTCTCCGGTCGTCCTCGTAGTCATCCTCGTAATCATTTTCATCATCTTCATAATCTTCATCAAAGTTATCCTCGTAGTCGTCAAATCGTCTTCGGGCAGTTCCATTCCCGTAGAGATCCCGGTATGTCCGGTCAGACATGACGACTGTCTCATCAGAACGGACCGGATCGACTCTGCGTGTATCTCCGGAGACCATATTCAGGCTGACGCCCGGATCTTCCTCATATGTAACTTCAAAATCATCGTCAAAAATATCAGAAATCTTTTTATCAGCTTTACTCATGTAACTCCCCACTTTCTAAGAAATTCTGTTTTTGAACAGTTGTCCCCACGCAGGCGCGTCAGGATAAATCTTTCTTATGTTATAACTTTTTTGTTCGATTCTCAAGGTCTGACGAAAAAATTTAAAAAGTTTTCACTTTTTGAAAACTTTACTCTTACAAAAGTATAAGATAATTCTTTGTAATTTCTTAAGAATTCCATTCCTGTAATCTTAAGAACACCCATTTAGAATGACATTATGATCTAAAGAGATGAAATGTTATCCGCATGGTCTGACTAAAGATAAGAGAGGAAGGTGCGACAATGAAGTACATCACTTTTACAGTGCCCTGCTATAATTCAGAGGCCTATATGGAAAGATGCATAGATTCGCTGATTGAGGGAGGCAGGGATGTGGAGATCCTTGTGATTGACGATGGTTCCACAGATCGGACAGGAGAGATCGCGGACCGTTATGAAAAAACATATCCGGGGATCGTGAAGGCGCTACATAAGGAAAACGGAGGGCACGGTTCCGGGGTCAATAAAGGGCTTGAACTGGCGTCAGGGCTCTATTTCAAGGTTGTGGATTCAGACGACTGGCTGGATCGGGAGGCATACAGAAAGCTTCTCAGCCGGGTCAGGGAGTTCTTCGGAGGAGGGAGAGACCAGTTCGAACCTGTACCGGATCTGTTTGTGTGCAATTATGTATACGATCATCTGGAAGAGGGAAGGCAGCGCGTCATGGATTACAGAAATATCTTTCCCGACGGAGAGATGTGTACCTGGAATACGATCGGCCATTTCCGTCCGTCCCAGTATCTGATCATGCATGCTATGATGTTCCGGACGGAAGTGCTGAGAAAATCCGGCGTAAAACTGCCGGAGCATACGTTCTATGTGGACAACCTGTTTTCCTATCAGCCGCTTCCCTTTGCGGAAAATATCTTTTATATGGATCTGGACCTCTATCATTATTATCTCGGACGGGATGACCAGTCTGTCAATGAAAATGTCCTGATGAAAAGGATTGACCAGCAGATCAAAGTGACTGATCTTGTGGCAAGGAGCGTGGATCTCCATGAGGTGAAAAAGAAATATCCGAAACTGGCGGTTTACATGACTCGGAATATCTCGATCATGCTGTCTATTTCATCCATTCACCTGCTCCTGCTCCAGACTGCGGAGGCGGAGAAAAAGCGCCGGAGGATGTGGCAGAGGATACGGGTACATGACAAAGGACTTTATTACAGATTGAGATACTCCACTTTGAGCGGTCTTACCTGTCTCCCCGGCAAGCTGGGAGGGAAGATCACAGTAGGAGGATACCGCTTTGCAAGAAAAATCTATCAGTTCCAATAGGCAGGGGGGAAAGGACATGGCTAAGATATACATTGCGTTGGTTGACACGCCCGGTCTGTTTGCCGGGATCATCCGCAGAGTGATCCGGCAGAGATATATCCATGTGGCGATCGGGCTGGATCCTCAGATGGATGAGGCGTACAGCATCGGCAGGAGACATCCGGCAGTGCCGCTGGTCGCCGGTTTCGAGAAAGAAGAAAAAGAGAAGATACTCCGGGTATTCCCGTCGGCTGAATATATGGTATGCAGTCTGGAGTGTACGGAGGAACAGAAAAAGTTTGTCGTGGAACAGCTCAGAACTGCGATGGAGGAACGGTTCCGTTATCACTATGCGGTAGCCGGGCTGCCGTTCATCCTCTGGAAGATCCCGTTTTATCAGAAGAATCATTTTACCTGTTCTTCCTACATCGCAAAACTGCTGGAGGAAGCAGGTATCTGCAGGTGGGAGAAACATTTCTCTCTTGTGACTCCGAGAGATTTTATGGAGTATGAGAAAAAGACAAAGATCTTTGAGGGCAGTCTGAGAGAATTGGTGCATTCAGAGCAGAGAAGTTATGCTGCAGGGCAGATCCTGCTGCACCAATCGGAACAGCTTTCAGCAGCATCGGAAAGACCGGTATATGCAGGGGCATCCCGGCGTGAGGTGGCATATGAGTGCTAGGAAGAGGACGCTGCAGATCCTGGTATTTCTCCTGGTCATGTTCCTGACCTTTTATGCCCTTTTCAGCGGGCGGGATCTGGGGGAGATCATCAGGGCTGCGGCGGAAATGTCGCCCCGGTATCTGATACCCGCAGTGGGACTTGCCCTGTTTTATGTCTGTGCGGAAGGATTTATGATCTGGTATCTGCTCAATGCCATGAGAGAAAGAAAAAACAGCCTTTGGAGATGCTTCCAGTATTCTTTTATCGGATTTTTCTATTCCGGGATCACGCCTTCCGCCACCGGAGGACAGCCGGTGCAGCTCTATTATATGAATAAAGACGGCAACCGTGTATCGGACAGTACGGTCGTGCTGATGACGGTGGCGGTGGTATACAAATTCGTTCTTGTTGTTCTCGGATCCGGGATCCTGATCTTCTGGAATGATCCGCTGAAAGCTAATCTGAACAATTATTTTCCGCTCTATATTCTGGGACTGATGCTGAATGTGATCCTTGTCATCCTGATACTGGGCGTGATGCTGTTTCCAAGAGTAATCTTCAGGGCGGCAAAATTTTTCGAGGGGATATTGATCCGGCTTAAGATCTGGAAACCGTCGGAAAAGCGGGAGGAGAAGCTGAACGGATTTATCGAGAGTTACGCCCAGGCGGTCGCATGGATCGGAAAACATAAGGGAAGGCTGCTGGGGGTGATCTTTATCACATTTCTGCAGAGATGCAGCCTGTTTGTCCTTACCTGGATGGTATATCTGGGATTTGGGATGCAGGGAGCGGGCGCGCTGACAGTCATCCTTCTCCAGGCGTCAGTCTATATCGCGGTGGATATGCTCCCTCTGCCGGGAGCCCAGGGGATCACGGAACTGATGTATCAGGCAGTGTTCGCGAAAGTCTTTAGCCAGGCATACCTGATCCCGTCCATGATGGTGAGCAGAGGGCTTAATTTCTATTTCCTGCTGATCGTGAGCCTGGGCGTAGTGCTGATGAACCGTTTCGTACTGGACCGGAGGAGAGTGCCGGACGGGGACAGAATGCTGTCTGAGAATAACAAACCGGTACCGGAGAATAAGAAAACCGGCTTATAGTACCGGAGAATAAGAAAACCGGCGTATAGTCAAAACGGAGACGATGTGGTAAGATTGTATGGTGAACTTACGGAAAGAGGAGTTTTGTAAATGAACATCATCAATATAGAACACATCAGCAAGATATACGGGGAAAAGAGGATCTTCGACGACGCTTCCTTCGGGATCCAGGAGGGGGACAAGATCGGAATCGTCGGCATCAACGGCACGGGAAAATCCACCCTCCTTAAAATGATCTCCGGGGAGGAAACACCCGATTCCGGTCAGATCATCCGCCAGAACGGGATAAAGACAGCTTATGTTCCGCAGAATCCGGCGCTGCCGGAAGAAGCGGACATCCGTTCCTGGGCACTCTCAGGAGGGGATGCAGAAGGATGGCAGGTGGAGAGCAATCTGACAGAACTGGGGATCACAGATCTTTCCATGAAGATCGGACATCTCTCCGGGGGACAGAGACGGCGCGTGGTCCTTGCAAAAGTCCTGGCGGGGGAATCTGACGTCCTGCTCCTGGATGAGCCGACCAACCATCTTGACGGGGAGATGATCAACTGGCTTGAGGAATATCTCAGGTCATACCGGGGAACCGTCGTCATGGTGACTCACGACCGGTATTTCCTCGACCGGGTGACGAACCGGATCCTGGAGATCAGCCATGGAAAGATGTATGGATACGACGCGGCATATTCAGGTTTCCTGGAACTGAAAGCGGCGAGGGAAGAGATGGAGATGGCGTCGGAGCGGAAGCGCCAGAGCATTCTCCGCATGGAACTGGAATGGGCAAAACGGGGCTGCCGCGCCAGAAGCACGAAGCAGAAGGCCCGGCTGGAACGTCTGGAAGCTCTGAAAAACGGATCCGCACCGGTGAGAGACCAGACAGTGGAGCTGGATTCCGTGGAGACCCGGATGGGGAAGAAGACCATTGAACTCCACCATGTCAGCAAAAGCTACGGTGGAAAGAAGATACTGGAGGATTTCAGCTATATTGTGCTGAGAAACCAGAGGCTTGGCATTATCGGGCCAAACGGCTGCGGAAAGTCCACGCTTGTCCGGATGATCGCAGGGCTTGTGGAGCCGGATTCCGGGTATATCGAGAAGGGAGAGACGATCCGGATCGGATATTTTGCCCAGGAAGAGCAGGATATGGACGACTCGCAGCGCGTGATCGACTATGTAAAGGATATCGGCGAGTATATCGCCACAAAGGACGGAAGGATCAGTGCCTCCCAGCTTCTGGAGCGGTTCCTTTTCACACCGGACATGCAGTACGCGCCCATCGGGAAACTCTCCGGCGGGGAGAAAAGGAGACTGTATCTTCTGGGAGTGCTGGCGGAGAACGCCAACGTCCTTCTTCTCGACGAACCGGGAAATAATCTGGATATCCCCACCATGACGATCCTGGAAGACTATCTGAATTCCTTTTCCGGGATTGTGATCGCAGTGTCACATGACCGGTATTTCCTTGACAATATGGCGGACCGGATCTTTGAACTGGATGGGAAAGGCCACGCGGCACAGTACGAAGGAGGTTATACCGACTATCTTGAAGCAAAGAAACGGCGAGGGGCGGAAGTGACGGCGCAGAGGAACTCCGATGCCGGAAAAGCCGGAGCGGAAGCGCCCCCGTCAAAAGAGACAAAAAACTGGAAAAAAGGACAGAGCCGGAAACTGAAGTTTTCTTATAAAGAACAGAAGGAGTACGAATCCATAGACGGCGAGATTGCAGCGCTGGAGGAGAAGCTGGAGTCGCTGGAGCGGCAGATGGATGCTAATGCGACAAACTCTGTAAAACTGAAAGAACTGCTGGAGGAGCAGGAGAAGACCAATGCTCTTCTGGAGGAGAAGACAGAACGCTGGGTCTATCTCAATGAACTGGCGGAAAAGATCGCGGAGCAGAAGTAAAATATTCTTAAAGGAACGTCTTGACAAAACAGAGTGCAGTTGGTAATATTATAGAAAATAGATTGCACTCTGTTTTTAATGCGGAAATAATCTCCCCGCTGAATGGGGAAGTATTTTGAGAAAGTGGGGAAGGCAATGAGAAGTCAGGTTTTTTCGCTGCTCGTAGATAATAACCCGGGAGTCCTGAGCAGGATCGCAGGTCTGTTCAGCCGCCGCGGATACAGCATTGACAGTATCACGGCAGGTATGACGGCAGATCCGAGATATACAAGGATCACAGTTGTTTCATCCGGGGATGAAATGATACTCTCGCAGATCGAGAAGCAGCTCAGAAAACTGGAGGATGTTGTAAATATCAAAGTATTAAAGGACAGCGAGTCTGTGTGCAGGGAATTGATCATGGTAAAGCTTCGCGCAAACGCGGCGCAGAGAGGCGAGATCATCTCGGTGGCGGATATTTTCCGTGCGAAGATCGTCGATGTGGAAGAGGATTCCCTGATGATCGAACTGACCGGTACTCAGAGCAAGCTGGAGGCTTTTTTGAATCTTCTGAAGGATTACGAGATACTGGAACTGGCAAGGACCGGGATCACAGGACTCTCCCGGGGAAGCAAAGACGTTACTTATCTGTAGAGGATATCATCTGGTTAGTAAGAGGTCCATACCTTTCACTATACATATAAGATCTGGTCTGTGACCGGAGGATTTATTTTATTTTTAGGAGGAATGCAAAATGGCAGCAAAAATTTATTATCAGGAAGATTGTAATCTTTCCCTTCTGGAAGGAAAGACGATCGCGATCATCGGCTACGGCAGCCAGGGACATGCACATGCGCTGAACTTAAGAGAGTCCGGATGCAACGTTATCATCGGTCTCTATGAGGGAAGCAGGTCATGGGCAAAGGCAGAGTCACAGGGATTTGAAGTTTATACGTCCGCTGAGGCTGCAAAGAAAGCCGATATCATCATGATTCTGATCAACGATGAGAAACAGGCTGCATTATATAAGAACGATATCGAGCCGAACCTTGAGGAAGGCAACATGCTGATGTTCGCACACGGCTTCAACATCCACTTCGGACAGATCGTACCGCCGGCAAACGTAGATGTTACAATGATCGCTCCAAAGGCTCCGGGACACACAGTAAGAAGCGAGTATCAGGCTGGAAAAGGAACTCCGTGTCTGGTCGCAGTAGAGCAGGATTATACAGGAAAAGCGCTTGACAAAGCTCTGGCTTACGGTCTTGCCATCGGCGGAGCAAGAGCTGGTATCCTCGAGACAACATTCCGCACAGAGACAGAGACAGACCTCTTCGGTGAGCAGGCAGTTCTCTGCGGCGGTGTATGCGCGCTGATGCAGGCTGGTTTCGAGACTCTGGTAGAGGCTGGATATGATCCGAGAAACGCTTACTTCGAGTGTATCCATGAGATGAAACTGATCGTAGACCTGATCTATCAGTCAGGATTTGCCGGAATGAGATACTCTATCTCCAACACAGCAGAGTACGGCGACTACATCACAGGACCGAAGATCATCACAGAGGATACAAAGAAAGCAATGAAGAAGATCCTTTCTGATATCCAGGATGGTACTTTCGCAAAAGACTTCCTGCTTGACATGTCAGAAGCAGGCGGACAGGCTCACTTCCGCGCAATGAGAAAACGTGCCGCTGAGCATCCGTCAGAGAAGATCGGAGAAGAGATCAGAAAACTTTACAGCTGGAGCGATGAGGACAAACTGATCAACAACTAATCTGATTTCAGAATATTCTGGATTTAGTGATCAAAGGGGCCTGACCCATATGCAGAGGGGTCAGGCCCCTTTTAAGAGAAAGGAGGGATCCTGTGTGAATTCCGCCTCAAAGAACACGGAAAATGATTTCAGTCAGGGCAGTATTGCGGGGAACATCCTGAATCTTGCGTTACCAATGACACTGGCCCAGCTGATCAATGTGCTGTACAGTGTGGTGGACCGGATCTATATCGGACATATTCCCCATGTCTCGGCGGACGCGCTGACGGGAGTGGGGCTTGCGCTTCCGGTGATCACGATCATCACCGCTTTTGCCAACCTCTTTGGCATGGGAGGCGCCCCGCTCTGTTCCATTGCCCGGGGCGGACATGAGGAGAAACGGGCAGAAGATGTTATGGGGAATTCTTTTACCATGCTGCTGGCGTCCGGAGCTGTTCTCATGGTACTCTGTCTTATTTTCCGGGAACCGGTTCTTTACCTTTTCGGAGCAAGTGAAGCGACGTATCCATATGCCGATCAGTATATCACGATCTATCTGTGCGGTACTCTCTTTGTGATGACCAGCCTGGGAATGAATAATTTTATCAATGCTCAGGGATTTGGGAAAACAGGGATGCTCACCGTGCTTCTGGGCGCGGTCCTCAATATCATACTGGATCCGGTCCTGATCTTCGGATTCGGGATGGGAGTCCGGGGCGCGGCGATCGCCACGGTCATATCCCAGGGGGGTTCCGCCGTATGGGTGTTCCGTTTTCTGACAGGGGAAAAGGCGCTCCTGAAACTGAAGAAAAATTCGATGAAGCTTCAGAAAAGTCTTGTAAAAGAGATTACTCTGCTCGGGACGTCCGGATTTGTCATGTCGGTTACAAACGGGCTGGTGCAGATCGTCTGCAATGCAGTCCTTTCCAGGCATGGAGGCGATCTTTACGTAGGCGTCATGACAGTGATCAACTCAGTGAGGGAGATCATAAACATGCCGCTGAACGGTCTGACATCCGGCGCTCAGCCTGTGATCAGCTACAACTATGGAGCAGGATGTTATAAGAGAGTAAAACAGGCGGTCCGGTTTATGACGGTGTGCGGGATCATTTTTTCGCTGGTGGTCTGGGCTGTCATATTTTTCGAACCCCGCTTCTTCATGCATCTGTTTACGCAGGAGAGCGAGTTGATCCAGAACGGGATCCCGGCGATGCGGATCTATTTCTGCGGGATATTTATGATGGCACTGCAGTTCGCGGGACAGTCCACCTATGTGGCGCTGAACCGGCCGAAGCAGGCAGTGTTCTTTTCCCTCTTCCGGAAAGTGATCATTGTGGTGCCGCTGACCATATTTCTTCCGATAATCGGCGGTCTAGGTACAGACGGTGTGTTTTTGGCCGAGCCGGTATCCAACGTGATCGGGGGAACCGCCTGCTTTGTCACTATGCTCATCACAGTGTGGCCCAAACTTGGGAAAGAAAAAGAGGAAACGAAAAAGACATCCGTCTGACGGTAACGGATGTCTTTTCATGTCTATTCTAAAAATTAAGCGATTGAATTAACGGCTTTTGATAAACGGGAGATCTTTCTGGAAACTGTGTTCTTGTGATAAACACCTTTGCTTCCTGCTTTGGAAATCTCAACGATCGCTGTGTGAAGAGCAGTCTTAGCAGCCTCTGCGTCTTTCTTAGCAACGGCAGTCTCAACTTTTTTCACTGCTGTTTTCACTTTGGACTTGATCGCTTTGTTTCTTGCAGCTTTTGTCTCGTTTACTAAAATTCTTTTCTTAGCAGACTTAATGTTAGCCAATCTGTACACCTCCAACTTTAACATGAATTTTCAAATGTGAATCATGTATTCCGGCGGATTCGGACACGGACGCTCCGCTCAAACATACTCGTTTATTTTATTCCAACGGGAATTTATTGTCAATACATATTTTGAGAAATAGTGAGAAAAATAGAAGCAACGATTTTTTCATGCCTCGCAGACCGGACGTCCAAAAGAAGCTGTGCTGCCACGGCGGTCACGCTTTCGCTCGGAACAAAACGCAGCGGTACTAAGGCTGTAAAGGACACAGCCTAAGTACCGGCGTTTTGCTACGGACCTTCATGGCAGCACAGTTTCTTTCGGACTGACGGCGGCGGAGATGAAAAAGTGTGTCAGCGCTTAGCTGTCGGTGTCCGGCTGAAAACAATGCGATAGGGCGGACAGGCGGCGGAGATGAAAAAGTGCGTCAGCGTTTACATGTCAGGGAGGGTGAGTTATGGTGAGAAATTATAATGTCCGGACAGATCTTGCTCTGGAGGAGAAGGAGCGCTTTGAATCGGATAATGTGGAGATTCCGGGCGTTATTCTGGAGGAGAACTACGACGAAGAGAGGGAGCTTCGCATTACCAGGGTGGAGATCGAGACGGAGAACGGGGCGAGAGCGATGGGAAAGCCGGTGGGAACTTACCTTACACTGGAAACGCCGAATCTTGCGCTGCCGGATGAGGAATGCTGCCAGGAGATCGCGGCGGAACTGTGCCGGTGCATCCGGGAACTGATCGAAGGGAGCGGATGCAGGATAGGCGAAGACTTTTCCGTTCTTGTGGTTGGACTGGGAAACCGGGAAGTCACTCCCGACGCTCTTGGTCCTTACGTGGCGGACCATCTCAATGTGACAAGGCATATTGTCAGAGAGTATGGGAAATACGCCATGGGTATGGAACACGCCAATATGGTCAGCGCAATCGTGCCTGGGGTCATGGGACAGACCGGAATGGAGACCGCGGAGATCGTAAAAGGGATCGTGCAGGAGACCCATCCGGATGTGGTCATCGCGGTGGACGCCCTTGCGGCGAGAAACAGCCGGAGACTGAACCGTACTGTGCAGATCGCCAGCACGGGGATCCATCCAGGATCCGGTGTGGGAAACCACAGGACGGCGATGACGGAAGAATCTCTGGGTATCCCGGTGATCGGAATCGGAGTCCCCACCGTGGTGGATGCTGCCACGATCGTAAACGATACGATGGAGAATTTTATCCGGGCGCTGGAGAACGCGGAGTCTCTGAGAAATGTAGGAGAGGTTCTGAAGTCCTATACGGCGGGAGAAAAATATGAACTGGTGAGAGAGCTGATCTCGCCCCACTTAAACGGGATGTTCGTGACGCCAAAAGATGTGGATGAACTGATCCATCACATCAGCCATACTATTTCCGAGGCGCTGAATATGCTTTTTGTAAACCGTGTTCAGGAACAGGGAGCCTGAGAGGAGTCATATCCGTGATAGCCCCGGCATACAATCTTTTTAAAAGATCAGAAGGGGATGCTGCCGGGAGATGAACAGTTACAGAGACGGAAAAATGAGACAGGCGGGGACGATGGGGGCAGTGATCCTGCTGACTGCCATACTGCTTCTGGCTGGAGCAGAGACGTTTGCCGATGAATCTGTCTACGAGCTTCAGAAAAAGATATTAAGAAGCGCGGAAGAAATGTACATGCCGGGGCTTGCCTATCTGGAGAGAGACGCGGATCCCGGCATCGGGGAGTGGATTCGGGAGAAGGCACTTGTATGGATGCCTCTTGTAAATTATGTTGAGGACCATGTGCCCTATGAATCTGAGATCGAGGACGAGGAGACGATCGCAAGGATCCTGGAGGCTCAGGCCAACGATGAGAATGCGGTGGATGAGGACGGGCAGCTCATCGGTGAACCGGATGAGTCCGAAGCAGCGGCAACAGAAGTAACGCCCACGGTAGATATGTCTATTGAAAAACTCCGGGATTTTGATTACCTTCTGAGCAATTTCTATACGGTGGACAGTTCTACCATGATCGGACCGGATCAGCTCAACGCGGATGACCTGCTGGGAAGAGACATGAAGATCGACAATACGGAAGAGGGACCAAAGGTTCTGATTTTTCACACCCATTCCCAGGAGGAGTTCGCGGATTCTACGCCCGGCGATACATCTACCAGCATCGTGGGAGTGGGAGAATATCTGACCCAGCTTCTGAACGAAAAAGGGATCGAGACGATCCATGACACAGGCGTATACGACATTATTGACGGAAAGCTGGACCGGAGCAATGCCTATGAAAATGCGGAGGCCTCCGTGCGTCCCATCATCGAGGCGAATCCTTCGATCCAGGTGGCGATCGACCTGCACAGGGACGGCGTGGCGGAGGGAACCCACCTCGTCACGGAGGTCAACGGAAAGCCTACGGCCAAAATCATGTACTTTAACGGCCTGAGCCGATCCAGGACAAACGGAGATATCGAATACCTCTATAACCCGTATATCCAGGATAATCTTGCCTTTTCTCTGCAGATGCAGCTCGCCTCGGAGAGTATGTATCCTGGATTTGTGCGCCATATCTATCTTAGGGCGTACAGGTATAACCTTCATCTTCTGCCAAAATCGCTATTAATAGAAGCGGGAGCTCAGACCAACACAGTGGAGGAGATGATGAACGCCATGGAGGTGCTCTCTGACATTCTTTACAGTGTGATCATGGGAGAATCGTGATTGAAATTTTAAAGAACGGGTGATATATTATTAAATGGTATGTTCTGCTTTGGCGCAGAACAAAGAGAAAAGGAGAATGTAAATGGCAGCAAAAAGTACATATGATGCGGGCAGCATCGCGGTCCTGGAGGGACTGGAGGCGGTGCGCAAACGTCCCGGAATGTATATCGGAAGTGTGTCCACCAAGGGCCTGAACCATCTGATCTATGAGATCGTGGACAACTCGGTGGATGAGCATCTGGCGGGATACTGCTCGGAGATCCATGTGACCCTGGAAAAAGACGGCTCCGCCACCGTGTCGGACAACGGAAGAGGCGTGCCGGTGGACATGCACCAGAAGGGTGTGGCGGCGGCGAGACTAGTCTATACCACCCTTCATGCAGGAGGAAAATTCGACGATTCCGCCTACAAGACCAGCGGAGGTCTCCACGGAGTGGGGTCCTCGGTGGTGAATGCATTGTCTGCATACATGGATGTAAAGATCAGCAGAGACGGATACATCCATCACGACCGCTTTGAGCGGGGGATCCCGGTGGTGGAACTGGAGGATGGACTTCTGCCGAAGATCGGAAAGACAAGGAAGACAGGGACAACGGTCAATTTCCTTCCCGACGACACCATCTTTGAGAAGACCCGTTTCCGGGCGGAAGAGGTCAAGAGCAGACTTCATGAGACGGCGTATCTGAATCCGGAGCTCACCATTATTTTTGACGATAAGCGTCAGGAGGTTCCCGAGCACATTGTCTATCATGAGCCGGAAGGGATCACCGGATTTATCCGTGATCTCAACAAGAAGAAGGAGGCGCTCCATGATCCGGTCTACTTCAAAGGTGAGGCCGATGGGATCGAGGTGGAAGCAGCGATCCAGTATGTAAATGAATTTCATGAAAACGTGCTCGGTTTCTGTAACAATATCTACAATGCGGAAGGGGGAACCCATCTGACCGGGTTCAAGACTACGTTTACCACAGTGATGAACCAGTATGCCAGAGAACTGGGAATCCTCAAGGAGAAGGACGCTAACTTTACCGGGGCGGATATCCGGAACGGAATGACAGCGATCGTCTCCATCAAACATCCGGATCCCAGGTTTGAAGGGCAGACTAAGACAAAACTGGACAACCCGGATGCAGCCAAAGCGGTGAGCAAGGTGACCGGGGAAGAGATTGTCCGATATTTCGACCGGAATCTGGAAGTGCTCAAAACGGTGCTCTCCAGCGCGGAGAAGGCGGCGAAGATCCGTAAGACCGAGGAGAAGGCGAAGACCAATCTGCTGACAAAACAGAAATATTCTTTTGACAGCAACGGAAAACTGGCCAACTGCGAGAGCAGGGACCCGAAGAAATGTGAGATCTTCATCGTGGAGGGAGACTCCGCGGGAGGCTCGGCGAAGACGGCACGTGACAGGAATTACCAGGCGATCCTGCCGATCCGGGGAAAGATCCTGAATGTGGAGAAGGCGAGCATTGACAAGATCCTGGCCAACGCGGAGATCAAGACTATGATCAATGCCTTCGGCTGCGGATTTTCCGAGGGGTATGGCAATGACTTTGACATCAGCAAGCTGCGCTATGACAAGATCATCATCATGGCGGATGCGGATGTGGACGGAGCCCATATTTCCACCCTCCTGCTCACCCTGTTTTACCGGTTCATGCCGGAGCTGATCTACGAGGGGCACGTCTATATTGCCATGCCGCCCCTTTACAAGGCAATGCCGAAAAACGGTGAGGAAGAATACCTCTATGACGACAAGGCGCTGGAGCGCTACAGAAAGACCCACACAGGCCCCTTTACCCTGCAGAGATACAAAGGTCTGGGAGAGATGGACGCAGAGCAGCTCTGGGAAACCACCCTGGATCCGGAGAGAAGGCTTCTGAAGCTGGTGGAGATCGAGGACGCAAGGATGGCTTCCAGTGTGACGGAGATGCTTATGGGAACGGAAGTGCCCCCCAGAAGAGCTTTCATCTACGAGAACGCAACAGAGGCGGAACTCGACATATAGTCTGAGACAGTTTTCAGGTAAACGGAAGAACGAAGGAGACAGAGAATGGAAAGTGAAGCACAGATCATAAGGACCGAATACTCGGATCTTATGAAGAAATCATATATCGATTATGCCATGAGCGTCATCATTTCCAGAGCGCTGCCGGATGTGCGGGACGGGCTCAAGCCTGTTCAGAGACGTACCCTCTATGATATGTATGAACTGGGGATCCGGTATGACAGGCCATATAGGAAATGCGCCCGCATCGTGGGAGACACAATGGGTAAATATCATCCTCACGGTGACAGTTCTATCTACGAGGCGCTGGTGGTCATGGCACAGGATTTTAAGAAGGGACAGATCCTGGTGGACGGACACGGAAACTTCGGCTCCATCGAGGGGGATGGGGCCGCTGCCATGCGATACACAGAGGCAAGGCTTACCAAATTCACCCAGGAGGTATGCCTGTCCGACCTTGATAAAAATGTGATCGACTTATGTTCCAACTTTGACGAGACGGAGAAAGAACCGGTGGTCCTGCCCGTCCGGGTCCCCAATCTGCTCGTGAACGGAGCGGAGGGGATCGCCGTGGGAATGGCTACAAGCATCCCCACTCACAATCTGGGGGAGGTCATCGATGCGGTCAAGGCGTATATGAAGAACGACGCCATCAGTACAAAACAGCTCATGAAATACGTCAAAGGCCCTGATTTCCCCACCGGAGGTATCGTGGTCAACAAGGACGATCTTCTCAATATCTATGAGACAGGACAGGGGAAGATCAAGATCCGGGGCAAGGTGGAAGTGGAGGAACTCAAAGGCGGGAAGAAACAACTCGTCATCACCGAGATCCCCTACACTATGATCGGCACCGGGATCGGCAAGTTCTTAAACGACGTGGCGGGCCTTGTGGAGTCAAAAAAGACCACGGACATCGTGGATATCTCCAATCAGTCCTCAAAGGAAGGGATCCGCATCGTATTGGAGTTAAAACGGGGTGCGGACGCGGAGAACTTAAAGAACATGCTCTATAAAAAGACCCGTCTTGAGGACACCTTCGGCGTGAATATGCTTGCGGTGGCGGACGGCAGACCGGAGACCCTGGGGCTTAAGAGGATCATCGAGCACCATGTGGATTTCCAGTTCGAGCTTGCTACCAGAAAATATACGACTCTTCTGGCGAAGGAAAAAGAGAAGAGCGAAGTGCAGGAAGGTCTGATCAAGGCATGCGACGTGATCGATCTGATCATTGAGATCTTAAGAGGGAGCAAGTCCGTAAAAGACGCAAGGGCATGTCTTGTAAACGGCGTAACGGACAATATAAAGTTCAAGTCGTCCATCTCAAAGAAAATGGCGGCGATGCTCAGATTTACCGAGAGACAGGCGACGGCGATCCTGGAGATGCGCCTCTACCGCCTGATCGGACTGGAGATCGAGGCTCTTCAGAGAGAGCATGAGGAGACGCTGAAGAACATCGCCCGCTATGAGGACATCCTGAACAATTATGACTCCATGGCAGGCGTGATCATGGAGGAACTGGATCATTATAAGAAGGAATACGGCAGGAAGCGCCGCACTCAGATTGAGAATGCCGAGGAGGCAGTCTTTGAGGAAAAGAAGATCGAGGAGCAGGATGTGGTGTTCCTTATGGACCGGTTCGGATATGCGAAGACAGTGGACGTCTCTGTTTACGAACGGAACAGGGAGGCTGCGGACAGTGAGAACCGGTATGTGGTCCACTGCCTGAATACAGGAAGACTCTGTCTGTTCACAGACACAGGCAAGATGCACCAGATCAAGGTACTGGACCTGCCCTATGGGAAATTCCGAGACAAAGGAATACCTGTTGACAATGTGAGCAATTATTCCAGCAGCGAGGAGCAGATCGTCATGGTCTGTGATTCCGAGCAGATGCGGTTCGCACACCTGCTCTTTGCCACCGCTCAGGGAATGATCAAGCGGGTGGAAGGGACTGAGTTCCAGGTGTCCAAGAGGACAATCGCCGGCACAAAGCTGCAGGAGGGGGATACTCTGATCGATGTGAAGGTGGTCAGTGAGAACCAGAATGTGGTGCTCCGCACCAGGAACGGATATTTCCTCCGGTTTCCGGCATCCGACGTGCCCGTGAAGAAGAAGGCCGCGGTGGGCGTGCGCGGGATTCGTCTCCAGAAGAAGGATGAACTGGAGCAGGTGTATCTCTTTGAAGAGGGCGCAGAGACAAAGGTATCCTTCGGAGAGAGGGAGGTCACGCTGAACCGGCTGAAGCTGGCGAAGAGGGACGGAACCGGGACGAAGGCAAGATGACAACGCTGATCCTTTATGGCCAACGGTAAAGTTCAGCCCGCGCCATTCGCAAAGACGTGCTGACGCACTCCGGCGGCGCTGCCGCCCCTTTGCTCATATGCAGGCGCTCCGCTCATAAGGCAGGGACCAGTCTGATCTTTATGCGAGCATAAATCAGCCTGTCTCTGCCTTATGGCTGAACTTTTTTTTCATAAACCCCTTGATTTCTCTGGAAAAAGGTGTTAGAGTCTTTATAGTTACATAAGGAATCCGGCAGAAGAGTGAACGAAAGTTCACTCTTCTTTGATGCAGAGAAAAATTTTTCCGGGAAAGGCAGGACGGTTTCTTGTGCATATGAATATAAGAAGAAAGGAAGTTCATCGTGTCCAGAAGAGAAGAATATGAACAGCAGACAGAAAAACTTTTAGAACCGATCGTCACGGAGCTGGGATTCGAACTGGTTGACGTGGAGTATGTTAAAGAGGGCGGCACCTGGTACTTGAGGGCATATATCGATAAGCCCGGCGGGATCACTGTGGACGACTGTGAGACAGTCAGCAGGAGATTCTCGGATATCCTGGATGAGAAAGACTATATTGAAGACTCCTATGTCTTCGAGGTGAGTTCCCCGGGGCTGGGACGCCCGTTGAAGAAAGAGAAGGACTTCGCCAGAAGCGTCGGAGAAGAGGTGGAGATCCGGACATACAGAGCTATTGACAGACAGAAAGAGTTCGTGGGGATATTGAAGCGTTATGACGGGGATACCGTGACGATCGCGTATGAGGACGACTCGGAACAGACTTTTGACAGAAATGATATTGCGCTGATCAGACTTGCACTGGATTTTTAGAAACAGCTCAGTTTTACGAATGGCGCGGGCTGAACTGTTGCGAGTTTTAGGAACAGTCAGGAACGGCTGAGATTTTAAATTCATTTAGGAGGAAACAATAATGAACACAGAGTTAATGGAAGCATTGACGATTCTTGAAAAAGAGAAAAACATCAGCAGGGATGTCATGATGGACGCGATCGAAAATTCCCTGCTCAGCGCATGCAAGAACCATTTTGGGACCGCGGAAAACATCAAGGTGATCATGAACAGAGAAACCTGTGACTATACGGTGTACGCAGAGAAGGAAGTTGTGGAGGAAGTGATGGATCCGGCACTGGAGATCAGCCTGGAGGATGCGGAGAAGATCGACTCCTCGCTTCATATCGGTGATGTTGCGCAGGTTCCCGTACATTCGAAAGAGTTCGGGCGAATCGCAACGCAGAACGCAAAGAACCTGATCCTCCAGAAGATCCGCGAGGAGGAGCGGAAAGTCGTATTTGACCAGTACTTTGAGAAAGAGAAAGATATCGTCACAGGTATCGTTCAGAGATATGTAGGAAAGAATATCAGCATCAACCTGGGAAGAGCGGACGCCATGCTGACAGAGAATGAGCAGGTCAAGGGCGAGGTGTTCAAGCCCACAGAACGCATTAAGCTGTATGTGGTTGAGGTGAAGAACACGCCGAAGGGACCGAAGATCCTTGTCTCCAGAACCCATCCGGAGCTTGTGAAGCGTCTGTTTGAGGCGGAGGTTGCCGAGGTGAAGGACGGCACTGTGGAGATCAAGAGCATCGCCCGTGAGGCAGGATCCCGTACGAAGATGGCAGTCTGGTCAAATGATCCTAATGTGGATCCAGTGGGGGCCTGTGTCGGAATGAACGGCGCAAGAGTGAACGCAGTGGTAGATGAACTGCGGGGAGAGAAGATCGATATCATAAACTGGGATGAAAACCCGGCTCTCCTGATCGAGAACGCGCTGAGTCCGGCGAAAGTTATCTCTGTTATGGCAGACCCGGAGGAGAAGATCGCCAGCGTGATCGTGCCGGATTACCAGCTGTCTCTTGCCATCGGAAAAGAGGGACAGAACGCGAGACTGGCTGCGAGACTGACGGGATACAAGATCGACATCAAGAGCGAGACCCAGGCGATCGAGTCCGGCGAGCTTCCGGAGAACTACATGGAACAGATGGGAATGATGAGTGAAGAAGGCTATACCGGCGACTTCGAGGACGAATACGAAGAGGGCGCATATGATGAAAATTATGACGGCTCCTACGAGGATGAGTTCTATGGAGAAGATGATACGACTGACGAGTACAGTCCTGAAGATGAGGCTGAAATTGAATTTGTTGAGACTGACGGAGAGAAATAACTGAAGGAGTGAATTTGTTGGCAGTTAAAAAGAAGATACCCATGCGCAAATGCGTGGGATGCGGCGAGATGAAGCCAAAGAAAGAACTGATGCGTATCCTGCGGACCCAGGACGGAGAATTTATGACAGACACCACCGGCAAGAAAAACGGACGTGGAGCATATATCTGCTACTCCAGGGAATGTTTTCAGAAAGCGGTGAAGAACAAGGGACTTGAGAGATCCTTCAAACAGGCGATCCCTCAGGAGGTATACGACAGACTGGAAAAGGAGATGGGAGATATTGCAGAGAGATAAAGTGCTGTCTCTGATCGGTCTTGCAATGAAAGCGGGAAAGTGCGCCAGCGGAGAGTTTATGACCGAACGTGAGGCAAAGTCCGGAAAGGCCAGCCTTGTGGTGGTTGCCGCTGATGCATCAGATAACACGAAGAAGAAGTTTCGTGATATGTGTGAATTTTACGAAGTTCCAATTTGTTTTTACGGAGATAAAGATACCTTAGGGCATGCAATGGGAAAAGAATTCCGTGCATCTCTGGCGATATTGGACGAAGGATTTGCAAGGGGAATTCTAAAAGAGCTGAAAAACCGTGAGAGTATTGCATAAAGGAGGTAGTTGAATATGACAAAATTGAGGGTGCATGAACTTGCAAAAGAACTGAACATGGATAATAAAGAGCTTCTGGATATCCTGAAGTCAAAAAATATTGATGTAAAGAGCCATGCGAGTACGGTTGAGGAAACTGTGGCAGATGAGATCCGCAGGGAACTGTCCGGAAACAGCGCTTCCGCGAAAAGCGAAGATGCGCAGGCGGAGAAGCCGGCTGAAAAACAGTTGGAGAAAGATGCGGCGCCGAAGAAGAAAAATCTGGCGTTTGTGATCCGTCCTCAGAACTCCAAGAACAGCAGCCGGCTTCAGGGCAAACGCCCGGCACGTTCGGCCCAGGGCGGCAGATCCGGAGGAGAAGGAAGACCTGCACGCCCGGCAGGGGAAGGCAGACCGGCTCGGCCGTCAGGAGAGGGAAGAGCGGCGCGCCCGGCGGGAGAAGGCAGGCCCGCACGTCCGGCAGGAGAAGGCAGACCGAACCGCCAGGAAAGACCTGCGCAGGGACAGCGCCAGAACGAGGAGTCACGCTCTCCGCGTCAGGACAGAGGCGGACAGGGAACGAGCCGTCAGGAGAGATCCGCGCAGAGCGGAGCACGTCCTTCCGGGGAAAACAGAGGACCCCGTCAGGAGCGAGGCGAAAGGACCGGGCAGGGACAGCGTTCCAACAGAGACGGAAGAGGACCGCGTCAGGACAGAGGCGGCCGCGACCAGCACTTCGGAGGTCAGGGAGCACGCTCAGGCGGCGGACAGCGCGGCGACAGAAGAGGAGACACAAGGCGTGATGATTCCATGAGCTCTCCGATGATGGAACAGCAGAAGAGCCAGAGGAACAAGGCGAAAGATAAAGAGAGAGATAACAAGAAGAAAGAATACAGGGACGAGGCTTTCGAAGGAAAAGCGGCAAAGAAGGGCAAGAAGCAGAAACAGACAGCGGAGGTGAAGAAACCGCAGCCGAAGCCGGAGAAGAAAGAGGAGCAGATCAAGCAGATCGTGATTCCGGAAGTCCTTACGATCAAAGAGCTTGCCGACAAGATGAAGATCGTTCCGTCCGTGATCGTGAAGAAACTCTTCCTTCAGGGCAAGGTCGTTACGGTGAATCAGGAGATCGATTTCGACACAGCGGAAGAGATCGCAATGGAGTTTGATGTCCTCTGCGAGAAGGAAGAGATTGTTGATGTGATCGAGGAGCTGCTCAAAGAGGACGAGGAAGACGAGAGCCTGATGGTGAAGCGTCCGCCGGTTGTCTGTGTCATGGGGCATGTTGACCATGGCAAGACGTCTCTCCTTGACGCGATCCGCCATACCAATGTGACAGACCGCGAGGCAGGCGGAATCACTCAGCACATCGGCGCTTATGTTGTGGAAGTCAACGGGGAGAAGATCACCTTCCTTGATACGCCGGGACATGAAGCCTTCACAGCGATGCGTATGCGCGGCGCCAATTCCACCGATATCGCGATCCTTGTCGTTGCGGCGGACGACGGTGTGATGCCTCAGACCGTGGAGGCCATCAATCATGCGAAGGCTGCCGGGGTGGAGATCATCGTTGCCATCAATAAGATCGATAAGCCCGGAGCAAATGTGGAGAGGGTAAAACAGGAACTGACAGAGTACGAACTGATTCCGGAAGACTGGGGCGGAAGCACTGTCTTCGTTCCGGTATCCGCACACACGAAGGAGGGGATTCCGGAACTTCTGGAAATGATACTTCTTACAGCAGAAGTGATGGAATTGAAAGCGAATCCGAACCGCGCGGCGAGAGGGCTTGTCATTGAGGCGGAACTGGATAAAGGAAAAGGATCCGTTGCGACCGTGCTCGTACAGAAGGGAACACTTCATGTGGGAGACGCCATTGCGGCGGGAAGCGCCCACGGCCGTGTCAGAGCGATGATGGACGACAGAGGAAGACGCGTCAAAGAGGCGGGGCCGTCCCAGCCGGTAGAGATCCTCGGACTCAACGATGTGCCGAATGCAGGCGAAGTGTTTGTGGGATGCGATTCCGAGAAAGAGGCAAGGAATTTCGCAGAAACCTTTATCGCGCAGAACAAGGTAAAACTGCTGGAGGAGACCAAGTCCAAGATGTCTCTGGACGATCTGTTCAACCAGATTAAGGAAGGAAATCTCAAAGAACTTAACATCGTTGTAAAGGCTGATGTCCAGGGATCTGTGGAAGCGATGAAGCAGAGCCTGCTCAAGCTGAGCAACGAAGAGGTGGTCGTCAAAGTCATCCACGGAGGTGTCGGAGCCATCAACGAGTCCGACGTGATCCTGGCTTCTGCGTCCAACGCGATCATCATCGGGTTCAACGTACGCCCGGACGCGACCGCAAAGGATATCGCGGAGCGTGAAGGAGTGGATATGAGGCTCTACAGAGTTATCTACGACGCTATCGAAGATGTGGAGGCAGCCATGAAGGGAATGCTGGATCCGGTCTTCGAGGAGAAAGTTTTAGGCCATGCGGAAGTGCGTCAGACGTTCAAAGCGTCCGGAGTCGGAACCATCGCCGGCGCTTATGTGCAGGACGGTATCTTCGAGAGAGGATGCACCGCGCGTCTCATCCGCGACGGAGTGGTGGTATTCGACGGACCGCTGGCATCCCTCAAGAGATTTAAGGATGACGTCAAAGAAGTGAGAGCGGGATATGAATGCGGTTTCGTATTTGAAAACTATAATGACATCAAGGAAGGCGACCAGGTCGAGGCATATAAGATGGTCGAGATCGAGAGGAAATAACTTTCCCAGATCGTGAAGCAGGAAAGAAGGGGCAGCGATGAGAAAAAACAGTATAAAGAATACGAGGATCAATGCAGAGGTACTAAGAGAACTGAGCAATATTCTGCGCAGCGGCATCAAGGATCCGAGAGTGTCACCCATGACTTCCGTGGTAGCTGTGGAAGTGGCGCCGGACCTGAAGACGTGCAGGGCATATATCAGCGTGCTCGGGGACGAGAAGATGCAGCAGGATACCATCAAAGGGCTTCAGAGCGCGGAAGGGTATATCCGGCGGGAACTGGCACACAGTATCAACATGCGCAATACGCCGGAGATCAAATTTATCATGGACCAGTCCATAGAGTATGGAGTAAATATCAGCAGGAAGATTGACGAAGTGACAAAGGATTTGAAGAGAGATGGAGCTGATGAATAGCATGAAAATAAATCTGAATGAGGTATTAAAGGGGAAAAAGAGAGTCGCTCTGGGCGGGCATGTCCGCCCGGACGGCGACTGTGTCGGTTCCTGCCTCGGACTGTATATGTATCTGACAGAACAGTATCCCGGGACAGAGACGGACATCTATCTGGAAAAGGTGCCGGAGGCGTACACGATGATCCGGCATACGGATGAGGTGAAGAGTGAAGTCGGGGAAAACCAGGTCTACGATCTGTTTATCTGCCTGGACTGCGGGGATAAAAAGCGTCTCGGGTTTGCCGAGTCTCTGTTTGAAAATGCGAAAGAGACTCTGTGCATCGATCACCATGTAAGCAATGAGGCTTTCGCTGACTACAACTACATAGTTCCCGAGGCAAGCTCCACATCAGAGCTTGTGTACACTCTCGTGGACAGAGAGAAGATCAGCAGAGAGATGGCGGAGGCGCTCTACATGGGGATCGCCCACGACACCGGTGTGTTCCAGTATTCCTGCACCTCTCCGGAGACCATGGAGATCGCGGCAGATCTGATGCGCAAAGGGGTCAATGGAAGCGAGATCATCGATAAGACATATTATGAGAAGACTTATATCCAGAACCAGATCCTGGGAAGGGCTCTTCTGGAGAGTATGCTGATCCTTGACAAGCGGTGCATCGTTTCTGTGGTGAGACAGAAAGAGATGGAATTCTTCCAGGCGGTGCCGGCGGATCTGGAGGGGATCGTAAGCCAGCTCAGACAGACAAAAGGCGTGGAGGTGGCCATGTTCCTGCACGAGCTTTCTCCCCAGGTATTCAAGGTCAGCCTGCGTTCCAAGGGGAAAGTGGATGTAAGCGAGATCGCTTCCTACTTTGGCGGAGGCGGACACGTCAGAGCGGCAGGGGTTACGATGCACGGGTCCAGTCATGACGTGATCAACAATATTACAGGCAGAATCGTACTCCAGCTTGACCATGCGGAAAGTGAAGACGAGGAAGGAGAGACGGCAGAGCAGAAGAAGACCTCCGCCGTGTAGGGCATGATCAACGGAATACTGAATATATACAAGGAAAAGGGATATACTTCCCATGATGTTGTCGCCAGACTTCGGAAGATCACCGGTCAGAAGAAGATCGGGCATACAGGTACGCTGGATCCGGATGCGGAGGGCGTGCTTCCGGTCTGTCTCGGAAAAGCGACAAAGGTCTGTGATCTGCTCACAGACAGAGACAAGACCTATGAGGCGGTGCTCCTTCTGGGGAGGACGACAGATACCCAGGATACTTCGGGAACCGTGCTTGAGGAGAAACCCACGGAAGGGATCACACCGGAACAGACTGCGGCGTGCATATGCGGATTCGAGGGCGAGTACGATCAGATTCCGCCCATGTATTCAGCGCTGAAGATAAACGGCAGAAAGCTCTATGAACTTGCAAGGGAAGGAAAGACCGTGGAGAGAAAGAGCCGCCGGGTTACGATCCACAGGATCCGGATCCTTGAGATGGATCTGCCCCGCGTGAAGATGGAGGTGGACTGTTCAAAAGGCACTTATATCCGGACGATGTGCCAGGATATCGGAGACAGACTGGGAACAGGCGGATGCATGGAACGTCTTGTCCGGACCCGTTCCGGCCGTTTTGAGATCGGAGCAGCCAGGCGGCTGGATGAGGTGGCGGAGATCGTTCAGGATGGACGGCTCAGGGAGATCCTGATTCCCCTTGACAGTGTGTTTGCAGACCTGCCGGAGGGGGCTGTGTCAGGCCGGGAGGCGCAGAAGGCTTTTAACGGCAATCCTCTTTCAAAGAAAGGTTTGAGAATTCAGAAAGAGCCGGAACCGGGGGAAAGGTACAGGATCTATGATCCGGACGGACACTTTATCGGAATCTACTGGTATGACGCCGATAAAAAGCGCTTTGAACTTGAAAAAATGTTCCTGGATCCGGATGAGATAAGTTCCGGCAGGAAGAACTGAAGGGAAACACATGCAGTACATTACAGGAATCGAATCTTATGACAGCGCGGAAAGGACCGCGGTGACTCTCGGAAAGTTTGACGGACTTCACCGTGGGCATCAGAAGCTTGTGGATAAGATCAGAGAATATGAAAAAGAGGGGTGCAGAAGCGTTCTCTGCGCGTTTGACATGGAAAGGGATTCGCTGCTGACCCACGAGGAACGGCGGGCAAAGCTGGAAGGGCAGATCGACTACCTGATCCGCTATCCGTTCACGCCGGAACTGAGGATGATGGAGGCGGAGGGCTTCATACGCGAGATCCTCTGTAAAAAGCTCCATGCGGCCCATGTGGTAGTGGGAACGGATTTTACGTTCGGGTATCAGAAGAGAGGAAACGCGGAGTTCCTGCGAAAATATGCGGAAGAGTACGGATATACCGTAGATGTGATCGAGAAAGAGAAATACGGGGACCGGGTTATCAGCAGTTCCTATATCCGGGAGGCCCTTGAGGTGGGAAACGTCCGGCTGGCCGAGAGACTTCTCGGTTACCCATATGAAATGACAGGCATCGTGGAGCACGGCAGACAGCTTGGCAGGACGCTGGGCTTTCCGACGATGAACATAGAGCCCCGTGGAAGGAAGATACTTCCCCGGTTCGGCGTGTATGCCTGCAGGGTAAAGATCGAGGGAAAATGGTATCCCGGGATCGGAAACGCGGGGATCAAGCCGACTGTGACAGAGGAGCATAAAAAACTTCTGGAAGTGTATGTATACGGATACGAAGGGAATGCATACGGAGAGGAGATCACGGTCAGATTCTGTGAGTTTGAGCGGCCGGAGACAAAATTTTCCAATGTGGAGGAACTTAAGAAACATGTCATGAACGACATGGACTTTGGAAGGAAATATTTTGGGCTGTAAAAGTCATAAAAATCTTTTAACAGCGTAAAAATTCCTTTACATCCGCGTTTTGCTGTGATATACTTTTTCAAGTATAAAATGAACCGGCGTTCGGTAACCGGACAGACTCCGACCGTTACTTAATGTCAGGCGTTTTGTAAGAGAGATTAATTTAGGAGGATTAAAAAATGATCGCAAAAGAAAAGAAACAGGCTATCATCAAAGAGTATGGAAGAAGCGAGGGAGACACAGGATCTCCGGAGGTACAGATCGCCATCCTGACAGCAAGGATCAACGAGCTGACAGAGCATTTTAAGGCAAACCCGAAGGATCATCACTCCAGAAGAGGACTTCTGAAGATGGTTGGACAGAGAAGAGGACTTCTTGCATACCTTAAGAAAATTGATATCGAGAGATATCGTTCCCTGATCGAGAGACTTGGGCTCAGAAAATAATCAGAGGATACTGACTGCGCACCGGCGGGATACTGCCGGGAGCGCAGTTTTTCTGTTTAAAATCAGTTCCGGAAAGCTGGTATACCGATTGCCTCCTCCCTGCCAACAGCTTAGGCAGCAAGACAGGAAATAAATATTTTAAATATATTTGCGTATCCGCTGATGATATGCTACAATAATTAAGATTGCGGGCAGATAAATGTAACCGAGACCACTGAAAAGTGTATTAGCGGCTCTTTAATATGTTTTTCAGTAGTTTCGGAGACGCCTGCCGGCAGGAAAAACCTTATAGATTCAGTGAGAAAAGGAGAAAGCCATGTACAAGAAATATGAGATGGAACTGGCCGGAAGGACACTCCGCGTGGACGTCGGCAGAGTTGCGAAGCAGGCGAACGGCGCAGTGCTGATGCACTACGGTGATACAACAGTTCTCTGTACTGCTACGGCGTCAGAGAAACCGAGGGAGGGAATCGACTTCTTCCCACTCAGTGTAGAATACAATGAGAGAATGTACGCAGTGGGCAAGATCCCGGGAGGATTCAACAAGAGAGAGGGAAAGGCATCCGAGAACGCGATCCTGACAGACCGTGTCATCGACCGTCCTATGCGCCCGCTGTTCCCGAAGGACTATAGAAATGACGTGACACTGGAAAACCTGGTCATGTCAGTGGATCAGGACTGCAGTCCGGAACTGACGGCCATGCTGGGGGCTGCCATTGCGACAAGCATTTCCGATATCCCCTTTGACGGACCGATCTCTACCACACAGGTAGGGCTGGTTGACGGTGAGTTTGTCTTCAACCCGACTTCTGCTCAGAGAGAGGTATCCGACCTTACCCTGACCGTCGCTTCCACAAAGGAGAAGGTCATCATGATCGAGGCAGGAGCTAACGAAGTGCCGGAGGATAAGATGATCGAGGCGATCTTCGCGGCGCATGAGCTGAACCAGAAAGTGATCGCGTTCATTGATACCATTGTCGCAGAGTGTGGTAAGCCGAAACATGAGTATCAGCACTTCTCTGTTCCGGAAGAGCTTTTCGAGGCAATCAAAGGGATCGTTCCCCCGGAGGAGATGGAGCAGGCTGTATTTACAGACGACAAGCAGACAAGAGAAGAAAATATCCGCGTCGTGACAGAGAAGCTGGAGGAGGCTTTCGCTGACAAAGAGGAGTGGCTTGACGTCCTCGGGGAAGCAGTTTACCAGTATCAGAAGAAGACAGTCAGAAAAATGATCCTGAAAGATCACAAACGTCCCGATGGGCGCGCTATTGATCAGATCAGACCCCTTGCGGCGGAAGTTGACCTGATTCCGAGAGTGCACGGATCCGCCATGTTCACAAGAGGACAGACTCAGATCTGCAACGTGACCACACTGGCGCCCCTTTCCGAGGCACAGAGACTGGACGGTCTTGACGAGAACGAGACCTCTAAGAGATATATGCACCACTACAATTTCCCGTCCTATTCTGTCGGTGAGACAAAACCGTCAAGAGGGCCGGGACGCCGTGAGATCGGTCACGGAGCCCTTGCAGAGAAAGCGCTGATCCCGGTACTCCCCAGCGAGTCCGAGTTCCCCTATGCCATCCGCACGGTTTCCGAGACATTTGAGTCCAACGGGTCCACATCCCAGGCCAGCGTCTGCGCGTCCAGCATGTCCCTGATGGCTGCCGGCGTGCCGATCAGGGCAGCGGTTGCGGGAATCTCCGCAGGACTTGTGACGGGGGAGACAGACGACGATTATCTCGTGCTGACAGATATCCAGGGGCTGGAAGATTTCTTCGGCGATATGGACTTCAAGGTTGCAGGTACCCATAAAGGTATCACAGCGATCCAGATGGATATTAAGATCCATGGACTGACAAGACCGATCATTGAGGAGGCTATCGCCGCGACGAAGAAGGCAAGAACTTATATCATCGACGAGGTGATGAACAAAGCTATCGCTGAGCCGAGACCGGAGGTCGGACCGTATGCTCCGAAGATCATCCAGATGCAGATCGATCCTCAGAAGATCGGTGATGTGGTAGGCCAGAGAGGAAAGACCATCAACGCTATCATTGAGGAGACAGGCGTTAAGATCGACATCGAGGACGATGGCTCTGTATCCATCTGCGGCACGGAGAAGGAAGCAATGGACAAGGCCGCGAAACTGATCCACACGATCGTGACCGACTTTGAGGCGGGGCAGGTGTTCGAAGGAAAAGTTGTCAGCATCAAAGAGTTCGGCGCATTCCTCGAGTTCGCGCCGGGAAAAGAAGGGCTTGTACACATCTCCAAGATCTCCAAAAAGAGAGTGGATAAGGTAGAAGACGTCCTCTCTCTGGGCGATGTAGTGAAGGTTGTATGTCTCGGCAAGGATAAGATGGGAAGATTCAGCTTCAGTATGAGAGACGTGGCAGAGTAAGAGACGAACATCTGAAAAGCTGAACTGATAAAAATGAGATAAGCGGCGGGACCTGACAGGCAGGTCCTGAAGCAGAAGCCGGAAGGGCAGGAACCGATCAGAATGTGATTGTTTCCTGTTCCTCCGGCTTTTATAATAGTCTTATACGGAGGTGCATGGATATGGAACAGATGACATTATTTGACAATAACCGGGTCACCACTCCCCTGGCCAGCAGGCTGCGGCCTGCGTCGCTGGATGAGTTCGTGGGGCAGGAGCATCTGGTTGGGGAGGGGAAGATCCTGCGTCAGCTCATCGAACGGGATCAGATCTCGTCCATGATCTTCTGGGGACCACCCGGAGTGGGAAAGACTACTCTTGCCAGTATTATTGCCGGGAAGACAAAATCGGAGTTTATCAATTTCAGCGCGGTGACGAGCGGGATCAAAGAGATCAAGGAAGTGATGAACCGGGCGGAGCAAAGCCGCAGGGTAGGGATCCGCACCGTTCTCTTCGTGGATGAGATCCACCGATTCAACAAGGCACAGCAGGACGCCTTCCTGCCGTATGTGGAGCGGGGAAGCATCGTTCTGATCGGAGCAACGACAGAGAACCCTTCTTTCGAGATTAACGCGGCGCTCCTGTCCAGATGCCGGGTCTTCGTCCTGAAGGCGCTGGAAGAAAAAGACCTGGAAAAGCTCCTGCGGCATGCACTGACAAGTCCGTCCGGATTCGGCGGGCAGAATGTGAGGATTTCAGAGGAAGGGATCCGCGCCATCGCCGGGTTTGCAAACGGGGATGCAAGGACCGCCCTCAATACGCTGGAAATGGCGGTTTTAAACGGAGAGATCAGCGCGGAAGGGATTACGGTGACAGACCCGGCTCTTGAGCAGTGCATCAGCCGGAAGTCACTGCTGTATGACAAGACCGGGGAGGAGCATTATAATCTGATCTCCGCGCTCCACAAGTCCATGCGCAACAGTGATCCGGACGCGGCGATCTACTGGATGATGCGGATGCTGGAAGGCGGGGAAGATCCGTTGTATATCGCAAGGAGGCTGATCCGTTTCGCCAGCGAGGACATAGGCATGGCGGACAGTAATGCGCTCTCTGTCGCCGTGGCGGCATATCAGGCGTGTCACTTTCTGGGGATGCCGGAGTGTGATGTGCATCTGACCCATGCGGTGGTCTACCTGTCCATGGCGCCAAAATCCAATGCGCTGTACACGGCCTGCGAGGAGTGCAAAAAGGATGTCAGGACTCTACGGGCCGAGCCGGTGCCCCTTCAGATCCGGAACGGCGTGACCGGACTGATGAAGGACCTGGGATACGGGAGGGGTTACGAATACGCCCATGACACAGAAGAGAAGTTGACCCATATGCAATGCATGCCGGACAGCCTGAAAGACCGGACATACTATCATCCAACCACCCAGGGGCAGGAGGCGGAGACGGCAGAGCGCCTGGAGAAGATTAAAAAGTTTCGTCTTGACGAAGATGGGAAGAAAGACGGGCAAAACTGAAAGAGTACAAAGCATTATCGCTGGGGCGATAGTGCTTTTTTGTGCGGTTAGACTGCTGAACACGAGATTTTACCACCTGTAGATTGTGAAATTTTCACAAAATTCAAAAAACTCCTTAATTTTCGGGGGGGGG
>CALWFV010000041.1 GCA_944377745.1 uncultured Mediterraneibacter sp. | reverse complement strand
AATATAGGGGTGAAACTATTAATTTTGATTTGAGAAAAGTCAGGAAATTCAAGGAATTTGAGTTTCCGAGACCAGACCACGTATCAGGGAGGTACCACAGCCGAACGGTTTGAAAGTTATCTGAAATCGGATCTGCTTCCAACATTAAGCCCTGATGACATTGTTGTGATGGACAATATGCGTTCCCACCATGCGAAGGTGGTAAAGAATCTTTTAAATGAGAAGCAGATACAATATTTCTATCTTCCGCCATATAGCCCGGACTATAATCCGATTGAGAAGATGTGGTCAAAAATTAAAGCCAATATGAGAAAGCAAAAAGTACGTGCCGCAGCCCTGTTACCTGAGGCTATCGAGAAAGCGTTTTCTACCATCCACATTTCAGATTGCATTGGATGGTTTCGTGCGTGTGGTTATGTGCAATAAATTATTGGATTGCTATAAATCAGATTTTGAGAACTTGATACAGTTAGTGGAGGAAATGGCCGAAACGCATGATGCGGAGTATGTTTATGATACATTCGAAATATTACATGATATGTATTACTATTTGTTCAACTATGGTCCGGAGCTCGCTCTTACAACAGGAGAACGCTCTCAGTCTTCGACATATTACGGATCATTGAATATCTATAAAGACAAATTTGTTCTGAAGGAGGGAGTCTATGAAAAATATGATCGGATATTGCGGTCTTGATTGTGAAAAATGCGACGCATACCTTGCAACGATCAATGACGACCAGAAGCTGCGGGAAAAGACCGCAAAGTTGTGGGCTGAATTAAATAATGCGCCCATCCTTCCGGAGCACATTAACTGTCAGGGATGCCGTGCTGAAGGCGCGAAAACCGTATTCTGCGACAGTATGTGCGGAATCCGTCAGTGCGCACTGAAAAAGGGCGTTGCTACTTGCGGTGAATGTCCGGATTTAGAAAGCTGCTCCACTGTCGGCGCAATCCTGGAGAATAATCCGTCAGCCTTGAAAAATCTGAAGGAGTAGCATTATCATTTCACGTTTTGCATGACAGACGATAGTTCTGGCAAAAATAGAAAAATTAGGAAGAGGTTAAAAAATGTTTGAGAAAAAAGAGAAGCGATTTCAGGTTAAGGAAGAACAGACATTGGGATTTGGAGCAATACAGATTGTCGTTGACACAGTCACAGGGGTAAATTACCTGCTTTCAATAGGCACAGGCGTCTCCGGGATCAACCACTTTTTCTATACTTTCTATACTTAAATTTAAGAAATTAGCACTCGAGGCTTGACGTGGCTAACAACTTTTGCTATATTGCTACTAGAACACGAAAACAAGTAGTGGTTAGCAAGGAGGGATGACCATGAATATCAATAAATTTACACAGAACTCGCTGCAGGCAGTCCAGAACTGTGAAAAGATCGCAGCGGATAACGGCAACCAGGAACTGGCACAGGAGCATCTGCTCTATGCCCTGCTGACGCAGGACGACAGCCTGATCCTGAAGCTGATGGAAAAAATGAGTATACAGGGCCAGCTCTTCATCGACAGAGTAGAGCAGGCTATAGGAAAACGCCCGAAGGTACAGGGCGGACAGGCATACGTCGGACAGGATCTCAACAATGTCCTGATCCACGCAGAAGACGAAGCAAAACAGATGGGAGACGAATATGTTTCCGTTGAACATCTTTTCCTCGCGCTTTTAAAATATGCAAGCAGAGATATGAAACAGATCTTCCGTGAGTTTGGCATCAGCCGGGAGGGATTCCTCCAGGCTCTTTCTACGGTCAGAGGAAACCAGAGAGTGACCAGCGACAATCCGGAAGCAACTTATGACACACTGAACAAATATGGCCAGGATCTGGTGGAGCGCGCAAGAGAGCAGAAGCTGGATCCGGTCATCGGACGTGACGAGGAGATCCGGAATGTGATCCGTATCCTTTCCCGTAAGACAAAGAACAACCCGGTTCTCATTGGAGAACCCGGCGTAGGTAAGACTGCGGTTGTAGAAGGCCTGGCGCAGCGTATCGTCAGCGGCGATGTGCCGGAAGGGTTGAAAGAGAAGACGATCTTCTCCCTGGATATGGGGGCTCTTGTGGCCGGTGCAAAATACCGCGGCGAGTTTGAGGAACGTCTGAAAGCCGTCCTTGAGGAAGTGAAGAACAGCGAAGGAAAGATCATCCTGTTCATCGATGAGCTTCATACTATCGTAGGAGCCGGGAAGACAGACGGCGCTATGGATGCGGGAAATATGCTGAAGCCCATGCTCGCCAGAGGCGAACTGCACTGCATCGGCGCCACCACTCTGGATGAGTACCGCCAGTATATTGAAAAAGACGCCGCTCTGGAACGTCGTTTCCAGCCGGTCATGGTAGATGAACCCAGTGTGGAGGACGCCATCTCGATCCTGAGAGGTCTGAAGGAACGTTATGAAGTGTTCCACGGCGTGAAGATCACGGACAGCGCCCTTGTTGCGGCCGCGACGCTTTCGCACCGCTATATTTCCGACCGTTTCCTGCCGGATAAGGCAATCGACCTGGTGGATGAAGCCTGCGCCCTGATCAAGACAGAGCTTGATTCCATGCCGACAGAGCTGGATGAGTTAAGACGGCGTGTGATGCAGCTTGAGATCGAGGAGGAAGCCCTCAAGAAAGAGGAGGACCGCCTGAGCAAAGAGCGTCTGGAACATCTCCAGGAAGAACTGGCAGGCCTGAGAGAAGAGTATGCAGGCAAGAAAGTACAGTGGGAGAATGAGAAGAAATCCGTTGAGCGTGTCCAGAAGATCCGTGAGGAGATCGAGCAGGTCAATAAGGATATCCAGAAGGCACAGAGAGAATATGATCTGAACAAGGCGGCAGAGCTTCAGTACGGAAGACTGCCTCAGCTCCAGAAACAGTTGGAAGAAGAGGAAGAGAAGGTAAAGGAGAAAGACCTGTCCCTTGTCCATGAAGCCGTGACAGACGACGAGATCGCAAGGATCGTGTCTCGCTGGACCGGGATTCCGGTGGCAAAACTCAACGAGAGTGAGAGGAGCAAGACCCTCCATCTTGCCGATGAACTGCACAAACGTGTCATCGGACAGGATGAGGGCGTGGAACTTGTCACAGAGGCGATTATCCGCTCCAAAGCGGGGATCAAAGACCCGACGAAACCGATCGGATCCTTCCTGTTCCTCGGACCTACCGGAGTGGGTAAGACAGAGCTTGCAAAAGCCCTTGCCCAGAGCCTGTTCGACGATGAGAACAACATGGTTCGTATCGATATGAGTGAATACATGGAGAAATACTCCGTGTCCAGACTGATCGGAGCGCCTCCGGGATATGTAGGATATGACGAAGGCGGACAGCTCACCGAGGCAGTGCGGAGAAAACCGTACTCTGTTGTGCTCTTCGATGAGATCGAGAAGGCCCATCCTGATGTGTTCAATGTACTTCTTCAGGTGCTTGACGACGGGCGGATCACGGATTCTCAGGGGCGGACCGTGGACTTTAAAAATACGATCCTGATCATGACGTCCAATATCGGCGCGAACTATCTTCTTGAAGGCATTCAGGAGGACGGCACACTGGACGAGAGCAGCCAGGAAATGACCATGAATGAGTTAAAGGCACACTTCAGACCGGAGTTCCTGAACCGTCTCGATGAGATAATTATGTTCAAACCATTGACGAAAACAAATATTCATGCCATCATTGACTTACTGATCGCTGACGTCAACAAACGTCTTGTAGAGAAGGAACTGCGCGTTGAGCTCACCGATGCGGCGAAAGATTTCGTCGTGGAGGGCGGATACGATCCGATGTACGGAGCAAGACCGCTTAAGAGATACCTGCAGAAAAATGTGGAGACTCTTGCCGCAAGGCTGATCCTCGCCGGAAATGTGGGGCGTGGAGATACGATCCTCATCGACGTGGCGGACGGAAAGCTCCAGGCAACGGTCAAAGGACAGATCACTGCCGCAGAATAAGGCGGCACGGGTCCTTCAAAAAAGGAGAATGCCCGATGGCATCGATTATTTTCCATATCGACGTGAATTCCGCTTATCTTAGCTGGACAGCGGTAGAACAACTGAAAAACGGCGCGGCAGTAGACCTGCGCGAGATACCTGCCATCATCGGCGGAGACCAGAAGTCCCGCCACGGCGTGGTACTCGCCAAGTCTCCCGCCGCGAAAAAATTTGGCATCCGCACGGGGGAACCTGTTGCGAATGCCTTTCGTAAGTGTCCGAATCTTGTGACGGCGCTGCCGGACCACAGGATGTACCGGGAGAAGAGCCGGCTCCTGATGGACTATCTTCGGACATTTACGAAAGAGATCGAACAGGTCAGCGTGGATGAGTGCTACATGGATTTTACCTCCATCGCGCACCGGTGGAACTCCCCGGTGGACGGGGCGCTGGAGATCAAGGACGGGATAAAAGAGCGCTTTGGATTCACGGTAAATATCGGCATCTCCACAAATAAACTGCTGGCAAAGATGGCATCGGATTTTGAGAAACCTGATCGGATCCACACTCTTTTCCCGGAGGAGATCAAAGAGAAGATGTGGCCTCTCCCCATCAGCGACCTGTACATGGCGGGGCGATCCAGCGTGGAAGTGCTGAAAAAACTGGAGATCAATACCATCGGCGACCTGGCGCAGGCGGACCTGAAGCTGATCATGCTCCATCTGAAAAGCCACGGGAAGATGCTCTGGGAATTTGCCAACGGGATCGGGACGGATCTCATCCAGGCGGAACCGGAGCAGGCAAAAGGGATCGGGAATTCCACGACTCTCTCGGAGGACGCCCAAACCTATGAAGATACTCTGCCTGTGTTCCGGGAACTTGCGGACAGTGTTGGGAGACGCCTGAAAAAGGCAGGACAGAAGGCAGGGATGGTGAGCATGGAAGTCAAATATTATGATTTTCGTTCCAGCTCCCACCAGACCCAGCTGGAGAAACCGTCCAATGATCCGGACGTTTTGTATGAGACTGCCTGTTCCCTGTTCCGGGAGGCATGGAGCGGGGAGCCGGTGCGCCTTCTGGGAATCCGTACGTCCAAACTTGTAGACGAAGGAGAGCCGGAACAGCTCTCGATCTTTGATATCGAGATCCCGAAAGAGCCGGACGAAAAGCATAAAAAGCTGAAAAAAGCTCTGGATGAACTGAATACGCGTTACGGAAGCGGCGCCGTTGTGAAGGCGAGCCTGATGAAGCGGCCCGGATCGAAAACTTCCGGCGGCCCAAGAACAGAAAGGGCAGAAAACACACGGGACAGCAGGGATATATAAAACGGAAATGGAATTGAGGGGAAAGAACAGATGAGAGGAAAAAACTATAACCTGGAACTGGTGAGGATGATATCATTTCTTTTTGTCATCGTTATCCATATCACGAATTTTTACTGCCGGTCCTTCCGGCAGATCACACTGCCGGACTATACGTTCTCTCTGCTGCTGGATGCGGCGGCGAGAGTGAGTGTGCCCTGTTTCTTTATGATATCCGGGGCGCTGCTCCTGGGGAGGGAAGAACCTCTTGAGAAACATGCGAAACGTCTGCTGCGGTTTCTGGCGGCGCTGATCGTCTGGAGCCTGCTTTATTATGTATGGAATATTTTTTACGATGGAAGAGACTATGACCTGAGACAGATCTGGTATGTCCCCACCAAGGCACATCTGTGGTATCTCTACGCGATGATCCCGATCTATCTGGTCCTGCCTTTCTTCCAGGTCCTCTGCAGAAACATGACCATAAAGCTGGAAAAGGTGTTTGTGATCCTGATCAGCGCAGCGGTCCTTATAAACTATCTTGCCGGTGTGGCAGGAGGACAGCTCTATTATGATATCCCCATCGTGGGTGACAGGGTTTATTTCTTCTACGTTTTGATCGGATACTATCTGTTCAAATACAGAAAGCATATCCGGGTGGGCCAGAGAATGGCGGTACTCATCTCGATTGTCAGCCTTCTGATCACCTTTGGCTCCTCCATGTGGTTTACGCTGTCCGGCAATGCCCACAGCGACAAGATGCTGGCATACAGCACGCCATTTATGATCCTGACCAGTGTTTTCTTTTTCCTGTTTATGATCAGACTGAGCGGGGCGAAATATACTCCCTCTGAGAAAGCACGGCGGGTGATCGACGCCTTTGGAAAGGCTTCCTTCGGCATCTACCTGATCCATATCTTCTTCCTGGACATTTACAGGAAATTTGTGCCGGTAACAGCCCTTCCGGCATGGGGCGCAGTCCCGGTGCTGACCGTGGTGATCGCCGGGCTGTCCTTCGGATGCATCTGGCTGCTGCACAGGTTTAAATGGGGAAGAGTGATTTCGTGATTAGAAAAATATGTTTGTAGATAAAAGTCCATCCCGCCGTGGGTGTCATATCGCAAAACCGTTCCGCTTTACCTCAAAGATTCGAATGGATGTAACACAGGAGGCAGATGTTCGTGCAATGGCACTTCATCTGCCTCCTGCTAACATCCAGAACGAATGCTTTTCGGAACGCTCTCACTTGATGTTTTGCTCATATGACACCCACGGCGGGATTACTTTATCCAAAACGGAAGAAAATATAGAAAGACGGAAGGTGAAGCAATTATTTGTTTTTGCCTTTACAGCTACATTTTCAGACTTTGTGTCCTGCCATATACGCTAACGATCAATATTGAAATGAGTATCATTGCAGTATTTGCGGTAATTGTTCCTGACCATGTCATTGTTGTAGAACCGAACAGGGAGGATGCGGAGTTAAACATGGTATGGAAAAGCATAAACGGAAAGACATGCGGACATCCGACGGGCAACGGACAGCGAACGGCTTTGCCGTGAGCTGCCCGTGGTATCGCCGGGGATAGGGGAAGATTTCCTTCCCCTATCCGATAAATGGCTCCTCTGAAAAAGCTTAATGATATGACCTGAACGTTGAACATCCAAAAATCAATCTGTCCTTCACAGTGAGCGGTCCCGGGGATAAAGAAGAGAGGAACATGCCAGAAAATCCAGATGATTCCAACCAGGACAGAAGAAAGCAAAAATCCATACTTTTGATCCATCCTGGGTTGCAGTACATAGGTCCATCCCGCCTCTTCCAGGCCGCCGATAAAAAGATTTCCCGGCAGGGAGAGAAAGAACATATAAAAGGGAAGAGCCATTCCCACATGTCCTGACACCGCCATATTTATTCCAAAATACAGTACAAGAACAGCGAAGATGACAAAATAAACAAAACTCTTACTTTTTACGCAAAAAACGGTTTTCAACCATTCCTGAACCCCGGATATCTTTTTGTTATTTTTGAGAATGACATAGGATGCAATCGCAGGAGACAGGATATAGATGGCAAAAGGGATATTCGCTGCAAACTGTCGGAACGAATGGACCAGTCCGTAAACCCTGTATCCAAAGTGCCCAAGAACGATCAATATGCCCGACGTCGCATAGGCGATTCCAAAGGTCAACGCGATAAACTGTAATACGATTTTCTTATCTGACACTTACTATTTTCCTCCGTAACTCCGATGATTAAATTCTTCATATTCCTGAATGCTGTCAGGAACAAAGAGAGTGACGCTTTGTGAATATATTATAACGAAGGAGCTTTTTATGGACAAGGATAATTCTGCCTTGTTTCTGAAAGAGGCAAAAGTCTGAATACAGGTGAGATAAGCCGGGAAGTTATTTCGAAAAATTGACGATATTTTATAAGAATATTGAAAAATACATCTGTAAAATATGATCCGTAATCGGAGGGAATAGAAATGGATTTACAAAATGAAAAATGTGTTATGATAATTGACGAACAACTTCCGCCCGGGCTTATAGCAAATACCGCGGCTATCATGGGCATTACTCTGGGAAAAAACATGCCGGAAGTGGTTGGTGCAGATGTTTGTGACAAAAATGGAAATGCCCATTTAGGGATTATCGAATTTCCTGTGCCCATTTTAAAGGAAAATGTCGATACGATAAAAGCAGTCCGCAAAAAGCTGTTTGAACCGGAATATGCAGATTTGACAGTAGTTGATTTCTCTGATCTGGCACAGAGCTGCAAAACTTACGATGAGTTTGCAGGGCGAATGAGAGCAGCATCCGAGCCAGAATTGTCTTATTTAGGCATTGCAATCTGCGGTACAAAGAAAAAAGTCAATAAGCTTACGGGCAGCATGCCACTGTTGCGATAAAGAGGTGAAGCTGTCCGGATAAAAAAATAAGCCGGAACACAGATTTAATAGCGCATTTTAAGCATCTTTTGTGCTTCCTGTTACCCCGCCGGATGGACCTACCCCTCTCTCAAATGATCTTCCGTTTTGAATAAAGTAATCCCGCTACAGGTGTCAAGTGAGCAAAACATCAAGTGAGAGCGTTCCGAAAAGCATTGGTTCTGTTTGTTAGACAAAGGATATGGAGTGCCACTGCACGAACATATTCTTTGGCGTTACAAACATTCCAATCTTTGAGGTAAAGCGGAACGGTTTTGCGATATGACACCTGTAGCGGGATGGACTATAATCAAAATATCAATTCCAGAAATCCGTCTTATCCCCGAGCTGGATATCCTTCGCCCGGAACACGGGATCTTTTCCTTCTTTTTTCTGTTTCATATAATCTCTCATACACCGGATTGCCGGACCGCCAAGAATGATGATCACGGGCAGGTTGATCAGCGCCATGAAGCCCATCAGTACGTCCGCGGTACTCCACACCAGGCTGAACTCCATGACAGAGCCTGCCAGGACGATCAGGGCGGCGATGATGCGGAAGGTGTTGAGGAGCGCTTTCCCCGGAGTGCGCCCGCAGAGATATTTCAGTCCCATCTCCGCATAGTAGAAGTTGCCGATCAGTGTGGTGAAGGCAAACAGGCAGAGCGCGATGGTGATAAAGACCGTTCCGAATCCGCCCAGGGATTCGGACGCTGCCGCCTGTACCCAGGGCATCCCTTTGAGCTTTTCGCTGGGAGCTACGCCCGAGCACAGGAGCATAAAGGAAGTGGCGGAGCAGATCAGGATCGTGTCGATGAATACAGACAGCATCTGGACCAGTCCCTGTTTTACCGGATGGGATACCGCTGCACTGGCAGCGGCGTTGGGAGCGGAGCCTACGCCGGCCTCGTTGGAGAACAGTCCTCTTTTGATCCCGTTCATGATGCAGGAGCCGGTGAACCCACCGAAGATGGCGCGGAAATCAAAGGCATTGGAAAAGATGTCCGAGAACATCTGAGGGATCAGCGAATAGTGAGTGACCACGATAAACAGCGCCGCCGCCAGATAGAACAGTCCCATGAACGGCACAAGCACCTCTGTGATCCGGGAGATCTGTTTGCTCCCGCCGAAGATGCAGACCGCAAAGACCACAGCCAGGATCAGCCCGACGATCAACGGTGTGGAGGACTCGTTGAAGAAGCTGTAAGCCCGGAAGGAGTCGGCAATATTAAAGGAGGCGACCAGATTGAACCCGCCCATATAGGTAAGGATCAGGAAGACGGCAAAAGCAGCGCCGATCCAGTGCTTTTTCAGAGCAGCCTGGATGTAGTACGCAGGTCCGCCGTAGGAGCTTCCGTCCTCGGCACGGCGTTTGTAGATCTGTGCCAGTGTGCTCTCGATGAATGCAGACGCGCTTCCGAGGATGGCGGTAAGCCACATCCAGAAGACCGCGCCCGGTCCGCCCAGGCAGATCGCGGTGGAGATCCCCGCGATGTTCCCTGTCCCGACACGGGAGGCAGTGGATACCATCAGCGCCTGGAATGAGGACAGTCCGTTCTCATCGGATCCCGGCTGAGCCACCACCCGGAGTGATTCGATAAAAAGTCGGAACTGCACGAAACGGGTCCTGATCGAAAAATAGATCCCTGTTCCCAACAGCAGGATGATCAGGATGTAACTGTAGAGCAGATCGCTCAGTGCGTTGATAAAATCAGTAAGCAAAATAAAATCCTCTCTTTCCATTCTTATTTTGAAATCGTTTTGTCAATACCTGAGTTACAGCCTGAAAAGCGCTGTAACATATCTGATGCAGTGATTATCCGATAGAGCAGCTCCCATAGCATAACGTAATCCCCGGTCTTTGTCCAGAAAAATTGTATATTTTGCAACCGGGGGGAGATTGTGGTATTCTATAACACAGGTAATGATGTTGGGGGTAAAACCCCCAACTGCGATGCCTGCGGATTGTTCCGTGCTGCGCACTTTCACAATCCTCCCCCAATATTCGCATATCGTGGGATATACATCCCACTTTTATGCTCATATCGGGGCGGGTCCCAAGGTCTTTCACTCGCCTATGAGCAAGCTCATGCAGGCTTGGACCTTTTGACCCTGGCATCGTTAAATAAGAATATAATATCCAGATCAGGAGGATGGTAACCGTGAAATTAGATAAATTATTGGAACGTCTTGATTACGAAGTGATCCAGGGCAGTGATCAGACCGAGGTGACGACACTTGTCAATGATTCGAGAAAGGTTGAGAAGGGATCTGTCTTTGTCTGCATCAGCGGCGCGGTGTCAGACGGACACAAATTCGCTGCGGATGTGGCGGAGAAAGGAGCGGCGGCTCTGGTGGTGGAGAAGGAAGTGGAAGTGCCGGAGAACGTGACCGTGATCCGGGTGCCGGACACCCGATATGCTCTGGCGCTCATGTCCGCGGCATATTTCGGCTATCCTGCGGAGAAACTGAAGATCATCGGGATCACAGGTACCAAGGGAAAGACCACGACCACATATATGATCAAATCCATCCTTGAGGGAGTGGGACACAAAGTGGGGCTGATCGGGACCATTGAGGCAATCATCGGCGGGAAGCATATCCCGGCGGCAAACACGACGCCCGAGTCCTTTACCATCCACCAGTATTTTGCCGAGATGGTAAAAGAAGGATGCGACAGCGTGGTCATGGAAGTGTCCTCCCAGGGGCTGATGCTCCACCGGACGGCGGGAATCCCGTTTGAGATCGGCATCTTCACCAATCTGGGACACGACCATATCGGTCCGAACGAACACAAAGATTTTGATGATTATAAGAGATGCAAGGGCCTTCTGTTCAAGCAGTGTAAATTGGGGATCGCGAATGTAGACGACAAATATTTTGAGGACGTCTTCCAGGGTTCTACCTGCCGGATCGAGACCTACGGCTTCTCTGAAAAAGCGGATCTTCGGGCGGAAAATGTGGAACTGGTATCCAGACCGGGCTATCTGGGCGTTGCCTACCATGTGGCGGGGCTGATGGACTTTGACGTGGAGATCGACATCCCGGGCAAGTTCAGCGTATACAATTCTCTGTCTGCCATCGCTGTGTGCCATTACTTCGACGTCCCGGCGGATAAGATCAAAGAAGCGCTGAAGAAGGCGAAGGTAAAAGGACGTATCGAGATGATCAAGGTGTCTGACGAGTTTACCCTGATGATCGATTATGCCCACAATGCCATGAGCCTGGAGAGCCTTCTCACTACTCTGAGAGAATACCATCCGAAGCGGCTCGTCTGCCTGTTCGGATGCGGCGGGAACCGGTCAAAAGACAGAAGGTACGAGATGGGCGAGGTGTCCGGGCGTCTTGCGGATCTGACTATCATTACGTCAGACAATCCGAGATTCGAGGAACCCCAGGCGATCATCGACGATATCAAGACCGGGATTGGAAAGACTGACGGAAAATATGTGGAGATCTGCGACCGGAAAGAGGCGATCAAGTACGCCATCGCCCACGGAGAGCCGGGGGACGTCATCGTTCTTGCAGGGAAAGGGCACGAGGATTATCAGGAGATCAAGGGAGTCAAATACCCAATGGATGAACGCGTCCTGATCGCGGAGGTGCTGGAGGAACTGAGAGAGGAACAGCAGGAACGAAAACAGGACTGAGAATGGTGTGAGTGTGTGTTTGCGGATATTATCATAGATATAAAACATGAAAGGCTGGATAAGATCTTCCAGTACAGGATCCCGGAACGGCTGGAAGGGGAACTGGAAGCCGGGATGGAAGTGCTGGTGCCTTTTGGGAAGGGAAACCGGCGCACGAAGGGCTATGTGACAGGGATCTCCGAGACCTGCGATTATGATCTGTCAAAGATAAAAGAGATAGGGGATATTTCCAGGGAAGGCGTGGAGATCGAGGCAAAACTCATCGCCCTTGCAGCCTGGATGAAGGAGAACTACGGCGGTACCATGATCCAGGCTCTTAAGACGGTCCTTCCCATCAAGCAGAAGGAAAATGCCAGGATGAAACGCCGCCTCCGTCTGCTGCTTGGCGAGGAGGAAGGAAAGGAAAAACTGGAATTCTATCTGCAGAAGAGTCAGAAGGCGAGGGCAAGGCTGATGGCGGCTCTGCTTGACGACCCGGTGCTGGACTATGATCTGGTGACAAAAAAACTGAATATTACTCTTCCCGTGATCCGCGCCCTGGAAGAACAGGGCGTACTTGAGATCGAGGAGGAGCAGGTCTACCGGAATCCGGTGAAAAAGACGGAGCAGGCGGCAAAAAAGATCATGTTTACAGAGGAGCAGATGTCTGCCATCCGCCGTTTCCGGCAAGACTATGAGAATGGGCTGAGGAATACTTATCTTTTATACGGCGTGACTGGCAGCGGGAAGACGGAAGTGTACATGGAGATGATCCGGACTGTTGTGGAGATGGGAAAGCAGGCAATCGTCCTGATCCCGGAGATCGCGCTGACCTATCAGACGGTGATGCGGTTCTACCGGAATTTCGGGGACCGGGTCTCTATCATGAATTCCAGGCTCTCGCCGGGAGAACGGTACGACCAGATGATGCGGGCAAAGGCAGGGGAGGTGGACGTGATGATCGGTCCCCGCTCCGCACTGTTCACGCCTTTCCCGGATCTGGGGCTGATCGTTATCGACGAGGAACATGAACCTACTTATAAAAGCGAGCAGACGCCCCGGTATCATGCCAGAGAGACAGCGGTCCGCCGGGCGCAGATGGAGGGCGCTGGAGTAGTGCTGGGAAGCGCGACTCCGTCCCTGGAAGCCATGTATCGGGCGCGGAAAGGCGAGTATATTCTCCTGGAACTGAAGAATCGGTCGCGGATGCAGCGTCTTGCCGATGTGTATACCGTGGATCTGCGGCGGGAACTCCGGGAGGGGAACCGTTCGATCCTGAGCAGGAAGCTGCAGGAGCTGATGGAAGACCGGCTTGAGAAAAAGGAGCAGATCATGCTCTTTTTAAACCGGAGGGGCTATTCCGGATTCGTATCCTGCCGGGAGTGCGGACATGTGGTAAAGTGTCCCCACTGCAGCGTGTCCCTCTCAGTCCACCGGGACGGGACTATGCGGTGCCATTACTGCGGGTATACCCGCGCAAAAGTGACGGTGTGCCCGGAATGCGGCTCCCGCCACATCGGAGAGTTCCGTGCCGGGACACAGCAGATCGAGGACATTGTAAAGGAGCGCTTCCCCCAGGCGAGGGTGCTGCGGATGGATATGGACACCACACGGCAGAAGGATTCCTATGAGAAGATCCTCTCGGCTTTTGCCAACGAGGAGGCGGATGTCCTTGTGGGAACCCAGATGATCGTGAAGGGGCATGATTTCCCCAATGTGACCCTGGTGGGCGTGCTGGCGGCGGACATGTCGCTGTACACGGACGACTACCGTTCCGGGGAACGGACCTTCCAGCTTCTGACCCAGGCGGTGGGCAGGGCGGGGAGAGGAGAACGCCCCGGCGAGGCGGTGATCCAGACCTACAGCCCGGAACATTATGCTGTGGAGACAGCGGCTGCCCAGGATTACGAAGCGTTTTATGCGCAGGAGATCAGCTACAGGGAACTGATGGGATATCCTCCCGCGGAGCATCTCCTGGCGGTGCTCGTATCCTGCGGGGATGAGGAACTCCTTGACAAAGGGTGCCGCTATCTGAGAGAATATGCACTCCGGGTAAGCGGAAACGCAAGGAAAGCGGGAGAACAGAAAGCGGCAGGACAGAAAACCGTCCCGGAGGACACAAGGAAAAGAGCGGCGGTCATCGGTCCCGCAAGTCCCGGCATCGACAAGGTAAAGGACATCTACCGGCGGGTCATCTATATAAAAGCGCCGGAATATGATACACTTACAGGGATCAAGGACAGGCTGGAACAGTATATTGAGATCAACTCGGGATTTAACAAGATGCGGATCCAGTTTGATTTTGACCCGATGGGAATATGACAAAAGAACACTGTGCAGAATGTAACAGGAAGGAGATTATGATTATGGCGATAAGACAGGTGAGAGAAATCGGAGATGAGATACTGACAAAGAAATGTAAGGATGTGCCGAAGATGACGCTTCGGACGAAGATCCTGATCGGGGATATGCTTGAGACCATGTACGACAAGAACGGTGTGGGTCTTGCGGCTCCCCAGGTGGGCGTGCTTAAAAAGATCGTGGTCATCGATGTGGGGGAAGGACCCATCGTACTGATCAACCCGGAGATCCTTGAGACGTCCGGAGAGCAGACCGGGGAGGAAGGGTGCTTAAGCGTTCCCGGAAAATGGGGATATGTTACCCGCCCGGACCATGTAAAAGTGAGGGCGCTGAACCAGGAGATGGAACCTTTTGAGATGGAAGGGGAAGGACTTCTGGCAAGAGCGTTCTGCCATGAGATCGACCATCTCTCAGGGCAGCTTTACGTGGACAAGACAGAGGACGGTCTCCATGACGTGACCTATGAGGAACCGGAGGAAGACGAGGAAGAAACGGAGGAGTAAGAGATGAGAGTCATATTTATGGGAACCCCCGATTTCTCCGTGGGAACACTGGAAGCCCTGGTAGAAGCGGGGCATGACGTATGTCTTGCGGTGACCCAGCCGGACAAGCCGAAAGGTCGGGGCAAGGAGATGCAGCCCACCCCGGTGAAAGCGGCGGCGATGAGACACGGGATCCCGGTGTATCAGCCGAAAAAGATCCGGGATCCGCAGTGCGTGGAAGAACTGGAAAAATATCACGCCGATGTGATGGTGGTCATCGCCTTCGGTCAGATCCTTCCGAAGTCGATCCTGGAGCTGACTCCCTATGGATGTATCAATGTCCACGCCTCGCTGCTTCCCAAATACCGGGGCGCTGCTCCGATCCAGTGGGCGATCATCGAGGGGGAGAAGGTCACCGGCGTGACCACCATGCAGATGGACGAAGGGCTGGACACGGGAGACATGATCATGAAGACAGAAGTCCCCATCGCGGAGGATGAGACCGGGGAATCTCTTCACGATAAACTGGCGGATGCCGGCGCAAAGCTGTGCGTGGAGACTCTGAAAGCCCTGGAAGACGGGACGGCTTCCTTTGAAAAACAGGGAGAGAGTCCGACGGCATATGCAAGGATGCTGGATAAGAAACTTGGAAACATTGACTGGAATGACTCTGCCGTCCGCATCGAACGTCTCGTGCGGGGCTTAAATTCCTGGCCCAGCGCATATACTCACTGGAACGGTAAGGTGATGAAGATCTGGCGGGCGAGAGCAGAGGCAGATTCCGGAAAGGCAGAGCCGGGAACAGTCCTTGCGGTTGCAAAGGATCATCTCACGGTCCAGACGGGAGATGGAGTCCTGCAGGTATATGAGCTTCAGATCCCGGGAAAGAAAAGGATGGAGACGGGTGCATTCCTGAGGGGGTATGCGCTGGAAGAAGGAACGGTATTCACGCGGGAATAGCGCGGAGGATGCGAACTGATCCCTGGAATATTCCGGGCGCATGATCGAACAGAAGATCAACTGGAATCTCAGGAGGATGATAGAATGTTTTATTATTATTTTGACCCAACCTATATACTTGTCGTGATCGGCGTTGTGATCTGCATGATCGCTTCAGCCCGTGTGAACAGTGTGTTCAACAGATATTCCCGGATGCGCAGCCATTCCGGGATGACGGGAAAGGAGGCGGCGGAGCGGATCCTGAGGCGGAACGGGATCTATGATGTCCGTGTGGTCCATATCCCGGGAAACCTGACCGACCATTACGATCCCAGGAACAAGACGCTGGGGCTTTCCGACACGGTGTACAATTCGTCTTCCGTGGCGGCTGTGGGTGTGGCGGCACATGAGTGCGGGCACGCGGTCCAGCACTCCGTGGGATATGCGCCGCTGTCCATCCGGGGCGCACTTGTCCCGGTGGCAAACTTCGGTTCGGCCATTTCCTGGCCGCTGATCATCATTGGCCTTCTCATGGGCGGACAGATGTCCTCCCTGCTGATCAATCTGGGGATACTGCTGTTCTCGGCAGCAGTACTCTTCCAGATCGTGATCCTCCCGGTGGAGTTCAATGCTTCCGGGAGAGCGGTGAGGGTGCTGGAGTCCTCGGGGATGCTCTATCCGGATGAGGTCGGAGCGGTGAAGAAGGTGCTGGGGGCCGCTGCCCTGACCTACGTGGCAAGCGCGGCGTCCATGATACTGCAGCTTCTGCGGCTGATGATCATAGGAGGACGAAGAAACGATGACTAAAACAGTAAACGAACGGGAGATCGTTCTTGAGATCCTGATGGAAGTGACGGAGAACGGCGCTTACAGCCATCGGATCCTGCGGGATGTTCTCGCAAAATACCAGTATCTCGTCAAGCGGGAGCGTGCCTTTATCACCAGGGTGACGGAAGGGACGCTGGAGCATATGATCGAGATCGATTATATCCTGGACCGGTTTTCCAAAGTAAAAGTGAGAAAGATGAAGCCGGTGATCCGCAATATCTTAAGGAGCGGAGTGTATCAGCTTAAATATATGGACAGTGTGCCGGACCATGCCGTCTGCAGCGAGGCGGTGAAACTGGCAGTCCGGAAGGGTTTTTCCGGGCTGAAAGGGTATGTGAACGGCGTGCTCCGGAGCGTGGCGAGAGGACTGGATGGTGTGGAGTATCCGACGGAGGGACTTGAGGCGCTGTCTGTCCGGTATTCCTGCCCGGAGTGGATACTGAAGCTGTGGCAGCAGGAATATGAGCCCGATGTGATCGAAGCCATGCTCCGGGATTTCCAGGAGGAAAAACCGCTGACCATCCGCTGCTGTCAGAACCGGATCACGCCGGAAGAGCTGATGACGCGCCTGGAACAGGAAAATGTAACGGTAACGCCTCACCCCTATCTGCCCTATGCGTTTGAGATATCAGGGTATGACCATCTGGAAGGTCTGGAGAGCTTCCGTGAGGGGCTGTTCGCAGTCCAGGACGTCAGTTCCATGCTGGTGGGGGAAGCGGCGGACCCGCAGAAAGGGGCGTATGTCATCGATGTCTGCGCCGCCCCCGGCGGGAAAGCCCTCCACATCGCAGAGAAGCTGAACGGTACGGGACATGTTGAAGCCAGGGATCTGACCGAGTACAAAGCGGACCTGATCCGGGAAAATATTGACAGGTCCGGCCTGGAAAACATTGAGACAAAGGTGCAGGATGCTTCCGTGTTTGACCCGGATTCCGAAGGGAAGGCAGATCTGGTGATCGCGGATCTTCCCTGCTCCGGCCTGGGTGTGCTGGGGAAGAAGACGGATCTGAAATACAAGGCGTCTCCGGAGGGGACGGAAAGCCTTGTCCATCTGCAGAGAGAGATCTTAAGCTGCGTCCATCGCTATGTGAAGCCGGGCGGAGCGCTCATCTACAGCACATGTACGGTGGATCAGGCGGAGAACACGGGGAACCTGTACTGGTTCCTGGAAAATCATCCGGAATTTAAACTGGATGACATCAAAGGCAGACTCTGCCCGGAACTCCGGGACGATGTGCAGGACGGAGGCTGCATCCAGCTCCTGCCCGGGATACATAAATGCGACGGATTTTTCATCGCGCGTCTGGTGAAAAAGGCTTAGAAAGTTACAGAGGGAAGAAGAGAACATGAAAAAGGATATCCGCTCATTATATTATGAAGAACTGGAAAAGGAGATCCGGGACATGGGAGAGAAGCCCTTCCGGGCAAAACAGATCTACGAGTGGCTCCATGTCAGGCTGGAGGACCATTTTGATGAGATGACAAACCTGTCGAAGAAATTCCGGGAGCAGCTGGCGGAAGAGTACGAGATATTTCCGGTGCAGATGCTGGAACGGCAGGTGTCAAAGCTGGACGGGACCAACAAGTTTCTGTTCCGGCTTTATGACGACAATGTGGTGGAGAGCGTGCTGATGAAATATAAGCACGGGAACTCCGTCTGCATTTCCTCCCAGGCCGGATGCCGCATGGGGTGCGCGTTCTGCGCTTCTACGATCGGAGGACTGCAGAGGAACCTGACGGCTTCGGAAATGCTGGGGCAGGTCTATCAGATCCAGAAGATCACCGGTGAGAGGGTGTCCAATGTGGTGGTCATGGGAACCGGGGAGCCTCTGGATAATTACGATAATTTCCTGCGGTTTATCCGTCTCCTCACAGACGAGAGAGGGCTGAACATCAGCCAGAGGAGCATGACCGTTTCCACCTGCGGGATCGTCCCGGGGATCCGGAAGCTGGCACAGGAGAAACTGCAGATCACACTGGCTCTCTCCCTTCACGGATCAACTCAGGAGAAGAGGCGCAGACTCATGCCTGTGGCTAATAAATACGACTTTTCAGAGGTGCTTTCTGCCTGCGACGAATACTTTGAAAAAACAGGGCGCAGAGTGACTTTTGAGTACAGCCTTGTCCACGGAGTCAACGATACGGAGGAGGATATCAGAGAGCTGACGGCGATCTTAAAGCCAAGAAACTGCCATCTGAACCTGATCCCGGTCAATCCGGTCCGGGAGCGTGATTTCGTCCGTCCGAGCCGGGAAAATGCCCTGAATTTCAAAAATAAACTTGAAAAAAGCGGAATAAATGTTACTATAAGAAGGGAAATGGGCTCTGATATCGACGGAGCCTGCGGCCAGTTGAGGCGCCGGTATGCGGAAGGCGGAGAAGCCTTACCCCCTGCAAAAGACAGTATATAAGGAGAAAATTATGAGGACATTTTCAATTACAGACGTAGGAATGGTACGACAGGTGAATCAGGATTATGTCTATGCGACAGACAGACCGCTGGGTATTCTCCGTAATCTGTTTGTGGTAGCCGACGGTATGGGAGGACACCAGGCCGGGGACTACGCCTCCAAATATACTGTGGAAGTCCTTCAGAGAGAGTTGAAACTGAGCGAGGGCGAGGATGTGGAACGTGTTCTCGTCGGAGCGATCAAGACCGCGAACCGGGAGATCATAAAAGAAGCCTCCAGGGACGCGCATCTCAAGGGCATGGGGACGACTGTGGTGGCTGCTACTATCATCAATCAGATGATGTATTTTGCAAATGTGGGTGACAGCCGTCTGTACCTGATCAATCAGGGGATACAGCAGCTGACGAAAGACCATTCTCTGGTGGAAGAGATGGTACGGCTCGGCGGGATCAAGCCCGAGGAGGCGAAGCATCACCCGGATAAGAATATCATTACACGTGCGATCGGCGCAAAGGCTGATGTGGACGTGGATTTCTATGAGCACCGTCTGAAGCGGGGAGACATCATTCTGATGTGCACAGACGGCCTGAGTAATATGGTGGAGGATGAAGAGCTCTTCCATATCGTGCAGGGAGGACGAGACATCGTCGAGGCCGGCCAGGCGCTGGTCGAGGCGGCAAAAGAGAACGGCGGTACAGACAATATTGGAGTAGTTCTGGTGGAGCCGTTCGCGGATGAGGTGAGTGTATTATGATCAAAGAAGGAGTTTTTTTAGGAAAAAGATATGAGATCCTGGGCCGGATTGGTTCAGGCGGGATGGCGGATGTCTACAAGGGCAAGGACCATAAGCTGAACCGGTATGTGGCGATCAAGGTTTTAAAGAGCGACTACCGCTCTGACGAGGTGTTTATTCAGAAGTTCCTGAGTGAGGCGCAGGCTGCCGCGGGGCTGATGCATCCGAATGTGGTAAATGTTTACGACGTCGGACAGGACCGCGGACTTTACTATATGGTCATGGAACTGGTAGAGGGCATCACCCTGAAGGACTACATTGAGAAGAAAGGGAAGCTTTCTGCAAAGGAGACCATCAGTATCTCGATCCAGATGGTGACCGGGATCCAGGCGGCGCACAACAGGCATATCATCCATCGGGATATTAAGCCGCAGAATATCATTATCTCGAAAGAGGGAAAAGTAAAAGTAACAGATTTCGGGATTGCCCGTGCGACCACATCGACGCAGACCATCAGCGCAAGCGTGATGGGATCCGTGCATTATACTTCCCCGGAGCAGGCGAGAGGCGGACATGTGGACGAGCGGAGTGATATCTATTCAGCCGGTATCACCATGTATGAGATGATCACCGGTCATGTTCCGTTTGACGGAGATTCCACTGTGACGGTAGCGCTGAAGCATCTTCAGGAGGAGATCGTGTCACCGTCAAAGGAAGTGCCGGATATCCCATACAGCCTGGAGTGCATCATCCTGAAATGTACCCAGAAAAATCCGGAGAAGCGTTACAGCAGCTGTGAGGAACTCCTTCTGGATCTGAAGCGTTCTCTTGTCGATCCGGACGGCGATTTTGTTCTGACAGGGGGAGCCGCAGCAGTCGGTTCGGACCGTACTGTTGTCATGTCCACCGAGGAGATCGACAGGATCAAGAACGGACAGTACAGCGCGGACAACGATTATGATGACGATGGCGATTATGACGACGACTATGACGACTATGATGACGGTGACTATGACAACGAGTACGATGAAGATGACTATGATGAGGACGAGTATGATGACCGCAGGCGAAAGAAGGATGTAAATCCCGATACAAAGAAGATCATGAGGATCCTCATGATTGTTGCGTCGGTGATCATCGCGTTTCTGATCCTGTTCCTTGTTGGAAATGCGGTTGGTCTTTTCAGCGGTCCGGGGCTTTCCACAACGAAGGAAGAGGAGCAGGTAGAGATTCCGGATCTCAGAGGCATGACAGAGGATGAGGCAACAAAAGAACTCAACGATCTTGGACTTGGAATCAAGGTGGAGAATGAGAGAGTACCGTCCAACGAGTATGATGAGGGGGAAGTCGTCAGCAGTGATCCTGCTGCGGGAGAGAAAGTCGATGCCCATACGACGGTTTATGTGACGCTCAGCAGCGGCGAGGAAGCGCAGACTACTACAGTGCCAGACGTAGTCGGAAAAGAAGAGGCGGATGCGGAGAAGATGCTGGCGGATGCAAACCTTAAGGTTGCAAAAGGTTCGGATTATAGCGACGACGTGCAGGAAGGATATGTGATCTCCTGTGACCCCGGTGTAGGAGAAGAGGTGGATGAGGAGAGTACAGTCAGACTTGTGATCAGCCTTGGTTCTCAGCCGGCGGAGGTCCCGTCCATAGAGGGAATGAGCCAGTCGGATGCAGAGGCGGCCCTTTCCAATGCGGGACTGAGCGGCAGTGCTTCAGAGGAATACAGTGATTCGGTAGCGGCGGGACTTGTTATCTCCCAGGATACTGAGGCGGGCAGAAAAGTGTCCAAGGGTACGACGATCAATTATACAGTCAGCAGAGGACCTGAGATGACAGTGGTCAGCGTTCCGGATCTTACCGGAATGGACCGGAACACGGCGGAGAAAACGCTTCAGCAGGCAGGACTTACCGCGGTGTTTGCCGGCGAAGAACATAATGATGCCGGAGCGGGACAGGTATTTTATCAGTCAGTCAGCAGCGGTACACAGGTAGAGGAAGGTACGACGGTTGAATTCTGGGTAAGCCTTGGGCCGGAGCAGGTGGCGCCTGAGCCGGAGCAGCCCACGGACGGAACTGAGCCGGACGGGACCGGTACAGATACTTCCGGTGAAGGCACAGATACAACGATGCAGTGGTGACAGAGACAGGCGGTATGATGCAGGGAAAAATCGTAAAAGGAATTGCCGGATTCTACTATGTTCACGTAGTAGAATCCGGTGTTTATGAGTGTAAGGCAAAAGGGGTTTTCAGAAAAGAGAAAATCAAACCCCTTGTGGGGGATAATGTAGAGATCGAGATCCTCGATGAAAAAGATATGGAAGGGAATATCACGAAGATCCTGACCAGGAAGAATGATCTGATCCGTCCTGCTGTGGCGAACATTGACCAGGCTCTTGTGGTGTTTGCTGTGACCCGGCCGGAGCCCCATTTTAATCTTCTGGACCGTTTTCTTGTGATGATGGAGAGAAAATCGATCCCCGCTGTGCTCTGTTTCAATAAGACGGATATTGCGGAAAGTCCCGCGATCACGGAACTGAAACAGATCTATTCAGGGTGCGGCTATCCCGTCCTCTTCACCAGCGCAAAAGAAGAAGAGAACATAGAAAAACTGAAGGAACTGCTGAAGGGAAAGACAACTGCGATCGCGGGACCCTCCGGAGTCGGGAAATCATCCCTGATCAACCTTCTTCAGTCAGAAGTGAAGATGGAGACCGGAAGCATCAGCCGGAAGATCGCACGTGGAAAACACACCACCAGACATTCCGAACTGCTCGTCCTGGGGAGGGATTCCTACATTATGGATACCCCGGGATTCAGTTCGCTCTATGTCAATGATTTTGAGAAAGAAGAACTGAAACACTATTTTCCTGAATTTGATCCTTATGAGGGGCAGTGCCGTTTCAAGGGATGCGATCACATCCATGAACCCGGATGTGCGGTGAAGGCGGCTGTGGAGGAAGGAAAGATACACAGAGTGCGGTATCAGGATTACACAGAGATGTACCGAGAACTGCAGGAAAGAAAGAGGTACTGAATTATGAAAAACATTTTGGCGCCATCCATATTATCCGCGGATTTTAAGATCCTCGGGGAACAGCTCCGGACCACGGAGAAGGCGGGAGCTCAGTATGTTCATTTTGATGTGATGGACGGCATGTTTGTGCCCAGCATCTCCTTTGGCATGCCTGTGCTCTCCTCGATAAAAGGAGTGACAGGCCAGACTATGGACGTTCACCTTATGGTGGTGGATCCGGAGCGCTATATTGAAGAGTTTGCAAAATGCGGTGCGGATTCCATCACGGTCCATCAGGAAGCTTGTGAGGATCTGCAGAAAACGCTGAATCTGATTCATGGATGCGGCGTGAAGGCCGGGATTTCGATCAAGCCCGGGACGGCTGTGGAAACACTGATCCCATATCTGGATCAGGCGGAGATGTTCCTCATCATGTCTGTAGAACCCGGATTCGGCGGGCAGGCCTTTCTCCCGGAGTCGCTGGAGCGGATCCGGAACCTGCGGTCTCTCCTGGAAGAGAGAGGGATTGGCGCGGATATTGAAGTGGATGGAGGCATCTACCATTCGAATGTGGCGGAAGTGCTGGAAGCGGGGGCGAATGTCATCGTATCCGGTTCAGGAGTATTTAAAGGGGATATCAGAAAAAATACTGAGGATTTCATGGAGATTTTGAAAAGATATGAGTAAGCGTACAGTGATCGTGAGCGGCGGAATGCTGGAAGAAGATTTCGTCCTCTCCATTTTAAAAAGTGAAGATACGGAATTTATTATCGGTGTGGACAGAGGCCTTGTATTCTTGTACGAACACGGGATCATACCGGATTATATCGTGGGTGATTTTGACAGTACCCCGAATGAGATCGTGACATATTACCGGGAGGAGACAAAAGTGCCGATCCGGGAGTTCAACCCGGTGAAGGATGCGTCGGACACAGAAATCGCGCTGCGGCTCTGCCTGGGACTCCACAGACATGAGATCTGGATCCTGGGAGGGACCGGCAGGCGCGTGGATCATCTGTGGGCAAACGTACAATGCTTAAAGATCGCGCTTGACGCGGGAGCAGATGCTCGTATCATTGACAGCCATAATCAGATCCGGCTTCTGGATCACGGCATTACTCTGAAAAAGGATGAGGCGTTCGGTCCGTATTTTTCTGTGTTTCCGCTGGAGGTCCCGGTAGATGACTTTAATATCACGGGAGCAAAATATCCGCTGAAGAACCATATTCTGAAACCATACGGAAGTCTCTGTGTGAGCAATGAATTCCGGGAAGATACGGTGGAGATATCCTTTGCTTTCGGAGTGGTCGTACTGATGGAGACCAGGGACTGACGCAGGGAAAGGAGAAGAAAAGATATATGAAATTAGGAATCGTAGGTTTACCGAATGTAGGAAAGAGCACACTGTTTAATTCACTGACAAAAGCGGGGGCTGAGTCAGCGAACTACCCCTTCTGTACGATCGACCCGAATGTGGGAGTCGTAACAGTGCCGGACAAGAGGCTGGATGTCCTGGGAGAGATGTATCATACAAAGAAGATCATCCCGGCGGTCATCGAGTTCGTGGATATCGCCGGGCTGGTCAAAGGCGCGTCCAAGGGAGAGGGACTGGGGAATCAGTTCCTTGCGAATATCCGTGAGGTAGACGCCATCGTCCATGTAGTCAGATGCTTTGAGAACACGAATATCGTCCATGTTGACGGGAGTATCGATCCCATGAGAGATATCGAGACGATCAACCTGGAGCTGATCTTCTCTGATCTGGAAGTGCTGGAGAGAAGGATGTCAAAGACGGTGAAACTTTCCCGCAACGATAAGACGGCGGCGAAAGAACTGGCGTTTCAGGAGCGTCTGAAAGCCCATCTGGAGGATAACAAATTAGCAAAGACTTTCAAGACGGAAGACGAGGATGAGGCGGCATGGCTCGCGGAATATAATCTTCTTACCGCCAAACCGGTGATCTTTGCGGCCAATGTATCCGAGGACGATCTTGCGGACGACGGGGCGTTAAACGAGGGCGTGCAGGCAGTCCGCGAATACGCGGAAAAGGAAGAGTGCGAGGTGTTCGTAGTCTGCGCCGAGATCGAGGAGGAGATCTCCCAGCTTGACGACGATGAGAAGGCAATGTTCCTGGAGGATCTCGGGCTGAAGGAATCCGGGCTCGAGAAACTGATTCGGGCAAGTTATCATCTGCTGGGACTGATCAGTTACCTGACGGCGGGAGAGCCGGAGGTGCGCGCGTGGACGATCAAAAAGGGGACAAAAGCGCCCCAGGCGGCGGGAAAGATCCACTCTGATTTCGAGAGAGGGTTCATCCGCGCCGAGGTGGTGAGCTATGACGATCTCATCGCGTGCGGCTCCCACAATGCGGCGAAGGAAAAGGGCCTGATCCGTCTGGAAGGAAAGGATTATGTTGTGCAGGACGGCGATATCATACTGTTCCGTTTTAATGTATAAAGTCGAGAGGGGAAGTTTTGATAAGGGGGTACAGAGATGCATTATGACATCAGTTTCCCGAATCTTGGGATTTATCTGGACCATGTGGGGAAGAACATCAGCATATTCGGATTTGAGATCGCTTACTACGGGATCATTATCGGGTGTGCGATCCTGATCGGTTTTCTGATCGCGACATCAGAGGCGAAGCGGACGCGGCAGAACCCGGAGGATTATCTGGATATGGGGATCATCGGAGTCATCGCCGGGATCGCAGGGGCAAGGGTCTATTATGTCATTTTCTCCTGGGATATGTACAAGGATAACCTGCTCCATATCTTTAATCTGCGGGAGGGAGGCCTTGCGATCTACGGAGGTGTGATCGGCGCGGTGATCGCCGTGTTTGTCCTTGCCCGAATCAAAAGGCTATCTCCGTTTCAGATTCTTGATACGATCGCGATGGCGCTCCTGAATGGGCAGATGCTGGGAAGATGGGGGAACTTTTTCAACAGGGAAGCGTTCGGTGAATATACGGACAGCCTTTTTGCCATGCGTCTTCCGCTGGACGCGGTACGTTCCGGCGACGTGACGGAACGGATGCGGGAACACATTGAGCGGATCGACGGAGTCAGTTATATCCAGGTGCACCCAACCTTTCTCTATGAATCTGTATGGTGCTGTGTCCTGCTGATCATTCTTGTTCTGTACAGAAAGCATAAGAAATACGAGGGGGAGCTTTTCCTTCTGTATATCTTCGGATATGGCCTGGGGAGAGTCTGGATCGAAGGTCTCCGGACTGATCAGCTTCTGCTCCCGGGTATCGGACTTCCGGTATCACAGCTTCTTGCAGGATGCGTAGTGATCTTTGCAGGGGCGGCGCTCCTTTATCTCAGAAAGAACCACAGGCGTATGCCGCTTATGAAAACACAGAAGCAGTATGAGCCTATGCCGGACAAGATCGTAGGAAAGAAGCCGCCGAAAAACAGGGATAAGATTTTCAAATTCAAGGATAAGTGACGTTCATGGCGAAACAGAAGAAAAAGAAGAGAGCGGGACTTGTGCTGGCTCTGCTGGTATGTCTCATTCTGGTCATCGGGATCATAGCCGGGTGCATCATATATGTGAACCTGGATAAATACTCCGGGACTCAGGAACGGGATCAGCAGTCTGTCGGGGAAGACACCGGAGAGCTGATGAAATCCTTTGAGGAGGCTCAGAGCGGTATGCAGACGGAAGAACAGACCGAAGCGCCCCGGGATGAACAGATGGATTCAAGGCAGGTTGATACGGCCGTAAACGAGACCGCCGAGAGATGGAACCAGTCCAGCAGTTTTATCAGAAGCTCAGACTGTACGGTATATTCAGATGGCGGCAGGACGGATTACTATGAAAAAGGTGGAAAGGCGGTCCGATTTGTTCAGGAGAGCGATAGAAACACGTTCACCTATCTTTTCGGGGATAATGAGGAACTCATCTATATTTACGAAAGAGACAGCGAAGGCCGGATGTTTCATTACTTCTATCAGGACGGCGGCCTGATCTGCTACCGAAGCGGGATGGGAAGGAATTATGCGCCGTTCGAAGAGGAGGTGCAGAAGAACGCCGAACAGTACTACCAGAATGGAGTAAGTCTCCTGTCCGACCGACTGATGGACAGGGATGAGGATGATGAAGATAAGAAAGACGAGGAGGATGACGGGGAAGACCTGATCGAAGGAAATCCTGAGGATTACATCCTCCCGGAGAGCAATAAGAGGCTCCTGACAGAGGAAGATCTGGAAGGACTTTCTTCAGAACAGCTCCGCCTTGCGAGAAATGAGATCTTCGCAAGACACGGCAGGATCTTCGGCAGTTCGGACCTGCAGGAGTATTTCGAGTCCAAACCCTGGTATAAAGGGACAGCAGATTCAGAGGAATTCCAGGACAGTTCCCTTTCGGAGATCGAGAGCAAGAATGTAGAATTTATCCTGGCACATGAATAAATACGTGTAACAGTAAGGGCAGAAAGTAAACTGCCATAGAAAAAGCGTCGAAGGAGATCCGGCGCTTTTTGCATAAATTCTTCTGAATATAAGTCAGAGAAAATTGAAAAACCGAAGACGGCAGGTTATACTGTCAGATAAGAGGGCGATATATGAAGAGGCAGGAAAGTACGGAGAATTGAATGGGGTGTTTTTATGAAATTGACAGAGCAGCGGGAAAAAGTACGGATGGGAATCGGAATAGAAAATTACAGGGAGATGCGGGAAAAAGGGATTTATTACGTGGACAAGACCAGGCTGATCTCAAAATATCTGGAGGCGGAAGATAAGGTGACTCTGCTCACCCGTCCCAGACGTTTTGGGAAGACGCTCAATATGTCCATGCTGGCGGAGTTTTTTGATATCACAAAAGATTCGTCGGATATCTTTGAGGGAACGGAGATCATGGGGACGAAGTGGGTATCTGAGATGAACCGCTATCCGGTCATCAGTCTGTCTTTTGGAAATGCAAGAGGAGACAGCGAAGATTTCCTTTTCAGTTTTCTGGCATTAGAAGTACGAAAAGAGTATATGCGGTATGAATTTCTGTGGGAGGAGAAAAAAGTACCGGAGAATATGAACAGAGCGTTGAGCGAGATCTATGAGTCTCTGTGGGACAGGGAAAAGCCGGACAGAAACCTCTATCTTACGAAGTCACTGACGGAGCTGTGTACAGCGCTGGAATGGTATTACGGGAAGAAGGTAAAGGTCTTTATCGATGAATACGATACGCCTTTTATCCAGGCGATGGTTGAGGGGTTTTACGGGAAAGTACGCCCTGTCCTGTCTGCTATGCTGGGGAGTCTTCTGAAAGGCAATCCTTCTCTGGAAAGCGCATATCTGACCGGGATCCAGCGTGTGGCGAAAGAAAATCTTTTCTCAGGGGTCAATAATCTTGCAGTATATACTGTCAATTCGCCGGAATATGCAGACTGTTTCGGATTTACGGAGGAGGAAACAAAGAAACTGCTGGAAGCCTGTGGGCTGGAACTGGATGAAAAGGTCAGGCAGATGTATGACGGATACCGGTTTGGAGAAGATCATATATACAATCCCTGGTCTGTCATATCTTATGCGAAAAGAAAGCGGCTGGAACCGTTTTGGGTGAATACCGGTGAGAACAGCCTGATCCGTGCCGCGATGGAAGAACTGGGAGAGGCGTTCCGCCCGGGATATGAAGAACTGATCGAAAAAGGGGAGTACTGCACGGAAGTGAAGATGGACAGTTCCTATTATGAGATCAGTGATGTGGAAACACTGTGGGGGCTGCTTCTCAGCTCCGGGATGGTGACGGCGGAGAAAGTGCTGGAAGAGGGAAGATGTATCCTCCGGGTCCCGAACCAGGAAGTGATGCGCGCTTTCCGTGAACTGACTTCATTCTATCTGGGAATACGGGAGGGAAACATGTCTCAGATGTTCCTGCGTCTGACGGAGAAAAACATAGAGGCATTCACGGACGGCTACCGGCGGATCTTGAAGACGCTCCCCTCTTATCATGACCTGAAGGAAGAAAACAGCTATCACATGATGATGCTGGGAATGTGTACGTTCCTGAGCCGCGATTATGAGGTCAAAAGCAATCGCGAAGCGGGAAAAGGCAGGTGCGACATCGCATTAAAAGCACGCCGGAAGGAGCGCGCCAATATTATCATGGAGTTCAAGTATACGAAAGATGAGAAGAAAGACCTGAGGGAACTGGCAGAAGAGGCGCTGGATCAGATTGTGGAAAAGGATTATATGGCAGAGATGCGGGGAGAGGTTCTTTGCATCGGACTTGGACATCGGGGGAAGGAAGTGGAGGTTCAATACAGGGAAATCACAAAAGTCGTTTGAAAAATGTGGGCAAAAACATAAAAGTCCTTTGAAAAATGTGATAGAGTGTTGTAAAGCCAGCAGGAAACCCATATAATAGTCAACAGGAGAGGTGATGCAGAAAATGTACAGGGAAGCAATCTCGAAGCTGGAGTCCTGGAAAAACAGCCTACACAGAAAACCTTTGATCATAAAAGGCGCGCGGCAGGTTGGAAAAACCTGGCTGATGAAGGAATTCGGAAAAAAGTATTACAGGCAGTGCGCCTATGTCAGCATGGATGAAAATGAGAGGATGGAGAGTGTTTTCAGGGACGCATTCGATGTAAAACGTATCATTCAGTCGCTGGAGATCGAGGTTGGATTTCAGATCGCTCCGGAGGATACGCTTATCATTTTTGATGAGATACAGGAAGTTCCGCGGGCAATAAAGGCGTTAAAGTACTTTTACGAACAGACGCCGGAGTACCATGTCATTGCAGCGGGATCTATGCTGGGAATCGCGTTACATGAAGGTACTTCTTTTCCTGTTGGAAAAGTGGATTTCCTGAATCTTTATCCCATGACCTTCCGTGAATTTCTTCTTGCATGCGGACAACAGCGATTTACAGATTTGATAGATTCTGGTGATTTTCAGATGATGAGTCACTTCAGGACAGAAATCATAGATTATTTAAAGTTCTATTATTATGTGGGCGGGATGCCGGAAGCAGTGGAAATCTATCTGGAAACAAAAGATCTGAAGGCTGTGCGGAGTGTGCAGAATAAACTGCTGATGGCTTATGAAAATGATCTGTCTAAATATGCTCCGGCTGAGATCGTGACAAAGATCCGGATGCTTTGGAATTCCATTCCGACTCAGTTAGCGAGGGAAAATAAAAAATTTATTTACGGACTCGTAAGAGAAGGGGCGAGGGCACGGGAATACGAGGTGGCGATCACCTGGCTGATGGATGTAGGGCTTGTCTATAAAGTCGGGCGGGTAAATAAACCAGATTTTCCTTTGCGTGCATATCAGGATTTCACGGCATTTAAGCTCTTTATATTAGATATAGGGCTTCTTGGTGCGATGTCCAGATTAAACGCGAGGATACTTCTTGAAGGAGACAGCCTGTTTGAGGAATTTAAAGGCGCGCTGACAGAACAGTATGTACTGCAGCAGCTTATTGTAAACGAAGAGAATGATATATTTTACTGGTCCGCAGAACGGGGAACGGCTGAAATTGATTTTCTGGTTCAGATGGATGATAAGATCGTACCGATCGAGGTAAAGGCGGAAGAGAATCTTCAGGCAAAAAGCCTGAGATTATTTGTACAGAAATATAATATAAAATATGCGGTCAGAACATCCATGTCGGATTATCGGGACCAGAACTGGATGGTGAATTATCCGCTGTATTCTGTTGGAAACCTGAATAAGTATCTTACGGAGGAAACGTCTGAATAATTTCTGCGGAGAAAACAGCCGGATTGAGAAAGTTGAAAAAGAAAAATAATGAGTTCTGTATACATCTTTTTTTACAGAGATGCATACAGAACTATTTTTTTTCACGAAAATACCGTACGAGATCATACACGAGCTGGACTTCTTTCTCGCTCAGATTAGAAATATCAAGAGAGACACCGTCTGATAAGCCGAGAAGATAATCTGTCGATACATGAAAAAGCTGAGCCAGTTCAACCAGATATGTTGTAGAGGGAGTAGAAATCCCCATTTCCCATGCATTGACACTGCTGCGGGTAATATTCAGTTTTTTGGCAAGATCGGTCTGCGTCATATTATTGGAGAGGCGCAGTTGTTTAATTCTGTCAGATACCATTTTTTATCCTTTCTGAAGGTGATAGTAAACTAATCTTTATGATATTGCATTATCAAAATGATGTTTAAAATTGACATAAAGTATAGAGAGTGATAAAGTAATATTAGTAAAAATAGAAAAATTATACAGTTTATAGAAGACAAATGAGGAGAGCGGAAAATGGCATTTTTAGATAATATGGACAAAACACTTTCACACTTGGGGCAAAGCGCGATAAAGAAAACAAAAGATATGTCGGAGACAGTACGTTTGTCGAGTTTGATAAGAGAAGAGGAAGAAAAGCAGACAGAATTGTTACAAAAAATGGGGGAATATGTGTACCAAAAGTTTCCGGAGACAATTGATGAGCAATTAAAGAGTCTGAGAGAACAGATTATGAAGAGTAAAGAAAAGGTTGAACAGTGTAATGCAAGAGTCAATGAGCTAAAAGGGGCTGAAAGATGTCCGGAATGTGGAGCGGTCATATCGTCAGGTTCAGTGTTTTGCAGTATGTGTGGAGCTAATGTTAAGGATGCGCTTAAAAATAAAAATGTAGAGACAGAAAAAAAGTTAAATGTACATATCTGCCCTAATTGCGGAAAAAACGCAGAAGATGGGACTATATTCTGCACAAACTGCGGGACAAGGATTACGGGAAAAATAGCGGAAACTAAGCAAGAAGTGGAAATTCAAAAGAATGTTTGTCCGGTCTGCGGAAGTAAAGTGGATGAAGGACAAGAGTTTTGTACATCGTGTGGAATGAAAATAGTGAGATAAATAAATCAGAATATTATTGGATTGAAGGGAGAAGTACAAAATGGAAGAAAAGAAATTTTGTCCGTACTGTGGGGAAAAGCTGGTAGGAGATGTACGTTTTTGCGGAAAGTGCGGAAAACGAATTACTCCGCTTTCAGAGATAGCAGGGACGGGGGGGAATGTCAAAAATACAAAAGCCTCTTGGAAAATAATCGGAGTACTTGTTTTGATAGCTTGCTGTATCGCTGTGGGGATCTTTTTGTATACCCATACCGATAATAAACGGATTTTAGGAAGGTGGATGCAGGTGGATGAATCGGGTGAAGAGACGGGAAACAGTTTGTCATTTAATGAAGATGGGACTGTTTTAAGCAATGGAATGGAAGGAAAGTATGAAATGTATAATGGAGAAATTGATATATATAGTTGGACAGAGGCGCAAACATTTGAGTATGAATTTAGTGGAAATCGGCTTATTTTAACGCAGGAAGGGATAGATAACCAGTCGGTATTTGTGAAACGGGAGTAGTGTTTTAAGTAGCGTGGAATTTTATATGAAACAAAGAGATTTAAAACATAACAAAAAAAGGTGGGGACGAAGGTGAAAAGAGTTTCGATTTTAATACTTTTAATTACAGTTTTTATATCGGTTGTGGCATGTGGAAAAGAAACAAAAAATAAAAATGATGAGAGCATAACGGAAACTCAAACACGAGAAGAAACGGAGTACGAAGTGCAGAAAGATGTTATAAATGATGAAAAAGAAAATATGGACGAAAATGGGAAGCAAGAAGAGAACTGGAAATTGGTTTCAGGTACAGATTACTGTAACAATATTGCGATTGCGGTAGAAGAAAATGAAGTGGATGGAGAAAAAAGAGTAGTTGCTATTGATCAAAGTGGAAAAAGATTATTTGTTTTTCCGAAAGAAAGTGAAACATCGGCGAAAGTTGAATTTACTCAAGAAACAGAGTTTGGCGGAAATTTGGCACAAGGTCTGGGGGAAGATGAATGCATAGATAAGAATGGAAAATATATTTGGGATGGAGATATTGCTCTAAATTTGGAGGGAGCAATAATATGTGACATTACTGGTAGATACTATGGAAATCTGATGGGAAATGGATATATGCTTGTTAAGGAAATAGCGACAGGCTATCAGCAAAAAACAGAAAAAATGGGTGTAATAGACGGGTATGGAAATGAAGTGATTCCAGTTTCAGAAGAATTTGCAGAAGTTTGTGGCGGAAATTTGCTGTCACCAACACCGGGTAATGCTTATTGTCAAGGTGGGGTTGCTTATTTTCCGGATACAAATATGGTTGTGGATGCAAATCAAGGGATTTACTATCCGAATAAGGGATCAGTTTCAGAATATAGAAATGGGAATCTTCTTGTAAATGGCGGGGTACTGTACAAAAATCAAGGAAATACAATAATAGAATTTGAAGAAGAGTATGATACCGACCTGGCATTATCCGATGATAAAGTAATAAGTCTGACATACAATGAGTATAGCGGAGATGGAGTTCATATAAAAACCTTTGATCTTGAAGGCAATCTGTTAGGCGAAAATGGTATCGCAGATATAGCATTGGAGAGTAATGAACTCTATTATGATGGTGGAAATAGTGCGCTTTATATTGACGGAGGCGATGGGAATTCTTATGTTACTATGATTGATGAATTCGGCAACTTTAAATTTGAGCCAATTGTTAATGCTCTCCTGGGTTGTCATGATCTCGCCCTGTCATGCTGTCATGAGATTGCCAGGATATCTGTCATGGAAT
>CALWFV010000040.1 GCA_944377745.1 uncultured Mediterraneibacter sp. | reverse complement strand
ACTGGCACCGATGCATAAAAGCATAGTGCCAGTTAATTTTATTCAAGGTTCTGGCGTGGGTGTGAAAAGTAACATCCGCACCGGGGAACACTGTTTACACAGCACCCCAATGCGTCATTATCTTATTGATATTTATTTCTTCTGTCTTCCCGCCGGACTATTCCATATTCCCCGGGAATCTCGGGATTCCGTCAAACCCAGCTTTCAGGTCTTCATCTGTCGGAATATAATCCGTCATCTCTCCGTTATTAAACTTCTCATAGGCAACCATATCAAAGTATCCTGTTCCGGTCAGGCCGAAGAGGATCGTCTTCTCCTCCCCTGTTTCCTTGCACTTCATCGCCTCGTCAATGGCAGCCTTGATCGCGTGGCTGCTCTCCGGCGCCGGAAGGATCCCTTCCACTCTCGCAAACTGCTCTGCCGCCTCAAATACGGAAGTCTGCTCTACAGAACGCGCCTCCATGTATCCGTCATGGTAGAGCTGTGAAAGCACTGAACTCATACCGTGATAGCGGAGCCCTCCTGCATGGTTTGCGGACGGGATAAAGCCGCTGCCCAGTGTGTACATCTTCGCCAGCGGGCATACCATGCCGGTGTCGCAGAAGTCATAGGCGAACACGCCCCGTGTCAGGCTCGGGCAGGAAGCCGGCTCAATCGCGATAAACTGATAGTCCGCTTCTCCTCTCAGCTTTTCTCCCATGAACGGAGAGATCAGTCCGCCCAGGTTAGAGCCGCCGCCTGCGCATCCGATAATGATATCCGGTTTGATGCCATACTTATCCATGGCGATCTTTGTCTCCACACCGATCACGGACTGATGAAGGAGCACCTGGTTCAGCACGCTTCCAAGTACATATCTGTATCCTTCTGTGTGCGTTGCCACCTCGACGGCTTCCGAGATCGCGCATCCGAGACTTCCCGTTGTTCCCGGGTGCTCTGCAAGAATCTTGCGTCCTACTTCTGTTGTATCAGAAGGAGACGGAGTCACACTTGCTCCGTATGTCCGCATCACTTCGCGGCGGAACGGCTTCTGCTCGTAGGAGCATTTTACCATAAACACTTTGCAGTCCAGGTCAAGATAAGCGCATGCCATAGAAAGCGCAGTACCCCACTGTCCTGCTCCGGTTTCTGTGGTTACGCCTTTGAGTCCCTGTTCCTTCGCATAATATGCCTGTGCGATGGCAGAGTTCAGTTTATGGCTTCCGCTCGTATTGTTTCCTTCAAATTTATAGTAGATCTTTGCCGGTGTCTGAAGCTTCTCTTCCAGGCAGTATGCTCTTACCAGCGGAGCAGGACGGTACATTTTATAGAAATCCCTGATCTTCTCCGGGATCTCAATATACCGGTTATCATTGTCCAGTTCCTGCTTTACCAGTTCCTCGCAGAATACACCACCCAGCTCTTCCGCTGTCATAGGCTGTAATGTCGCCGGATTTAAAAGCGGAGCCGGTTTGTTCTTCATATCGGCGCGGACATTGTACCACTCTTTTGGCATCTCGCTCTCTTCCAGGTAGATTTTGTAAGGGATCTTCTTTTCGCTCATTTTCTTACTCCTTTCTTTTCCGGGACACAAAGCTTTCTTTCATCAGATGTTCCACAGGAGAAACACATGATCAGGAATCGGCTAGGGGAAGTTTCCCTTCCCCTAGCCCCCGCGATACCACAGGGCAGCTCACGGTAAAGCCGTTCACTGCCCATTGCCCTGCAAATAGCCGCTTGCAGAGCTTATCGCACAAAAAAAAGCTCCTGTCCCATACAACTGAACTATTGCAGGGACAAGAGCTGATATTCAGACTCCTGCGGTGCCACCCGGCTTGATGCATCTGCATCCACTCATTGCATACAAACATATGCTCCTTTTGTTAACGAAGTTTACTCTCCGTCTCGCCTACATGCATCAAAAAACCTTTCCGCCGTTCAGCTCGCCCTCCAAAGCCCATTCGCCTCATATCCGTCATACCGCGTTTCCACCGTCCGCAGCTCTCTGTTATGCAGATCCATGAAGTTACTTGCTCTTCTTCAACGGTTTAGTAAAACTTTATCACGCAGACCTCTGAAAGTCAACCCATTTTATTCATTTTGACGAATATCACATGTCCGACTTCCAGAATCTGTATTGTCACGGATTCCTTTAGTACCTGTTATGTACTTTCTCTGCAAAGCACATAAAATCCTTCAACTCGATAAACCTTCCGTCATCCAGTACTGCTCTGCCGCTCATTTTCCCAAACACCTGGTGCTGGTCAGACGAGACAATCCCGGCAGAGAGTTTTGCAGCCCTGTCCAGAACAGGCTCGAAATCCATCTCAAAGCGCCCGTCGCTGGAGGTAAACTTCCACGGACTCATGTAGTCTCCCTCCGGGATGTGGAATGTCACGTCATCCAGCTTGTGCGCCTTTCCGTCGTAAAAGATTACATTCTCCGTTGCCGCGGACGTATCTCCAAAACCATATCCTATATTAAACCCGAAAGGCTTCCCTCCGACAGTGCCGTTTCCTGATCCCCAGTACCATGTATTGTCGTAGGTCCACACGCCTCTGCCCCAGTCCAGCGTACCGTAATCTCTTTTCGGATGGAACCAGTATGTTTCCTCATCCCAGGCCATATATCCTTCCGCGGGCATACAGTTTATCTTCCGGTTATAATAAAACGCTTTTTTCTTTCTCCACGGCGTTGCCATGGCAATGGAGTCCATCGGAGGCTGGTCCAGCGTGATCTCACAGTAGAACGGTTTTCCCTGCCAGAAGTCCTTAAAATCACAGGAGATCATCCTCTTCCCGTCTTCCACACGAAACTCCATCCGGAGCCTTTTATCCCGGTATTCTGTAACTCCGCTCTCCGAAGTAGAGGGCATCTTCATCTTTCCCATCGGCAGGACGTTCAGGATCGTTTCCGTGTGTTCCCATTTCTCCTTAAAATTCAGGAGGGATACAGACTGCAGGCCGATATATCCGTCGTCAGAAAGCGTAAAGGCCGCGCCGTAGTCCTCATTCATCACCAGATAATAATCCCATTCCTTGATACGGAATGCCGGCGAGGCGATCCTGTCTCTGTCATATTCCCATACAGGCTGCCTCGCCCATCCCGGCTCCGTGATCCTCCCATCCTCGCCGAGCAGCGGCTGGCGCCGGGTCACTTCATGGTTTCTCATGCTATCACACTCCCCTGAAAAAAAGAAATGCCCGAATCCCAACAGGGACCGGGCTTCTGGACTTATTGTACTACGCGATCTTCTCTTTTGCAAGAGCTGCAAGTGTAGCAAATCCTTCTTTATCGCTCACTGCCATCTCAGCAAGCATTTTTCTGTTCATATCAACGTTAGCCAGCTTCAGGCCGTGCATGAACTTGCTGTAGGAAAGTCCGTTCATTCTTGCAGCTGCGTTGATACGTGCGATCCAGAGCTGTCTCATCTGACGCTTGCGCTGTTTTCTTCCTGCGTAAGCTGATGTGAGTGCTCTCATTACAGACTGTTTTGCAACTCTGTACTGTTTGGAGCGTGCGCCTCTGTATCCTTTCGCCAGTTTCAGTGTTCTGTTATGTTTCTTCTTAGCGTTCATTCCGCCTTTGATTCTTGCCATTTCTTACTCCTCCTTCATCAACTTCCAGATATTACAGATAAGGTAATACCTTTTTCATGTTCTTTACATTCGTTGCGTCAGTGATCGTAGCCTGTCTGAGGTTTCTCTTCCTCTTTGTAGACTTCTTCGTTAAGATATGGCTCTTGTAAGCTTTATTTCTTTTCAGTTTTCCTGTAGCTGTTTTTTTGAAGCGCTTTGCAGCCGCTCTATTTGTTTTGATTTTTGGCATGATGATTTCCTCCTTTATTGTGCTGCCCTTCAGGATATTCATCCCGGATTACATATTTAACGTTTTTCAGTTAAAACCATGCTCATATTTCTGCCTTCGAGCTTCGGTGCCTTCTCGACCGACGCGATATCGGAAAGCAGTTCAGCAAAATCGTCAAGGATATGCCTGCTCTGCTGAACATGGGCCATCTCCCTCCCGCGGAATCGAAGCGTCACTTTGACCTTGTTTCCCTTTGAGATAAACTTCCTGGCATTGTTCACTTTCGTGTTCAGGTCGTTTGTATCAATGTTCGGCGACAGACGGACTTCCTTGATCTCAACCGTCCTCTGTTTCTTCTTTGCCTCTTTTTCCTTCCGTGTCTGCTCATACTTATACTTGCCGTAATCGATGATCTTGCAGACAGGCGGCTTGGCACCAGGCGCGATCTTGACCAGGTCAAGTTCTGCCTCCATGGCAATCTTCATGGCTTCTCTTGCCGACATGATTCCTAACTGTTCCCCATCCTGGCTGATCAGACGAACTTCTCTGTCTCTGATCTGCTCGTTAATCATTAAATCGCTAATTGTCGTATACCTCCGTCAAATGAATTTCCATTCAGGTTCTTTCCCGCGAAAACACAAAAAAACGAGTGAATATCATATCCACCCGACAATCAATAAAGCCTTCCCGCTTACAAAAGGAAGCTTACAAATCAATATCAGACCGTCAGTCACCCGATCGTGCTGCGGTGAGAGTGGATACTCTACTTTGTTTTTTGCTTAACGCAACTATTAATCTACCACATCCACTCTCCCGTGTCAACACTTTTGTTTACCTTTTATTCCCCATGCAGAACACAGCTACGACACCCGGGCCCGTATGGCTTCCGATCACGGTTCCGATATTGTTGATAAGGATATTGTCAATCCCCATCTTCTCCCGCACCAGCTTCGCTACATATTCCGCATCGTCGATGCAGTCGCCATGCGTGATCATGATGATGTCGTTATCCCAGCCCTTTGACTGCTCCACCGCCATGTCCACGATCCTGTTCAGAGATTTCTTCCGTCCGCGTTCCTTTCCGATCACCTGGAGTTTTCCTTCATCGTCCATATGTATGATCGGTTTGATCTGGACCAGCGTCCCCAGGACTGCCGTTGTCCTGGATATACGCCCGCCTCTGTGGAGGTGGTTCAGATCATCCACTGTAACGTCATGACAGATATGGAGTTTATTCTCCTCCGCCCATGCCGCGATCTCATCGATCGTCTTCCCCTGCTCTTTGAGCTGAAGCGTCTTGTAGAGAAGAAGTCCCTCACCCAGGCAGGCGCAGAGCGTGTCGATGATGATGATCTTCGCCTCCGGATATTTTTCCGACAGTTCCTCACCTGCGATCCTCATGCTGTTCAGCGTTCCGCTCAAGCCTGAGGAGAAACCGAGATGAAGGATGTCCTTTCCTTCCTTTACATAAGGCTCCATCATCTGCACCGCTTCCTCCGGGTTGATCTGGGAGGTAACGGACATATGCCCTTCCCTCAGTTTATTAAAGAATTCTTTTGCCGACAGACCGTACATATCTGTATATATCTCGCCGTCAATCGTATATTTTAACGGGAATACCGGAACATGGCGCTCCTCCAGCCACTCTCGTGGAAGATCCACCGTGCTGTTTACTGTGATCACAAAATCTCTCATTTTCCTGATTCCTCCTGGATCTGTATTTGTCCGCTTAGTAGTGACGAACTCTATCTTTGTCTATCATATCATCTTTTCAGCTATTAATCAAAATAATTTCAAAGTTTATACAGATTCTGCTGCAGGCGTCAGAAAAACGGATCATTAATTGAGCTTTACATTCATATAGTTTCTTCCAGAAAGAGTCTTGTTGAAGATAAGGAAGCACAGGACCAGGATACACCCGGCGATAAAGCCGTACAGATCGAAAGCCGCCGTGAGGATGAGAAGCATCAGGCGCATGAATTTCAGCGCGTAGCCAAGTTCAAAATTGGGCTGCGTATAGTTTGCCACCGCAACGAACGCCATGTACAGCATTACTTCCGAATTAAACCACCCGGACTGAACAGAAAACTCTCCCATGACGATACCGGCGATCACACTGAGGGGCGTGCTCAGCATGGTCGGTGTGTTCATGGCCGCAAGCCTCAATCCGTCGATGGAAAGTTCCAGAAGAAGGAACTGGAAGATCAGCGGGATATTCACGGTGTCCCGCACCGCCACGAACTCAAATGCCTCCGGGAGCCATTGCTGGTTCTGCATGAACAGCAGATACAGCGGAGTAAAAAACACAGTTGCAATGGTGATCAATGTCCGGGTAATCTTCAGATAAACCCCGGTAAGTGTCGGGAAGTAATAGTCGTTGGCTTCTTCGATCATATCCAGTATGGAGGTTGGCAGGATCATGGCAGAGGGCGAGTTGTCCACCAGGATGATCACTTTTCCTTCCAGAACACAGGCTGCCGCCGTATCCGGACGCTCAGTATATTTGAACTTCGGGAACGGATTAAACCACTTTCTTTTGAAAAGAGCTTCCGCCAGACTCTGCTGGTTCATACGCAGGTCTCCGATGTTCAGGCTCTCGATCCGTTTTTTCAGATTGTTCAGCAGTTCCTGATCCACTCTGTCGCTCATATAACACAGGGCGATATCCGTCCGTGACACCTGCCCCGCCTCGGTCATCTCCATGACAAGATGGGGATCCCTGATCCTGCGCCGGATCAGAGCTGTATTAAACACAATGGTTTCCACAAATCCGTCCCTGGAACCGCGAAGGGATTTGTCTTTGTCCGGCTCATCCACACTTCTTGCCGGATAGGTCCTGCAGTCGATACAGATGCACTCCCCCGGATATCCGTCAATAAAAAGAACTGCCGCGCCGGAGAGTACATTTCTCAGCACCTGGTCAAAATCCTCCAGGATGTCCACTTCCACATAGGGCACGTGTTTCTTCGCAAAACCTTCCGCGTCCTCCGGCATATCCTCCTCTGTCACCGAAAGAAAGGAATCCATGATCTTGAGCATTGCCTCATCTTTGATAAAACCGTCAATATAATAGAACACAGATTCTTTCCCGCCGATCTCGATCTCCCGCCGGATGATGTCAAAACTTTCCTTGACCGGAAGGACCTGATTCATGTATGTGATATTCTCCTCAAAAGAAGCACTGATCTTTTTTTCATTTTTCTGTACCATAGAGCCTGTTCCCCTTTTCCGCCGCAAAAGCATGATGATCTGTCAATACAGTTCTATGGTTATGTTCCCCTTTCGCCCTCGAAAATATGCATTCCGGACACCTGAAATATCCCTGTTTTTTATTTCGACCGTTTTTTCAATCCAGATATCCTGCCCTTTTCATCTTATCCAGCACCTGTGCCTGCCGCTGCCTTGCCAGTTCCGGGCTGGCAAAAGGATTGTAGTTGCTGGGTGCGTTCGGGATCCCTGCGAGAAGAGTGCATTCGTCAAAATCCATTTCTGACGGCTTTTTCCCGAAATATCCCTCCGACGCATCCGCCACACAATAGTATCCGTTTCCGAAGAAAATAGAGTTTACATAGAGTTCCAGGATCTTGTCCTTGTCCAGAACAGACTCGATCTGAAACGCCATAAACATTTCAGAGATCTTCCGGACCAGCTTCTTATCCTGTGTGAAAAACTGGTTTTTCGCAAGCTGCTGCGTGATCGTACTTCCGCCCTCCACATAGGAACCCGCCCGGATATCATTGACCAGAGCTCTCCCTATGGCAATAGGATCAATGCCCGGATGCCGGTAGAACCTCTTGTCTTCCACTGCGAGGACCGCCTCGATATAGGTCTGTGGAAGCTGATCCAGCGTGGTGTAATTGTCAATGGATTCAATTTCCGCCTCCATCTCTTCCACACTTTTTTCCGCTAGTGCCTCCCGGTAGCCTCTGTATCCCTGATACATCAGGATCCCTCCTGCAATCAGAGCGCATAATAAAATGAAAGAACACAGCCGTTTTATCCATTTCATACTGTATCATCCTGCCTTTCGCATTTTATCTGACAGTCGCTTCCTGGATCCATACCTCTCCGCTCCTGGTTACAGTATAAAAAACGCATCTGTATTCTTCCATATTATTTCCTTACGTTTTTCTTAAATCCTCTTACATTTTTGTAAGGCGCCTATTTTGTTGTACTTCCAAAGCCTCCGTTGCGGATCTCCACTGCATCATCATCCACTGTGATCCCGTACTCCACAAAGATTCCCTGCATGAAGCCGGAACCTGCGCTGATCTCCACGGTCTTGCCTTCGTTTGTATCGTTCGTCAGCTTGGCAAAGATATGGCCTTCATTGTCAGAATAATAATAATCGCTGTCAATGATCCCTACCGTATTGTTGAGCTGGAGTCTGTATTTGAACCCGAGTCCGCTCCTTGGATAGCATTTCAGTACCCACTCCGGTTCCATCCATACCCGGATGCCGGTCGGGATCTTTACAGTTTCTCCCGGTGCCAGAGTAAAATCTGCCGGAGCAAAGAAATCATACCCCGCGCTTCCCACAGTTGCCCTTCTGGGAAGACGGATCTGTGCATAGATCCCCTCGATCACACCCTCATCCGCCGGACCAAACGTATCCGTCCATCCTTCCCTGAACTGCTCCAGGCTTACTTTTTCAAACTTTGCGATCCTGTTCATACTGTCTGCTCCTTCCATATCATCTCATCCGTGATCTCATCCACGGAAGACGCCCCGCACATCATCATGGTGTCTCTCAGTTCCGCGCCGATCTTGTCCACATAAGCCGCCACGCCTTCTTCCTGTCCGCCATAGACTGCTGTCACAAAAGGTCTGGCGATAAGGACTGCGTCCGCTCCCAGTGCGAGCGCCTTGAACACATCCGTTCCGGTACGGATCCCGCCGTCCACAAACACCTTTATCTGTCCCTTTGCCACCTTTGCGATGGAAGGGAGCACTTCCGCCGGCGCCGGGCACTGATCCAGGACACGTCCTCCGTGATTGGACACGACGATCCCCTGCAAACCGGCTTCCATCGCTTTCTCCGCTCCCCGCGGGGTCATGATTCCCTTCAGGATAAATGGGATCTCCGCCATCTTCACGATCTCACGGAGTTCCTCCACGGATTTGTTCCCGGCAGGCGGGTTCAGATTCTGGAGGAAGGGAAGCCCTGCCGCGTCAATGTCCATTGCGACGGCGAAAGCGCCCGACTTCTTCACAAGTTCCATCTTCTCACGGATCGTATCCATATCCCAGGGCTTTACTGTGGGGATCCCCATTCCTCCCAGCTTTCCGATAGCGTCCGTCGCCTCGATCATCACGTTGTAGTCTGTACCGTCCCCGGTAAAAGCGGCGATCCCTTTCTCCGCGCACCCCCGCAGGAGGATCTCATTGTACTCCTGATCTGAATACTTCTCCCCGTAATGAAGCTTCACGGCTCCCACAGGTCCGGCAAAAAACGGATAAGAAAATGTTTTCCCGAACAGTTCCGTCTGTGTGCTGATCGTTTTCTGCTCATAGATCGTATCCATATTGATACGTATCTCCTGCCACTTCTCATAGTTTCGTATGGCAAGCTTCCCGGTTCCTTTTGCTCCAGGTCCCGGCATGGTGCTTCCACAGGCAGCACCGTTGCAGACCAGACAGGCTCTGCAGTAAGATCCGATATTTCCCCTTGCGTTTTTGATCACTTCCTTGTAATCCATATGTAACCCCTCTCTTACAATTATTTTCTGCGTTGGGGTCAAAAGCCCCCAACTACGATGCCTGCGGATTGTTCCGTGCTTTGCACTCCGTCTGCCGCCGGCGGAATCCGCTCACTTCCGGAAAATCCCGGACTCATCCAGTACATGAATAATCTCGCTGATCATCTTTTCATCCACCACCAGAGCCATCCTGACATAACCTTCGCCATTGCTCCCAAAGGCGCTGCCCGGAGTCACGATCACGCCGGTCCGCTCCATCAGTTTCATACAGAAATCAGCAGATGATTCATATCCTTCCGGGATTTTCGCCCAGACGAACATGGTCCCCTGGCTGTCAGGCACGTCCCATCCGATCCTGCGCAGGCCACCGCACAGCGCCCGGTTGCGGGCACCATATTCCCTTCTCTGCTCCTCGATAAAATCGTCCGGCCCTGTCAGTGCCGCGATGGCAGCATACTGTACCGGATAAAAAATGCCGTAGTCAATCTGGGACCGGAGAAGCCGGAACTTGCTGATGATCTCCTTATTTCCGACAACAAAAGAAATCCTTGCCCCGGTCAGATTATAAGACTTTGACAGGGAGTAGAATTCCACGCCGACGTCTTTTGCTCCCTCAAAGGACAGGAAGGATCTTCCCGGCTTTTCTGTAAAAGTGATATCCGAATAAGCATTGTCGTGAAGGATCACGATATTGTTTTCTTTCGCAAAACGGATCCGTTTTTCATAAAAATCATCCGGTGCGCAGACACAGACCGGGTTCAATGGATAAGATACGATCATATATTTCGCTCTTTTCCGTGTTTCCTCCGGAATGCTGTCCAGATCCGGAAGATATCCGTTCTTCTCCTCGATCGTATAATATCCGATCTCGGCATGAGCCATGATCCCGCTCATCTCGAACATGGGATACCCCGGATTCGGCACAAGGATCAGATCTCCGGGATTACAGAGCGTCAGCCCGATATGCGCCATCGCTTCCTGGGATCCGTAGACAGACATGATCTCATCCGTCTCCACATGCACGCCGAACCGTTTCTCGTAGCGGTACTGCACTGCTTCCAGAAGTTCCGGAAGGTCCGCAAGGGAATATTTGTAATTCTCTGCTTTCCCGCAGGCTTCCTGCATCGCCTTCATCACATGAGGCGCAGGTTTAAAATCCGGCGTCCCCACAGATAGATTATATACTTTTCTGCCCGCCCGGAGCAGTTCTTCTTTTTTCTCATTCAGAGCGCCGAAAATACCGGGCTGAATGTTGTTCACCATATCTGAAAAATGTATGTCCATTTCAGATCTCCTCCTCTTTTCCTGTATAAAAACGGAAGCATCTGCCCTGTCCACGGGTAAAGTCCCCTCATAAAAAGGCTCTTCGTAGCAGACCAGAGAGAAAATGCCGTCTCCGCCACGCTTACTTATTCTTTGATGTTGGAAAATGCCAGGTCCAGCACAGAACCGTCTCCTCCGTATTCCAGTTCACCGTCTTCGCCCACAGACTCTTCTATCTTGCATACAACAAGGCGTTGCCCGTCAATCGCCGCCCAAGCATCATAATCCCTTTCCTCAAGTGTCCTGTATTTGAAAGAACGCGTATAGTAATATACGGTCAGATCCCCGACCTGCCTCTGTTCCAATCCGCTTATTTCCACATCCGTATATTCGGAATTGTCCTCAAATACCTGGAGCGCAACCTGGATTCTGCTCTCTTCCAGTTCAATCGTTTCCTGCGTGTTCTCCTTCAGCCGGTATGTCAAACTCAGACTGCCGTAAGTGTCATCCGTCCGTATTTTGGAATAGACCCTTGTCTCCTCGTCCGAATAGCTGCTCTCCTCGAAACCTTCCGGCGCCTTGATCTTCACCGTCATGAGTTCCCCGTTTTGCAGAATACTGTATCCTTCTTCTGCGTCTTCCTCCTGTTCCTGCTGCTTCCTCTCCATCACATCGTCCCAGCTGCTTGTAAGCTCGGTGTCATAAGGCACCGTATAAGGGCCGTTTTCCATACTCTTTAACTCTTCAAAGATATCCCAGCGGGATTTCACCTCAACTGTATCATACCCGCTGCCCGCCCCCTGCCAGAACTGATATCCGAAAAGATAGCTCATGGCAGCCTCATCCCAGTCAGCGTATGTAGACTGATACTGCTGCGCAATGGGTAGCGACAGATCAAGACATTCTTCCAGGCTGATATAACCGCACTGATAACAGTCTCCAAGGATCTGGAGCGCCCGCGAGTAATCCCACCCGTCAATCCCGCTTTCTCCAAAATGCTGATACGCCTGATATGCCGCCTCGTAGCGCCCTTCCTCCTCTTCGGGGTAATGCGCTGCCGCTTCCTCCTCTGAAAGCTCCAGTATGCCATCCTTTTCCATCTGTGCAATCAGTTCGCGGTAAGTCTGGCGGTGCCCCTCCAGCATCAGGTCCTCAATAGTTTCTTCCACATCCGCCCGCCCGCGGATGCCCCATCCGTCCTCCAGGGCCACTTTGACTGCCGGGACATCATACTCCCGGTCCTCCTGGGTGATCCCGCCAATGTAGCCGAGCGCCTTGTGGTTATACTGGGTGTATATGGCGTATGCACTGCACATCCACTGAACCGTGTCGCTGTTCACATCCGCCTGGGTAAAAGCTGACTCCTGATAATCCCCATCCAGAGTCGACTCAGCAGCTTTTTCCGCCTGCTGCCCGCTTTCCTCCGCTCCTCTGCGTGGGATTACAATCCCGCAGCCGGACAGGGATGATGCCGTGAGCGCCGCCAGGCATGCAGCAGTGCATAATTTGAAGTACTTTTTCTTCATTGTCCCTTTTCCTCCATTATTTGACTCTTAATGATAGTTTTGTCCCATTATATCACAGGCAAATCATCTGTTAAAGTTTTCTTTTTCCACGGTTCACACAGATTGGATTTTGCGCAGAAATTCCCGCCTGAAGCCCCTGCCCTTTTTATCTCTCTCGCTACATAATGGGAGAGAGGAATAAATAACTCCTCTCTCCTGCTTTTGGCACTCTGTCCCTTTTTCTTTTCATTTCGATCACAATTCTGTCCGGTCTCATCTGAATCTCTGCCCTGAAATTTATCCAGAATGTACTTATATTCTTTGGCACAAATAACATTTCTATATTGATAATAATATCGCATGAACTTTCCTTTAATAATATAATACACCATTTTGGCGCCAAGCTATGCTAAATTATGCCAGTTTATGCCAAATACCCACTTTCTGATACAAATACGAACATCTTAAAACAGCATATTTACGCAGTTTTACGGCATTTTTATCCACAAAAAGACGGCGTCCCGTAAAGGTCGTACGGCGTCACCTGATATACGTAGTAATTCAGCCAGTTTGTATAGAGATTGTTCGCATGGGATCTCCACGTAAGCACCGGCTTGTTCTCCGGATCATCGTCCGGGTAATAGTTCAGCGGAATCTGGGGGTTCAACCCTTTGCCCATATCCCTCTTATATTCCGAATCCAGGGTCATCCTGTCATACTCCGGATGTCCCATGACAAAGATCTGTCTTCCTTCCTTTGCCATACAGAGAAATACGCCCGCCTGAAGAGAATCCGCAAGGATCGTGATCCTCTCATCCGCCTCCAGACGGTCCTGCGGTATCTCCGTATATCTGGAATGGGGCGCCATGAATACATCATCAAATCCTCTCACCAGAGGGATCTTACGGTTTCTCACGCGGTGCCTGTAGATTCCGGAGAGTTTCTTCGGCAGTTTCACTTTGTCAATACCGAAATGGTAGTAGATCCCTGCCTGTGCTCCCCAGCACAGATGCAGCGTGGAAGTTACGTTAGTTTTTGTCCACTCCATGATCTTCTTTAACTCTTCCCAGTAGTCCACCTCCTCAAACAGCATCAGTTCCACCGGAGCCCCCGTGATGATGAATCCGTCAAACTTTTTGTTCCTGATACTTTCAAACGCCTCATAGAACTTGTAAATGTGGCTGGTGGATGTATTTTTTGACACATGGCTTGTCATGCGGACGAAAGTCACGTCCACCTGAAGCGGCGTATTGGACAGAGAACGCAGGATCTGCAGTTCCGTATCCTCTTTGAGGGGCATCAGGTTCAAAAGCCCGATGCTGATCGGGCGGATGTCCTGATGCGCGGCACGGTATTCATCCATCACAAATATATTTTCCTGTTCCAGTATCTCTTTCACCGGAAGATCATTCTGTACCCGAATCGGCATATTCCCCACTCCTTTTCTGTAGTATTTTCTCGTAAATACACGTGCATTTCCGCCCGAGTACACACTCCTCGCCTCCCTTAAAAGCACCTGCGGCCCTGGCAGATTCCGGAATCACAGGATGCAGTGTGGACTCAGCGGAGTTCTTAATGCAGACTATATGATTATAACGCCCCAACCGGGGACTCGTCAACAGAATAAAGGCTATCCGAATGTGAAAGAAAAATTATTGTCTTTATCTTTTCTTCTGTGTATAATATATCATGCCGTATATTACTAACATATATGGAAAATCGTGCTGATAAATGATATTCAGCAAATAAAAATCAGGAGGGGGACAACGGAAATGAAACAGGAGGACAGCTTTGTAAAGACGGGCAGTATGATTTTGTCCTTTTCTGCTATCGAACAGGATACCCTTGAATTCGTAAGTGTATTCTGTCCTTGTTGCTCTGTGCGGGATGGGCCTTTGTATTCTCTGAAATCATCAAAAAATACATTTTAAGGATATTCGCCTGTAAAAGGTGTACATAGAAATCAGGAGGAATTAGTTATGCAAAAAAGTACTCTGCTGAAAGTAATCAGCATCCTTTTCATCATTTTTGGAGCCTTAAGCGTGATTTCTGCTTTGGGCGCTTTCGCTGATAACGCTGCATTTGGGGCGTTGGGAATCATCTCATCCATCCTTTCAATCCTGACCGCCGCTCTGGAGCTGAGTGCCGGTATTCTAGGAATCCAGAAAAAAGATAACCTGGCTCTGTGCAAGAAGCTGGCCATCGGCCTCATCGTGTTGGTCATAGTCAACGGCGTTCTGAACAGTATGGTGGTAAATGGCATCGCTGCCGTGGCAGGATTAGATTCAAGCATAGGTCTTGCTGCCGGTGTCACAACCGGTTTGATTTCTATGATCTTCGGCCTGCTGTTTCCTGTGCTGTACTTGATCGGTGCGGTTATCAGCAAATCTTCTAATCAGAACACCCCGCAGTAAGAATGTGATGAGGGTGTCACCAGATCATCAAATCAGATAATCGATGCGGCCGCCAGGGTTTCGGGCAGGCCCGGACTTTGGCCCGCCGCAGTTGAAAAAAAGGAGCCGTTGCTCCATAGATGATTACTCATCTATTTTGCAGCGGCTCCTTTCCTGCTGTCATCAATGTTAATCTTTCCGTCAGCAGCAGCACTTGAACGTCGCGCACTCTGTACCACTGCTCTGGCGCGCGTCCCCGCCTTCCACACTGATCTTTCCGGCATGGCACTGACAGTTGTCATTATACATACATTTTGTCGCCTTGCAGTCTACCGAAGCGCAGTCAGAAGCCATTTCCATCGCATTGCTGTAGCTTCCTTCTTTTCTCTCCTGAAAACTGTCGCAGCATGTCTCCTGTGCTGTTTTCGCGGTATCTCCTCCAACCTGGATCTGGTCAAGGGCACACAGGAACTGATTGTTGTGTACACAGGTCTGTACCGTACATTTTAATTCTGGCATGATGTTACCTCCTCTTTTAACAGAATCAGTATCATTATGCCCGTCTTGTCGAAATCCTATTCTTTTTTATTTCATATCTTCATATCTGACCCGGTCCGGATGTTCTCCCGACCACCCGGTCTGGGGCATTGTGGCAAGGCGCCAGATATCCTCCTTCTCCTTTCAAAGACTCTTCCTTATGTATCTTACCTTCATACTTATCTTTCCGCCAAAGCCCCGATCTTGAAATTTGCCTCTCTCACTCTCTGTGCCCCCGCATCAGCATTGCCAGGATCGCAAAAAATTCCCGCACCAGATAATTGAGCTGAAACACCGGATTTGATGACGCCGGAATTCTTATGATCCTTCGATATCCTTCTCTTCTGGCGATCATCTCTGCCCGGCAGATATGAAAATCATTGGTCACGATCCCTGTCACTGAATTTTCCGCATCAAAGAACTTCCTGCTGAACCGGAAGTTCTCCCTTGTGGAGGTAGACCGGTCCTCACGAATAATCCTGTGGGAATCCACGCCTTTTGCGATCAGGTATTGCGCCATTGCCTCTGCCTCTGGAATGTCCTCCCCTTTTCCGCGGCCACCGGATACGATCACCTGTGTCTCCGGATAGGTCTCAAGATAAGAAAGTGCCGCGTCCAGTCTCCTTTTCAGTGAGTTGGTGATGCGCCTCCCTCTGACCTGGGCTCCCAGGATAATAAGCTGATCCGCTCTTTTTTTCTTCTGAGGCACCATCCTGGAAAATATCACAATCTCAACCACCGCGAAAACGATCCACGCCGCAATGACCGCATATTTCAGGATCCGTAATGCAGGGTCAGAAAACGGCGCACATCCCAATGTCAGATGTACGCCGCCCGATATCAGCCAGAAGCCTGCAAACGTTGAGGTCAACCGCCGTGAATAACACACAAGCAGCAGATAATACAGAACGCTCAAAACTCCGACGATCAAAAAATAATATCTCATTTATGCATTTCTTCCGCAGCACTTTTTGTACTTCTTTCCGCTTCCGCACGGACACGGATCGTTCCTTCCGATCTTCTTTCCCTTACGGATCGTACCGGACTGTTTCTGCTCGAGGTAGAGACGTCTTCTTGTCTCCTCGTCAAAAATCTTCTCCCACTGAGGCAGCTCGTAGAGCCAGTCAGCTTTGGCATCGACCATGTTTTTGTAAAGCTTTTCCTTGTCAAAGATCAGTGTAACCTCTGTGTCCTCCGTCATCGTCTCGATCGGGTTCGGCACTTTAAGGCTGTCATTGATACCATCCAGGAAGCCTACCATCGTCATGACATCCTGTCCATATTTCTCAGCCAGCTCTTTGACCGTTCCTTTCACTTCCACATCCGGATCTTCCAGAAGCTGCTCATAGATTCCTTTCTCAATATTAAAATATGTTCCCCAGAATCTTTCCAGCTGATCCTTGGACAGAGTTCTGTCATAAGCTCTGTCACGCCACTGGTCCAACAGACTTTTTTCACTCATTTCATACTGCTCCTTTATCTAATATTGTTTCAATCGCGAATTTTATTATATACCAATTTCTGTTTGCCGTAAACCATTATTTTCGGTATACTGTTCTGTAGGACCGCTCAGGTCAGGTATAAACTGTAACCACCCCAGTACGGTCAGTAACAAACCAAAATTCGCTGAAACAGAAAGGAACTGTGATCATGAAAAAGATAAAACGTATCCTTGCCCTGGCAGGCGCACTTCTGCTTGTGGCGCTCTATGCATGCACGCTTATATTTGCCCTTATGGAATCACCGGCAGCTTCTGGACTCCTCGCAGCCTCCGTGGCGGCAACAATCCTGATCCCGGTGCTCCTCTACGGATATATCCTTATCGCCCGCCTCGTGAAAGAACACGACAGAGACAATGACGCTTCAGACAAATAATATCTCCGCAAGTTTCATGGCATCCACAGGGATCATACTTGTCTCCGCTTCGCTTTCTTCCTGACGTTTCATCGCTTGTCTCTTTTTCAGGTATTCTTCCATCGTTATTATGTCTCTGGCTTTCCCGTTGCTGTTCTGACGCATAAAATACCTCCTTCCTTATCAAAACCCAGCTTTATATTATATTTCTCCCGCTCCGAAAATATAACTTTCCGGTTTCATTTTTTTCATTATTATATTCCTCCTATATAAAATCTGCGTGAGGATCATATAAAGATCATATTAGAAAAAGGATCAAAAATGCTCTGCATTTTTGATCCTTTTTACGATTGTCACAATGATCTGTTCAGAATTATTTATTGCGGTAGATGATATCATCCCTGCCCGGCCCGTTGCTGATCATCGTGATCGGATAGCCGATCTGTTCCTCGATGAACTCAATATATTTCCGGCAGTTTTCCGGAAGGTCTTCGTATTTCCTGATCCCGCGGATATCTGACTTCCATCCCGGAAGCTTCTTAAGCACGGGTTTTGCCTTCTCCAGAAGATGAGTGACCGGGAAATCTGTCGTCACTTTGCCGTCTATCTCATATCCCACGCATACCGGGATCTCATCGAGATATCCCAGCACGTCGAGCACAGTGAACGCGACGTCCGTTGTCCCCTGCATGCGGCATCCGTATTTTGACGCCACACAGTCGAACCATCCCATTCTTCTCGGACGTCCTGTCGTCGCACCGAACTCTCCTCCGTCTCCGCCGCGCTTTCTCAGTTCGTCCGCCTCTTCTCCAAAGATCTCGCTCACAAACGCTCCGGCTCCGACCGCGCTGGAATAAGCCTTGCATACTGTGATGATCTGCCTGATCTCATAGGGCGGGATTCCCGCTCCGATCGCGCCGTATGCCGCCAGCGTAGAAGAAGACGTTACCATCGGATAGATCCCGTGATCAGGATCTTTCAGTGACCCCAGCTGGCCCTCAAGCAGGATCGTCTTTCCTTCCTTCAGCGCATTGTGAAGGAACAGAGAAACATCACATACATATGGAGCGATCATCTCTTTGTAGCTGATCAGCTCTTTATATAACTCGTCAGGATCGATCAATGGTTTGTGGTACAGATGCTCAAGGAGCACATTCTTCTGCTCTGCGACGCGCACAACTTTCTCCCTGAGGAGATCATCGTCAAAAAGTTCGCTTACCTGGAATCCGATCTTCGCGTATTTATCAGAATAGAACGGAGCGATCCCGGATTTTGTGGAACCAAAAGACTTTCCTCCCAGCCTCTCCTCCTCATAAGCGTCAAAATTCTTATGGTAAGACATCACCATCTGAGCCCTGTCGGAAACAAGGATCTTAGGAGCCGGAACTCCGCGGTCAACGATTGACTGGATCTCCCTGATGAGTACCGGGATGTCCAGCGCCACGCCGTTTCCTATCACACTTGTCGTATGGCTGTAAAACACGCCGGACGGCAGTGTGTGAAGCGCAAATTTTCCATAATCATTCACGATCGTGTGACCTGCGTTTGCGCCGCCCTGAAAACGGACGATAATATCGGACTCTTTTCCAAGCATGTCTGTGATCTTGCCCTTTCCCTCATCGCCCCAGTTTGCACCTACTACTGCTTTTACCATTTCAAACCCTCCTGCGTATCGTGCTTCAAAAATATTTGCAGGCGCTCTTACAAACACCGGAATGATCCGATGCATAAAATGCCGCCGTTAGAATTATACTATAATTTCCCGGCCATGTAAAATATTATTTTCCTCTTATTGTTCAGGTATTGTATTTACAGAAAAAAAGTATTACAATAAAAATCATCTCAGGACTTTCCTCTTTTCTATACCGGGGAAACATCAACTGAAAGAAAGGAGATATTTATCTTGAAGAAATTTCTGAAATGGTTCTTTCTCCTCGCAGCAGCAGGAACCGCTGTCGGTCTGGTGATCGCATACTTCTGCAAAGGCAGCACCGGAGAAAACACCGAAGATGATGTATTTACCGAGGATGAAGATTTTGATCTGGATGTAGACTTAAAACCTGCTTCAGACAGGGAGTACGTATCATTGAACAGAGAAGGAAATCCTTCCGCTTCCGATGAAGAAGCGGCTGTAAAAGATTCCGGCAGTACAGACAAAGCACAAAACTGATCAGCAGAACATGCAGAGGGGATGCGAAACGCATCCCTTTTTCTTTTCAATTCTCCTTTTGCTTCTCCCTTCCCCAGGCTTTTTCCAGACGATCTGCCGCCTCTTTTATGTTCTCCTCGCCCATGTTCGCATAGCCTAGCAGGATCACTGCCTCCTTCTCTTCTTTTCCTCTGTCATCTTCCACGAAATATTCTGAAAGTCCGTATACTTTGACACCCTCCACAGCCGCCTGTCGGATCAGTTTCTCCTCCGAAAATCCTCTGTCAAAATGTAGAAGAAGATGTACCCCCGCATTTTCCCCTGAAACAGAAAAACCCACATTCATTTCTTTCAGGCATCCCAGAAGTACGTCATGCCTCCCTTTGTACAGAGCCCGTGTCTTATTGAGATGACGCTCAAAAAAACCTTCTTCTATGAATTTCTGAAGGATAAGCTGATCCACCCGTGAGACTGTGGAGCTCAGATAGAAACATTTCCTGCGGTATTCCTCAAGCAGACGGTCCGGAAGGACCATGTAGCCTAGGCGAATCGCCGGGGCGATGGATTTTGAAAAGGTACCTTTATATATCACCTTTCCTCTGCTATCATATCCCTGAAGAGCCGGGATCGGCTTCCCCTTATATCGAAACTCACTGTCGTAGTCGTCCTCTATGATATATCTCTCTTCTTTCTCGTACGCCCAGTTCAGCAGCTCCATCCGGCGCCGGATCGGCATGACGATCCCCAGAGGATACTGATGGGACGGCATGACAAACGCAATATTCGCGCCGGATGCGGTAAGCTGGTCCACCATCATTCCCCTCTTATCCATATCCACCGTGCACACCACATAGGAGAGATGCTTAAAAAGTCTGTATGCCTGTCTGTATGTGGGGTTCTCCAGCGCCACCTTGTGACGGTTTCCCATGATCATAGTCAAAAGCATCAGAAGATAGTCGCTCCCCGCTCCCACAATCACCTGCTCAGGGCGGCAGTTCACTCCTCTGGCCTGGTGCAGATAATTGCAGATTGCATTCCGAAGACCATACTCTCCCTGTGGATCTCCCAGACGAAACAGTTCCGCCCGGTCATCCGAAAGGCATTCTTTTGAGAGCCTTCTCCACGTATTATACGGAAAACTTTTCAGGTCCACTCCGTTTGGCGTAAAATCATACTCATATTTCTCTTCCGGAACCTTCTGGCATTCACAGTGGACTTCTGCCCCGTTTTTGTCCAGATGACACAGCCCCTCCAGCTGCGCAACAAAGTATCCCCGGTATGGGACCGCCTCCACATACCCTTCCGACAGAAGCTGTTCGTACGCGAGTTCCACCGTGCTCCGGCTCACTTCCAGATGGCGGCAGAGCGCACGGGTAGAAGGCAGACGGTCCCCGCTCTGAATCCGTCCACTCTGTATCTCCTGTTTGATATAGTCGTAAATCTGTTCATAAAGCGGGATCTTTGATCCCGGATCGAGACTGATGGTCAGTTCATACATAGCATTATAATTCTATTTCTTCGGCAGTTTGAACGAACTTTTCAGCGATACGATACGATTGAATACAAGGTGCTCCGGCGTAGAGTCTTTCGCATCAATACAGAAGTATCCGTTCCTCACAAACTGGAAACTGTCATATGCCCCGACTCCCTCGAAGCTGGGCTCGACCACCGCATCGGCGATCACTGTAAGGGAATTGGGATTCAGGTTCAGGGATCCGTCTTCCTTGTTATATACACCTTTCTCTTCGTCAATCAGATTTTCGTACAGTCTTACCTCCGCCTTCTGAGCAAATGGTGCAGGCACCCAGTGGATTGTTCCTTTCACTTTCCTTCCGGTGAATCCGCTTCCGGCTTTCGTCTCCGGATCATAGGTGCAGTGAACTTCAGTGACTCTGCCGTTCTCGTCTTTCACGAAGCTCTCGCATTTCACAAAATATGCGTGCATCAGACGGACTTCATTTCCAGGGAAGAGCCGGAAATATTTCTTCGGAGGCTCTTCCATGAAGTCATCCCGCTCGATATAAAGTTCCCGGCAGAACGGGACCTTACGCGCCCCCAGCTCTTCATTTTCCAGATTGTTCGCCACATCCAGATACTCCACCTGGCCCTCCGGGTAATTGTCGATGACAAGTTTGATCGGATCCAGCACAGCCATCATACGGGATTTCTTCATTTTGAGGTCTTCCCGGATACAGTACTCGAGCATTGCATAGTCCACTGAGCTCTGGCTCTTGGACACGCCGCACATATCGATAAACATCTTGATCGACTCCGGAGTAAATCCCCTTCTTCTGAGCGCCGCGATAGAAACCAGTCTCGGATCATCCCAGCCGTCAACGATCTTTTCCTCTACCAGTTTTTTGATATAGCGTTTTCCAGTCACTACATTCGTCAGATACAGCTTTGCAAACTCGATCTGTCTCGGCGGATTCTCAAATTCACACTCTCTCACCACCCAGTCGTAGAGCGGTCTGTGATCCTCAAACTCAAGCGTACAGATTGAATGGGTGATTCCCTCGATCGCGTCCTCGATGGGATGAGCAAAATCATACATCGGATAGATACACCATTTGTCTCCGGTGTTGTGATGAGTCATATGAGCGACACGGTAGATGATCGGATCACGCATATTGATATTCGGAGATGCCATATCGATCTTCGCACGAAGGACTTTCTCCCCGTCCTTATATTTTCCTTCCTTCATCTCCTCGAACAGCCTGAGATTTTCTTCAACAGACCTGTTCCGGTACGGGCTTTCCTTTCCCGGTTCCGTAAGCGTTCCCCGGTATTCACGCATCTCCTCCGGCGACAGATCACAGACAAACGCCTTTCCCTTGCGGATCAGTTTCAGAGCGCACTCATACATCTGATCAAAATAGTCTGATGCAAAATAAAGGTGATCTTTCCAGTCAGCCCCCAGCCATCTGATATCTTCCAGGATGGAATCCACAAATTCCATCTTCTCCTTAGTTGGATTTGTATCATCAAATCTCATATGGAAGGTTCCGCCATATTCCTGAGCCAGCCCGTAATTCAGAAGGATAGACTTGGCATGCCCGATATGAAGATAACCGTTGGGCTCTGGCGGGAACCGGGTGCACACATGATCATATACTCCCTCTGCAAGGTCTTTATCTATTTCCAGTTCTATAAAATTCTTTGAAACAGTTTCGTTCTCCATAAAATCCTCCTCATAGTCTAAAACATTTATGCCAATTATCTTACCATAAAATGTTACTCACCACAAGGGCGGTGTGAAGAGAAGATTCACTGCAGAAATGAAGAAATTCTGTCCGTTCTTCCTGCCTTCTTCCGCTATTTAACATGCCTGAGCCGGCTCCTGAGTATCTCCATCGCCTGCACGATAATCGCCGCGTGGTCCACTGCAGTTATCCCCCGTTCAGCGACCTCATATTTTTTCTCCCGGATCAGTCCGGTACGTTCTTTCTTTCTGACAGCCGCAGTGGTGTATATGCCCTTCTCATCATTAGCGAGCATGATCCTGTAATCAACAAAAAACCAGCCGTCCTCTGTTTTCTTTCCCGTCTCCTCCAGAGATACGGTACACCACGCCGCATCCGCAGCATCGTCTCCTGCCTGTACCGTGATCTGGTCTTCGTCAACGAGGGCCATATAAGCAGTTGTGATCACTCTTGCCCGGGGGTCTCTGTCGTAATCCCCATAACAGGCGAACTGTTCCACCGCAATCCCGCTCACCCCGGTCTCTTCCTCCAGCTCCCGCCTGGCTGTGTCCTCCAGATTCTCTCTCAGATTCACGAATCCTCCGGGAAGAGCCCAGTACCCGATGCTTGGATGATTACTCCGGCGCACAAGAAGGACCTTCAGTCCGTCAAGATCCGGGTACAGTTCTTTCCCGGCCGAGAACACTACCGCATCCGTCGTGCAGCATGGATTTTTATAACGATACGGGTCATAGGTTTCCAGAAACTCCTCCAGAGTCTGTCCGGCGGCATTCTTCTCTCCAGTCCCGTAAAAAGCGGAGATATCTTCTAAAAATGACGGCATATTATCAACTCCTCTCGTCTGCTACAGGCTGTTAAGCCTGCCGTCAAAAAACTTTTCTATCTCTGAAATCATCCAGACAAAACAGAAGCAAAGCTTCGGATCCGCGTCCGGGTGTTTTTCATGGGGATCATAATACTGGACACCGATCAGCTTCGTGTGGGAAGCCTCCCAGTCCCTTTCCAGGAGAGGAAGCAAAAGCGCGATATCATCGCACCCGACATGAAAGAATATCTCAATATTATTTTTCATCGTGTCAAAACATCGATAAAAATATGGAAGATTCTTTCCCTCGATCTCTCTGATAGAATCCGTAAGCAGTTCCAGCTGGTCCCTCAGTTTCCATAAATCTTTTTTTCCTTTTATCATGTGTTTCCTTCCTGGCCTGCTTCGGGTCACACCACTATACCATACTATTCAGTATAACACAGATGAAGTCACCGGGAGACAACTGTCTAAAAACGTGGCATCTTTCTCTTGACAATCCGTTCCGTCTGGTGTATATTAAATCTTGCGTCTGATGAATAACGCATCTCAAAGAATAAGCTGTCTTGGCGCAGTCGGTAGCGCGTCGCCTTGGTAAGGCGGAGGTCGGGGGTTCAAGTCCCCTAGACAGCTTTGACTCGGAACATTATCTCACTTGAAAAAACCCCGTGTTTACGGGGTTTTTTCTATATCTAACAGAATAAAATTATGTGTCGGCGTCCGATGTGCATTATTTACTATAATGATATCTACAAGACAGTACATAAATGTTGCCTTCGTCTATTTTATATACAAGTCTATCCGTATCATTGATTCTCCTGCTCCAAAATCCAGATAGATTTCCAACTAAGGGTTCTGGTTTTCCAATGCCACTATTTCCGTTCCTTGAAATATCGTCGAGCAGACGCTTGATTTTTTTCAGCGTCTTTCTGTCTTCAGTCTGCCAGTACACATAGTCTTGCCATCCGTTCTCAGTAAATACCTTATTCATTGTCATCTACCTCGTCAAGATCGTGCTTCTGGGCCATTCCCTGTTCAAGCTGCATTTTTGATTCCATCAGCCAGTCATAGTTGGCCTTGCTCCCGACAAGGTGCAGGTTTTCCATCATATTGTTGTACGAATCTTCAGAAACAATGACCACGTTTTTATTATTTTTTCTTGTAACAATCATAGTTTCGTAATCATCTGTTACCCTATCCAGACACTTCTTCATATTTTCTCTAAGTGTCGTATAGTTTACTGCCAACATATCGTTTCCCTCCTTACGTACAGTTTTCTGTACGTCAATCCTTCTCAGCTTTTTCGCACGATATAAAAAACTGGGGAACTCAGTCCCCAGCAAAAGATTTTTCCCACGAATCAGAACCGCAGAAACTTATTGAATCCTACAGATTTGCCGAATCCAGAATGATCGTAAACGGCCCGTCATTCACAAGGCTCACTTCCATCTCTGCCCCAAACCGCCCTGTCTGTACCTCGGTCCCGGATTTTCTGCACTCTGAAATAATATATTCGTAGAGCCTCTCCGCCTTCTCCGGTTCGCCGGCTTCGATAAAGCTGGGACGGTTTCCTTTTTTACAGTTTGCGTACAGGGTAAACTGGGACACCAGCAGAAGACTTCCGCCCACAGAATCCAGGGAGAGATTGGTCTTTCCGTTCTCATCTTCAAAGATACGCAGCCCCAGCATTTTCTTTATCATCCTGTCTGCCGTCTCCTTCGTATCCTCCCGGGAAACTCCGATCAGCACAAGAAAGCCCTTTCCGATTCTTCCAACGGTCTCCCCCTTCACTTTAACATCCGCCTTTTTTGTTCTCTGTATCACAAATCTCATACCTCTTCCTCCTGACCGATTTGTGACTGTCTTCTCTTCTCCCCCACCCGGAAATGGATCATAAGAAAAACAAAGATCAAAAGCGGAATGCTAAGAAGCACGAGCGCTGTCAGCACAGAATCCGGAAGAAAGGCATTCTCCAAGTCCACCACAACCGTCCCGAACAAATTAAAAAGCGCATGGAGCAGCATGGGTGCCGCCAGTGTATTGTACCGCTTTGCAAAATATCCGAGGATAAATCCCAAGAACGCCGTGTAGATTCCCTGTACCAGATTCATATGGAAGATCCCGAACAGCACTGCCTGGATCAGGTTTGCCACAATAAAACAGGCTCCCGCGCGCCTGAGATATCTCAGGATCAGCCCACGAAAGATCGTCTCCTCTGTCAGAGGAGGGAGAATCAGCGTGCTCAGCGCCCACATGACCGAATATTCTGCCAGTCCCGAAGTTTCCACCATCTCACTGTATTCCTCCATAAGGCGGGGGGCCGCAGCGTTGATCACCGTCATGATTATCGTGATAAAATGCTGCAGTGCGAATGCAGCGATCACCATCCACAGGATCGACGCCGGGGAAATGTTTTGTCTGATTCTTGCCGCAGACTGTTTTATCCCCTCTTTTTCTGTCACCGCAAAATAGTACCAGAGTCCAAACAGAACAAACAGCGGAATATAGGTCAGTGCGGAATACAGATTCAGGTTATCCATCAGATAATTATATGCGTCTGTCAGACCATTTGGCCCCCGGAACATCAGCCCACCTATGGCTGCCATCATGGAGATCAGGATTCCGCTGCCGTTGATGAGCAGCATAGTAAGTGCGAATATGATCAAAGCGATCAGATAATTTACTTTCTTCATAAGTCTTCTCCTTTTCATATGTAAAAGCGCGTACTGTACTCCGCTTCCCTGCTGTTCACTCTGTCTGCCGCAGCATTTTCTCAGCTTTTCCTCTGATACGCTGCAGAGCATTATCTATGGACTTCGGACTTTTTTCAAGAAGCTCGGCGATCGTTTTATAATCCGTCCCCATAAGATGCAGATACAGGACGTGATTCTCAAAGGTGCTCAGGTTCTCCTTGAGCTGGTCGATAAAAGCCTCTGTGTACTCTCTGCCGAAATACAGGGCCTCCGGATCGTTCTCCTGCTCCGACTCGATGGTATCGATCAGAGGAACGCTGTCCTCTTCATCCCCACCCGAATCATAGAGGGAAATATAGGAATTCAGCGGTATATGCTTCTTTCTTTTTGACGCCTCTATGGCAGAGTACATCTGGCGGGAAACGCACAGTTCCGCAAAACTGGGAAAGGACGTCCCCATTCCCTCGTCGTAATCTCTCACTGCTTTGATCAGGCCGATCATCCCTTCCTGGATCAGATCTTCATTCTCCCCGCCAAGAAGAAACATTGCCCTCGCCTTGCGTCTTACCATGGATTTATATTTCACCATGATAAAGTCCATGATCTCTCCGTTCCCGGAACGAAGTTCCGTAATGAGCTGTTCATCTGTCATCTTCTCATATTTGTTCATATCACGCCTTTTATTTCTTTCCAATTCTCTGACGCACAATCTCGTAGGCCATAACTCCCGCCGCAACAGAAGCGTTAAGGGAAGTGATCTGTCCGCTCATGGGGATGCCGGCGACAAAGTCACATTTCTCCTTCACCAGACGTCCCACGCCTTCCCCTTCACTTCCCACGACCAGTCCGATCGGTCCGGTCAGGTTCAGGTCATACATACACTCTCCATCCATATCAGCGCAGACAAACCAGAGCCCCTTTCCCTTCAGCTCCTCCATTGTCTTTGACAGATTGGTGACTTTCGCCACCGGAGTATAGTTCAGCGCTCCTGCGGACGTCTTTGCCACAGTGGCCGTCAGTCCCGCTGCTCTGCGCTTTGGGATGATAACACCGTGAGCACCCGCAATATTCGCTGTCCGGATGATCGCCCCCAGATTGTGCGGATCCTCGATATTATCCAGAAGGATGAGAAACGGATCCTCTCCTCTCTCCTCCGCCAGTTTCAGCATATCATCCACAGTGCTGTATTCATAGGCAGCGGCAAATGCGATCACGCCCTGATGCCTGCCGGTCTCTGACATATGAGAAAGCCTCTCTTTGTCCACAAAACTGATGATCACATCATGTTTTCTCGCTTCTCTTACAATAGTCCTGACCGGCCCGTCCTGACACCCATCCAGGACGAACAGTTTGTCTATGGTCCGCCCGGAGCGAAACGCCTCGATCACAGCATTGCGTCCTTCTATGACCAGGGTATGGCTGCTCTTATTGAATTCTTCTGTTGCTTTCTTTTCCTGCATTTTCCTTACTCCTTCTGCTCCGTTCCCTCATCCATGCTTTTCAGCCCGATCGTCACCAGTTCTGTAAGCCGCTCATATTCGTGGTTCAGATAGAGATAACCGACCAGAGCCTCAAAGCCTGTCGCTCTCCGGTAATCCGTGATCGACTGATTCTTTGCCGGTGTTACGGACCGGGAATTCCTCCCTCTCCGATATACCCCATGTTCCTCCGGAGTCAGATGCTCCTGCATGGAGCGCATCATAAATGACTGCGCCGATGCCTGTACATATCTGCTCGTCTCCTCATGGAGTTTATGGACCGGTCTGTTTCCCTGTCCCACTACCATGGTCTTTATGATCAAGTCGAACACGCAGTCCCCGATATAGGCAAGGACCAGAGGAGAACAGTCCTTCGCGCTGATCTCCTCCACCCCAGGAATGAGCTGTATATAATGTTCGAATCCGTATTCTATGCTCTTCTCCATTTTACACCTTCTCTTGTGTCTTCAAGGACGATCCCCTTCGCAAGGAGATCCGCTCTGATCTGATCCGCTCTTGCGAAATCACGATTCTTTCTCGCAGCCTGACGTTCCTCGATCAGAGCTTCGATCTCCTCATCCAGCATCTCTTCTTCCCGGTCCACGATGATCCCCAGGACATCCGCAAGCGTGACAAGCCGGTCATGGAGCTTTTCGAGATATTCCTTTGAACTGTTTCCGTCCGTGTTGGTATTGATAAATTTCACAAAATCAAAAATGGCTGCAATGGCGTCGGCTGTGTTAAAGTCATCGTCCATTGCCTTTTCAAAATTCTCTTTGAACCGGTCGGTCTGAGCGAAAAGTTCTTCTTCCGCCTCTGTCATCTTCTCCGCACCTGCATTTTCCATAAGGAACTTCAGGTTGCCCGCAGCAGTCACGATCCTGTCAAGACCGTTCCCTGCCGCCTCCATCAGCTCCGCGCTGAAGTTCAGCGGGCTCCTGTAATGAGCGCTGAGCATAAAGAAACGGAGTACCTGAAGATCGTATTTCTCACTGATCTCACGAACGGTGAAGAAATTTCCGAGAGACTTCGACATCTTTCTGTTGTCAATATTCAGAAATCCGTTGTGCATCCAGTACTTTGCGAACGGTTTTCCGTTTGCCGCCTCACTCTGCGCAATCTCATTCTCATGATGCGGGAAGATCAGGTCCTCGCCGCCCGCATGGATATCGATCTGCTCGCCGAGATATTTCTTAGACATCTCCGAGCACTCGATATGCCACCCCGGACGTCCTTCTCCCCACGGGGACTGCCATGCCGGCTCTCCCTCCTTTTTCGGCTTCCAGAGAACGAAGTCCAGCGGATCCTCTTTCTCATCCTCACCGGTCACGAGAAGCGCTCTTCCCCCGGACTGAAGATCGTCCAGATTTTTGTGGGAAAGTTTCCCGTAATCTGCAAACTTTCTTGTCCTGTAATAGACGGTGCCGTTTTTCTCATAGGCATATCCCTTTTCGATCAGGGTGCTGATCATGTCGATCATACCGCCGATTTCCTCTGTGGCAAGGGGGTTCTTCGTGGCGGGTTCGATGTTCATTCCCTCCATGTCTTTTTTGCACTCGGCGATATATCTCTTTGAGATCTCGTCCGCCGTAACGCCCTCTTCATTTGCCTTCTTGATGATCTTGTCATCCACATCGGTAAAGTTGGAGACAAAATTTACATCGTAGCCCTTGTATTCAAAATATCTCCTGACCGTATCAAATACGATCATCGGCCTTGCGTTCCCGATATGGATGTAATTGTACACGGTCGGTCCGCAGACATACATCTTTACCTTTCCCTCCTCCAGAGGGATAAAATCTTCCTTGCTCTTTGACATTGTATTGTAGATCTTCATCGCTGTTCTCCTCCTGATTCTTCTGCTTTCCCGGCGCCTTCTTCTGCACCCGGACATTCATAGCCTTCTTTCTCGAAGCATTTCATATATTTTATCATGTGCTTCAGCTCGTTGTGAAGCCTCTGATTCTCTTCCTGCAGATTCCGTATGTCATTGAGTACCGGATCCGGAAGATGAACCTGATCCATGTCTGTTCTCGGCACTTTTCTGCTCCCCATCCTGACGATCCTGCCCGGTACTCCCACCACGGTACAGTTCGGCGGTACCTCTTCCAGCACAACGGACCCTGCTCCGATCTTAGAGTTTTCACCAATGGTAAAGGAGCCAAGGATTTTTGCTCCTGCGCTGACCATAACGTTATCCTTCAGCGTAGGATGCCGCTTCCCTTTTTCTTTCCCCGTTCCTCCCAGGGTAACCCCCTGATACAGTGTCACGTTGTCTCCAATGACCGTAGTCTCACCGATGATCACCCCGCTCCCATGGTCGATGAAAAGACCTCTCCCGATGGTCGCTCCGGGATGAATTTCGATCCCGGTCTTCCTCGCCGCCCTCTGGGAGATCCATCTGGCTAGAAAATAGTGCTTTTTCAGATACAGCTTATGAGCCAGCCTGTATCTCAGGATCACTTTAAAACTGGGGTAGAGAAACACTTCCAGATTGGACTTGATCGCGGGATCCCTCTCCCGGATCACCTGGATTTCTTCTCTGATGTAAGATATAATACCCATCACTGTCTCTCCTTACAAATCATATCGCCAGCTCACGGCATTGCTGTTCGCTGGTCTCCGCTCCGCTTCGGTCCGCGCTAAGCGGATGTCCGCATGGATGAGCAAGCAAGCTTGCCCATTCATGCGGCCGCCCTCCGGGCTTATCGCACAAAAAACTCCGCCTCTGGTTTAGAGACGAAGTTTTCCGCGGTTCCACTCTAATAAAAGAATCTCTTCTTTCACTCAATGCATGTAACGTATGCCAGACGTACCCTGCTACTCTTTTCACAGGATCGGCTCCCGGATGCACTTCACAGATCCTCTGCACAGGAATGCTTTCAGCCGGTGGCATTCCCTCTCTGTGAGTTTCAGATCAGCTACTCTTCCGTTCTGTGCCTTTTTCTTTTCAAATATATACCATATATTATGAAACTTTTCCCGGTTTGTCAACCGTTTCCGGTCCCGGAATCTCGTTCTGGACTGCTTTCCATCCCCTTTCACGGCTCAGCATTTCATTTATACGGCTCCCGGGAACAGAGTCCCTTCGATATTCGTGAGATCCTCTTCTGGAATCGTATACACATTGTTCTCATCCCCGGTCACATTGACCTGGATCTCCGTGGGTTCTCCGTATTCATTCTCATTCATTTTCTGCTCCAGATACTGGTTCAGATAGGCGATCGTCTGGCTCTCATCAAAGCCCCCGTCATTTACGGCCTCCGTGATCATGGCAGTGAATCCCTCATCCAGATCCTCAAAGACATTACACGGCTGAACAGAAATTGTAACAACATAATCTCCGTCTTTCTCCTCACTGCCGACCACTTCATATTTCGCCAGCTTATAGATTTCGACCACAATATCTTTATATGCCTGCTTATCTTCTTCTGAAGTCACTGTATCTCCCACAAATGCTGATTCCAGAGAATCATCGAGCTGCCCTTCTATATCGCTGCGCGCCTCTTCCACACTGACTCCTATCTGATCGGCATACTCTTCGTAGTCGCCCATATAGAGTGCATCGAGGCAGGCCTTTACATATGCCTCTGCATCAAAACTCTGGATACAGCCTGTCAGCAGGTACGCTGCCAGGACACAGATCAAAGCCGCCGCTCCCGCTCTTCTTTTTGCCTTTTTCAAATTGCTTTTCATCGTTCTCATCTGCTTACCCTCCTCATAAGTAGAAATGTCACACCACTTCATTCAGGAACACTCTGTCCAGTTTCCTGATCTTCCCCAGCTCTCCTTTCAACCGGTCCGTAATGATCACATCTTCATTTTCCCGGATCTCATCTGCCGTTCGCCTCCCGAAAAGGAACTCCACGAGTTCGGCCACAGGGATCACTCCTTCGGAGTCCTCTGTCTCACTCACTGAAACCGTTTCTTCTCCGGGCAGGCTCCTCAGTCTCCAAATCCTGCTGTTCTGATGCAGGATCGGATCGAGCACAGCAAAGGAGCAGTCCAGGCTTTCCTCTGACGGAACAGAAAGTGCTGAAAGAAGTGCAGGAAGATGGACGATCCTTGCCATGATCAGCGGTTTCTCCGCCCCTTTTCCGGCATCCGGATATCCATACACCTTTATTTTCTCATATCTGTCCCCGGCAAGTCCTGCGGCAGACTGTTCAAAGCACTTCTCCCAGCCCGGAAGGATCAGAGGCTCGCGGATCTCCATACCGTCCTCCGCCGCATAGGCAAACATGCCGATCAGATTATCCCCGCTGAACAGCAGTCTCACCCCTCCGTGTTCGCTCTGCTGCTCCAGGATCATCGTCCGGTAATATGCTTCGTCTCTCACTGCCGCGACCTGCCATCTGTCTGCGAAATCCCGGTTAAAGAACTGAGCCATCTCCTCCGCGTCAAAGATCGCGGCATCCCTTTCCGACACTTCTGGACTATCCGCCGCGCCAGACGCCGTATCGCTATCGTCTCCATTCTTCCCGGTCAGATCGATCACACCGCTTCTCTGGCTGTAGATATACCGGAAATCATAAGGAGTGTAGATTTCCGCTGCCGCCGGCATCAGAAATGTAAAGGGAATCTTATCGTTATACATCTCCTCAAGGGACGTCCTCAGAAGTTTTCCCATATATCCCCGGCTCCGGTATTCCTTCTGAGTGGAAACCGCAATGATATACTCTGAAGGGAACTCCTCCGCTTCGATCCGGATCCTGTAGGGATTGAGCTGAAGCATGGACCGGATCCCGCCGTCCTCCTCGATCACATAGATCCGGTTCTCCTTCGTCTTGATAAAATAATAGTAATCCAGAAACGCTTTTGTATCTTCCGGGAAAACTTCTTCCCACAGTTTTCTCGTCAGGCTATGTTCTTCCTGCTTGAGTCTTCTGAGGATCATTCCGTCTCCTCTCCGCGCATCTGTCCGCAGCATCCGCCGCACGCCGGACCTTCTGCCGAGACATCGACGCTGCTGAAATTCGTAAACTTCTCGATCGCACAGATGGCATGGGATGAAATCCCTTCGCCGGTTCCTGTAAAGCCCAGCCCCTCTTCTGTCGTCGCCTTCACGCTGACCTGATCCGTCTCGATCCCCAGTGCCTTCGCCATATTTTCTCTCATCTGATCGATATAAGGTCTCATTTTCGGGCGCTGCGCTATGATCGTGGCGTCAATGTTCTCGATCATATATCCGTTTTCCTCCAGGAGCCTGCCCACATGCTCCAGAAGCTGTATACTGGAAACGCCTTCATACTCCGGATCCGTATCCGGAAAATGTTTTCCGATGTCACCCATCGCTGCCGCTCCAAGGAGAGCGTCCATCACCGCATGAACGAGCACATCCGCATCCGAATGTCCCAGAAGCCCTTTTTCAAAAGGGATCTCAACGCCTCCCATGATCAGTTTTCTCCCCACTGTCAGCCTGTGAACATCATATCCCATACCAACTCGCATCACCACATCACCTCACTATTCTTTCCCTGTATCCGCCGCAGATATGTTTTCAGCCGGTCCTACCTGCTGCATAGCAACTGGTCTCTTCTCATTCTTGTCTGCTGTCTGCTCCGGATCCGCTTTCCTGATATTTCCCATATTCTCAGGGATATTTAACTCCTGTGTCTCATCAATACCGGAGTTCTTAGCATTCTCACTTTTGTACGCTTTTATAAAATTCCTGATCGAAAAAATTGCGTATCCTGCTCCGATAATGATGAAGAGAACCGAAAGCACTCCCATGATCTCGCTGTTGCTCGGTTCCGTCTTTATCACCTGTATCAGGATCCGCACGCCGAGATAGGCGAGATATGCTCCAAGTATGATCCTGATCACATGTCCGCTTTTGTTATTCATGTCTTTCTTCCTCCGTAAATGTCCTGAACATCATTTTAACATAAAAGGAAGAGAAGTGCCATTACTTCCTGACAGAATAAGAGAAGCCGTTGCTCCATAGATTATTCATCTGTTTTGCAACAGCTCCTTTTATCAGTTTTAACACATAACTGCTGATACTTTCCCTTATCTGTATTTGCTGCTGACACCATAATGCATCTCTTTCACTTAACACTCTTATTTCGGTTTTTCAGCTTCTTCCGGTACAGCCCGTTCTGTTTCCTGGTTTTGAAATATTCCTTTGATGTCTGACCAAGTCCTTTGCTCAGATGTCCATTTATCATCAGAAGGATTCCCTCCATCATCTGCCGGAAGCCTCTTTCTTTTTTATTTTCCTTGAGAGTCTTTTCCAGACAAATCTTGCAATAGAACTTTTTGCATAATAGATCTGCGCCGGCGTATCATCCAGAGTCAGGTCATTGCCGTACCCATCGTACGGGATTGATTTCCCTGTCAAAGCCTTAAACTCTTCTTCAGAGATGTTGCTGACCATTCCCGTATAATAAGAGGGAATCCTGGCCCCATCATAAGGATATTCTTCTGTTGTGCCCCGGATCTCTTCTTCCGCCTCTTTTTAAAGTATGATATCCTCATTTCCATTCCTGAGATCCCCTCTGGATATTCCTGTTACGATAAAATTGAAAATATCACGCACTCTATCGATTGCATCCGGTTCCTGCTGATCGAGAGGCCTGAAGTCTTTCATAAAGCTCAGATTATCCTCCATCTGTTCCATACTGCTCATACCGGAAAGGACCATGCGTATCCCTTCAAATCCGGCCGCAAACCGAAGGGCATAACTTGCCGGTAGGGTCAAGCGATGGCGCGGTAGTTTCCGTTTCCATCGCCTGCCACCTCAAACCGTGCATGAGGTTCTCCCTCACACGGCTTTCCGATAATCTTCTTCCTACAGCATTCAAAAGACTGCCATATATCTTTTCTTATTTAGATAATAAAAGTACTCATTCCACTGGTTGCATACCACTTTCGAAATCCATACAGCACATACTCTCTGTATTTCTTCTGTTTTTGCCTGTAATATCCCCGTCTCCATAGCTTCATCCACACGTATTCATCAAGCTGTTTAAACCGTTTTGTTGAGTTTCCATGCTGAAAGCAGTTTCTCCATCCTCTTATGAGCGGATTTAATTTCTCTGCTTTTTGCTCCAGACCCTCATAGGCTGATCTTCTGCAAGTAATTATTCTGATTGCATTCTTTACCTTTTCACAGGCATACCTCGCTTCAGCACAATTGGTCGCCCAAAGGCACTGTAGACTCGCTACAAGGCTCACTGGCGATTACCTTGACCAGACTTTCACTGGCAAGCTGATAACAGCTTGCAGAACACACGACTTCCACCGTTAAGGCTATTGAACACCTCCAGTGTATCCTCCGGCAGGTTGACAAGGCTTGAAGTGCTATAATAAAGTTGTAACAGAAGTGGCTAATAAGATATACTAAAAACAATGAGAAAAGAGGTTCTTATC
>CALWFV010000039.1 GCA_944377745.1 uncultured Mediterraneibacter sp. | reverse complement strand
ATAGGGGTGAAACTATTAATTTTGATTTGAGAAAAGTCAGGAAATTCAAGGAATTTTAGTTTCCGAGACCAGACAATTTTTTAAGGAGGTGATTAGTTTCACCTCCTCCCATAATTGACTGCAAGCTTTGCAAAAAAATCCTCCAGTGTCAGCCGCACATCTGCCGTCCGGTAAACCCGGATCTTTCTGTTCTGTATCCCGTGCTGATAAGTCATATCCTCCGCCACACGTGGGGCCGGGATCAGGTCATAGCTTTTTCTCTCCAGTTCCTCCATCAGCACAGCGATCGAAGCCTGATCCCCCAGGCCCCATATCTCTCCGTGTGGCCACACCCTGTTGTCTTTTGCCGCCATTTCATTAACCTCTGTAAGTTCCCAGAAAAGATACTCTCCTATTTCTCCACAGGGTTTTACTTTAAGCTGAAGATCCGTAAGGGATACGGCAAACATCTTATAGACGTCCATAGAGATCTGCCATACCTCCGCCTGGGATGAAAACAGGACATTCGCCGCATGGATATCCATAGCAAGATTGAACTCAAATCCTCCTTCCGGATAAGCGCCTCCTCCCACCCAGATCACGACTATTTTCCGCGCGATTTCCGGTTCCAGGAGCAGAGCGGACGCAATGTCCGTCACCGCCCCCTGGCATGCGATATAGAGGGGTCTGTCATCTTCCTTCATCGCCTGGCGTATTATAAATCTGGCCCCCTCTGAATCCTCCGGCCGTTCCTCTCCTTCCAGTGCTTTCTCTGCGCCCAGCAGGACAGGATATTTTCCTCTGATGCCCATAAGCTCCAGAACTTTCTCAATCTCATCAAAGCTTGCTCTGGCTGTTCCATATTCTTTATACTGTCTCGGGTTTCCACAGAAATGTCCCGCAACGATCCCCTCAACTTCAAATCGGGGCGTCATCAGATGATGTGCCAGCGCATACTGGTCATCCGCCTCATTTTTGCAGTCTGTATGTATGATCAGACGGATTTTTTTATTCTCTGGTACTTTATAGCTGTATTTCCACATTGTTCTTTCTTCCTATCCTCTGTTTCTTTCTGTTATTTTTCCGCTTTTGCATTTTCAATGGCTGCCTTCATGTTGAGTCCTTTAAAACACAGACATACAACGATAAACACAAGAACCGGCATTACTGCGAATGTAACCCGCATTGCAAAGATTGCAGAATCCGGCTGCACTGCCGCCATTCCGTCAAATCCGGACAGTTCCAGGATCCAGCCTACCATTGCTCCGCCGACTCCGCTTCCTACCTTGATCCCGATTGAAGAACAGGAGAAAAGCGAGCCCTCTACATGCACCTTCTTTGTAAGATTCAGGTAAGTTCCGATATCAGCAACCGTTGCACTCAGCGTTCCCATGATCGGCCCCATGAAAAGTCCGAGCAATGCGGTCGCAGGGATAAGAACTGCAAATCTGCTGGAATACGCCGCCCCTGCGAATAGAAGCGCAGGCAGGATGCCGACAGCAGTCAGCGTAGTAACTGCCTTGTACATTCCAAATTTTTTCACAAAGACCGGTGTCGCCATCAGTCCGATCATACAGCATATATTCTGTGCAGTACTGAAAACCCCCAGCATGGAGACATCGCCTTCTCTCTTGCCGTCTTTAGTTTCATAGTCATCTTCCGGAAGTTCCTTAAGCCCCAGTACACAGATCAGGTTCAGGATCAGAAAGACTGCCGCATAGATCAGAGCCACAGTTCTCCAGCCAGCCGTGCCGCCTCCGAAATATGTCACCAGCGGGACGGATACACTCAGGATCACCATCATTGCGATCGTAGAGCAGACATACCTTGCTGTTCCGAGCTGCACACGCTCTTCAGAATTTTTCGTGATCAGAGCGGAAAGAGCAGAATAAGAAATATTATTTGCCGTATAGAAAAACGCATTTGTCAGCACATAGACAATAAAGAAATATGCATACTGCGCGGTCGCTCCAATCCCTTCCGGCATCGCATAGATCGCAGCGATTCCGATTGCGCACAGAAAAGCTGAGCCCAGCATCCACGGTCTTGCCTTTCCGAATTTAGTATGAGTGTGATCCATGATCGATCCAAAGATCACATCCGTAACCCCGTCAAAGATCCTTGCAACCAGCATCAGCGTTCCTATGATCCCGGCATTTAGTCCGATCGTATTAGTCAGGTAGATCATAATAAATGCGCCTATAAAGATCGCCAGGAAATTTCCTCCCAGATCTCCAAATCCATATATAACCTTTTTACCCAGATTCAAACTTTTTTCTGTATTCATCCAGAGAGCCGTACAGTTCTTTCAGCTTCTCTTCTGTAAAGAACTCCACATGTCCGAACAGCGGGTTGACCATTTTATTTCCAGCCTCCATACTGACAATACTTGAAGGGAAATAGGTACATACCGGAACATCCAGCAGCGGCAGCCGCACGCCTCCGACCACATTTCCATATTTATCCTTGATGTTTTTCCCTTTCTCATCTGTCTGTATCCGCTCTGCATCAGGAGGCAGGATACCTTTTCTGACCCAGTCAAACAGATATTTACAGATTCCTCTCATGAGATACTGCGACGGATAATCGTTTGGCTCCAGTCCATCCCCTCCATATTGGGGCGTCAGCCCTGCAGTCCGCATTTTCTCATCCTTATCATAATAGTCCAGCAGAGTAAACTTTGTGTCATGAGTTGCACCTGCCAGTTCGTAGATACGGTACTTTCTCTCAGGACCGTCACTGTCTTCCTGTCTGCATTCATATCCTCCAAAATCTGCATTTTCACTCTCTGTCTGCACGGCGATATAGGGAACATTGATCCGGTCGATCATTGTGAGAGAAGGATCCATCGGTTTTCCGATTCCCCCCTGATGCAGAGGCGTAACAAAATTATGGATATTACCAGCAGAAAGATATCCGTCAAATATCTGATCCTGCTCATGAAAATACCTGATATACGTGGACATATAATTTGCTGACTGGGACCATCCGGCAAGATACAGATATCTTTTCTTTCCGGTCGACAACAGTCTGTCATCCTCTTTCAATATCTTTGCCATATCCCGGAGCATATCCCAGAACAGCCCGGTCTCTCTGTCTTCGTGCTTTGGTCTGACCAGTTTGTCCGCCGATTCATAATATGTTTTCTCTCGTTTATAAGAAATGTCCCAATTCAGTTCCTGATACCGGTCGCTGTCAAAGAGGCGCAGACTGTCAAGCATATCCGGTTTGCTGGTAATTCCTACGTAAACAGCTCCGCTGCGCATAAGCTGTGTCCCGCACAATACCCACATTCTGTCGATATCAAATCCGGCAGTAGCGTTTAAAATTTCTACCACAATATCACCGCTGAACTTTTCCATGTTTTCAGGTCTTCTAAGCAGCATCCGGTTTACATACGGATTATTTATATGTATCGTTTTCTTTTCATGGAGTCCGGTTTCCTCATATACATCTGCCGTACCTTTGAAAAAATATTCTTCTTCCACATAACCGCTTTCCTCAAATCCCAGTTTTCCCTTTACTGACGCGAAAGGAAATGAATTCTCCAGACACTGCTTCCTCTCGATCTCCCGAATCATCAAAACTCCTCCCTTTGATCAAACCCTGTATTTTCCAGCCATTCGCAGGATAGTTCCAGCCAGCGGGCAGAATGCTGATCTGCCTTTCCAAATTTCGATGAACCGTCCGCCAGCCCGATGCCGTGGATCCCTCTTGGAAACAAATGCAGTTCACAGGGAACTTTTACCCGATCCAGGGCTTCTGCCATCTCGAAAAAGTCCTCTTTGTGGATCACCTCATCTTCCCCCGTCATCCACATGAAAAACGGAGGTGTTTCTTTGATTTGATCTGCCTCATCCCCTTCATAGAGATTTGCATTCCGATACAGAGTCGCCGCCATGGCTGCAAGATGACCTCCCGCTGAAAAGCCACAGAGTGCGATCCGTTTCTTTCCCCGCAGGCGAAGGATACGCACTGCGCGCTGAACATCATCCAGCATTTCCCAGATCGAATACGGCATACATCGATAGTCAAGGACTGCTGCCTGAAATCCGCCTCCTGCACACACAAGCACAGTCCCTTTTTTCTGATCTTCCGAAGGAATTATACAGAGTTTTGGTTCCTCCTGCCCATATTCTCTCTTAAATCCCGGCGTTCCTTTCTTCCACAGCGGTATCACGTCCAGCCCTCTCAGGTCCTCCTGCCATTGAACATGTTCGCTCTGAAGTCTTTCCCAGTCTTCTTCCGGGATTCCAAACCTGTCCATATCCCGCTCCCTCCTCCCTTCTGTTTCTTTAAACATATATTAACGCAAGAGTTTATTTTATTCTATTATAAAATTTATTTTCGTTTATTTATATAAATTTATCAGTATAAAAACGCTGAATAATTCATTTTTATATACTTTTTTAAACTAATTAAACCCATTATAATTTACCTGTACAGAAACTGTTTCAGACATAAAAACAGAGCTGTTCTACTGTCTTTTCATGACAATAAAACAGCTCACTCTTTTGTTGGTCCCTTATTGTAGTTTCACAGTTTTCCCTTCTATCAACTGGCAGTTTACAGCTATATTAGCTTTTGTCTTTTCTCTTTCCCGTATCTCCTTCATCAGAGCAGTCATCACCCACCAGGCCCTTTCAGAATGAGGGACCTTTATCGATGTCAGTTCGTATTCCCCGGTGGCATAGCTGGGAAGTTCATCGATCCCGATCAGGCTGATATCTTCCGGTATCCGTATCCCTGCCTCCCGAAGTGCTCTCATCACACCGATAGAAACATGATAGCTCTCCATGATAAACGCCTGCGGAAGCGGGTTTTTCTGAATATACTGCTTCATCCGCTCATAAATCTCCTCGATACTGGCTCCCAGATAGATGATACGCTCTTCCCCATCCGGGATCACAAATTCCTCAAGCATTTCCCGAAACCCTCTTCTCCGCTCATTCAGATTGTACATTTTCCCTGAAATTGCCAGATATTGGATATCACGGATCTGATGTGAAACCAGATACTGTACTGCACGTCTGATTCCATCTCTGTTATTGACAACCACACAGGGGAATCTTCCACAATGCATATCGCAGTCATATACCACCAGCGGTTTATGTATCCCTTCGAACTTCACTGCATCCTCAGGGCACAATTCTGTACCGAACAGGATAACTCCCTCCACCAGTTCAGAATTACATTCTTCCTCCAGCTCCTCTTTAGAATCCAGTTTCATATCGAAATATGTAATTCCCAGCGTATACCCTTCCGCCTTTGCCATGCTGTCAAAAACTCTCTTCACATCCGTCCACAGATCCACTTCCTGATCTTTCGAAAACAGTCCCTTATTCGCAAAAACCAGCTTGATCAGGATTCCTTTTTCTTCACGTTTTCGTTTCACAATATAAGGATCCTGATTCTCCATACGCTCCCTGCACTCCAAGACCGCTTTCCGGGTCTCCTCGCTGACCCCGGGTTTTCCGTTCAATGCCAGTGATACTGTAGCTTTCGATAATCCCAGCGTTCTTGCGATCTCCACAGCCTTTACTTTCATCCTGCCCATTTCCTTCCATCTGTTTTACCTGCCGGATAAGCATCTGAAAAAGGAGGTATTCAGCCTCCTTTTTCATCTATTACTTACTTTTCATCTCATTCCTAGCCTGCTCGATCTCCTGATCCGTCGCCTCAGTGCACTTCCTGATCACCGAAGCAGACATTCCTTCTTTTATCATCCTCGTGATAATAATAAGTTTTTCCTGAGTCCTTCCGGCCTTTTCGCCATCCTTTACACCATCCGCATAAATATCATCCAACGCCTTACACATATCAATCTGTTCCTCCTCCCCGGAATCCACAACCTCTTTTAATTTCTTCCCTGAATGCAGAAACGCGCCCAGAGCCTGATACGTCTCCACATCGACCTGTCCGAAATAGTCTCGGTTCTCCTGCATATATCTCTGCAGTTTTTCTTTCTCTCCTCTGTATTTTAACATGCCGAACACCTGTTGTAAATCCGTCCGGAACCAGCTCACATCTTCCACATTACCCGCATCCAGCAGATTGATCTTATAGTTCAGAAGATAATCCTTTATCAAGATTTCCTTCTTCATCGAAGCGTCAAGCCGGAACATGTCATAAAGCTCCACTGCTCCGTCCCACTTCTTCACATCATAGTAAAACACCAGCGTGATCACCGGATAGATCCTGTCTTCTTTTCGGAACCGGGACAGATACTCTTCCGCACTCAGATGTCTTGTCATCCCCTGTCCATTCTCCTTTTTCTTCTGACCTTTCGCGTTTGAAGAGTTTCTCCCATATCCGCGTTTTCTCCACAGGCTTCGGATCTGATCCGTATATGTAAGACTGTCCTGGAGCATATTCCGCACCGGCATGGCGTAATGGGTCTTATCCTGAATCTCGCATGCAAGAACAGCGAGCAGGATCTCATGATTCCAGCGTTTCACAAGGTCCCTGTAGCGCTGAACGCCGCGTTCCTTCCCACCTTTGTCCGTGATGATAATATCCGTCTCTCTGTCCATATCCTCCAGTTCTTCCGGCAGCACCACCTGCTTTCCTCCGAATACCGTTCCGTTGAACAGGTCTGCGAATCTTTCCCTGTCGTTCAGCCAGTTTTTAACTGCAATGTCTGCTTTTCCCATAGGCAGTTCCTCCTCTGTACTCAATATTTATAAAAGTTTTCATCAAAATTTGGTATCTCCGGCTGAAACGCCATGAAAATCGAGATATGTGCCGTCTGCTAAAGACAGTTTTCCGCTCCGGACTATGAAACTGTAAGAAATCTGATCCGTCCGGGATTTTGATGTGATGTTATCATAGCACCTGTGAACTTTAAAATCAATAGATTTTACGCTCTGCCACTTTCCATTCTCAAATTCAAGAAGTTCCCTTTTTACTCCAGACAAAAAACATCCCCCAGGGAACAGTTCCGTTCTCTGACCTGTTCCCTGAAGGATATTTCTGCTTCTTTTCTCCTGCTTACCTCCCCATCAGCATCTCCCTGAGATACCGTCCTTCTCTCCGGTCTCCAACCAGCCCCATCAGTTCTTCCACCTTCTCAAGGCTGATCTTCTCTTCCCTGGACTTCAGATGCACGTAAAGCGCACCGATCAGGTTGGAGTCATTAAAGAAGCGGCAGGGGACCACTTCCGGGATCGGCATCACATAGGGGTAAATGCTGTTCATCTTCTTCAGTTCCTCTTTGATCATCTGGATGAAAAGGGGCTGTGCGCTGATCCCGCCGCCCACCGCGATCCGGTCCGGGTCAAAGATATACTGATAATTATTGATCTGTACCGCGATCCGTCCTGCATAATTCCGGATGCACTCCAGCGCCTCCTGATCCCCGCAGTTTGCCATGGAAAAAACTTTTTCCCCGTCAAGTTCTTCCTCCGGGATCTGCTTTTTCTCCGCCACCATCCGGATCAGGGCAGGAACCCCCCCCGTCTGCGCCAGTGTATGATCCGGGTTCATGGGGTCGCTGCTCTCCGTCAGCACATAACTGAATTCTCCCGCCATGAACCGCTTCCCGCGCACCACTTTCCCGTTGCAGATCACCGCGCCGCCCACTGCGGTCCCGCAGATCACCGCCGCTGCATTTCTGCAGCCTTTCAGGGCGCCCCGCCATACTTCCGCAAGAGCCGCGCATTTTGCATCGTTCTCCACGGTCACCGGAACGCCGCAACGCTTCTCCAGGATCTCCACGATATTGATATTGGAGATCGTGGTCAGGGAGCCTCCGTTATACATAAAACCGGTCTCGCTGTCGATCACCCCGGCGGAACTCAGCGCGATCCCGGAGAGTTCCTCCCCTTTTTCCTGCATCAGAGCCTGGTTTTTCTGCCAGATCCCTGCAAGCATGTCAACGAAATCCTCCAGCGTATCATAAACCGTGGGGACCTTGTCTTTGAGGTAAAAATCGCACTCCTCATTCATGACCGCATATTTGGTATAGGTGCCTCCCACATCAATGCATAAATATTTCATTTCACATCCCGCCTTTCGTCTCGTGAAGGGATCCCCCGTTCGACGCGATCACGTCCTTATACCAGTAAAAGCTCTTTTTTCTGTATCTTTCAAGTGTCCCGGTCCCGTCATTATTCCGGTCCACATAGATAAAGCCGTAGCGCTTTCTCATCTCCGCCGTGGACGCGCTGACAAGGTCGATGCATCCCCAGGAAGTATATCCCATCACGTCCACTCCGTCCTCGATTGCTTCCTCCACCTGGAGCAGATGGTCCCGCATATACTCGATCCGGTAGTCGTCCTCCACCGTATAGCCGCCCTTCCCGTCCGGCACAAGAGTATCCGCCGCGCCCAGACCGTTCTCCACGATGAAGAGCGGCTTCTGGTATTTATCCCAGAGCTGATTGAGGACATATCGCAGCCCTCTGGGGTCGATCTGCCATCCCCACTCGCTTGCCTTGAGCGTCGGGTTCGGCACGCCGCCTAAGAGATTTCCCTCGCCCCGGATATTCTTTGACTCATCCGCCGTCGCGCACACGCTGACATAATAGCTGAAAGAGATAAAATCCACCGTATTTTTCAGGATCTCTCGGTCCTCTTCCGTGATATCAAGGGCGATCCCCTTCTCCCTGAAATAGCGTTTGATATATCCCGGGTATTCTCCCCGCACATGCACGTCCGTGAAGACAGAGTTCTTGTGTTCCTCCTCCATGGCACGGATCACGTCCCTCGGATCCGGCGTCAGGGGATAGATGGGCATACTCAGGATCATGCACCCGATCCGGAACTCCGGATCGATCTCATGTCCGATCTTTGTGGCAAGAGCGCTCGCCACCAGTTCATGGTGTATCGCCTGATAAAGCTGGGAATCCGTCAGCTCCTCCTTCGGAGTATTGATCCCGCCGCTCATAAACGGAGAATTCAGGATCGAATTGATCTCGTTGAATGTGAGCCAGTATTTTACCTTACCTTTATAGCGGGTGAAGATTGTCCTCACATATCTCTCATAGAATCCGATCAGCCGTCTGTCCAGCCATCCATCATAGGCTTCCGCCAGATGGAGCGGCGTCTCATAATGGGAGAGCGTGACCAGGGGCTGGATCCCGTACTTCAGGCACTCGTCAAACAGATCGTCATAGAACTGAAGCCCTGCCTCGTTGGGTTCCTCCTCGTCCCCGTTGGGGAAGATCCTGCTCCATGCAATGGAAGTCCGGAACACCTTGAACCCCATCTCCGCGAACATGGCGATATCCTCTTTGTATCTGCAATAAAAATCAATTCCTTCCAGCTTCAGGTTATCCGGCGTCGGTCTCTCAGTCCTGGGTCCCTTGATCCCCTTCGGCATCACGTCCTGGATCGACAGACCTTTCCCGTCCTCCTGATAAGCGCCTTCACACTGATTTGCGGCGACCGCACCGCCCCATAAAAAGTCTTTTGGAAACATTTCTTTTTCCTCCTGTTTTCATCAAGTCATTAGATATCCAGCGCCGCGTGGTATCCCTGATATACCGCGTTCGTGATCGTGGAAACCCTTCCCGCATCCCCGATCACGGCGACATACGGCGCGCTGTCCCTTAAGCTGTCCACCAGGTCTGTCCTCGGGCGCTGTCCCAGCGCACAAATCACAGTCGTTCCCGGCACCAGCACCTGTTCCTTCTCCGGCGTCTCACAGAGGATTCCTTTCTCCGTCACTTCGATGCCGCGGTATCCGGTATGCACCTTGCTTACGTATTTCTCTACTTCTTTTAAGAGCAGCGGGCGGTGGCGCACATTGGCGTCCGGCGCAAGTGTATCCCTCATCTCCACAAGCTCAACGTGTTTTCCTTCCATCCCCAGGTGGATCGCGCACTCGCACCCGGCAAGACCGCCGCCGAATACCACCACGTTGTCGCTCACCTTATCTTTCTCGAGATAGTAGTCGTTCACCACGACCACATTTTCTCTGTCCAGTCCCGGGATCGGCGGACGCAGAGGACTGGAGCCCACTGCGATGATGAGCGCGTCCGGTGCTTCCTTCTCCACATACTCCGGCGTCACTTCCACAGAAGTCCGGATCTCAACGCCCGCCTTTCTTGCCAGAAGCTCGTAAGTCCCGGACAGCTCATACATTTCATGTTTAAAGGGCAGCGCCTGCTCACTCTTTAAGATACCACCCAGCTTCTCTTCCTTCTCACAGAGGATCACCTGATGTCCCCGTCTCGCAGCCGTATACGCCGCATACAGCCCACCGGGGCCGCCGCCTGCCACAAGGACTTTTTTCTTCACTGGGGCGGGCTGGATCTCGTCTCCCTCAATCTCCCTTCCGATCACCGGATTGACCGTACATCTCCTCGTGGAAGTAGCTGCACGCTCCGCCATACAGGTAAAGCACCGGAGGCATTTCACGATCTCATCCTCCCGGTTCTCCATCACCTTCCGGGGCAGATACGGATCCGCGAGAAGAGCTCTCGCCATGTAGACCACGTCCGCCTTCCCGGAGGCGATGATCTCCTCCATCTGCTCCGGGCTGTTCAGCGCCCCGATAGCCGCCACAGGCACAGAGACATGTTTCTTTATCTCTGCCGCAAGATAAACATTGCAGCCGTGCTCCTTGAACATGGAAGGGTGGGTATCGCCGAACCCTCTCTGGTATGTCCCGGCTGATACGTGGAGCAGGTCCACATAGGGCTCCAGCATCTTCGCAATCTCCACGCCGTCCTCCAGGGTATATCCTCCCTCGAACAGCTCCGACCCACTCATCCGAAACTCGATGGGGAATCCCGGTCCCACAGCCTCGCGGACCGCTTTCAGCACGCGGACTGCCAGGCGGCATCTGTTCTCAAGGCATCCGCCGTACTCATCCGTCCTTTTATTAAAATACGGGGAGAGGAACTGGTTGATCAGCCAGCCGTGTCCCCCGTGGATCATGACCATCTCAAACCCGGCGCGCTTTGCCAGCCCAGCCGTCTCTTTATAAGCCTCAACGATCTCGTCGATCAGCTCCTCTGTCAGCGCCTTCACCGGCACTCCGTCCGGGCGCACCGTATCGGAAGGTCCCCACTGGTGCATCTCTTTCTGCCTTGCCTTATCCGTCATGTAAGTCCCCGCGTACATCCCGGAATGGGACAGCTCGATGCTGGGGATCGCCCCGTGGCGCCGGATCGCGTCCGCCGTATAGGTTGCGGAAGCCAGGGAGTTCAGGATCGACGTGCTCAGGTGATATGCGTGGGATCCGTCCGTCTTCGGATGAACCATGCACTCGCTGACCGTGACGGCAGCTGCCCCGCCTTTTCCTCTCAGTTCATAGAACGCCGTGGACTTCGGTCCGATGCATCCGTCGTTGGTGATGTCCGTCCCACCCATGGGCGCGGAAAACATCCTGTTTCGGAACGTCACGTTCCCGATCCGGATCGGTCTGCAAAGATTCTCATACTTTCGTTTCATACTTTTCTCTCCCTTCCGTAATTAATGGCAAGTTTCGCGAAGAAATCTTCCAGCGTAAGCCTTGTGTCAGCCGTCTTATATACACGGATCTTTTTTCTCCCGCTCTGTCCGTGAAGGTAAGTCATATCCTCCGCGATACGGGGCGCATCGATCAGTTCATAACTCTTTCGTTCCAGCTCCTCCATCAGGACTGCAACCGACGCCTGATCTCCCAATCCCCAGATTTCACCGTGGGGCCAGATCATATCTGCCCCGGATACTTCCTCGTTCACCTCAATAAGTTCCCGGAACAGATATTCCCCCAGTTTTCCGCAAGGTCTTACCTTCATCTGCAGTTCCGCCAGAGATACCGCAAACGTCTTGTATACATCCATAGGGATCTGCCAGACCTCCGCCGCTGATGAAAACAGGGCGTTCGCGGCATTTATATCCATAGCCAGGTTAAATTCAAAACCGCCTTCCGGATATGTTCCTCCGCCCACCCATATCACGATCACCTTTTCAGCGATCTCCGGCTTTAAGAGCAGCGCGGAAGCGACATCCGTAACAGCTCCCTGGCAGGCGATATAAAGAGGTCTCGGATCATCTTTCAGCGCCTGGCGGATGATAAACTGTGCCCCTTCCGAATCTTCCGGTCTGTCTTCACTGTCCATTCCTTTTTCCGCGCCGCGCACAACCGCATATTTATCCCCGAGTCCCATAAGTCCCAGGACTTTCTTTACTTCATCATAGCTCGCCCTTGCCGTTCCGTACTCTTTATACTGCCTGGGATTCTTCCAGAAATGCCCGGCGATGATCCCCTCGACCTCAAACCGCGGCGTCATCAGGTGATGCGCCAGTGCATACTGGTCATCCGCTTCATTTTTACAGTCTGTATGTACGATCAGCCGGACTTTTTTGTTTTCCGGCACCTGATATTTATAATTCCACATATTATTTTCTCCATATACTGTTTTTTCTTCCCTCAGCCAATGCTGTTCATTTTCTCTTTGCTGTAGATGATATTCCCGCACTTCCCGTCTTCCCTCTGGAATCTTTCATTGCATTTCTTTGCGATATACGCGTGATTTCCCATGAAATCAAACGGGATATCGTCCGCTTTTCCGTCCATCGCCTCCCGGCACACCACCAGCACATTGTCCATGATCTCCGTGCCGGTCTCCATATCGTGATGGCTTAAAAATACCCGGTCGTATTTTCCCGACAGCCTGCCGCGGAGTTTCTCCAGCGCCTTCACATACTCGTCGAGCGGACACGCGTCCTGGTCGAACAGGAATGTAGAGGTATTGCATGCGTCCCCCAGGACCAGTATCCTCATCTCCCTTAAAAGGAACACCATGCTCCCCTTTGTATGTCCCGGGAATTCATACGCGTCAATATGGAGTCCGCCAAGGTCAAATTCCATCCCGTCTGCAAGTTCACGGAATGCGTAATCTTTCTTAGGCTGCACATAAGCGTCCTCCGGGATCTGGGCGAACGCATCGCCAAGCCCTGCTGCCAGATACCCCTTTCTCTCTTCCAGGGAGCACTGTCTCTGGTAGAGCGGCACATCCTTTAAATTCATATAGACCGTTTCAAATTCCGGCGCGCCCATAGCGTGGTCCACATGCCCGTGGGTCAGCAGGACCGTCAGCGGTTTCTCCGTCAGTTCCGAGACGAAGTCCTTAAGACGCCCCACGCCCGCACAGGTGTCGATCAGCGCCGCGCGGTCTGTCCCTTCCGCAAGATAAAGGAGCTCGCCTGTTTTGCTCTTTATCATAGTAAGAGAATCGTTTACCCTGACTGCTTCATAGAATTTCATGCTCATCCCTCCGTATCCTGAACTGCTATAAGCATATCAGTTTTAAGCCGCCCGATATAGTCTTATTTTGTTTTTTCTATCCCGATCTTGTCCTGTTTACTGATATAAGAAATCTGCCAGGATAACGCCTCATCTATGCGTTTCCCGGCAGACTCCTCTTAATTTTTACGTGCGCTCACGGAAAACTTTTTTGGGATCATAGACAAGATTTCCTATTCCTCCGTCTGCGCGCTCGCCTTTTTCATTCGTTTTCTTCGCCATAAGAAGATGATGTTCCATAAAATCAAACGGCTGGCCGTCCGCTTTCCCATCCATCACTTCCCTGCACACTTCGATAGAACCGTCCAAAACCCTTTTGTCCACAGTGACGTCTCCATGGGACATATAGACAGTATCATATCTTTGCTCATGCTTTTTCAGCTTTATCAGGCTTTCTAGATATTCTTCAATGGTAGTCGCTTCCTCTGCCCATATGAAAAGACCGTTATTGCAGGCGTCCCCAAAGAGGATCGTCCTCTCTTCTATGTTCAGGATGCAGGTCATCCCCTTCGTATGCCCCGGTACCTGGATCGCTTCCAGCGTCACTCCTCCCAGGTCAAATCTCTGTCCGTCCCGGAGGGAGCTGTATCCTCCTGTGCGGACCGGGCAGAAATCTTTTTCTGACATAGCCCCGCATACCTCCGGATTGCAGAACCGCGCATAGTCCATCTTCATATCCATTCCGGCATGATACTGTACGAGCTTAAGGTCTGCATCATTCAGATATACTGTTCCAAACGGAGCTGCTCCCCCTGCGTGGTCGCAGTGCCCGTGGGTCAGGATAACGCTCAGCGGTTTGTCCGTCAGTTTTTCCACATATCCTTTCAGGTCCCCGACTCCGGTACAGGTGTCGATCAGGACCGCTTTTTCTTCCCCTTCGACAAGAAATGCATACACGCCGGTGCAGTCCATGATCTGCGTCGTTGTCCCTGAAAGCCTTCTTGAATTATATATGTCCATTTCTCTGCCTCTCTTCCGCGTTTTCTGGGCTATTCCTGCCCGCCGCTGTTTTTGGCGCTGAGTTCCTCACGTATCTGCGGAAGTTTCTTCTCAAGGTCAAAGAACCATCCGAACGCCATCATGAGAAGCGTCACTACGACCGGTCCCCATTTAAAGAAGGCGTCAATTCCGGAAACTGTAGGCGCCGCCTGGACTTCCGCCGTTCCGATATAGCCGATAGCAGTCAGGAAGAACCCGAACAGCGATGTCAGGAGTCCCTGTCCTACTTTCTGCGCCACAGAGTTTGCGGAAAACAGAGGTCCCTGCACACGCACGCCGTGGCGCCACTCGCCGTAGTCAATACATTCCGCGACCATAGCGTTATTCAGCCCCATTGGGAACCCGAATCCAATACCTCTGATCAGCGCCGTTCCCATAAGGATCCCCACATTCCCGCTTGGGGAAAATGCGAAGACCAGGTTTGCCGCCAGCATGATCACCGTTCCGGCAAGATACATGCTCCTCTTTGAAAACTTCTTCAGCATCTGAGGCATAAAGATCATCATAACGATCCCGGGCATATTGCAGCAGGCGATAAAAGCGCCCATCAGCCCCATATTCCCGACAACGTCTTTGAGATAATATGTAGAGACCGTAAGATTGAACGTCAGCGCGACCTGTGTAGCCATGCACATTCCAAGTGAGATCAGCCAGTATTTGTTCTGGACAGCATATTTGACGCCCTGGATGATATTTTCAGGCGGCGCCGGATTGTCCACGCGCTCTTTCACAAATACGCAGTTCGCATACAGGAAAATCACTCCTACAACTCCAAATACCAGGCAGCTTTTCACCCATGCGCTCTGCTGGTCCATTCCTCCGAAAAAGTCCAGCATCGGCGCGATCGTGCTCGCCATCACAGTCTGCGTGATCCCTGCAAACAGCATCGCATAGATCATCATCTGAGACCTGTCGATCGGATCATTTGTAACATAAGTCGGAAGCGTTCCATACGCCATCGTTGTATAAGTATATACAACCGTATTGAACAGATTGTACGTAATGAAGATAAATGCTGTCTTCAGTGCCAGGTTCGTATCCGGCACCATAAATACAAGCGCAAGCGCTATAAGGAGCGGAAGGCTCCAGCGGGTCAATACCGGAATACAGTGCCCTTTCGCAGATTTCCGTGTGTCGATCAGCTGCCCTGCCACCAGGTCCGACAGACCGTCGCATACCTTCGAGACCAGAATGACTGTTCCGATCAACGAAGCGCTGATCCCGATCGTATCCGTATAGAAGATCATGACATACGAACTGAAAAGCGTATACATGACGTTCATTCCGACCTGACCGGAACCATAAACAAGTTTTTCAAACAACCCTACCTTTTGTGTTTTCTGATTCATTGTTTCTCTTCCTTCCTTTTTATTTTCCTATACTTTATCACCTTCCTCCCTTTCATTGCTCCCTGTTCGGTCCCGTTTCTGTCCTTCCCTGTTTCCACTTTTCCCTTATCAGTTCTCTTTTTTTCGTTCCAATGCGTCAAAAATCGTGATGATTTTTTCATTTTTCGTGATTATTTCCGAAAACCAGGCGAAAATGCACTGTCTAAACGGCGCGCTATCTTTTTTTAATGCATATTATCCTTATTTCATGTGCTTTTAAAGCAGCGGAGATCTGGAACATTCCTTCTCCGACATACATTTTTTCATACTGGTATCCCGGGAGGGACATGCTCCTGATATAATCCCTCTGCCGCCGCGTCACTGTCTCCGGCGCCCCCATCTTCATCCACAGGTCATAGCTGCTCCCGCATTCCCTGCTGACCGTATATGTCTCTTTATCATAAGTTCCCTCTTCCATGCCGGAAACAGAAAACCGCAGGATCTTTGTCCCGGGATCCACAAAATCGTAATACCGGTCATATGTGCGCTCCTCTTCCGGGGGAAGCGAGTGGTTCAGATGAGTATCCGGATCATAATGGCAGTAATGGTACATCGCGATCTGGAAGCGTTTCCCGTCTTCTGAGCGCGTAACTGCATATCCGTCCCCCTTCTCCAGAAGGACATGGTCCAGCCGGTTCAGCAGTTCCATCGCATGGAACGCCGCCTTGGGAATCCCCTGGTATGTCATCAGCCCGAGCCCTCCTGAGAACAGGTTGATATTAGTAAGCATCCTCTCTGAAATGTCCGTCAGGTTAGAATAAGAGAGCGCCTCCATCTTCCCCGCGTTTTCCAGATAAGCCTTAAATACCAACGCCCCGTTAAAGCACGTATCCTCAGCAAGGTTGCCGTACCACGACGACGCGTTCCATCTCGTCACTGCGACAGGGCGTTCCCCGAACCCGTGCCGTTCAAGTATCCCATGTACATAATCAAGATCTTCCGAGAGGATATTTTCATTGGCATTGATCGGCGTATGCTCTCTGTCCTGCTTTCCGGTCCCTTCCGTTATCTCTCTTCCGCTTGACTTTATATCAACCTGGGAAACATCCGCCTGCAGGATCTGAAAAGAGAACTCATCCGGGATGCATCCCTGCTCTTTACTGTACTTTAAAAATTTTTCCAGCGTCCGCCCTTCAAATCTGCGGAGAAACGCCGTATCCATCGTCCATCCTGCGATCCGCGCTTCAGGCATAGTCTCTTTCAGGCATCGGTAAGTTTCTCTGTAATATTCCAGGTAATCCTCTTCCGTAAAGACAAAATACGTCGCGTAAACTTCATTCATAGCGGAAAATTTCCACCCTGCGCAGGATTCCCTTCCGTATCTCTCCTGAAAATGGCAAAGGACGCCCCTTACCAGGCTGCCCCATTTTCCCAGGTCCGTCGGAAGGCTGACGCAGGAAGAACCGTAAATCTCCGGGTTTTCCGGTGCAAGCGCCAGCGGCGTATTTCCCAGCTCGATCCAGGGCGTTATCCCCGTGTCAGCCAAAAAGTCGATGACCATGTCCATATAGGTAAAACTTAAGCGCACGTCTCCGTTTTCATCCTCGTGGTATACATCCAGCGCGTCGTCAAAAAGCCCGCTCACTATCCCGTATCGGAATCCGATCACTTCTACCGCTTCCCTGACTGCGTTTCTCATATTTTCCGTAAGAAGCTCTTTGGCGTTTCCCAGCGTGACCGCCTCCCTGCTGCAGACAGAAAAAGGGATTCCCTGCCGGTCCATATCGATATGGATCTGCATGGCTTTCTGCTGTTTTAGGGTCAGCGGATGATATTCCTCTTCTCTCACCGCATATTTCAAAAGCGGCATGAACGAGATCCCTGTCCTTTCCTCGCCCTCCTTCTCTTCCCGTGCCCCCTTCGGATGGCTCTTCCTGTAAGCTCCCGGAGTTTCTCCATATTCCTCCCTGAAATTCAGGATCATTGTGTTCGTATTGCTGAACCCGCATTCAAGGGCTATGTCTGTAATTTTCTTTTCCGTGGACCGCAGAAGATGCGCCGCCTGTATTGTGCGGAGTTTGCGGAGATAGTCTGCAAACGACATATCCATATATTTTCGGAACATCCTTGAAAGCTGTCCCTTCGATACAAAAATCCTGTCTGCCGCATCCTGCAGCGTTACCTCTTCTGTGTAATTCTCCAGGATATAGTTCAGGGCGCGGCGTATCCTGCCGCGCTCATCTTCCCCGCCCCCTATATCCTCCGGCTCTTCAAACTGCTGTTTCAAAACTGCAAGAAGCCCGTATATCTGACTTTTGATCCGAAGTTCTGACTCTTCCGTGCGGTCTGAAATTTCCCGGTACAGGACAGCCAGCTTTGCGCGCAGCAGGACAAAGAAGTCCTCCCTCTCTGGATAGAGACGGCTGCAGCATACAATATTCCCTATCTTTGCATCCTGCAGCAGTTCAAAAGGTATAAACAGGGACAGCGTATGGTTTCCCGCTTCCCTGTAATGTTCATGGTATTCAAAAGGATTAAATACGATCAGGTCTTCCGGTCCGAGCAGATAATTTTTCCCCGTCTGCATCACTGCGATCCTCCCGGAAAGAATATACATAATTTCCAATCCATCATGAAAGTGTGGGCTTGTTGTGTCACAATCCAGTTCAAAACGTACCTCTCCCATTTTTCCTCCTCTGCCTCCTGCGCTTAGCCCTGTCTTTTTTCACCTGTCTCTTCCGTAAACTCCGACGGCTTGTATCTGTCCCTGTATTCCTTCGGGGTCATATGCTTGTATTTCCGAAACATTTTCCCCAGATAGCTCTGCGACGGGAAATTGACATACTCCGCGATATAAGAAATACTCTCCTCCGAATAAGTCAGAAGATTCGCCGCCCGCTCCACGCGGAAACGGTTGATGTATTCCTGGAGCTGCATCCCCGTCTCCCTTGCAAAGAGCCGGGACAGATATGTGCTGCTCAGCCCCAGGTTTTCCGCCATATCCTTAAGATATATCTTCTCCTTGTAGTGCCTGCTGACATAGTCCATACATTTGTCCACATAGCTGGAGTGCTTTCTCCCCTCTATCTTCTTCCGGACGCGGTTCGTCAAGTCCCGTACCGCCGCGTTCCTCAGCTCCAGGAGATCCGCCACTTTCCTGCACTCCTCCGTCTTCTGGATATAGAAGTCGCTGACCTGGTACGCCTCCGCCGGACTCACCCCGCCCTCGATCGCCGCCCGGACACACAGCGTTACCGCCACCACCGCCGCGTTGGCCCAGTGCCGCATGTCTTTGCGCCCGAGGCGCCCCATGCCGATGTCCATCTCTTCCGAATGGCGCACCGCCTCATCCGGCTTCCCTTCCCTAATGCATTCCAGGAGTTTTCTTTCTTCCTGGTAAGTGTGGTGGTAGCGTTCCTCCTCATCTTCCCGTATCTCAAAAAGTATCTGCTCCTGCCCGATCTTTTCCTCTGAACTCCCCGCTATCCGGTTCGCCCTTAAAAGTTCCTGGTCGGTGTATTCCCGCCCGGTAAATTCCCTGGTCATCATCTGCGCCACTGTGATAATCAGAGAGAGGGGCGCCGCCGGTATCTGCCTCCCGGAGCCGGACTTCATCCCGTACTCCCTGTAATACCGCCTCAATTCCACATTCCCGATATTTTCCAGGCTGACCGGACCGGAAAGGAGAAAAGAGTTCCCTTTGCGGATACAGGTGTATATCACCTGCCAGCCGTCCTGATAAAGGAGCGGCTCTTCCTGCTCTCCCGCCAGCGCGACCAGCTTCTCCCGGAACATCCGGTTGTCGCGGATGGGATTGAACGCCGCGTTCGGGCGGTATTCTAAAAGTTCTCCCTTCTCATAGAGAAAAATGCTCGTCCGTATCAAAAGCGAGAGCCTTTCAAGCTGGTATCGTGATCTCTCCATATTTCCCTCCTGTTTTACCTCCGGCCCCGGGCAGAATTTAAAGCCCCGTTACACTTCTGCCCGTATCTGGGTCAGCTCCTCTGTCAGCTTCTGTATCTCTTCCGGCGAGAATCCGAGGAAGGACATTCCCTGGAGCGTCTCCAGGCTCTCGTTTAGGAACTCCTCATCCCCTGAACTTAAGAAATGGCTCAAAAGCGGAGAGATACGGCTGATCGTCTTCATCGTCTCTTCGTCCTGCATCATATCCTTAAACAGTGTCTTCTTCGTATACCGGCACCTTAAATCCTTGGTCGGCTGATACTCGTACTCATAAGAGCCCGCTCCGGCCTCAAAGACGCCGCCATCATAGAACGGCAGTCCGATGACCGCGCTGCACCCGAAAGGAACTTCCACCTTCACGCTGGCCCTGCCGTCCTCCAGGATACGCCATGCCACCCGGTAGGTTCCCATAGCAGAGTCATAACTCATATCCATAAACTTCAGTTTCCGGTCCATGAGCGGTGTGATGAGCGCCTTCTTGAACCCCGGCTCCAGCGCCTTGAGCCCCGCCACGTCCCGATACAGATATTCTACCACAGAACCGAAAGAATAGTGATTTAAAGAGTTCATCATCGTCCCGCTCAAATGGCCGTCGTCCAGCACGGAATTCCACCGCTCCCAGACCGTCGTCGCCCCCAGTCCAATGCAGTGCATCCATCCCGGATACCCGTCCTGGAGCAGGAAGTAGAACGCCTCTTCCTCCATCCCGTTCTCCGCCATGACGCGGCACATGATAGGCGCTCCCACAAACCCGCCTTTTAGTTTGTAGCAGTCCTTGTACAGCCTGCTCTTAAGGCCCTCGACAACCCGCTCCCTGTCCTTATAGATACCGAAGTACAACGCCACGATATAGGCGGTCTGGGTATCTATGCACAGCCTTCCGGTATCGGAAAAATATTCTTTCAGTATCGCCGCGTATATCTTATCATACAGGTCTCTGTAATATGCTTCGTCCTCTGCGTATCCCAGCACCCCTGCCGCATCCGCCGTCTTCTTCACCGACGCGGCATAATAACAGGAGCCGATGTAATAATCGTCCGTGCCTCCCTTCATGCTCTGCTGGGTGCGCCCGTCCAGGGCGAGCCAGTCGCCAAGCTGGTTCCCGTAGTCAAAAAGATATCTCTGTCCCCTCGCCTTGTCCTCTTTTGTGATCTTGTCCACCCAGTCCTTCATCATCGGATAGTATTCTTCCAGAGCATAGATGTCCCCGTAATGTTCATAGAGCACGGTCGGAAGGAAGGTTGCGATGTCTCCCCAGACACTGCTGAAGATCGCCGCATTTTTGTCGAATACCGGGATCACGCCCGGAAGCACGCCGTCCAGCTTCACCTGCTCGGTCCGCAGGTCATGGATGAATTTATGATAGAACGCCGCCGTATCCATATTGTAGCTTGCGGTTCCGCAGAATACCTGGGCGTCTCCGGTCCATCCCAGTCGCTCGTCCCGCTGCGGACAGTCTGTGGGAAAGTCCACAAAGTTGGATTTCTGTCCCCACATGGCGTTAGAGAAGAGCCGGTTCACTCCGGCGTGCCCGGTCTCTATCTTTCCGGTCACGTCCATGCAGGAGTAGACTGCCTTACCGACGAAATCCTCTTTCCTCAGTTCCCCGGTCCATCCCGTCACTCTCACATACCGGAACCCGAAATAGGTAAAGGACGGTTTCACCCACTCTTCCCTTCCGTCAGAAATATAAGTGAACTGGGATTTCGCCGAGCGGTAGTTCTCATTGTAGAAGTTCCCGTCCTGGAGGATCTCCCCGAAGTCCAGCACGATCTTCGCTCCCTTCGGCTGCCGGGAATAAAATACCGGATATCCCGCAAAGTTCTGGCCGAAATCCAGCACCGGCTCCCCCGCCGGAGTGAAGATGATCTCTTTCACTTTCATGTCTTCCATTTCCAGAAGGGGCAGGCTGTATCTCTCCACCAGCTTTCCTTCCGCTTCCGTCAGGACCGCATGTTTATCCTCATTTACCTTCCCGTCCCAGAGCAGCCGGTTCAGGACTTCCCCGTCATAGATATCGCTCGCCTCTATGTCGGAACCTGTATAGGTCCAGTTCTCATCCGTTGGGATAGTCTGGACGCTTCCGTCCTCACAGGTGATCCGGATCTCCGCGATCATCTGGAAGCGGCTTCCGAAATTCTCCTTCATCCCGGCAAGCCCGAATTTTCCTTTGTACCATCCGTTTCCAAGGGAAACCTTAAGTGTATTCTCCTCGCTGACCAGATCTGTGATGTCAAAGGTCAGGTACTGGACCTCATCATGGTAGTTGCTGTAGTAGGGAGTCAGCACTTCCTCACTGACCGGCTTTCCGTTCAGCTCCGCCTTGAAAAGTCCCAGCCCGGAAATGTAGAGTATGGCGCTGCGCACTTTTCCCGCCGGCCGGAACGATCTGCAGAATACCGGATGGAAGTCGTCCCCATCCTGCGTGGTGATCCATTTCCCGATCCAGGGCTGATCCATCTTGCCGGTCTCAAAATACACCGGATCGCTCACTGCCTTTTCGCCCAGTTCGTTCTCCACCTGCACCCGGGCATGGTATCTTGTATATGGTTTCAGTTCGATCTCCAGCAGTTCTCCCAGGGAGGACAGTTCCTCCCCTTCTTTCACATAGAAAATATCCTGAAATCCCGCGTCTTCCGCCACCTCGATCCTGGCGCCGGTCTGATGCTTCGCTTCTGTTTCCCGTACCTTCCAGCTTATCCGCGGGTTCTTATACTCATATCCGATGGGATTTCTCATTCCGTTGATCTTTACGTCTGTGATCTGCATAACCTTACATCCTTTCCTTTCTCATTTTACAAGAAAAGGACTGTCATATCAAACAGTCCTTCTTCTTTTCTTCTGTTCCTTTGAACAGCATCATTATTTCCTGTTATTTAGCGGCTTTCTCCATCTCCGGGAGCTTCTTCTCAATGTCATAAAGGACAACCAGTACGACGAAGACAATAGCGCACATAATGACCGGGATCCAGTTGTACAGGAACTGGATCGCTGTGATAACGGAATCCGGCTGCGCGATCCCCTGCACATCCAGAGATGCGTCGAATCCTGCCGCATCCATCACCCAGCCAAGGACGGCTGTTCCGATACCAAGTCCCAGTTTCTGTGATGCAGACATCGCCGCATTTCCCATTCCGACCGGATCGATCCCGCTCTTCAGTCTGCTGTATGTAATCGTATCGGCGATCATTCCCATTGCCATGCCGCCGCTCATTCCAAGGCCGAGACCTTTCAGGGCATTGAAGATGACGATGGTCGGAAGGCTGTTGGCAAACAGACCGAATCCGAGGAAACCGAGCGTCATGCACAGCATACCTGCTTTGTAGATATTTGCTTTTCCAAACTTCTTCATAAAGAACGGTGTGATGAACATGATCGCGAACTGTGCGATGGAGATCGCGTTGGACATCCATCCGTACCAGCTCATGTCACCGTAAATATACTGACAATAGTAAACGTTTCCTACAGAATACATGATGACCACAAAGAAGATCACGAAGTTTGCGAAGATCATTGTCACCCAGTATCTGTTCTTGATCAGAGCCTTGAACGCAGCGATCGGGTTTGCCGCATTTTCTTTCTTTCCTTCGGAAGCATTCTCAGAAGCCTCATCCTTCACACGCTCCTTTGTGCTGAAGAAGCAGATCAGGGAGAGGAGCACCATGGCAACTGAGATCACGATCATGGTCAGTGTAAACGCTCTCTGGGTATAAATGTTTTCTGTATTGTCCGTAAACGCTGTCAGCATGACAACAAATACGGAGTTGATGATCACGTTCGCCAGTGTCTGGAAGATCTGCTGTACGTTTCCGAGCATTCCTCTCTCATATGCATTCTTTGTCATAAGAGAGATCATGGAATAATACGGAACTGCCATGGATGTAAAGCAGACTGTATTTACCAGGTTGTAAAAAACAAATACATATACATATTTTGCCATCTCCGGCCAGTTGGACGGAACCGTGAACAGGAGCACTGTCGTCACCGCGAACGGGATACACATCCGCATCAGCCATACACGGGCTTTACCGAATCTTGATTTCGTACGGTCCACGATATTTCCCATGATCAGGTCGGAAATACCGTCGAATACCTTTGATACCGCGATGATCGACGCGATGATACCTGCATCGAGCAGCGCCGAGTTTGTAAAATAAATCGTTAAAAAGGAACCTATTACCGCGTTGATCGCGTTCATTCCCAACTGCCCGGAACCATAACCGAGACGCTCGCCCCATCCGAGCCTTGCATTGGGGTCATTGTGTTTTGTTGCTAAACCCTGCATTTTTTCTCCTCCTTAGATCCATAATTCATCAGACTTATCATTCATCTGCTCCAGCTAAAAGCTTTACCGGCTGCTTTTGTTGTTGAGTGTATTGTAGCAGAATCATATCCGTGGAAATATTCTGATTTTGTCTTTTTTATCTTTATTTTGCTCTGTTTTTATTCTTCTGTTGCCAGAACTGCCATCCTTTCTTTTCCCGGCAGATCCACCCAGCAGATGCCTGACGCTCCTTCCAGCACCGTCTTCCGCGTCTTTTCCCGTGTATCGATCACTTCAACTTTATAGGTACGGTCTTCCGGGAGCATGATATAGGATCTTGCCGGACACTGTATCCCGTAATATTTGATAAACGCCTCTTCCCCGCAGTGTCCGGAATATACCTTGTCCTTTAACGCGCCCGCGTCGTCCTCTGTTTCTGTCAATGATGCGTGCAGCTTGTCAAACGGATTTTCCCCGTTCTGGATCTTCTCTAGAAACTCAGGGCCAAAGAGCAGATATTCCGGCTCTGTCCACGGCTCGACCGCTGAAGGAAGTTCATCAATGATCCCTTTGAGGAACGCGATCCCCGCCGGGCTCTGCCCTTTTAATTTTCCTCCTTTTGCCCACCAGAGCACATCATCCTCCGACAGATATGTCTCACCGTGAGTCGCAAACGCTCCGGTACAATACGCGCACCAGAACCTGTGTACCATCTCCTCCGCCGAGATATTTCCCCAGGCAAAATGAATGTTCCCTTCATAACAGCACTCATCATATATGACCGGCTTCTGATATTTCTTCATCCACTTCTCTGCTTTAAAGAAAAGGATATTCTGCATGCTGCAGTGCGTGATGTCCTTCCGTGAATAATCGTACATCTTCATGCAGTAATGGTTGCTGAGCAGGTGCCCGTACGGATCTTCTTCCTTGATGATCTCCTCGATTGCAGCCCAGTCATCCAGAGATTTTGCAAAGCAAAGGTCATATTCATTTGCCATGCTCCACCAGATATACGGGAAAGCCGACAGCCTGCGCAGGGCATATCTGAGATAGATCTCATTTTCTTCCATAGCCATAGTGGCGAATCCCCACCGGTCATACGGATGGAACAGGATCAGATCCGACTGGATCCCCATTTCCCCAAGCTCCACGATGATCTTTTCCAGACAAGCCCAGAATCTGTAGTCCGGACGGTTCACATCCCATTTTCCCGACGCGTCCTTTTCAAAGGCAAAATACTCCGGCTCATTCTGGTTATACTCATAGGATTTCGGGAAGACACAATGGCGCACTTTGTTAAACGGCGCGTTTTTCAGCGACTCCATTGTCTGTTCTATGATCTCTTCCTCCTGATGTGCCAGCGCGTATACCGTGGTTCCGAAAGGAGTATAGCGAGTCCCGTCCTCATATCGGAAGTGACAGCCTTCCGCCTGTACCATCCCATGAGACTCACCGCTTACACACTCTTCCTGGCCTTCCCCTTCTGCGGCGCCCTGCACCTTCCATGTATACAGTCCGCATTCCTCCGGCAGGAAACGCACTTTATATATCCCACCGCCATCATAGAAACCTTTTACCCGGTGCTCCGTCCCGTTGCAGGAAAAAACCGCCTCCACCTCAGCAAGCGCTTCCGAACCTTCCGGCGGATTTCCTTTTAAACTCAGTTCAAACATTTCATACTGCTTCATAGCTCTTCTCCTCTTTCCTATGTATGTTGATTCTCTATTTCGTTTCCTGTTCCAGTTCAAATGACGCCAGCGACGGATTCCCCATTCCGTCATACTCGAAGAACAGCGCGTTCACGCCGTCCGGTAGCGCGACATCCCCTGTCCATGCTTTCCACTCATCTGAAATATGGATGTCGATGCCGCCCAGGACCTTGCCGTCCCATTTTGTCTTTACAAGGAATCTTCCTTCCGCAAATCCTCTCGTCCGGATGGTGATACGTTTTATCCCGCGGCAGTCAAAATATTTGAATCCCGCTGTCGCACCTGTTTTCATATTTGCGATATATCCGTCAACCTGGTCTCCGTCCTTCCCGTCCTGAGTGATCTTCGGGAATCTCGCGTCCATCCACTCTCCCGGCGGCGCACTGTAGGCTTCCTCTGTCGGGCAGAACAGACAGCAGGCAATATACGCCGGATACTCTCCATTTCCTTCAAGCGGTCCACCATTCAGTCCGCAGGAGGTCATCTCCGCCTGTTCAAAACTGCCGTCACTGTTCATGTGGAGCAGTTCTGCGCACCCCTGTCTGCTGTAGCTCGTTCCGTTTGTCTGACGGTGATAGAAGATATACCATTTCCCGTCGATCTCGGCAATACTTCCGTGATTGTTTCCTCCGTAGAACATAGGCTTTTCCGCAGGTTTCCAGGACGAGATCCCTATGTCATTATTACTCACCAGAACTCCCTTCCACTCAAAACCTCCCAGCGGAGAATCTGATACGGCATAACAGAGTTCATGGTAAAGCACCGACGAATAAATAAAATAATACTTCTCATTCACCTTGCGGATAGACGACGCTTCAAAGAACTCATGTTCCTCAAAAGACGTCCCCTTCGCGGTATTCACTCCCGGTGCCACAATGCGCGAAGTCTCTTTTACTGTCAGCATATCCGGCTCCAGAACTGTCACGCTCGCGCCTTCTGCCTTTTTATCCCCAGGTGCGCAGAATCCCGTATAGAGATAAATATTTTCTCCCTCCACAAGCACTCCGGGATCAAACTGCGGAGAATCTCCGGCACGCTCGCCCAAAAGGGTTCCGTCCGAATAATGAACATAGCCGTAAAATTCATACTCTCCTGCCGGCTCATCACACACGGCGACGGAAACCACCGAAAATCCGCCCAGCACGTAATACAGGTAATATCTCCCGTCCGGGCCTCTGACTACATCCGGCGCCTGAAAAATATGCTCTCCCTCCGGGTTTTTCGGGTCCTGTCCTCTTTTATAGATCACGCCTTCATATCTCCACTGTGTAAGATCATCTTCCGGCGCGGACCAGCAGACATAATCATTCAGGCAGAATGCATAACCGTTAAACCTGTCATGAGACCCAAATACATATACCCTGCCGTCAAAGACACGGGGCTCCCCGTCCGGAATGTACTCCCAGGACGGAAGATATGGATTATATATTTGTTTTTTCATTCTGATACCTCCTCATTTCCATTCTTTAAAGTAACGTTCTTCTCCGAGTGTAAACTGCTGCCGTTTTCTTTCTGAATGTATTCTATGATGCCAGGGTCAAAAGGTGTAAGCCCACATGATCTTGCTCATAAGTGGGTGAAAGGCTTTGGGACCCGCCCCAATATGAGCATAAAAGTGGGATGTATATCCCACGATATGCGAATATTGGGTAGGATTGTGGGAGTGCGTAGCACGGAACAATCCGTAGGCATCGTAGTTGGGGGCTTTTGACCCCAACATCATTCTATCAGGTATCGCCCTTATCAAATAACTCTATTTTGTTCTTTTTATCCTTATTTTGTCCAAAAGAAAAAGGGAAGCTTCACGCCTCCCTTCCGTCTATTTGTATTCCTGTCTTCAGTTCTATACGTTCAGAGACTTCTTCACTTTCTCAATCTCCTGATCCGTCGCCTCTGTGTACTTCTTGATCTCTGTCATCTCCAGCCCATTTTTCAGCATCCGGCTGATGATAAAAGCCCGTCCCTCTTCTCTTCCAGCCTCCCTTCCTTCTTTTCTCCCGGCTATCTTACCTGTCCTTTCGCCATCTTTTACGCCATCTGCATAAATATCATCCAATGCCTTGCACATATCGATTCGTTCCTCCTCTCCGGGATCTATGATCTCTTTCAGCTTATTCTCAGAACACAGAAATACTCCCAATGCCTGATACGTTTCCACGTCTACCTGTCCGAAATAATCTCGGTTCTTCAGCATATAGCTTTTAAGATTTTCCTTGTCTTCCCTGTATTTTAACATGCCGAACACCTGTTGTAAATCCGTGTGGAACCTCGTAATATCAGCCACACGTCCCGCATCGATCAAATTGATCCGATAATTAGGGATATATCTCTTTAAAACCTCTGTTTCTTTTAAGGAGGGATCTATCTGGAACATATCATAAAGTTCCACTGCTCCATCCCATTCTTTCAGATCATAATAAAACACAAGAGTGATGACCGGAAAGATTCGGTCGTCTTTCCGGAAACGGGACAGATATTCTTCCTGACTCAGACTGCTCCCTGTTTTCTCTTTATCTCCTTCTTTTGCATGTCCTCCCATTTTTTCACGATATCTCTGAACCTCTAAACGCCCCGTTCCTTTCCTTCCTTATCTGTAAGGATAATATCTGTTTCCCGGTCCATGTCTTCCAGATTCTCCGGCAGCACCACCTGCTTTCCTCCGAATACAGTCCCATTGAACAGGTCTGCAAATCTTTCTTTGTCGCCCAGCCAGTTTTTGACCGCAATGTCTGCTTTTCCCATAGGCAGTTCCTCCCTTTATAAATTTTTTCTTCATCAAAATGTGGTATCTCCGGCTGAAACGCCATGAAAGTCGAGATATGTACTGTCTGCTAAAGACAGCTTTCCGCTCCGGACTTTGAAACTATAAGAAATTTGATCTGTCCGGGATTTTGATGTACCGTAATTATACCTCCCGGACTCCATAAAATCAATCTCTTTTCCACCACGCCGAAAAATGCTATAATCATACGGAAACACAGTGCCGCCAGCACAAAAGGCGGCGGAATGGAGATTCATATGAAAATCGTATTCTTAGACGCCAAAACTCTTGGCGACGACATTGATTACACACAGTTTGAACAAATGGGAGAAGTCGTGAGATATCCCTTCACCACCCCGGAGGAAGCCCCGGAGCGGGTAACGGATGCCGATGTGATCGTCATAAACAAAGTGCCCGTAAACTGGCAGACGATCTCAACTGCCGGGAAACTGAAACTGGTCTGCGTGACCGCTACCGGGACAAACAACCTGGATAAAGATTACCTCGCCCAGCGCGGCATCGAGTGGCGCAATGTAGCCGGATACTCCACAGAATCCGTGGCTCAGCACACATTCGCCATCCTGTTTTATCTTATGGAAAATCTGCGATATTACGACGATTATGTCAGAGAAGGCCGCTATATCAACGACCGGATCTTCACACATTTTGCAAAGACCTTCCACGAACTCGGCGGCATGACCTGGGGCATCCTGGGACTAGGAGCCATCGGACGGCGCGTTGCGGATATCGCCGGCATGTTCGGCGCAGACGTCATCTACTATTCCGCCTCCGGCGCCCCTGCTCAGGAAGGATACCATCAGGTGGATTTTGACACTCTGCTCTCAGAGTCCGATATCCTCTCCATCCACGCTCCCCTGAACGAACATACCGAGGGGATCATGAACGCCGAAGCCTTTCGTAAGATGAAGTCCTCCGCCATTCTCCTGAACCTGGGGAGAGGTCCGATCATCAACGAGGCGGATCTTGCCACAGCGCTGAACTCCGGGGAGCTCAAGGCAGCCGGACTGGACGTTCTCTGTACGGAACCCATGGCAAAGGACAATCCGCTTTTGACCGTGCAGGATAAGAGCCGACTGCTCATCACCCCACATATTGCCTGGGCCGCCGTAGAAACGAGACAGCGGCTGATGAAGATCATATTGGGCCAGATACAGGAGTTCTTTAATAAACTGACAGACAAAAAGGCTTTCCAACTAAAAAATCATTCGGAATAAAAAATTGTTTCAAATTTAAAAAGGAGGACACTGAAAAACGGACATATCGCCCAAAGAAAAATTGCGATATGTCCGTTTTTAGTTTTATTATTTGCGCTGTTACCGTTTTACATTCCGTCTTCTGACAGCGACTCCTGCCGCCACGATCACGGCAAGCGAAACCACAAGAAGCACTGCTGCCGACGCAGCCCCGCTTTCAGTATCCCCCGTCTTAACAGCCCCATTGACCGCTGCCTGATTGGAAACTTTAGCTGAGACTTTATCTACAGCTTTATCTGAAGCTTCGTCTGTGCCTTTTCCACTATTCAAAGTGTCATTATTTACCACATCCGCTTCAGCCTGTGACATCTGCTGCTCTGACATTACGATCACATATTCAGAAGCATGGCTGAAGTCAAGGCTTACCATACCTTCACCGGTGACCGTACCGGCATTCATAAAGATCAGTCTGCCGTCACTGTCGTAATAATACAGATTTCCAAATCTCCCCGCATTCTCCGCTCCTACATTAACGGTAAGAGTCGCAAGGAATCCAAAATCTCCGTTGTGCGCCAGAGAAAGCTGCTTCGCCGGGTTGTCTCCCGCGAGCGCCTGGATAATACTGCCTGGAATGTTATCCGTATCCAGGGTGACTTTCAGGTCAATATCCTTCAGGTTTTCTGAAAAGATATCTTTTCCGTTGATCGTCCATGTGTAGCCGCCCATATTGAGCACGACATCTATGTCTTTGCCCTTTGCGGTTTCAAGGATATCTTTGGGAACCACCGTCGCATTTCCCATATCCACGATCACACTGCTGCCTTCTGCCGCAGAATTGATCCTCTCTACGACATAATTGATCGTCTCCTCGGAAAGTTTTGCCGGGTCATTCGGATTTTCAGGCGTTTCAGGCTGTGTGACAGTCTCTCCGTTCCGGCTTCCGACTCCGGTAATCGTCCAGACGGATCCTCTGGCTACAAAGCTCTCTCCATCACCAGGCATATTAAGCCATTCCACACTAGAAAAGTCTCCAAAGGAGTCCGGTACATTCACCGTCTCCCCCTGCTCAGCCACCTGGCATACGAGAAGATCCGGTCTTGAGTCACTGACTTTGTCTTCATAAATCTCATATCGGATCAGACAGTTTTCATACAGACTGTAAGCCCTGACCCACTGGAAATTTTCAAGCGGATCCCCCTTCTCCAGATAAGGACTAACGTCCCATTCCAGAAAACGGATTCCAGGATATAACTCCGGCACATCCATCGCGTTGATATAATCGATCACTCCATCTGCCGCTGCCCCCTCGTCAAGTACGAGCGGGATCGTTTCAACTACGGAATATCCCTGGCTGTCATAATACTGCTTATTAAGCACCACTACCGTCTTGCCGTCATATTTTGCCTGGAACGTACTTCCGTAGAAATGTTCCTCCAGGGAATCCGAATCTTCATACATCGACGACGTGGTTTCCCAGCCTGTGAACCCGTATTCCCGCGTCATATCTGCGGGTACATATTCTTCTGCTTTCTTGCAGTATTCTCCATACGTGGCGTCTGCCCCCATCTCGATCATGCGGCTCTCATTTTTGACTGTCCCGTCGTCAGAGAGATATTGATACCAGGTTTTCACCATGTTTTTATCATAGGACGCGTAGATGCCGATATAACTGTTATTCAAAAGCACGGTATCCTCTGTGACCGGATTTCCCGACTGATCCTCCCAGCCGTTCTGTGATACCCCGTCAATTTCAGAAGACATTTCCGGCAGGTTTACTCCCAGCTCCTTCAGCGTAAATCTTCTGGGGACATTTTCTTTCTGTATATGAGAAACCGGAGTCCAGGCTCCGGATCCGTCCTGCCTGTAAAATGATATACTCAGGTTTTTTGCCGACGTTACAAACGTATCCTCATTATATACGTTAAAATACCACGGATATGTATGATATATATCTTCGAACGAGCGGTCCAGATCTGTCCAGGCTGAATAATCTTCTCTCGCAATTGATATGTTGTCGAGATACCATTCACAGGGATAAGTTCCCTCTTCAACAGTCAAAGTTCCCACATATGCCTGCTGGGCTTCATCATAATTCAGATCCACATACAGATCAGAAACATCAATGTCCTCTGCCGGCGTAAAATGCGCGGTTCCATAATCCTGCATTTTCTCACTCTCATCAACTTTGACCGTGAGAGTGACTGTATCCCCGACCTCTACGGTCTGGGCATTTTTATCCAGTTCTACAGATGTGATCTGCGGGAGTGCTTTTTCTGTCGGCTCATTAAACTCGATATACAGGTAATAATTTTCCATCCCTTCCATTGGAATCTGGACATGTCCGCCAAACCGCTCCACATAAATCCCACTCAGGACATATTTTACGGTTTCAGCCCCACTGCTCCACGGAGTCGTATATCCTGCCCCTGAAGTCGGATCATATCTGGATTCTTGTTCATTCCAGTAATAGTCTATCGTAAACTCACTGCCATTTTCTCCTGCAAACCGGAGGGTAATGCTCTCATCTTCCAGTTTTTTATCCAGTATTACCCATCCCATTATCGTATCTGATGAAAGATCATCCTCATTGACCGTCTTCCCGTTAAAGTCAAGAGAAATCTCAGAGACGGACGCTATATCAGACTCCGCTTCAGTCTGAAACCAGAGATCCTCACACGGATATTCAACATAATTTCCCGCCTGATCCACTGCATAGACTTCTGTAACATTAACTCTTCCTGTCCCGATGTTTTGCAGTTCCTCTTCCGCCACATAACATCCTTGGGCTTCATCGTATGTTCCGTCAATATGGTGTGAAACAAATTCGTATTCATTTTCACCTGTCTGATATCTCAGTTCAACACGGAGTTCTCTGATCCCGCTTTCTGTATCATAAGCCCTGACTTTAAAGGTCAGCATATCTCCCTCTTGCAGCGTCTGACCGTTCTGCTCGAACTCCACGCCCTCAACCACAGGCTTTGTGATATCTGCGGTTCTTGCCTGCATAACCGCATTAGGCTGAACTTCCGGCAGCATAATGCTGTTGGCTGAAGGAGTCTGTCCATCCAGGCTGTCAGAACCCGGCTCTGTCTCATTATTATCCTGGTCTTTTCCGTCCTTCAACTGACCATTGGATGACTCCTGTCCCTCTGTTTCTTCTTCCTGTCCATCGGGCTGGCTGTTCGCATTATCCGTACCCTGATTCTGTTCATCAGACGGATCGTTCACATTATTTTCATCCTGTTCTTCTGTCCCGTCGGTTCCAGAAGGATCTTTTTTATCATCCTCCTGCGCTCCCTGCTGCCCGGGTTCCTGCTTGTCCTTCCCTTCTGTTTCCTCAGACCCTTCTTTCACCTGATCACTGTCCACTGTCCCGGAAATCTGCCCGGCACTTTCTGGCGGAGCGCTGGATTCCTCCGCATTCGACAGCATAGATGGGGTCATCGTCAGCACAAGCGCCGCTGACAGTACCAGGGCTCCCAGCCTTGTCTTTAATCCCTTCATGGCTTTTCCCTCCTGTTTTATTAGCTGATGCCAGGCAAAAAGTTAATACCATTTTTTCCGCGGCATCATACATATAATATGATATCCTTTTTATTCTGGTCTTTCAATCCACCCCCCCCCGCAAAAAATTACATAATCCCTGTTTTTTATTACATCTTCCCAATATGATATAATTTAGTCATCTTTGCTTTTATACTTGCGCAGAAAACCGACCGAAAAAGCTGAATCTCTTTTGGCTCCTTCCGCAATTGATCAACGCACCTCTTTTCTGCGTTGATCAATTGCTGCACGCAAAAACCGCCGTCCCCGCAGCTCCAATGTCCGCAAAAACAGCGATTTTCAAGTGCGCGATCAGGGGTTCGAACCCTGGACACCCTGATTAAGAGTCAGGTGCTCTGCCAGCTGAGCTAATCGCGCATATTTTTTATTTTCATCAAGTTTCTCCTTAACGCAAGTGATATTATATAACACAATTCGGGAGAATGCAAGCATTTTTTTATTTTTAGTTCAAATTTTTCTCAAGGTATTTCTGTCCGCACAGCAGTCCGTCTGATCAGCACCCCTGTTTCTTGTTTCAGAAGGTGCTGATCTCTCTGTTATTCAAACAGTCTTTCCAATACTTTTCCTGCAACAACTCCAGTCATGCTCCGCACGGGTTTCCCTGCACGGAACACTACAAATGTCGGAACTTTTTCTACTCCGAATCGTCCGGCAAGACTCTCGGACCGCTCCGAGTCAATCTGACATACTTTGATCCTGCCTTCATGCTCCGCCGCGAATTCTGTCACTACATCTTCCATCATCGCACATTTTCCGCACCATAACGCGTAAAACTCTACAAGCACCGGCATCGGTGATTCAATCACCTCATACACAAAATTTTCTTCATCTACTTTCACTATCATGATTATCACCTGCATTTTCTGTTTTTCCGGCTGTCCCCACAGCAAAATCCCTTGTTCAATATCTCGCGCACTTCATTCATAGATCCGCGTATACAGAGCAGCCGTCTGTTCAGTTTCGGGTTACAGTAAAACAATTCGTTCAGGCATATTTTCCAGCACTTCCTTCTTCTCATATCTTCTGCCTCTCTTCTGATTTCTGGATAGACTATTATATGCAGAAACAGAAATACTGTTACACTTCATCCGCCGCGGAAACTGCCCCCGTCTTCTGCTGGCGCACCGCGATCAGCTTATTAATGGGATTCCCTTTCGCTGAAAATTTTTCTTCGTATTCTGTCATGACATTATCCCTGTTCATCTCTTCATGATGATGAAGATCATAGGTAAAGTTCTGCAGAATCCATCCAGACTCCTTTATCTGCTCCAGCGAAAAATTAAAAAGCTGGGTATTATCTGTCTTAAATTCCAGAAGTCCTCCCGGCTTCAGGATCTTCTCGTATCTTGCAAGAAATTCCGTCGACGTCAGACGACGTCTTGCGTGCCTTGCCTTCGGCCAGGGATCCGAAAAATTCAGATAGATCCTTTCAATCTCATCCTCAGCGAACACATCCGCAACATTTCTGGCGTCCATGCAGACGAAACGGACATTTTTCAGTTCATTATATTCTTCCGTATCGTATTTCTCAATAGCACGCAGCAGCACGCTGGAATAACGTTCGATTCCGATATAGTTGATCTCGGGATGACGCTTTGCCATATCCATGATAAATCTGCCTTTTCCCATACCGATTTCAATATGGATCGGATGTTTATTCCCAAACACCTGCCGCCAGCATCCCCTCTGCGCTTCCGGTCTCTTTATAACCGCATGATGCGCCTGTATCGTTCCTTCAGCCCTCGGTATATTTCTCAATCTCATTTTTTAGTCCTCCCCTGATCTATATAGAAGGAGACACCCGTTCCCTGCATCGCAAGATGTCAATGTCCCCGTAAAAATTTTCTTTGTTCTCCCATTAATCATCATAGCATGCTCTGCCATAGAGGTCAAAAGCCAATTAGGGAAATATTTTCCTGTTGATCTGAAAAAGTTCTTTGCCGAACTCCTTTCACTGCGCTTCAAGAGTAAGTAGGTAATCATCCGTACCTTCAAATCCCTTCCTGCATTTGATAAGATGGTCTCAAATGATGGAGGTAATACC
>CALWFV010000038.1 GCA_944377745.1 uncultured Mediterraneibacter sp. | reverse complement strand
CCCTCCTTCAGTTATTCATTTAGACTTTGTAACTATTAATCCGTAGTCATTATTGACTACACCATTATTATACTAGGGAGGTGAGGTTATGGACTCTGGTGCCGGTTATCACTTGTGCAGCTTAAAGACGAAAAATTGGATAAAGAGAGGGAATCATCATGAACAGAGATATTTTTGTAAAACTTCTCCAGCAGCGTCAGTTCAAAGCTGTGAGGAGTATTCTGGATGTAATGAACGAAGTGGACATAGCCTTGCTGCTCTCGGAGCTGGAAGATAAGGAACTTGCCCTGGCATTCCGCCTGATCCCCAAAGACAAGGCTGCGGAAGTGTTCGCCAACATGGACAGTTCCATGCAGACTTATCTGGTGGAGATCTTCACAGAGAAAGAACTCAAGGAACTTCTTGACGACCTGTATATGGACGATACAGTGGATATGCTGGAAGAGCTCCCGGCCAATCTGGTAGGCCGGATCCTGGACGCCGTCTCGGCCTCTGACCGGGTCAAGATCAATGAACTTTTAAATTATCCCGACGACAGCGCCGGGAGCATCATGACAACCGAATATGTGAGCCTGCGCAAAGACATGACTGTTGCGCAGTCCATGGCGCATATCAAACGGACAGGGATCCACAAGGAGACGATCTACACCTGTTATGTGACGGAACAGAGGAAGCTGATCGGTACTGTCTCCGCCAAGGAACTGATGACGGAAGACGATGACATGCGCATAGAAGAACTGATGGAGAAGGAGATCATCTCCGTCCACACCCATACGGACCAGGAGGAAGTGGCACGCCTTTTCCGGAAATATGACCTGATCGCCATTCCTGTCCTGGACGAGGAGGACCTTATGGTCGGTATCGTCACATTCGACGACGCCATGGACGTTATGGTCGAGGAGGCCACCGAGGACATCACCAAGATGGCAGCCATCAATCCCAGTGAGAAGACCTATTTCGAGACTTCCGTGCTGACTCACGCAAAGAACCGTATCCCCTGGCTCCTCATCCTGATGTTCACATCCATCATCACAGGGACCATCATCACCAGATACGAGGACGCTTTCGCCGCGATCCCCCTTCTGGTCTCCTTCATCCCCATGCTGATGGACACAGGCGGAAACTGCGGCTCCCAGAGTTCCACCCTGATCATCCGCGGTATCGCACTGTCGCAGATCCGCTTCAGGGATATCTTCCGGGTGATCTTCAAGGAGTTCCGTGTCTCCCTGATCGTAGGCGCCGTACTTGCCGTATCCAACGGCATCCGCATCATGATACAGTATCAGGACTTCAATCTTGCACTGGTCATCGCGCTGTCCCTGATCGGCACCGTTGTCATCTCAAAGATGGTCGGATGTATCCTGCCGCTTCTTGCCAGCAAGGTGCATCTGGATCCGGCGATCATGGCTTCTCCGCTGATCACCACGCTGGTGGATATTTTCTCCATCCTGATCTACTTTAATGTAGCGACACATCTTTTTAATTTATGATGCCAGGGTCAAAAGGTCTGAGCCCACGTGAGCCTGCTCATAAGTGGGCGAAAGACCTTGGGACCCGCCCCGAAAGCCGCGGGAATACTGCCATATCACGTCACTGCAGTATCCCCGCAGCTTTCCTGTTTTCTGATCAGATACATTCCGGATTCAGGAAGCTTTCTGACCGGTCTCTCTGTTAAAGATCTGTCATAAGTTCCGAGTGATCTCATTCTTCGGTCACGATCTCCCCCATACTGATCGTTCCCTTCAGTTCATAGGCTTCGTCCAGGATCACGAAATCCGCGTCTCTTCCGGCTTTGATCTCACCCTTCTGGGTAAGCCCGAACTCCTTCGCCTGATTTCCCGAACTCATCTTCACCGCGTCCTCCAGTCCCACACCTGTAAACTTCATGACATTGCGGAACGCATTGATATATGTAAGCACGCTTCCCGCTATGGTACCGTCCTCCAGACGTGCCGTGCCGTCTTTTACATAGACGGTCTGTCCGCCCAGTTCGCTCTTTCCTTCCGGCATCCCCTTGGCGCGCATGGAATCCGTGATCAGTTCGATCCCGCCGCTTCCTTTCAGCTTATGAGCCAGGGCGATCATCTGAGGACGGATATGGATGCCGTCACAGATCAGTTCCACATTTACCCCGTCTGTCAGAAGTCCGTATCCGGTCACTCCCGGCTCCCTGTGGTTCAGCCCTCTCTGGGCATTGTACAGATGAGTCACATGGCGTGCTCTGGAGGCACAGAGTTCATCATATGTGGCATTTGAATGTCCGGCGCTTAAGGTAACCCTGTTGGACAGACACCAGTTTTCGAATTCTTCTGAGGCCTCCTCCGGCGCATAGGTCACAATGCGGATCCGGTTTCCGCTCAGTTCATTCCAGTGAGCCAGCGTTTTCTCATCCGGCGTCTTGATATAGGACGCATCCTGTGCTCCCTTATAATTCACAGAGATAAACGGTCCTTCCAGATGGATCCCCTGGATCACCGGATTTTTCTCCGCCGCTTTCCTGATATTTACCATCGCCTTCTCGATATTGTCATACGTCTGTGTCATTGTAGTACAGAAATAGGAAGTGATCCCCTCTCTCGCCGCCATCAGGCGCACCATCCGGTCAATCTCCTCCGGAGACGCGTCCATGCTGTCATAGCCGTATCCCCCATGGCTGTGGACATCGATAAATCCCGGCACCACATACTTTCCTTCTGTCTCAACAATCTCATCATCCTCCCGCGGGACATAATTTCTCATATCATCCACTTCGGTGATCCTTTTCCCGTAACGTACATACCCGTTCTCGATCATGCCTGTCCCTGTACAGATCGTTCTGTTCAATAATACCTTCATGTTTTTTCCGGCAGCACCGGACAAATCTGTCCGCCCCAAACTGCCGCTCCTTTCTTTTTATTTGCAGTCCTGCCGTCCCGGACGGTGCGCTGCTGTGCTAACAATATGATACCACAGAACAATGATTTTACAACCACTTCTCTTTCCGCGTTTTTTATGTTATACTCCACATCAGCAGTATCTGTTTTATCTTTATCATCAGGAGGAAAACTATGTCAGGATATATCCTTGAAGCATGTGTTGACAGTGTCCAGTCCGCCATCGAAGCGGAGAAAGGCGGAGCGAGCCGTGTGGAACTCTGCAGCGACCTTGTGATCGGAGGCGTTTCTCCCTCCCTTCCGCTTTTCCGTCAGATCCGCAGGTACACCGACCTGAAGATCCGTACCCTGCTCCGCCCCAGATACGGGGATTACTGTTATGACCGCTATGAATTCGAAGAACTGAAGGAAGAAGTTGCCATGTTCCGGGAAGAAGGCGCAGACGGCGTCGTTGTCGGGATCCTGAATCCTGACGGCACGCTGAACACCGAACAGCTCAGAGAACTGAAAAAAGAGGCAGGCGAAATGGAAATCGCACTCCACCGGGCCTTTGACGTCTGCATCGATCCTTTTGCCGCAATGGAAGAGATCATCTCCCTCGGCTATGATACCATCCTCACCAGCGGGCAGGCTCCCACTGCATGGGAGGGGCGTGAACTCCTCAGACAGCTCCAGGAAAAAAGCCGCGGAAGGATCGAGATCCTTGCCGCCTCCGGCATCGGACCGGATCCCATCCGCAGACTCATCCCCTTCACAGGGATCTCTTCCTATCACATGTCGGGAAAAATGGAACTGGAAAGCGCCATGACATTCCGCATGCCCGGCATCGGACTTGGGCTGGGAGAAAGCGCCGACTACAGGATTCTGAGGACTGACCGAAGAGAGATCGCCCGATCCGTGGAAATCCTTCAGGAAGCATTTTTATAATCCGAATCACCGGAATTGCAAAAAAACAGTGCGGCATGCAGAGACCGGATTTTCTGCATGCCGCACTGTTTTTCTTTTTGCAAATTTTCTCTAAGAAGGCGCTCCCGGCCTGTGTCAGAGCTCATCTCTCCATCATGCTGATGGACTCGATCCCGACGCTTCCTCCTCTCACGACCTCAATGGTCTTAAATTCCTCTTTCATCAGTTTTACCACCGCGTCGTTCTTTGTCGCGGTCTGAACAAATTCCACAAGGACACTGTCCCTGCCGTAGTCAATGACCTTTGCCTTAAACGTCTCCGCGATCTGGAACACTTCCACCTTGTCCTCCGGGCTACATTTAAATACTTTGACATAGAGAATTTCTTTCATCCTGACAAAGATATCCGTAAAATCGATGACCTTGATCACCTCGACCATCCGGTTGAGCTGCTTTTTGATCTGCTCAAACGTTTCGTCGTCGCTCACCGTCGCGATCGTCATCCTGGAGACGCTGGGATCCTCCGTCGTCCCCACGGTCAGGCTGTCCAGGTTATAGGATTTGCCGGAAAAAAGCCCGGAAATCTTTGAGAGCACGCCGACCTGATTTTCCACATAGAGGGAGATCCATCTCTTTTTCATATTATTATCCATCTGCTTTTCCTCCTTTTCCCTAGCAGTCCATGATCATATCTTCCAGAGTTCCGTCCGGTTTCACCATCGGATAGACCAGTTCTTCCGGATCAATAATAAATTCGATCAGAGTGGGGACTTTTCTGCTCCGGTTCTTCTTCGCCTCTTCAAACGCCGGAGCGATCTCTTCTTTTTTCGTCACACGGAGCCCGACTGCCCCGTAGCTCTCGGCAAGTTTGACGAAATCCGGCGTATATTCCGGCATCTCCTCGCCATGGGTTCTCCTGTAGAGCGCACCGGAACGGAGATTTGTCATGCCGTAGCGTTTTCCGTAGAACAGTTTCTGCCACTGGCGCACCATTCCAAGATACTCGTTGTTGAACACGCAGAGGATCAAGGGGAGTTCTTCCAGGACCGCCGTCGCGAACTCCTGGATATTCATCTGCATTCCGCCGTCCCCGCATACAGCGATGACTGTCTTCTCGGGATGACCGATCTGCGCTCCGATGGCAGCCGGGAACCCATATCCCATTGTCCCGAGACCGCCGGACATGATGAGCTGTTTGCTTTCCGTGATCTCTGTGTACTGGGCGACAAACATCTGATGCTGTCCCACATCCGCCGCGATGATCGCATCGTCAAACTGACGGTTCATCTCGTCTATGATATCTTTCGGTCCCATCTGAGCACGGTTTTTCATTGTAAGAGGATGTTCTTCCTTCCACTCGCCGATCTGTTTTCTCCATGCTTCCGTCTCGCATGGCTCCACATACTCGTTCATCTTGGTGATCGCCTCCAGCGCGTCCGCCACGATAGGAACATGCACCTGGATATTTCTGGAGATCGATGCCGTATCAATATCGATATGGACGATCTGAGCCTTGGGCGCAAACGCATGGAGTTTCCCCGTAATGCGGTCGTTAAACCTTGTTCCGATAGAGAACAGCAGGTCGCACTCGCTGACCGCCATGTTCGCTGCATACGCCCCGTGCATTCCCAGATTTCCGATAAAGAGCGGGTGGTTGGTGGGGATGGCTCCGCGCCCCATGATCGTTGTGACGACAGGGACATTGGTCTTGTTGACTACCTCGGTAAAGACCTCGTTCGCCCTTGCGATATTGACGCCCCCTCCAGCCAGGAACAGCGGTCTCTCCGCTTTTTTCAGCATCTTGATGGCGCGTTTGAGCTGTCCCATATGGACGCTCGTGTTCGGTTTATATCCCCGGATATTTACAGTCTTCGGATATTCCGGACTTCCCAGTTCTCCCATCACATCCTTCGGAAGGTCGATGAGCACCGGTCCGGGTCTTCCTGTCCTGGCGATGTAAAAAGCTTCCTTTATGATCCGTCCCAGGTCCTCCCGTCTGCGGACCGTGACGCCGTATTTCGTGATACTCCGTGTGATCCCTACGATATCCACCTCCTGGAACGCGTCGTTTCCGATCAGGTGCCTTGCCACCTGCCCGGTAAAGCAGACGAGCGGTACGCTGTCGTAATTTGCTGTGGCAAGTCCGGTCACCAGGTTTGTCGCCCCGGGGCCGCTGGTCACCAGACACACGCCCACTTTCCCCGTGGTCCTTGCATAGGCGTCCGCCTCGTGGACCAGAGCCTGCTCATGTCTTGGCAGGATCACTTTGATATCATCCTGTTTATACAGCTCGTCGCTGATATCGATCGTGCACGCTCCCGGATAACCGAAGAGTGTGTCCACTCCTTCTTCTTTCAATGCTCTTACCAGTAATTTGTTCCCCGTGATCTGTCTCAATTTACTACCTCCTTTTACCTTTTCACACCGAAAAGAAAACCCTAAGCACATCGTATGCTTAGGGCGAATCTTGATCCGTGTTACCACCTAAATTCAGAGAAATCTCTCTGCACTCTGCCGGTACGGGAATCAGACTTTCCCCCGTCCGCGTCCGCCCGCTTTCCGCTGGACAGTGTCCGCGTACGCCTGTCTCATCCGATACCGTTTCCCTGTAACGCGGGAAAAACGTTGAAGCCTACTGAAACGGATCATCTCATTATTTCTCTGCCTGCCTTTTTCAGCGGAACAAAGATCCCTTTCCGTCGTTCGGTTCACTGCTCGAGGGCTACTTCCAGGATCCCGTCACGGAGACTTGCACCGTCCGTCTCCTCTCTGCGCATCAGAAAATCCTGTACTCCTCCCTGTCACTGCATTTTTGTTAAAAATTTAAATACATTATAGTGTGTATTTTTAACTTTGTCAATCACGTTTTCTTGATGTATTTTAATATGCTCTAAATCTGTTACAGTTTGCGTGCTGGCGGCAGTCAGGGGTAAACTGTTACCACCCATACCCTCATGGAGAGCAGATACACCGCCAGATAATAAAGGATCAGCACCGCCGCGCCTCTTGCCTGGCTCCGCTTCCGTCCCAGTCGGTTCATTCCGAGAAGGATGTCCGAGATTACAAAGGAGATGCCTCCTAGCGCCGGTAACAGTCCTGTACCGCTTTCCGCTCGGATTCCTGCCATCACGCCCAGAGATGCCATCACACTCAGGATCACGACATATGCGATGGCCGGAAGGAGCAGTCTTTTTCCTTTCAGATGAGGGATATGTCTCCGCACCGCGAAACATGCCGCGCCAGCAAAGAGCGCAGTGAGCAGGATGCATCCCGCCCACTCTGCCAACCCCGGATCCGAAGCTGCAGCAGTGACAGCGATTGCTGCTTCCGGAATCCCGCCCGGAGCGTTTCCGTCCGCAAGACCGTGGGTTCCGGAAAATCTGCCAGAAAGTTCCCCGCCGGTAAGGAATCCGAAGATCATGCAGAGATGTCCCGCGCTGAAGGTCAACGCGCCGAGGACAAACCTGCACTCCAGCAGTACGTCCGCCGCGATATAGAATGCCAGCGCCGCAAAAGTCCATCCGAACAGAAGAGCCGAAATCTCTCCCTTCCCCACGGACGGGATCGCCCGCAGAAGGAGAAGCGTCGGCATAAGCGTAGCCAGAGCCTTGCATGTCAGCGCCTTCGGCTTGTCCTTTTTCTTAAGTCTGACATAAAGGGTTCCCAGAATCACTGTACACACTGCCGCCGCTGCTGTCATGACCGTCTCAGCCCCCTGTTCCTCAAAATCCCGATCACGGAATAAACAGCCAGCGCCGTAATATTTGCCATGACCACGCTGGCTCCCGCAGGAGTAGAGCAAAGATAGGACACCATGATCCCTGCGATCAGGCACACCACGGAGACCACAGCCGAACTGATGATCACTCCTTTAAACGTCCTGCACACCCTCATGGATGTGAGCGCCGGAAATATGATCAGGCTGGAGATCAGAAGCGCTCCCATCATACGCATCCCCAGCACGATGGTGACCGCCGTCAGCACAGCGATCAGTGTATTGTAAAGCCCGGCTTTCACTCCGGTGGCCTGGGCAAAGGTCTCATCAAAGGTGATGGCAAAGATCTTCTGATAAAAGAAGACGAAAAGGACCAGCACCACTGCGGAGAGGATCACGCTCAGCCTGACGTCCTCCTCGCTCATGGCAAGGATGCTGCCGAACATGTAGTTGTACACATCCGTGTTCATTCCCGTGGTGACCGAGATCACCATCACGCCCACTGCCAGAGAGCTGGTGGAGATCAGGGCGATCGCCGCGTCCCCCTTGATCCTGCTGTTCCCGCTGATGCGCAGAAGGAGCACCGCTGCCACAATGACCACGGGGATTGCCACCGCAAGAGGCGCCGCGTTCAGCGCCGTCGCCACCGCAAGGGCTCCGAAACCTACGTGGGACAGCCCGTCTCCGATCATGGAATACCGTTTCAGCACAAGGCTCACTCCCAGGAGAGCCGAGCACAGCGCCACGAGAGCGCCCACCGTAAAAGCCCTGACCATAAAAGGATAAGATAACATTTCAACCATTGTATCAATCATCCTGTCCACCTCCGAGAAACGTTTTCCCCACCCGGCTCTTCTGATAATCCTCCGCGGTGCCGAAGAAAAGCACCTTCTCCTGCAGATGAAGGATATGGGTGGCGTCCTTTACCGCGCTTTCGATATCATGGGACACCATGACCACCGCAATGCCGGATTCCCTGTTGATCCTGCGGATCAGCTCATAAAACTCCGTCGTGACGATAGGGTCAAGCCCGGTCACCGGTTCGTCCAGAAGGAGCAGTTTTTTCGTGGCGCAGAGCGCCCTTGCCAGCAGGACTCTCTGTCTCTGCCCTCCGGAGAGATCCCGGAAGCACTGTTTTGCCAGATCCCGGATCCCGAGAAGATCCATCTTTTCATATGCCTGCTCCTTATCCGCCCTGCTGTAGAAGGGTTTCAATCCCCTGCTGTTGAGCCGCCCGGAGAGGACCACCTCATACACGCTGGCGGGAAAGTCCTTCTGTACATCCGTCTGCTGTGGAAGATACCCGATCTCGTTCTGCTTCAGTCCGTCGCCGAACAGGATCCTTCCGCTCTCCACCCCTTTCAGCCCCAGAAGGCTTTTGACCAGCGTACTCTTTCCCGATCCGTTCTCTCCCACGATACAGAGATAGTCGCCGCTGTCAATATGGAAGTTCAGGTCCCTGACCACAGTCTGCCCCTCGTACCCGATTGAAACATCTTCGCATTTTATCAGAGCCATCAGTTCAATACCTCCTTCAGAGTCTCCACATTTTTCTGCATCATGCTCAGGTAGGTCTCTCCGTTCTCAAACTCTTCCGCTGTTAGGTTATGGCAGCTATAAAACGTTCTCACCTCTGTCCCTGTCGCCTCTGCGATCGCATTGGCAATATTTTCGTTGCTCAGTTCCATTTTTAATACCGCAGGAACCTTTTCTTCCTTTACTTTGTTGATCAGGAAAGCCATTGTAGCGGCGCTTGGCTCCGTATCCGAGGCGCATCCAGGGAAAGCCGCATAGTAATCCAGTCCGTACGCATCGGCAAAATACCGGAAGGGGAACCGGTCTCCGAAGATCAGCAGGTTCCGTTTCGCACTGCCGACCACATCCCGGAACTCCTGATCCAGCTCAGCCAGCCGCTCCTGATATTCCGCGGCATTTTCCTCGTAGATCCCGCTGTTGGACGGATCCTCTTTTATCAGAATGTCCCGGATTTCTCCCACGATAGCGGAGGCATTTTCCGGGGAAGTCCAGACATGTTCATCGATCTCGTGAACCGAATGTGCTTCTTCCTCTCCTTCATAGACATGTGCCTCCTCTTCCTCATGGCTGTGTCCGGGCTCTGACTGCATGCCCTCCACCTCTTCCTCCTCAACGGTGTCCACACAGTCCATCAGTTTCAGGGTGGCCATATCAGAATCCGGCATGGATTCCAGGATCTCTTCCACCCAGGCGTCATTCTCCCCACCTACGTAAATGAACACATCACTGTTCTGTATGGCGATGATATCCTGGGGCGTCGGCTCATAGGAATGGGTCTCCTCGCCTGGTTTGAGGAGCATTTTCAGTTCTACCTGATCTCCTGCGATCTGACGCACGAAATCATACTGGGGAAAGATCGTCGTCACAACACTGATCTTCCCGTCGTCCTGCTGCCCCCTCGCCCGGCTGCCGGAGCCTTCTGTGCCTCCGCAGCCGGTCACAAGACCGACGGAAATCAGAATACATCCCGCCGCTGCCAGGGCATGGGACCGAAATATCCCCCTTCTCTTCCTCTGTCCTGATCTTCCTGTCATTTCTGTCATATCCTCACCCTATCGGCGTTCATATTTCGTGAAAGTGAATTCCAGATCAAAGCAGGTCTGCTCCTCGCTCTCCTCCGTCATCACCCACTCATCCATCTCATCCAGGTTCGGGAAGAACGTATCCGCCTGGAATGCGCGGTCGATCTTCGTCACATAGACTGTATCGCAGTACGGCAGGAGCATCCGGTAGATACTCTCTCCGCCGATCACATAGATCTCGTCTGTATCATATTTCTTCAGCTCTTCCAGAAGTTCCTCTTTTGAATGTACGATGACCGCATCCTTTACATGATAGTCTTTGTTTCCTGTCAGGACGATATTCGTCCTGTTCTTCAGTGGCATCCCGTTGGGGAAGCTTTCCAGTGTCTTTCGTCCCATTACAACTACTTTTCCCGTCGTAGTCTGCCTGAAAAATTTCATATCTGAAGGGATGCTCACCAGAAGCCGGTTCTGGTATCCGATCCCCCAGTTTCTGTCCGCTGACAAAATCGCTTTCATACTGTCTGCACCTTTCTTTTTCCTGTTTTCCTATACCGCTACGGGTATGTTTTTGATCTGCGGATGAGTCTCATAGTCATCCAGCCTCACATCGTCCGGCGTAAAATCATAGAAGTCCTTTATCTCCGGATTCAGCCAGAATTTCGGCGCCGGCAGAGGCTCCCTTGAGATCAGGTCCTCGATCATGGGGATATGTCTGTCGTAAATATGGGCGTCCGCTATCACATGCACAAACTCTCCTGCTTTCATGCCGCACACCTGCGCCAGCATATAGATGAGCACCGCATACTGGCAGACATTCCAGTTATTCGCTGTGAGCACGTCCTGGGAACGCTGGTTCAGGATCCCGTTCAGAGTAAGGATGTCGCTGCCCTTTTCCTTTGTCACATTGAAGGTCATGCTGTAGGCGCAGGGGTACAGGTTCATCTCATGCAGATCCTGATGCACGTAGATATTCGTCATGATCCTGCGGCTGTAGGGATTGTTCTTCAGGTCATAGATCACCCGGTCCACCTGATCCATCATCCCCTCTTTGTACTGATGCTTCACTCCCATCTGGTAGCCGTACGCTTTCCCGATGGAGCCTGTCTCGTCCGCCCAGCTGTCCCAGATATGACTCTTAAGTTCATGCACATTGTTGGACTTCTTCTGCCAGATCCATAAAAGTTCGTCCACGCAGCTCTTGATCGCCGTGCGGCGCAGCGTCAGCGCCGGGAACTCCTTTGACAGATCATACCGGTTCACAACCCCGAATTTCTTGATCGTATATGCCGGAGTGCCGTCCTCCCATACCGGACGGACCTTCTCCCCTTCCGTACTGGTGCCGTTGTCGATGATGTCCCGGCACATATCTATAAAAACCTTATCAGCGTAACTCATCTGTTTCCTCCTTGATATTTTTTTCACAGGTGCCGTGTACTTTGTACAAAGTACACGGCACCTGTTAAATTTTTCACGGATCCGCGATATTATAAAGCAGTTTCTCCAGATTCTTCCTCAGAGCCGCGATCTCCCTCTTTGTCATCCCTCTCGTCAGTTCTTTATCCAGCTTTCTGCGGTCATTCTCCATACGTCGCTGGATATCATAGGCCTTCTCCGTGAGATAGATATTCTTCTTTCTCTTATCGGACGCATTCTGGACGCAGAGGATATAGCCCTTTTCATCAAGACGCTTGAGAAGACCTGTCACGGTCGGGTTCTTCAGGTTCAGGCTGCGCTCCACATCCCGCTGGCTGACTTCTTCCTTACTCGTATGGAAAAGGTAGTCAAGCACGGCGCACTGGGACGCAGTGATCCCGATCGTCTTCAGTCTCTCATTGAGATCCTTCTCGTACACGTTATTTATCTGCTTGATCATAAAACCTATGGGCTGACCGCGTTTCTCCATCTGTATCCTCCGCTAAAATTCTCTTATGACACTGCTGACCTCGAAAATATTTTCCATCCTTCCCAGTTCATCCAGCGCATCCTTCATATACAGTTCCTTCACTTCCTCTGTCACGATCACCAGTTCCGCCTGTTCTGCCTGCACCTGTTTCTGAACGACCCTCGCAATGCTGACCTTATGTTCCCCGAACACCTGGGCGATCTGAGCCAGGACTCCCGGACGGTTCCGCACCTGCATACGGATAAAGAATTTATTCTTCACTTCCCCGAAAGGCTTCACCGGGAGCTGTCTGTAACAGGTACAGCTGATCCTTCCGGTACATCCATACGCAATGTCCCTCGCCACATCGATCGCATCGCCGACCACCGCGCTGGCCGTAGGCATCTCGCCTGCGCCGCGCCCGTAAAACATGGCGTCATCCACCGCATCTCCGTGGATGAACACAGCGTTGAACGAATTTCTCACCGAAGCCAGCGGATGATCCTTGTTCAGCATAACGGGATATACCCCTGCCTCGATCCCTGTCTCCGTATTTCTCGCCACTCCCAGAAGTTTGATCACACTGTCAAACTCTTTCGCATAGGCGATATCCGCCGCTGTGATCTTCGAGATTCCTTCCGTATATACATCCTGGAAGACCACCCTGGAATGAAATGCAATGGACGCCATAATGGCTACCTTCCTGCCCGCGTCAAGGCCTTCCACATCTGCTGTGGGATCCGCCTCTGCATACCCCAGCTCCTGCGCTTTTTTCAGAGCGTCCGAAAATTCCATCCCATCCTCGAACATCTTTGTCAGGATATAATTGGTAGTTCCGTTCACGATCCCAAGGACATCCGAAATCTCATTCGCCGCAAGGCACTGCTTCAGAGGACGGATGATCGGGATCCCGCCTGCCACTGCCGCCTCGAAGAAGAAATCCTTTCCCGTCTCCTGGGCCGTATCCAGCAGTTCTCTGCCCTGCTCCGCGATCAGATCCTTGTTCGCAGATACCACATTCTTCCCGGCTCTCAGGGCTTCCAGGATCATCGTCCTGGCCGGCTCGATCCCGCCGATGACTTCGATCACGATCTGGATCTCATCATCTGTGACGATCTCCTTCCAGTCATCTGTGAGAAGAGACGGATCGATCCCCTCTCTTTTCTTGTTTATATTGTGCACAAGGATCTTTTTGATCTCCAGCTGGGCACCGATCGTCTGCTCCATCACGTCAGAGCGCATATGGATCAGCTTGTAAACGCCTGTGCCGACTGTTCCAAGCCCCAGAAGGGCAAGTTTTATCTTTTTCATCCAGACACCTCTTTCTCTTACTCGTTCAGTGTTCCTATTATAGCATAAGACCATTGCCCATGAAACCCCTGCCAGTCACATAAGATATCCCGGATAGTCGCAACGAACCCATGCATAGAAAAGAAAAAGCACCTGAACCTCTTTCTAAGGTCAAGTGCTTCTTTAAGAGCGACAGACGGGGTTCGAACCCGCGACCCCGACCTTGGCAAGGTCGTACTCTACCAACTGAGCCACTGTCGCATTTGTTGTGTTCCGTCGACCGGAACAATAAGTACTATACTATACCTTTCAAAAAATGTCAACAATAAATTTGAAAAATTTTTCAAAAAATTTGAATGTCGGTTTTTCCTTCCCATTCTTGTCATTTAACCTGATTTGTAATATACTATCCGAAGCAGGAAATCTCAAACTTTTTTTACAGTAAGGAGCGAAAAAATGAAATTTATATACCCTGCGGTTTTCCGCAAAAAGCAGGATGGCGGATACGATGCCTGGTTCCCGGATCTGGAGTGCTGCGAGGCCTCCGGGGAGACACTGGAAGACGCCATCGACAACGCAAACGAAGCGTGCCGTAACTGGATCACAGTCGAACTCGAGGAGGAGGAACCTCTTCTGCCCTATGTATCTGAAATTGAAGACATTGAGACCGAAGAAGGAGATATTGTCCGGAACATTTCCGTCAATATCCGTTTCTATGAGGGCTGGGATGAATAGCATTCTGCTCATACACTGTCTGCTGACAGACGCCGCAGGATCATCTGCTGACGATGATCCTGCGGCGTCTCTACATTTCTGCTTCTTATCCTGATTCTGAAAAATCCTTTCCGAATCCTTACTGTTCTTTTTCTGTCTGTGCTTTCACTTCAAGCCCCAGTTCTTCCAGCTGCTTGTCGTCCGCCGGTGTAGGCGCTTCTGTCATCAGACAGGATGCGTCCTTGATCTTCGGGAACGCGATCACATCGCGGATGCTGTCCTGTTTTGCCATGAGCATGACAAGACGGTCAAGGCCGTATGCAAGTCCTGCGTGCGGCGGGACTCCGTATTTGAACGCGTCAAGCAGGAACCCGAACTGACTGTGAGCCTGCTCTTTTGTGAATCCCAGCGCCTCAAACATCTTCTCCTGGATATCGTCCTGATGGATCCTGACGCTTCCGCCGCCGATCTCATTTCCGTTGAGAACGATGTCGTATGCCTTTGCGCGTACTTTCCCCAGTTCTCCCTTTTCCAGAAGCGGAAGGTCCTCTTCCATCGGCATGGTAAACGGATGGTGCATTGCCAGATAGCGGTTCTGCTCGTCGCTCCACTCAAACTGCGGGAACTCTGTGATCCAGACGAAACGATATTCGTCTTTATTCAGCAGTTCAAGCTGTTTTGCCAGCTCTACACGCAGTGCGCCCAGAGAATCCCATACCACCTTGTTCTTATCCGCCGCGAACAGGAGCAGGTCACCCGGCTCTCCATTCATGGCGCTGATCAGCGCTGTCATCTCCTCTTCGCTCATGAATTTCGCGAAGGATGATTTCACTGTGCCATCTTCCTGGATCGCGATATATGCCAGACCCTTTGCGCCGTAATCTTTCACAAACGCGGTCAGCTTGTCGATCTTCTTTCTCGGCATGCCGCCCTGTCCTTTTGCATTGATGCCCCGGACGCTGCCGCAGTTTTCAATCGCGCCGGTAAACACGCCGAAGCCGCAGTTTTTCACCACGTCGGTCACATCGGTCAGCTCCATGCCGAAACGGAGATCCGGCTTGTCGGAACCAAAGCGATCCATGGCCTCCTGCCAGGTCATTCTCTGGATCGGGAGCTGCACGTCCACATCCAAGACCTCCTTGAACAGTCTGGCAAGATATCTCTCATTTACATCGATCACGTCGTCCACATCGACAAAGGACAGTTCCATATCGATCTGAGTGAATTCCGGCTGTCTGTCCGCGCGCAGATCCTCATCGCGGAAACATCTCGCAATCTGGATATAGCGGTCAAATCCGGAACACATCAGAAGCTGCTTGTACAGCTGCGGAGACTGTGGGAGCCCGTAGAAGCTGCCCGGATGGATCCGGCTGGGAACAAGGTAGTCCCTTGCGCCCTCCGGCGTCGTCTTGCCCAGCATGGGTGTCTCGATCTCGATAAATCCTTCCTCCGCGAAGAACTGACGGGTCAGCGTCATGACCTGACTCTTCATCATCAGATTTCTCTGAAGATCCGGTCTTCTCAGGTCGAGATAACGATACTTCAGACGGACCTCTTCCTTTGTCTTCGAATTTTCCTCTATCTGGAACGGCGGTGTAAGAGAAACGGACAGGATCCTCAGTTCACTTGGGATGATCTCGATCTCTCCCGTAGCGATCTTGTCGTTTACCGCGCCGGAACGCCTTGCCACTTTCCCCACAAATGCCACCACATACTCCGCGCGGAGGGAAGCTGCCTTCTCAAGAAGAGCCGCGTCCGTCTTTCCTTCCTCGCAGACGACCTGGATGATCCCGGAACGGTCGCGCACGTCCACGAACACCAGTCCGCCCTTGTTTCTGTTCTTCTGCACCCAGCCCATGATGGTCACTGTCTCGCCAACATTCGCAGCTGACAGCTCACCGCACCGGTGCGTCCTCTTTAATCCCTGCATTGATTCAGCCATGGTATACCTCTCTTTCCTCAGCCGGTGCCGTGTACTTTGTCGAAGGTACACGGCACCTCACGCAACTAACTGTCTGAATATTTTACAAACTCTCCACAGAATCCCGATAAACTTCTACAATATCTGAATACCCCTGTTCGGCGAGCTGTTCTTTCTGAAATTTCTTATTTTTCTTCATATTGGCGATCATCACTTGTTTTCCTGCCTGGCGTTCTTCCCGGGCGAGGGAAAGCACCTTGAGCATGCCTGCCTGCGGCATGTTCTTCTCGATGAGGAAGGCTTTCTTTTCTTTCCTGGTCGGCACCTGATAACCGCGCTCCATGAGCAGCATGACAATGCGCTCAAATCCGATGGAGAATCCCACGGCAGGGGTATCCTGTCCGGTGAATTTCCCGATCATCTTGTCGTAGCGTCCGCCGCCTCCCACGCTTCCGCCGAACTCATCCATGGAGATCTCAAAGATAGTACCCGTGTAGTAGGACATGCCCCGCACAAGTGTAGGATCGAACTTCATCCGGAACTCCGCCTCTTTGGCACTCTCCACGCTGGTAATGATCATCTCCAGTGAATCCGCCGCTTCAGGCGCAAGAAAGCCCTGTAATTTCCCCCTGCACATACGAACGCCTTCCACATCGTCCGTAATCTCCTGAAACAGTGCCAGATACTTATCCACCGACTCTTGCGCATAACCGTTCTCCTTCAGTTCCGCAGCCACACCGTCCAGACCGATCTTGTCCATCTTGTCCAGTGTGATGAACACATTGTCATAGTCCTTTTCCTCAAATCCGCTGTACGCCGCCATGGCCTTCAGGAACCGGCGGTCATTGATCCGGATGGTAAAGTTCTTAAAATCCAGTTTTCCAAGCAGCGCCGTCGTCGCCAGGATCAGCTCGATCTCCGCCAGATTTGAAGGCTCTCCCAGGATATCGATGTCACACTGCATGAACTGGCGGAAACGTCCTCTCTGGGGACGGTCCGCGCGCCACACATTTCCCATCTGCAACGCCTTGAACGGAGAGGGGAGTTCATTCGCATGGTTCGAATAATACCGTGACAGCGGTACGGTCAGGTCATATCTTAACCCTCCGTCCACAAGATCCGCCTCTTCCTTTGCCTGGTCGATCTTCAGCTTCTCCCCTCTTTTCAGGATCTTGAAGATCAGTTTCTCATTGTCTCCGCCCTGCTTGCTGCAGAGATTCTCAATATGCTCCACACACGGGGTTTCCATGGAGGAAAACCCGAATGTCCCGTAAGTTTCCTTGATCAGTCCGATCACATAATCCCGGATCTCCATCTCGGCAGGCATGATATCCTTCATCCCCGTGACCGGTTTTTTCTTCAGCGCCATATTTCTTCTCCTTTCACCTCACCTGACGTCTTCCCCACGCCACAGTGAGATTCCGTCACGGTATTTGCGTTCTATCATTTCGTCAATGCGATTGATATAATCTGTAATGTTCTTCACATTTTCAATACGGACGATGCCGATCTCCTTCCCGCTTTCCTCCCTTATGGGTTCTCTGAGCAGGATCTTTGTCGATGCTCCCGCTCCGGCGGCAAGGATGGTCTGCTTTTCTTCCATAATTAGTATATTGTAAATTCCGGCTTTGTCAACCTCTGCATAGCCCACATTCTCGAAATTTCCGGCGATATTTTTCTGTCTGTACAGGTAATAGGGCTTCAACCCCATCCTCCGCGCACATGCCGAGGCATCCTCCACCATCCGGGAAATCTCGGAATGAAGCTGGGCCGTTCTTCCCTCCTGCCCGAACTTCGCCGCCCGCTTGATGGCAAGGGCATGGACCGTCAGGCTGTCCGGATGCAGCGCCTCCACTTTTGCAAGCGTATCCCGCATATCCGCCGCCGTCTCGCCCGGAAGGCCGGCGATGAGATCCATGTTGATGTTATCAAATCCCAGCTTCCGCGCCATATGGAAGGCATTCTCCACGTCCTCCACCGTATGCCGCCGTCCCACCAGATCCAGCGTCTTCTGCTGCATGGTTTGAGGATTGACCGAGATCCTTGTGACCGGATAGTTCCGGATCACCCGGAGCTTTTCCTCTGTGATACTGTCCGGTCTTCCGGCTTCTATCGTAAATTCCAGTGTCCGTCCAAGATCAAAGCATTCCGTTATCGTACCCAGAAGACGGTCGAGCTGTTCCGGCTCTAGCGTAGTGGGCGTTCCTCCCCCGATATACACCGTGTCCGGCGTTCTCCCTGCCGTCATCTTCCCCAGAGCCCGGATCTCTTTGACCAGCGCATCCAGGTAGGCGTCCACCCGGTCCCGCCACTGATCGATGGGCGACGAACTGAAGGAACAGTAGGAACATACGCTGGGACAGAAGGGAATCCCCACATACAGGCTGAATCCTTCCGTACAGTCCAGCCGGGACAGGATTTCATGCTCCCTGCTGGCGATCTCATACGCAAGTTCCGCCTTCTCCCGACTGACAAAATCCTCCTGAAACGACCGGAGGATATCCTCCCGACCGCCCCCCGTCTCGATCTTCTGCATGATCAGCTTGGTGGGCCGAACCCCTGTCAGGATCCCCCAGGCAAGGCCGCTTTTATTCCTCTCTGCAAGATATTGATATACCCTGCGGGTCACTGCCCATTTTTCTGTCTGAAGCTGCCTCTCATCCGGATCCTGTATGACAGGAAGCCCAATCTCCTCCGGCAGGACAGAAAAAGAGGAATCTCCCGGCATGTGCAGTGTCACGAGAGATTCCTGCTGAGCGTCCACTTTCTGCTCCACCTCTTCCCCCGGATAAAAGGCTTTCACGATATGATATATATTGTAAGTGAATTTGTTTCTTTTGCTCTCAATCCTGATCATTTTTTCCTCCGAACCACGGTCAGCTCACGGCAAAGCCGTTCGCTGGTCTCCGCTCTGCTCCGGTCCGCGCTAAGCGGATGTCCACTGGACATCCAGCGCCGTTGCCCGGCAAATGTCCGCTCATGCGAGCATGGCGTCCACTTGCCGGGCTTATCGCGCAAAAGCGGGCTGCTCTCTCACAGCCCACATTTCTGCTATATCCCTGTTATATTCCTTATTCTGAATCCTGCCAGGGCAGTTACATTCACACGAAAGGATTGTATTTCTTTTCATATCCGATCGTGGTCTCTTCCATATGTCCCGGGTATACCTTCGTCTCCTCCGGCAGCACCAGCAGTCTCTCCCGGACAGAACGTATCAGGTCGCTCATGCTCCCGGTCGGCAGATCCGTCCTCCCGACAGACGCCCGGAACAGCGTATCGCCGCTGAAAAGCACTTTTTCCTCAGGCAGGTAATAACAGCACCCTCCCGCGGTGTGTCCCGGAGTATAGATCACCCGGATCTCAAAACCCGCAATGTAGAGGACCTGCCTGTCAGTAATATACTCCGCCCCGGAAAACGCATAGGGTTTTCCCAGCATCCCGGCAGATGAGTTCAGTTCCGCGCTCTCGAGCAGTTCCTTCTCCCTCTCACAGGCATAGACCGGAACCGGAAATTCTTTCAGAAAACCATCCAGTCCCATGATATGATCAAAATGCCCATGGGTCAGAAGAACTGCTTTCACACTCAGCCCTTCTCTTCTGATATGTCCGGTCAGCTCCGGAGGACATGCCCCCGGATCCGTCACGAAACATTCCCCTGTCTCCTCATTCCTCACGATATAGCAGTTGGTCCCCACCGGACCGACCACAAACCTGTCCGTCTTCATACCTGTATCCTTTCTACACTCTGTCAGTACCGGATTTTTAACCTGTCGTCCTTTCGATATCGATCACGCTCTCGACCTGGCGGAGTTTCCCGATCACTGCGTTCAGCTCCTCCCTGCCGTGTACAATAAATCCCATATCCAGGGTCGCCGTCCCCTTCTTGCTGGTACGGATGTTCATATTCTTCACATCGATCTTCGCCTCGGTGAAGATCCTGGAGATATCCATGAGCAGTCCCTGGCGGTCATGGGCATACATTTTAAGCTCAGCCAGATACTGTCCGCCATCCTCTGTATCAGCCGTATCCTCCCACTCGGCGTCGATCAGACGCTCTCGCTCCACGTCAGAGAGATGGATCATATTGATGCAGTCTGTCCTGTGGATCGTCATCCCCCTTCCGCGGGTCACGAATCCGACAATCTCATCTCCGGGCACCGGGTTGCAGCATTTCGCGAACCGGACAGCCATATCGTCGATCCCCTTGACCACGATGCCGCTCTTTGACTTGGCAATGTGGACTTTCTGGCTGTTCGCCTCGGAGATCTTCTCCAGGATCGTCTCGTCCGTGATCTCCTTCTTATGCTCCTTCTCGTACTCCTCCAGGAGCCGATTCACGACCTGGCCTTCCTTGAGGCCGCCGTGACCGATTGCCGCCAGGACCGCATCCCAGTTCCGGAAACCGTATTTTTTCTGCACGGTCTGCTGATACTTCGGCTTCAGGATATCCTGCAGATTGACCGACCTGGTTCTGCAGTAGGACGTGATCAGCTCCTTTCCGCGCACGATATTCTCTTCTTTAAATTCCCGCTTGAACCACTGGTTGATCTTGTTCTTTGCCTGGGTGCTCTTCACAATATTGAGCCAGTCCCTGCTGGGTCCCTTGGAATTCTGGGAAGTCAGGATCTCGATCCTGTCCCCGTTCTGAATCTTGTAATCAATGTTCACCAGTTTCCCGTTCACTCTGGCGCCGACCATCTTATTCCCCACCGCGCTGTGGATCGCATAGGCGAAATCCACGGGCGTGGAACCGTTTGGCAGATTCTTCACATCGCCGTTCGGGGTAAAGCAGTAGACGTCTTCCTGGAACAGATCCAGATCCCCTTTCAGGAGGTTCAGGAATTCCCTGTTATCCGACATGTCCCTCTGCCACTCCAGGATCTGGCGGAGCCAGCTTAACTTTTCTTCCTCCCGGGTCTTCACATTCTTCGTGGAATCCCCGCTCTCCTTATATTTCCAGTGAGCCGCAATACCATATTCCGCCGTCTTGTGCATTTCCTCAGTCCGGATCTGGATCTCAAAGGGCTGGCCGGAAGGTCCTATCAGAGTGGTATGAAGAGACTGGTACATATTCGGTTTCGGCATGGCGATATAGTCCTTGAAGCGCCCCGGGATCGGGGTATACATCTCATGGATCACACCGAGGGCAGCATAACAGTCCTTCACCGTATCCACGATGATGCGAACCGCGAACAGATCGTAAACCTGATCCAGCGTCTTGTTCTGGTTTACCATTTTCTTATATATACTGAAGAAATGCTTCACCCTGCCATAGACTTTGGCATTGATGTGGGCGTTCTTCATATGTTTCGACACTTCCGCCACGATCTGCTGAACGAACTCCTCCCGCTCCGTCTTGCGGGCATTCAGATCCTTTACAAGCTGATAGTAGACTTCCGGCTTGTCATATTTCAGGGAGAGATCATCCAGTTCGGTCTTGATCTTGGAGATACCGAGTCTCTGGGCGATGGGCGCGTAGATGTCCATCGTCTCTCTCGCCTTCTCCTTCTGCTTTTCGGGAGTCATAAACTCCAGCGTCCTCATATTGTGAAGGCGGTCCGCCAGCTTGATGATGATGACACGGATATCCTTTGCCATAGCAAGGAACATCTTCCTCAGATTCTCCGCCTGGACTTCCAGTTTATCCTGAGAATAGCTGAGCTGACCCAGCTTGGTCACTCCGTCCACAAGAAGCGCTACCTCCTCGCCAAACTCACGGGTGATGTCCTCCAGAGTCATATACGTGTCTTCTACCGCGTCGTGGAGCATCCCCGCCACGATGGTCTCCTTGTCCATCTCCAGGTCTGCAAGGATGATACCGACCCACAGTGGATGTATGATATAGGGTTCGCCCGACTTTCGGACCTGGTCTTTATGTGCTTCCTTTCCGATCCGGTACGCCTTCTCGATCAGGGAGATATCCGCAGACGGATGGTATTTCCTGACCCGCGCAACCAGAGCCTGATAGAGTTCCTCCGGATTCTGGTAATCCTCCGGAGCCTTTACAGCATGACCGTCTACCATCTCCAGATTCTTATTCAGCTGTTCATACTCCAGAGTTCCTGCCATAATCTCCTTCCCCTTTCCTCTCATCTTTTGATTCCTGTGCTGCGGAAAATAACAAAGACTCCCGCATCGTAATATAATGAAAACATCTCCATGTCATACTTGTCTGCGCAAGCGCAGCCTGCATGACCTTTTAACGCTTGTATCATAATATTACCTAGTATATCACTATTTTCAAAATTTTCAAACGATTATTGGTAATTCACAATGGTAAGCTGCAGTGTCTTCCGTCCCATATATTCATTTACAGAGGGATAATATGTGAAAGACATCACCTTTTTCTGCTCCATCACCCTCAGGCATTCTCCCACATCTCCGAAGCAGACCGCATCCATCTGGTTCCCGTTTCCGTCCTCCAGCCGGCACTTCAGCACATTCCGGTTCCTTCCGAAGATCCGCGGGCTGATCACTCTTAAGTTTCGCTCCGCGAACAGCGGTTTTGCATTTCCTTTCCCAAAAGGTTCCAGCAGTTCCAGCTCGTGGATCAGATCCTCAGTGATATAGGGAAAGGGAAGCCGCATGTCAATGGAAACTTTCATCTGAAGATCATCCTCTGTCAGATCCGCCAGTTCGTTGATGGTCTCCCGGAACCGTTCCACATTTTCCTCCTTAAGCGACAGCCCCGCCGCCATCTTATGTCCCCCGAACCGGGTAAACAGCGCCTGGCAGCGGCACATATGGGCAAACATGTCATAGGATTCGATGGAACGCCCGGAGCCTTTCACTCCCTCTTCCGCCCTGGTGAGGACAAAGGTGGGGCGGTAATACCGCTCTTTGATCCGGCCTGCAATGATCCCGGCGATACTCTCGTGACAGTCCGGCAGATACACCACGAGCACCTTATCCTCTCTGAGAGGCGTGCTCTCGATCATCTGCACCGCCTCCTTCACGCCTTTCTCCGTCATCTCCTTGCGGCTGTCATTCAGCGCCTTCAGGTCTTCCGCCAGCACCACGGCCTCTCTGCGCGTCTTCGCATTCAACAGTTCCAGCGCCCGCTTCGCCGTGTCAAGCCTTCCGCTGGCATTGATGCAGGGTCCCAGGACAAAGCCGATGTGATAGGCGGAAAGCCGCTCCACATCGATCCCGGTGCACTCGATTAGTGCTTTTAAGCCCTGGTTCTTTGTCCGCTTCAGCATCTCAAGTCCCTGCTTTACAAAGATCCGGTTCTCCCCGGTCAGATCCATCACATCTCCCACGGTGGCAATGGCCACGTTCTCCATGAGGTAGTCCACATCCTCCGGATCCTTCTGCATCACATTGAAAAGGGCTTCCACCAGCTTATATGCCACCGCGGCGCCGCAGAGACCCTTAAACGGATACCCGCAGTCCGCCCGGTGGGGATCCACAACGGCGTCCGCCATGGGAAGGAGATATTCCTTTCCGTCGTTTCCCTCGATATAGGGCACTTCGTGATGATCCGTCACCACAACAGTGAGCCCGTTGTCTTTTCCGTAGGCGATCTCTTCCGAAGCCGCGATCCCGTTGTCGCAGGTGACGATGGTGTCGATGCCATCCTCAATAGCGCGGTCAATAAGCATGCGGTTCAGTCCGTACCCGTCTTTGATCCGGTCCGGGATATCTGTATCCACCGCCGCCCCCAGCGCAGACAGTCCTTCCTGTAAAATATATGTGGCGTTCACCCCGTCTATATCATAATCTCCGATGATCCGGATGGGCTTCTCTTCCCGGATCTTTTCCGCAAGGATCTCCACCGCTCTGTCCATATCTTTCATGAGCATCCCGTCATACAGATCCGCGATCGTACCGTTGAGATAGAGATCGATCTCATCGTCCCCCACCACATCCCGGTTACGGATCAGCCGCGCGATGATCGGAGAGATATGATACTTCTTTGCGATCCCGTTAAAATCCGCTTTTTTCATGGTGATAAACCATTTTTCCATATATATGCCCCTTCCGCAGTTACTTTCCTTCAACATTCTATCATAAAAAAACAGCGCGGAAAAGCCCGCTCCGGACGAACTCTCCGGAGCGGGCTTTTAAATCTCAGTCCACACGTGACCTCTCTTAGATCACTGTCTTCTCTTTCTCTTCTTTTTCTTCGGTTTTCCGCCGGCATTTCCGCCCTTTGCCTTTCCTGCGGAAGCGTTTCCGCTGACCTTCTCCTCAATGCCGGAAACCGCATTGTCTGTCAGGGCCGCATCCTTTTTCGTCAGGGCTGCCGCCTCAGCTGCGGCGATTTCCTTCGCGCCGGCGCCGATCCTGGTCTTCATAACGTACCAGAGTGCTCCGGTGATGCAGACGGAAGTATATGTACCACAGGCGATACCTACCATCAGCGGAGCCGCAAACTCCTTGATGGAGCTGACTCCGAGTACATACAGCACGACCACCATGATAAATGTGGTCAGGTTGGTATAGATACTCCTGGTCAGAGTCTGCATGATACAGTGGTTCACCAGTTCCTTCAGAGTCTCTCCTTTGGCTCTGACCTTCAGTTCCTCACGGACACGGTCGAAGATAACGATGGTCGCGTTGATAGAGTAACCGACAATAGTCAGCATACATGCAATAAATGTATTTCCCACCGACACTCTGGCGATGACATAGAAAGCCAGCACTACCAGAACGTCATGGACAAGGGCGATAACCGCGCTGGTAGCAAAACGGATATCCTTGAACCGGAACCAGATGTAGAGCAGCATACAGATCGTGGCAATAATCACTGCGACGATCGCGTCCACACGCATCTCGGAGCTGACGGTGGAGCTGATATTCTCTGTGGTGATATCCTCCGCGGCCACGCCGTAATTTTCATTCATATACTGAGCGAACGCCTCACGCTCCTGAAGATCCAGAGTCTGAGACTTGAAGATGACCTGAGTGGAATCCTGGACAGTCTGTACCTGGATGTTCGGATCCCCTGTGATCTCTTCCAGATCCGGGATCATCTCGCTGTCGATCTCATCCAGCGTGTATTCCTCATTGAATGTTACGTTGGTGGAAGTTCCGCCCACAAAGTCCAGACTGTAGTTCATGGCGCCGATGCCTCTTGCATGGTTGATGCCCATGAACACAAAGCCGCTCAGGCACAGGATAATGGAAATTGTGAAGAAGATCTTCCGCTTGCCGATGAAATCGAACGTCTTGCGCTTCTTGAGCAGTTTGCCGTATACTTTCTTATTACGGATCCCCACTCCATAAAATGAGTAGATGATCAGCCTCGTTACCACAAGGGCAGTGAACATGGATACCACGATACCGAGCGCCAGCGTCTGGGCAAATCCGCGGACCGTTCCGCTTCCCCTCAGCCACAGCACCGCCGCAGCGATCAGGGTAGTCACGTTACCGTCGATGATAGCGGACATCGCCTTGTGGAATCCTGCCTTCAGAGCAGCGTGTACGGATTTCCCGTCGGAGAGTTCCTCCTTCACACGGGCAAAGATGATCACGTTTGCGTCCACTGCCATTCCGATACCCAGGATGATACCTGCGATACCCGGAAGGGTCAGCGTGATATCAAATGCGTTGAGCAGAACAAGGATCAGCTCTGTATAGATGATCAGGGCAAGGCTGGCCGCAAAGCCCGGGAGCAGATATACAAAGCACATGAATACGCAGACAATTGCAAGCCCGACAGCGCCTGCAAGAAGGCTGGTGCTGACCGCCTCTTCACCAAGCTGCGCTCCCACGACCTCGGAACTGATCTCCTCCAGTTCCAGGTTCAGTCCTCCGATACGGATCGTTGAGGCAAGATTCTGTGCCGCCTCATAGGACTCCATTCCTGTGATCTGGGCCTCTCCGTTCTCGATGGCATCGTTGACACGGGGTACACTGATCAGTTCGCCGTCATAATAGATCGCGATAGATTCACCGTTCTGAGACGCTTCTTCTGTCGCCGCTGCAAATGCTTCCGTACCCTCCTCATTGAGAGTCAGTTCCACCGCATACTGTGCAGCGCCTGTGGTGCTGTCGGAATAGGTTCCCGCGGACGCGCTTTCCACCTCCGTACCGGTCAGAACGATGGAGCCGTCCTCCTGAAGTTCATCGATGGTCTTCGTCAGTTCATATCCTGTTCCCTCTGAATTGACAGTATAATTTGCATTCCCATCACTGTCATTCTGACGGATGAAATACAGGTTTCCGGGCTGTCCCAGTTCCTCCAGGATCTGGTTCGCGTCCTGGACTCCCGGGATCTCGATGCTGATCCGGTTGTCCCCCTGCTGGTAAGCCTGAGCCTCTGTACTGTACTCTTCCACACGTCTCTGGAGTTTATAGACCGTATCGTCCATATCTTCCTGGGACGGGTTGTCCTCCTTTGCCTGGTACGTAATGCTCACGCCGCCTTCCAGGTCAAGTCCGAGGTTGATGTTCCCTGCCGAGCCCATCCCCTTCGAGTTCAGGCCGATGATACTGGTCACTCCGAGGAGAACGATGACAGCGGCGACAAGGATCAGACTTAAGATTCCTCTGCTCTTTTTCATGTCATACATTCCTTTCTGTTTACTGGTCTGCCAAAGCAGCCTTTATCATGATCGCGCATTCCACTCTCTTTCTCTCCATCTCGCAGCTCACCTCATAAGTGTCGTTGATGGTGTGGTGGAATTTGTAAGAGTTCGCCATGCATCCTCCGCTGCAGTAAAATCTGGCAAAGCACTTCCGGCAGCTTTCCTTCGAGTACACGCTGCACCCTCTGAACTCTTCCGCAATCTCCGGTTTCGTGATCCCCTCATCTACATTTCCCATGAGGAACTCTTCCTGCCCTACAAACTGATGGCATGGATACAGGTCTCCCCAGGGAGTCACAGCAAGATACTCGGTCCCTGAGCCGCATCCCGACAGGCGCTTTGACACGCACGGACCGCCCTCCAGATCGATCATAAAGTGGAAAAACGTAAAGCCCTTCCCGCTCTTCTCCCGCTCTACCATATATTTTGCAAGTTTGTCATATTCCTCAAAGATCACCGGCAGGTCTTCTTTCCGGATCGCGTACGGATCCGTATCGTCTCCCACCACCGGCTCGATGGATATCTGCTCGAAGCCGAGATCAGCAAAATGCTTCACATCCTCGGAGAAATCAAGGTTCTCTCTTGTAAATGTACCCCGTATGTAATATTTCTGCTGGTTCCGGCTCTCGGCAAGCTTCTGGAACTTGGGCACGATCAGGTCGTAACTTCCCTTCCCGTTCCGGAAAGGACGCATCCTGTCATTGACTTCTTTCCTGCCGTCCAGGCTGAGGACCACATTGTCCATCTCCCGGTTCACAAACTCCTGGACCTCGTCGTTCAGAAGAACGCCGTTTGTAGTCAGCGTGAAGCGGAAATGCTTGTCGTGGAGTTTTTCCTGCTCCCGCCCGTATGCCACCAGATCTTTTACCACCTGCCAGTTCATGAGCGGCTCTCCGCCGAAGAAATCCACTTCCAGGTTTCTCCTGTTCCCTGAATTCGCGATCAGGAAATCCAGTGCCTTCTTTCCCACTTCAAAGGACATCAGCGCCCTTCTTCCGTGGTATTCGCCTTCCTCCGCGAAGCAGTACTTACATGCCAGATTGCAGTCGTGGGCGATGTGCAGGCAGAGCGCCTTCACCACAGTCTTTCTCTGCTTTACCACGTTGATAAAATCCTCGTAGACGTCCTTTGTGAACAGTCTTCCCTGTTCTGTCAGCTCTGTCACAGCCTCCAGGATATCGTTCAGATCCTCCTGCGGATATTTCCCGCCAAGTTTTTCCTTTAAATATAAAGCCGTCTCCGGGCTCTTCAGTGTTTCCGGCGTATGCTCCTCATTCTGCTCCGCAAGCACGCCGATCACGTCATATGCTTCCTGATCCACAACATGGACAGCGCCGCTGTTCACGTCCAGGACGATATTATATCCGTTGTTCTGGTACTGATGTATCACCAGAAATACCTCTCTTTCCTGTATACGTCGGGGGCCTGCCCCGCCTTTGTCCGCTCCTGTTCTTTCCCATACAGAAACGCTCTGCTTTCCGGCAGAAATCCACAGCTTTCCGCGGACAAGCGTAAGGCAGCGGCTTTTGACCGCTGCCCTCATCTTTGTTCTTTTTTCAAGCGGAAAGAAATCTGCTATTTCTTCTGCTCACACGTCTGATTTCCTACAGTGCAGGATGTTTTACATGCAGACTGGCATGATGTCTGGCACTCGCCGCATCCGCCTTTTTTCACTGTATTGTTCAGTGTCTGTGTATTTAATGTCTTGATGTGTTTCATGTCCTACCCTCCTGTTCTTTCGTGCTTCTCGCACATCTGCTCGTAACATTATAGCACAGGAATTCCGGTTTTGAAACCCTTTTTTTACGAAACCATCCCGCCCAGCATTCCGCCGCCGGCGCACAGCAGAAGGGTCGTTGCAAGACTGCCTGCCCCTGACTGGAGCGAATGATAGATCCCAAAGGAGATCAGGACCAGAAGCGCGAAATAGAGCACACCTGTAATGAGTCCCCACAGAAACTTTCTCGTCCCGGACAGTTTCCCGATCACAAATCCTCCCGCAAAGGTTGATATCACATAGATCAGGATAATCCCTGCATTTACATTTTCCTCGCTCAGCCCCATTTTATAGAGCAGCAGCGTCAGCACCAGCAGCAGAATCCCAGTGATGACATATGCGCACAGAAGTGATTTCAGCAGATCTACTGCTTTTCTCTGTGCCCCGGTTCCCACACCCGCTTTTTTCTCCATATCATGTCCCTCCTGACCTCTCAGCTTTCTTCTGAATATATTCTATGAGCCGGTCCGGAAATTTATGACCATGACATGAAAGAAAATTTCGTTTTCACAGAGACGAAAAGCCGTCTGCTTTTCCGAGAACCCTGACTTTATGACGCCGTCTGCTTTTCCGAGAGCCCTGGCTTTACGACGCCATCTGCCTTCCCAGAAAATCTGCGGCACTCTGGGCCACCTTCTGTTCCAGTTCCCCGAACTTTTTCTTCTCGTCCCGGTTCAGAAGGATCACGGAACCGATCACATCGCCCTCACTGATGATCGGGCAGACCGCTTCGTCGAGATATGCCCCCATATCCGCCGTAATCCTGATATAACCGGAGTCTCCTGCTTTCGCCAGAAGCTGCCCCCGATCCTGGATCAGTCTCTCCGCCTCCCTGCTGATAAACTGATCCTGCAGATCCTTCTTCCCCGCTCCCGAAGCGGACACTACCTGATCCATATCCGTGATGCACACCGTGCACCCCAGAGTCTGGGAAAGGCTTTCCGCATAGAGTTTTGCAAGGGTTCCCAGTTCCCCGATGGGCGAATATTTTTTCAGTATGATCTCACCCTCACGATCCGTGAAGATTTCCAGCGGGTCACCCTCACGGATGCGGAGCGTCCTTCTGATCTCTTTCGGGATGACGACACGCCCTAGGTCGTCGATCCTCCTTACTATTCCTGTCGCTTTCATATAAAAATTCCTCCGTCTTACAAGATTCTGCATTCTTACTTTTTCTGTCATTAAATGTAGTATCTGTAAAACGGAGGAAAATATACGTCATCCTCTTATCATGACGCTCCCTTTATTCCATGCCCCGATATTCCTGGGCGATATTGAGCACATGATCTCCCATTCGCTCGAAGTCCGTGAGGATTTCGGAAAATACGATCCCGCTCTGCGGCTTGCATTTTCCTTTTTTCAGCCGCTGCATCTGTTTCTTGAAATATTTGTCCCGCATGTTGTCCGTCTTCTGCTCCATGGCCACCGCCTGAGCAAGCACCTCGTCCACATTGCCCGCATCCACGTCTTTTACATTGTCCAGAGACGCGATACACTGTTTCTTCATCTCTTCCAGTTCTTCCAGCACATTGTCAGAGAACTTCAGATCCCACTTCTTCATATCATCGGCATATTCCACGATGTTCACCGCATGGTCTCCGATCCTCTCCAGATTGCTTATGATCGCATAATATCCGTTGATCTTTCTGGAATCGTCCGAGGACATCTCGCCCGCCATCAGAGAGACGACGTATTCCGAGATCCCTTTATTCAGGTAATCGATGTACTCTTCCCGCTCTTCCACTTTCTGACGTGACTTCTCATCGTATTTGATGAGTGTGTCAAACGCGTCCGCGATGTTCTTCATCACCATCTCCTGCATCCTGCCCACTTCTTCACGTACCTGAGTCACTGCAACGGCACTGTTTCCGATGGCATAGGAGGACTCGAAAGGACGGATATACTTGAGGCGCAGATCCTCGTCGTCCTCCTTTTTGCTTTCCGGAAGGATCTTCACGGCGATATCCGCCATCTGCGTTCCGAACGGCAGAAGGATCAATGTTGTTACTATATTAAATATAGTATGCGCATTCGCGATCTGTGCTACCGGATCTCCCGGCGTAATCGACTCGATCAGGTGTACATACGGTGTGACCATACAGACGATCGTAAAAATGATCGTACCTATGATATTAAACATCAGATGGATGATCGTCGTTCTCTTGGCGTTAACCTTCATCCCAATAGAGGCGAGGACCGCCGTGATGCAGGTTCCGATGTTCTGCCCGAACAGCACATACACCGCGCTGGACAACGGCACCATCCCCGTCGCCGCAAGGGCCTGCAGGATACCCACAGATGCCGACGAAGACTGAATGATCGCGGTAAACACCGCACCCACCAGGATCCCGATCAGCGGATTGCTGAATTTGGTCATCAGGTTGATAAACGCTTCTGAGTCCTGGAGTGGCTCCATCGCCGCCCCCATCATATCCATCCCCATAAAGAGGATACCCAGTCCCGCAAAAATACTGCTGATATGATGTACCTTCTCATTTTTTACGAACATCATCACCGCCACGCCGATGATCGCGAAGAGCGGTGCGATCGCTCCGATGTCCAGAGCGATCAGCTGACCCGTGATGGTCGTACCGATGTTGGCCCCCATGATGATCCATACCGCCTGTTTCAGCGTCATGAGTCCGGAATTCACAAAGCCCACGACCATGACCGTCGTCGCGGAAGAGGACTGGATCACTGCGGTGATGGCAGCTCCGACCAGCACGCCTTTGACACGGTTTGAGGTCAGTTTTTCAAGGATCGATTTCATTTTGTTCCCGGCAGCTGCCTCCAGCCCGGTGCTCATCATCTGCATTCCGTAGAGGAACAGCGCAAGCCCGCCAAACAAAGAGAGGACGTCTGTTATACCCATTACTCTTTTCTCCTTTAGTGAAAACTATATTTACTTTTTAACCTGCGCACTTTTACGCGCTATTATTAAACTAGCATGTACTTATCAGACGTGTCAATGGATTTTTTACACAATCTTTATATTTCATTTACTTTATTTTTACCTGTTTTTAACCTGCGCATCCGCTATTGAAAACCGCACTTTATTCTGCTAAAATCTTAACCATGGGCATAAGTTCAGAAAAGGAGTGGTGAAAACCATGAGTTTAACGATACCGATCGAGACTTCTGCGAGACATATCCATATCACAGATAAAGATTTCGAGACGCTGTTCGGTCCCGGCGCAAGACCCACATTTGCCAGGGAGTTAAGCCAGCCCGGACAGTACGCCTGCAAGGAGCGTCTCACCGTAGCCGGTCCCAAAGGCAGATTCGAGAAAGTCGTCATCCTTGGCCCCTGCCGGAGCGCGACACAGGTGGAGATCTCCGTGACGGACGCAAGGCGTCTGGGGATCAAAAGCGTTATCCGACAGTCCGGGGACCTGGAAGGCACTCCCGGCTGCACTCTGATCGGGCCAAATGGGAAATTAGAACTGGAGAAAGGTGTCATCGTGGCAAAACGCCACATCCATATGACCCCTGTGGACGCGCTCCGCGCTCATGTGAAGGACAATGATATCGTCTTTGTGATCACCACAAGCTATGAGCGTTCTCTGATTTTTTCCGACGTGGTAGTCAGAGTCAGCCCATCCTATTCCCTTGCCATGCATGTGGATACGGACGAGGCGAACGCTTTTGCAAATGAGGACAACCCTTCCGGGGTCATTCTGAAACTGTTCAACGGGCACACCTACAGCCTGCAGGCCTGGGCGGAAGAACTCCGGGCAGGCATACACCGGTAAAAATGTTCCATACTAAATATCAGGAGGTAATCAGTCATGACTAAGATCGAAGAAGTAAGAAGCGCTATGATAGCCGCAATGAAAGCCGGGGACAAGGAGAGGAAGGCCGCTCTTTCTTTTCTGCTTTCCTCACTCAAAAACAAAGCCATCGACAAAAGAACCGATCTGACCGAAGAAGAAGAGAATCAGGTCGTATTAAAGGAGATCAAACAGCTGAAAGAAACCATCGAGATGACTCCGGAAAACCGCGCGGATCTTCTGGATGAGGCATATAAAAGACTGGCCGTGCTGGAAGAGTACGCACCGAAAATGATGTCGGAGGATGAGATCAAAGCAGCAATAGACGAAGTTCTCATCGAACTCGGTATCGATAAGCCTCTCCCGAAAGACAAAGGACGCATCATGAAAGTGCTGATGCCGAAAGTCAGGGGAAAAGCAGACGGAAAGCTTGTCAACGATCTTCTGGCCGGATTCATGCAGTAAAGAGGTTTTTCTCCTATGTTTGTTTTGATCTTTGAGCAGCTTGTGAAGATGTTCTTCATCATGCTGCTCGCATTTATCTGTTACAAAATAAAACTGGTGGATCAGAACGGGAACCGCTCTGTATCCAATCTGCTGCTCATGGTGGTCAATCCCCTTCTGATCCTCACCGTCTATCAGGACACAGACTACGATCCTGATATGGTGCGGGGACTTCTTCTGGCTTTCAACGCAGCATTCATCGCCCATATCCTTGGTATCATTGTCTCCACAGCGCTGATCCGGCCCTCATCCGGGCCGGACTGCAGCATCGAGCGGTTCAACAGCATGTACTCCAACTGCGGTTTCATCGGGATCCCGCTGATCAACAGCGTTTTGGGCGGCAGCGGCGTATTTTATATCACGGCATATATGGTCGCGTTCAATCTTTTTTCCTGGACTCATGGGATCATCCTCATGGAGAAAAAGTGTTCACTGAAGAATCTGAAGGAAGGGATGCTCTCTCCTATGTTCATCGCCACGATCACAGCAGTCATTTTGTTTTTCCTGCGGATCCGGATCCCATCAGTGGTTCTTGATTCTATGAACTATGTGGCGGATATGAACACACCTCTTGCCATGATGGTGGCGGGATTCTCCGTTGCTCAGGCCGACCTTGGAAAAATGATCCGAAATCCGCGGATCTATTTTGTCTCTTTTATCAAACTGATCCTGCTGCCGGTCCTTATGATTGGGGTATTAAAACTGATGGCCCTGCCCTCTGAAGTTGCTACTACTGTTCTGGTCGGCACCGCCTGCCCGGCTGCCACGACAGGCACCATAATGGCAATCCGTTACCGGCAGAACTATACCTATTCCTCTGAGGTTTTTGCCATGACGACAGTTCTTTCTGTCATCGCAATCCCGGCCGTGGTGTTCCTCTCAGAGATTATACTGTAACGGCACCGGGAAAATATGAGAGCAAAAGCAGGACATATTATTATGGAAGCGAGAACATATTATGAAAATACTGATCTTATCATGCAATACAGGAGAAGGTCACAACTCGGCGGGCAAGGCTTTGATGGAGTACGCCCGTTCTCAGGGCGACGAAGCCGAACTGGTTGATATCATGATGCTTGCCGGAAAACGCGTCTCCCGCCTTGTGGGAGGCGGCTACGTCTCCGTCGTCAAGCATACGCCTGTCCTCTTCTCCGCTCTGTACCGGATCGGCGGACTGGTCAGCTCAGACAGGCACAAATCGCCGGTCTACTATGCAAATACACTCCTTGCCGGTAGGCTGAAAAAATATCTGGATGAGCATCCCTGCGATGTGATCGTGACCCCTCATCTGTTTCCGGCGGAGACAATGACTTATATGAAAAAGAAAAAGATGCTCACCCAGAAGGTGATGGCCATCGGGACCGATTACACCTGCATCCCGTTCTGGGAGGAGACCGACTGCGATCACTATGTCATCCCACATGAGTCACTGATCGACGAGTTCGCGGGGAAAGGGATCCCCAGGGAGAAGCTTCTCCCCTATGGCATACCCGTAAAGCCGGCTTTTTCAAAACCCGGAAAGAAACCTGTCGCCAGAGCGATCTGCCGGATTCCCGAGGACGCAAAAGTATACCTCATCATGAGCGGGAGCATGGGATTCGGCAAGGTAAATCTCCTGGTGGCCGAACTTCTCACGAAACTTGCTCCCGACGAATATATCATCGTTATCTGCGGGAACAATCAGCGGCTCCGAAAGATCATGCACACAGCTTTCGGCCGGCATCCCCAGATCCGCATCCTGGGATACACGGAGCACATCTCCGCCTACATGGACGCCTGCGACGTGATCTTCACAAAGCCCGGAGGACTTACCAGCACCGAGGCCGCCGTCAAAGGCATTCCGATCATCCATACAAAGCCGATCCCAGGATGTGAGGAGAAGAATCTTGCGTTCTTTACCAAACACGGCATGTCCGTCACAGGGCGCAGTCTGGGCGAACTGATCCGGTGCGGGCAGTCGCTCCTCCACGACAGGGAACGCCAGGAGGAGATCCGCAGGAAGCAGCGCGAAACACTGCCGGAGGATGCCGCAGCACACATCTGGCGTTTTCTGAGAGAACTGACCGGGGAAACTGTTTCACAGGAGTTTTCCCCGGATGCGCGATCCTGATCATAGCAATCACAGAAAGAAGGAATATCATGCAGCAATATTATTTCTTTATCCTTCTGGGATATCTGTCGGGGAGCATACTCTTTGCCCGGCTGATCCCGAGGTATTTGTACGGCATCGATATCTGTGAGGTGAGCGACGACGGGAATCCCGGCACATTCAACGCTTTCCGTCACGCCGGTATACGGGCCGGGATCCTGATCCTCTGTCTGGAACTCGCGAAAGGATTCTTCCCCGTACATTTTGCGCTGAGGATCCTGAACCCCGGGAATCGTCTGTTCGCATTTGTTCTGGCAGCTCCGGTCATCGGACATGCTTTCCCGTTCCCTCACCCCAGAGAGGGAGGAAAATCCATTGCTGTTTCCTTCGGATGCCTCCTTGGGCTGTCCCCTCATCTTCAGCCGGTGCTCACCCTTGTTGTATTTTATCTGTTTTTTTCACTGGTCGTCATCATTGAGCCTCACATGGCGCGGAGCATCGTGACCTATGTCTGTCTGGCTGCGGCGGCATTTCACAGTTTTCAGCCCCGCCCCGTAGTATTCGGCACTCTGCTCCTGTCGGCAGTCGTGATCATCCGCCATGTCACAGAAGGTAGAGTAGGTTAGAGGGCTTTAGCCCTCTTTCCCCTCATCAAACCGTGCATGAGGTTCTCCCTCACACGGCTTTC
>CALWFV010000037.1 GCA_944377745.1 uncultured Mediterraneibacter sp. | reverse complement strand
AGTTGTAGAGCCGTATACGAGACCCGTACGTACGGTTCAACGGGAGGGGCGAGATTTTATTCTCCCTCTACCCTATTGGACTGAGTTATTAAGAAACTAAGGTATGCAGGAGCAGATCATGAAAAAGAGATCAAAGATCATAAGAAGTATACTTAAAATCACAGATGCAGTTACTGCGCATCATATGGGGGCATACGCGGCTCAGGCGGCTTATTTTTTTGTGCTGTCTCTGATTCCGATTTTTCTCCTTCTGCTCACCATGGTTCAGTTTACCCCTGTTACCATGAATGACGTACTTGAGGCTGTACTGCAGGTCTTTCCTTCTTCTGTGGCGCCTCTGATCCGGGCCATTGTGATTCAGGTATATGATGGATCCGGGGTGATCCCGGTGACCATTATCGTTGCTCTCTGGTCTGCGGGAAAAGGAGTATTGTCTGTAACATACGGGCTGAACTGTATTTATGATAATACGGAGACGAGAAATTATGTTTATCTCAGGCTCAGAGCATCTCTTTATACAGTGATATTCCTTCTTGCCATTATGCTGTCGCTGGTTCTCTCCGTGTTCGGAAACAGTATCAGCGTGATACTTTATGAACATGTTCCGTTCCTCAGCAGAGTTGTGGATTTTGTGATTCGGATACGCACAGTGGTCACTCTGATCGTTCTGACTGTTTTCTGGGATATTGTGTATAAGTTTCTTCCGAACCGGAGCAATATGGCAAAGACGACACTGCGCAAGCAGCTTCCGGGAGCTGTGTTTACCGCATGCGGCTGGCTTTTTATTTCCTTCATATTTTCCGTTTATTTGGATATTTTTACAGGATTTTCCGATATGTATGGAAGTCTTACGACCATTGTGCTCATCATGCTCTGGCTTTATGGATGTATGTATATCATTTTGCTCGGAGGGGAAGTGAATGCACTTCTGGAAGAATATCGGGGGGAGAAAAAAGTGGCTGGGGCGGAAAATTTGTCCGGCCGAACAGGCAGTCTTTATTGACAAAAAATCTATTCTATGCAATAATTACATGGATTTAGACTGTGAACATACGTGAGTAGAAAAGATACAGCGGTCCAGAGACGGAGTGTCACCGGCTGAAAGCATTCCGCGCGAACCTTTTTGAAGTTTCAGTATGGGAGTCTTCCGGCGAAAAGCATTTAGCTATATTCTTTTTGCGTTAAGCCGGATGTTCGTGTAGCAATAAATTTACACAAAAGGAGTGCAGAGCAGGAGAAAAATGCTCTGAAATAGGGTGGTACCGCGATCAACATCGTCCCTTGTTGAAATGACAGGAGACGATGTTTTTTTATTCTGTCAGAAACGTCTAACGGGTATGTCCCGTCAGGAACATATTGCGGAGATGACGCAGGATAAAAACGCTGAGACGGAAGACCACATGCCGGTTTTCAGCGTGTAACTGCCTTAAATGAGAAAGGAGAAGCGTAATGAAAGATAAAATCAACGGCATTTTATCAGAAGCAAAAAACAAGATTTCTGAAGCGGCGAGCGAAGGCGAACTGCAGAATGTGAAGAGCGCGTATATCGGAAAGCAGGGGGCTTTGAGTCTTCTGATGAAAGAGATCCCGACTCTGGATGTGTCTCTTCGCCCTGAGATGGGAAAACTTCTGAATCAGGCTAAGAACGAGGTCAAGGATCTGATCGATGAGAAGAGAGTGGAGCTGAAGCTGAAGGCTTCGGAAGTGTCTCCTGATTTTGACTGTTCTGTTCCGGGAATCATGCCCTCCGGAGGCGGGCTTCACCCGATCACGCAGATGTGCTATGACCTGAACGATGCATTCCGTTCTATGGGATTTGAGATCTTCGAGGAAGATGAGATCACAAGTGAAATGTACGCTTTTGATAAACTGAATTTCCCGCCGAACCATCCGGCCCGCGAGAGCATGGATACCTACTGGCTGGAAGGACACGACAGCGGAAGCACGAACGAAAAACTCTGCCTGCGTCCGCATCTGACCGGTGGAAGCGTCCGCTATATGCAGACACACAAACCCCCGTACCGTTTTGTATATCCGGGACGTGTATACAGGAACGAGACCACGGACGCTCATCATGAGAGGGCTTTCTTCCAGTATGAGGCTCTTATCGTGGACAAGGATATTACGTTTACATCAGGAAAAGTGATGATCAACAGTATCCTCAGCAAAGTGTTCGGAAGAGACGTGCCGGTGAGGATGCGCTCCGGGTTCTTCCCCTTCGTGGAGCCGGGATTTGAGATCGATATGCAGTGCCAGGTATGCGGCGGAAAAGGCTGCAGCGTCTGCAAGCACGTTGGCTGGATCGAGGTAATGCCGGGAGGATCTCCGCATCCGAATGTACTCAGAGCGGCAGGACTGGATCCGGATGAGTACACAGGATTCTATGTAAACATCGGTCTGGACAGACTTGTTATGATGCGTTACGGTGTGGATGATGTGAGACTGTTCCACAGCGCTGACTTAAGATTCCTGAAACAGTTTAGATAAGGAGAAGAAAAATGAAGTTATCATTATCATGGATCAAGGATTATGTGAATATTCCGGAGGATGCGGATCTGAAAAAACTGGCGTATGACCTGACCATGTCCACGGTGGAAGTGGAGGACGTGGAAGAACTTGCACGCCGTTTTGACAATATGCTCGTGGGAGTGATCGAGAAGATCGAGCCGCATCCCAATGCAGACAGATTAAGAGTGTGTAAGGTAGATATCGGTGGCGGAGAGATCAAGGATATCGTCTGCGGCGGCATCAACCTGAAGGAGGGGATGCGCGTGGCTGTCTCCTGCCCGGGTGCGGTTGTCCGCTGGCATGGGGAAGGCGAGCCGGTAGTGATCAAGAATTCCAAACTCCGCGGAGTTGAGTCATACGGTATGATCTGCGCTTCCGACGAGATCGGACTGGGAGAACTGTTCCCGGCAGAGCAGGAGGCGGAGATCCTGGATCTGTCAGCTTTTGATGTGCCGGCAGGTACTTTCCTTGCCGATGCGCTGGATATGAATGATATCCTTCTTGAGATCGACAATAAATCAATGACGAACAGACCGGATCTCTGGGGACATTACGGGATCGCGCGAGAGATCGCGGCACTCTATGACCTGCCGCTCAAGGAGATCAAACCTTTTGAGACAGACGTTCAGTCTGATTTCCGGGTTGAGATCGAGGCGCCTGACAGATGTACGAGATACATCGGCGTTGAGATGTCCGGCGTGAGCGTGAAACCTTCACCGTACAAAATGCAGAACCGGATCTGGAAAGCGGGAATGCGGCCTATCAATGCGCTTGTGGACATCACGAACTATGTCATGCTTGCAGTCGGAAACCCGACGCATGCGTTTGATGCGGACAACATCACGGACCACATCGTGGTGAGACATGCATCCGAGGGAGAGAAGCTGCTTCTCTTAAACGACAACGAACTGACGCTCTGTGAGGACGACCTTGTGATCACGGACTCCGAGGGACCGGTTGCCCTTGCCGGAGTCATGGGCGGTGCAAAGGATTCTATCCTTCCGAAGACAGAGCGGGTGATCTTGGAGGTTGCCAACTTCGAGGCGGCAGGGATCCGGCGTACGGCACTGCGCTATGACACACGTACAGAGGCGTCCTCCAGATACGAGAAAGCCATTGACCCGGAGAGATGTGACCAGGCGCTTGCCCTCTCCATGCACTATTTCAAGGAACTCTATCCGGAACTGAAAGTGACCGGGTTCTGCGATAACTATGTGAAGAAACTTGAGGGAGCACAGATCGACGTAAGCCTGACCTGGCTTGAGAAGAGACTAGGAAAACATCTGACAGACGACGAGATCCAGGGAAAACTGGAGAAGCTTGGGTTCGAGGTTCAGATCGACGGAGACAACATGCATGTGACTGCTCCTACATGGCGTTCCACAGGCGATATCTCCATCAAAGACGATGTGATGGAAGAAGTTGCCAGAATGTACGGATATGATAATTTCGATGCCACAGCGTTTACAACATCCTTTACAGGAGCGATCAACCAGAAGGACAAGAGCCTTGTCAGAAACATCAAGGAATACCTCGCGGTCCGCTGCGGCATGCAGGAAGTGTACACTTATCCGTGGATGAATGATGTGTTTGTAAACGCGGTCCTTCAGAATACGGACGGAATCCTGAGACTTTCCACTCCGCCGGCTCCGGATCTGGGATATATCCGTTCTTCCCTGCTTCCGAACCTGTGCGAGGCAGTTGTGAAAAATGAGCGATATTTTAACGACTTCTCCATTTTCGAGGAGGCTCAGGTGTTCTTTGATAAAAACTATACATCTGTATACGACGAGACAGAGTCTCTTCCGGAGCAGCGCAGACATATCGGAGCGGCGTTTGCGAGCAGCGTGAAGGATATCAATACTCTTTTCAGAGAGGCAAAAGGTGTCCTTGAGTATATGCCGCGATACACGCATATGGAAGCGTATGAGTTCAGAAAAGAAGAGAAACCGGTATGGGCTGACAATGTTGTCTGGCTCAACATCTATCTTGACGATCAGAAGATCGGAGATATGGGACTGGTGGCAAAGAAAGTTTCCATGGAGTGCGGGGTCAAGAACCTTTCTGTCATGCTGTTCGAACTGGATACAACGAAACTGAAGCCGCTGAAATCCAGAACGAATAAATTCACTCATCTCGCAGAGTATCCGGAGACGGATTATGACATCTCCATGCTCTTTGACGCGGATGCGGCATGGCATGATATCTATGACGCGATCATGGGCAAGAAGAAGGCAAGCGCGCTTCTCAAGGATGCATCCTTTGTGGATGAATACAGAGGTAAACAGATTCCGTCCGGCAAGAAATCCGTGACCATCAGACTGACTATCGGATCGGATGAGAAGACGCTGACTTCCCAGGAGATCGAGAGTGCTGCGAACCAGGTGATGAAGAAACTTGGCAAAAAGATGAACGCGGAGCTCAGAACACAGTAAAAAACAGAAATAATGTTAAGGTGAGCCTTGTGTGGACTGCATACAGGGCTCCCTTGTTGAAGGGGATAGGTTTGAAAAGATGAAGACAAGTGATTTTTATTATGATCTGCCTCAGGAGCTGATCGCCCAGGATCCCCTGGAGGACCGCTCTTCATCCCGTCTTATGGTCCTCGACAAAGAGACGGGGAAGACGGAACATCATGTGTTCCGGGAGATCGTGAACTACTTAAATCCGGGAGACTGCCTTGTCATCAATGATACGAAGGTGATCCCGGCGCGGCTGATCGGAGCAAAGGAAGAGACCGGCGCGAAGATAGAGGTATTGCTCCTGAAACGGGGCGCCAATGACGTCTGGGAAACACTGGTGAAGCCGGGACGGAAGGCAAAGCAGGGAACCAGGATCAGCTTCGGAGACGGGCTTCTTGTGGGAGAAGTGGTGGATATCGTGGACGAGGGAAACCGCCTGATCCACTTTGAGTATGATGGAATCTTTGAGGAGATCCTGGATCAGCTGGGACAGATGCCGCTTCCGCCTTATATCACCCATCAGCTCAAGGATAAGGACAGATATAATACGGTCTATGCGGAGCACTCCGGGTCAGCCGCCGCGCCGACGGCGGGACTGCATTTCACACCGGAGCTGCTGAAAGAGATCGAGGAGAAAGGCATCGATATCGCCAGGGTGACGCTGCACGTGGGGCTGGGTACATTCCGTCCGGTCAAGGTGGATGATGTGGAAAACCATCATATGCATTCGGAATTTTATATGATCGATGAGGAGGCGGCGGAGAAGGTCAACCGCGCGAAGGAGAACGGGAAACGTGTGATCTGCGTAGGGACAACGAGCTGCCGTACCGTGGAATCCGCGGCGGACGAGAACGGAAGGCTGAAAGCCTGCAGCGGATGGACGGAGATATTCATCTATCCGGGATACCGGTTCAAGATCCTGGACGCACTGATCACCAATTTCCATCTGCCGGAGTCCACGCTGATCATGCTGGTATCCGCACTGGCAGGGAAGGATCATGTACTTGCGGCTTATGAGGAAGCGGTCAGAGAACGGTATCGGTTCTTCAGCTTTGGAGACGCGATGCTGATCATCTGACGCAGGGAACTCGGCGGCAAATGCGATCGCGGATGTGACCGGCGGAGAACAATGACTTGCGGAAGTCCATGAATGGGTGGACAGTCTGGGACTGTGATTGCTGAGAACAGAATACTGAGAAATGTGGGCAGGGTGCAATAATAGTATTCTGCTCATTTTTATTTGCTTCTATGATTTGTATGTTTCAAAAAAGTTATGGGATTGCTTTCGAAATAGTGAAAAAAATTATTTTTTGAAAGTGAAATCTTGAATATATTATATAAAGGAAGTATAATAAGCACAACAGAAGAGTTTCGAAAAATAAAAAAAGTTTGACTTTTGAAAGTGGTGATGATATGAAAACAATTACGAGAAAAAAATACCTGGATAGAATCATTGAACTGAATGGTACTCCCGATATTAAAATCATTACAGGTATCCGCCGCTCAGGAAAGTCGAAATTGATGCAGGCATATATTGAATATTTGAAAAGTCAATTTGAAAATATCAACATTATTTTCATTGATTTTATGGATCTGGCGTATGAAAAAATTAAGGAATACCATGCGTTGCATTCCTATGTAGAAGAAAACTATCAGGAAGGAAAAATAAATTACCTTTTTGTTGATGAAGTCCAGATGTGTCCCAAATTTGAACTTGCGATCAATAGTCTGTATTCTAAGGGAAAATATGACATTTATGTGACTGGCTCAAACGCCTTTTTACTGAGCGCTGATCTGGCAACTCTTTTTACCGGACGCTATATTGAAATTCATGTGTTCCCTTTCAGTTTTCAGGAATATTGCCAGTATTATGATGAGATCAGCGATAAAGACAAACTTTTTGATATGTATTCAATACAAGGTGGACTTTCGGGATCTTACCTGTATAGAACAGAGAAAGACCGGACGAACTATATCAAAGAAGTTTACGAAACGATTGTTACGAGAGATCTGGTGCAGAAATATGCTCTGCCAGATACTTTTGTTCTGCAGCGGTTAAGCGAGTTCCTTATGGATAATATCAGCAACCTTACATCTCCCAATAAGGTCAGCAAACTGCTGTCAGCCAATAAGATTGCGACGAATCATGTGACGGTTGGAAAATATATTAAATATCTGTGCAATGCTTTTGTTTTTTATGATATTAAGCGTTATGATATCCGCGGGAAAAAGTATCTGGAAAGTTCTGAGAAATTCTATTTATGCGATACCGGCATTCGCTATGCTGTTCTCGGAAGCAGAAATATGGATTATGGCAGAGTATATGAGAATATAGTCTGTATCGAGCTTCTCCGTCGTGGATATGATGTTTATGTTGGGAAACTGTATCAGAAAGAAATCGACTTTGTAGCACAAATGGGAAGCGAAAAAATATATATTCAGGTAAGCGATGATATCTCCGGGCAGGAGACTTTTGAAAGAGAGTGTTCGCCGCTGTTCCAGATTCGGGACGCTTATCCCAAGATGATCATTGCCCGGACCAGACATCCGCAATACAGCTACGAAGGAATTATAATTTGCGATATAGCGGACTGGTTGCTACAGAAATAAGAAATTTTTAAATATATGGAAAATCCCAAAGTGCTCTGTTCGGCACATCAGTTCCCTGACGTGCCGAACAGGTTCAGGATCACGCATCCGATGATGATCAAGACGATCGCGATGACGCCGATCATATTGACTTTCTGCCCGAATACAACGGCGGATATGATCGTTGTGGCAACGATGCCTCCGGCGCACCATGTGGCGTAAGCGACACCCAGGTTAATGCTGAGCAGTGCTTTTGAGAATGCGTAAAAGCAGATGATATATAAAACGATACAGCATGCCGCCGGCAGCAGTTTTGTGAAGCCCTCTGAAGCTTTCAACAGACTGGTCGCGATGATCTCTAAAATGATCGCGGAACCCAATAATATGTACTGCATTATTCTCACTCCTTTCAATTCCGAAGTCAATTATATCGTGCGCGATACAGATTTGCAATGGGGATCGCAAAGGCGGCGGGAGAGAGCGGATGCGTTCTTCTGGAGAAAGACAGGCTGTTTAATGTGCTGCTCGCCCACGAACTGTTTCATGCTGTGGAGGAACAGCACGCCGATGAGATCTATACCAGGACAGAGAAGGTGGAGCTCTGGAGAAAGCCTTTCTCCAACCGTTCTTCTATCGCCTGTCTGTCTGAGATGGCGGCGATGGCGTTTGCAGGGGAACTGCTGGGACTGGACTGCTCCCCGTACATGCTGGACGTGCTCCTCGTGTATGCCTACGATAAGGAAGCAGCCTGGGGACTGTATGAAGAGATAGGAGAGTTGATATGCTGACAACAAATCTTGCACTGGCTGAGAAGTATGATTATCTCAGCGAAAAGTTTCAGAAAGCGTTCGCGTTTTTGCGAGAGACAGATCTGGAGGCTCTGCCGGTGGGAAATGTTCCCATAGAGGGGGACGAGATTTACGCAAATGTGCAGAGCTATACAACGATGAATGCCGCGGAATGCCCCTTTGAGAGCCACAGGGTATACTTTGATATCCAGTACATGGCCGACGGGGAGGAGATCTTCGGATACGAACCGGCAGCGAATCTGGCTCCTGCGACAGAATATGATGAAGAGAAAGATCTGATGTTCTACGAGGAGCCGAAAGAGAGCGGAGCCATCCTTCTGAAAAAGGGTGATTTTGCCATCGTTCCTCCGGAGGATGCCCATGCGCCGAGAAGGATGTCAGGGAACGGGCCGTGCCGGGTGAAGAAGATCGTGGTAAAGGTGAAAGTGTAAGCAGGTTTAGATGAACTGAAGATGAATCAGAAAGAGATCCGGTCAGGGTCTCTTTTTGAGATATATTGCCGCGGAGACTGATGATAATATTCACGGAAAGCTTTATAAAAATTACTGTTATTCGTATAGCCTACCATAGCTGCAACTTCTTCCACGGACAGTGTGGATCCTTTCAGCAGACTGACTGCCCGTTCCATCCGCTGCGCCAGAAGAAGTTCGGAATACGTTTTCCCGGTCTGACGATGCAGCAGACCTGAGATATAGTTTGGATGATAGGAAAAATGTTTTGCGATATCTTTTAAAGTTACTGTCCCGGGGTGTTCGTTCATGTACCGGATGATCCGGTCAGAGAGCGTTTCGTTTTCCGGTGCGGGTACGGAATGTTTATACTGACGGGCAACCTGCATCAGGAGAGTGAGCACAAGGGGCTGGAGGACCGCCTGGGTATCTTCCTGCGGGAAAGCGTATTCCTCAACCATCATTTCCAGGAGAGTCCGGACGGTGGAAGGAGCATTAAAATGCAGATGGATATACTGGTCGGAGTATTCATTCGTCTGCGGGGCAAGAAAAAAGTGAAAAAGTCTGTGATCTGAGGAAAGTACAGGCAGAAAAGTCCGGAAAAATGCTTCTTTCCGGATCAGGATCCCGACGATGATGACCTCTTCTAAACTGTGGACACGCAGAGCATATCCGGTAAAAGGCTGCCCGATATAACATTCGTTTTCGTATACCATGATCGGATTGTCTGACCGGTAACTCAGCGCGCCATAGTCTCCTTTGTAGGCAAAATTAAAAAAGAAAAACTCCTGTCGGTGGAATGATTCATGGAGTTCTCTGCCTTTGTGGACACAGATCATGATATCTTCGTCCGGGGAAGCAGGCCATGCATAAGATTTTTCCATAGGATCCCCTGCAGGTACATCCAGATATTTCCAGTTCCGGCGGGAAAACTGTTCTCCCAGTTCGGTAAGCGAACGCGTTAAGAGTAAGTCTGACATCTTCTTTCCAACTCCTTGTATTAATGAAATTCCCTTTCGGTCCTTTTTCAGCTTAACATACGATATTATATTTTACCACTATTATTGTTAAGATTTAGCGCTGAAAGACTGATGAAGATCGTTGTATTTTTATAATAATGGATAATAGAAAATCAGAAAGCGAAAGGAGAAGGCAGGATGACAGAAGCAGAAAAACTTGACGCAGGTCTGGAATATGATTTCTGGGATGAGGAGGTGAACTCCAGAAAGCTTCATGCGATAAAGGGCTGTGCAAAACTTAATGCCATAGATACCACAGATGACGAGGCGCGTGAGGCGGCGATCCGGGAGCTGTTTGGGTCTGTGGGACAATATCCGACCGTGCTGCCGGTGTTCAACTGTGATAATGGGAAAAACATACATGCGGGGGACGATTTCCTTACAAATTATAACGTGACGATCCTGGATATTGCACCGGTCTATATCGGGGATCATGTGATGATCGGTCCCGGCACACTGATCACTACGGTGAATCATCCCCTCTCGCCGCGAAAGCGTCGGCAGCACATCGGGCAGGCAAAGCCGGTCAGGATCGGAAACGATGTGTGGATCGGGGGAAACTGTACGATCCTGCCCGGGGTGACGCTCGGGAATAATGTGGTAGTTGCAGCGGGAGCGGTCGTGACAAAAGATGTACCCGACAACTGCGTTGTGGGCGGAGTCCCGGCAAAGGTGATAAAGGCGATCGAGGATGATACGGTTTACGATCGATAAGAAAACGGAGATGTAAAAGGAGAAAAGGGACTGCCGCATCAAATGTGGGAGCACCATATATCACATTTTTAGTGCGGCAGCCCTCCGTTATTCTGTAAACTTGCTCCGATACTCTCCGGGGGTCATACCCGTAAATTTGTGAAATGTCTCGGCAAAATAACTCAGTGTGCCGAAGCTTAACGCCTCGCTGATCTCCTGGATGCTGATCGTTTCAGAACGCAGGATGATCTTGGCGCGTTCTACTTTTATCTTCTTGATATAGTCTTTTACACTGATCCCCATTTCTTTTTTAAACTTTTTGGAAAAATAGTATTCGGCATATCCGACCTGAGCAGCAATGTCGGCAATGCTCAGCTTTTCAGCGGAATGGATCTGGATATAGTTGCAACTGTCCTGAATCTGCCGGGAGACATGAGAATTCTTTTTCATATCGTGTACCCGTGATACATAATCCTGAAACATGGCACGAAGGATCTCTTGGATCTCCGGTATTGCAGAGGCGGACTCTATGCCCTGGATATAGTAGTCGCTCAGTGTGTAAGCCAGTTCCGGGGTAAGTCCTCCCCACATGGCGGTCCGGCATGTGACGGCTGTGAGAGTCAGCGCCATGTCCTTCATCTGGCGCATCGGATCACCAAGGCTGAACATGGGATAGGAGCCGGTAACGGCAAGTTTATCCCAGGCTTCCTGATAGTCTGTATTCCCTTCGGCTACCATACGGTACAACTCCTGCTCTGCGGCCCAGGTTCCGTGGCTTTCCTTTGAGGAGCGCATTTTTACAGGAATGTCATGACCGGGTTTTTGCTCCGGAGAAGGGAGCTGAAAGTGAAACCCGCTCATGGCAATCTTTTCTCCTCTGATCGTATAATACAGCATCTGCCCATATTGAAAAAAGCTGGTAACAGACAGGACAGGGAGAGCGTGCAGAAGTTCAAGGAAAGTCTTTTTTATTTTGATCGAGTATCCTTTTTCCGAAAGATGTTTTTCCAGCGTATTTGCCGAAATGTCCGAGATAAACACCGGCCCGATGACATGGATCCTGGTCGTTTGCCCGCCGGAAAGTTCCGGAACAGCAGCCCACATAAGTCCCATCGTGTCAGAAAGGATGAGAGGATTCGTGTTCTCCTCCAGCCGGGATCTCAGATAGTCTTTGCACCCGTTAATGGAAAGAAGCGCGTCATAAACAGGAGCCTTGGGAGTATCTCCGTTGAGAAGCTCCAGTTCCGGATCATAGCACCAGTAGAGTATATTGTGGCTGCACGTGAGCAGTTCAGAGAAAAATGTGATTCGATTTTGCAAACTGATTTCCATAGATGGTCCTCCTGTTTTTTAAACCTGTTATGGGACTAAATATTCATTCAGGATGTCATAATCTTCTTTTTCTTCGCAGGTGATCCATCCCTCCTCCAATACCTCCGGACTCATCATCAGAGCGACGAAGATATAGCCGGTAAGGACGGATTTCAGGTTCAGGTTGTCCCCTTCCTCGGTCTGGAACGTAACCTCGCCCCGGCAGTCCTTTACTTTCTGGAGAAATGAAGTCAGAGAAATTTCTTTTTTCAGTTTCATTGCTTAACCCCTTTCTCAAATCAACTACCTTTATATTAGCGTATAGTCAGAAAAAATCCAACAACATTTAGCTTTTTTTATCAGAAATTAGAGAAAAAGTAATAAAAAGATAAAATGAGATAAAAAGAGCGAATATACGATAACGGAGGAGGCGGGATTGCCACTATAATGCAGGCAAAGATATTTATCAGAGAGAAGAGGAGAGAACTATGAAAAGGCGTCATTTTAAACCGAGAAATCTGTTGTTCCTGGGTCTGTTTGTCCTGTGTCTGCCAATTCTGATCGCTGCCGGACTTTCCGCGGTAGGAGCAGTGCTGGCAGCTCTGCTTTTAAGTATCCCGCTCTATTTTTTCTGTTTTGTACTGAGGCTTCCTGCGTGGCAGATCTCAAAGCACAGAAAAGAGACGGAAGACGTAAAAAGTGCTCGGGAAGAGGGTAGAAACGCGGCTCAGAAGATTTCTGAGGAAGGAATCGTTCTCCTGAAAAATGAGGATGGACTCCTTCCGATTGAAACGAAAAAGGCGGGGAAAGTAAAAAAGCCTGTAAGGATCAATCTGTTTGGAAGATGCTGCATCCAGACATTCTATAACGGAAGCGGGTCAGCGGCAAGTGATATTTCCAGGTGTACCTCTGTTACAGAGGCACTGGAGAGTGACGGACGGTTTGAGGTCAACCGGGATCTGCTCCATCTCTATCTGAATTATATTCAGAAGGGAAAGCCATCCATCGAAAAAAGCGGACAGTCCGCGGCAAAGGTAAAGATCAACCGCGGCGGAGCGGAGTTCCTTGGGAAACGTCCGGAATTGATGCTCCGGGAGATGCCTTCAGAGTATCTCACAACGGATACGCTTTACGGCGATGGAAAAAATATACTGGAACATGCCCGGGAGTTCTCGGAATACGCGGTTGTTGTGCTGGGAAGAGGCGGTGCGGAAGGGTTTGAGCTTCGCCCGGGAGAGCTGCAGCTAAATGAAGGCGAGCGGAAACTGCTGACTGAAGTAAGCAGATACTTTGATAAGGTCATCCTGATCCTTAACACAGCAAACCCGCTGGAACTTGGCTGCCTGGATGAATATCCGTCCGTAAAAAGTGTACTGTGGATGGGACTGCCCGGGACTGCGGGAACCTGCGCTCTGGCAAGGATCCTGAGCGGAGAGGTGAACCCTTCCGGACGGCTTGCGGATACATGGACAAAGGATCATATGGCGGCGCCTGCGTGCAATAATTTCCAGATATTAAAGGACAGCGGAGACTGGAACGAGAAGAGCTGGCATCTGGATAACTATAAGGAAAATCAGGGGTATGTGATCCACTACGAAGAGGGTGTCTATGTGGGATATCGTTATTTTGAGACGAGATATCGGACTGACCCGGACTACCGGTATGAAGATGAGGTCCTTTTTCCCTTCGGATATGGGCTCAGTTATACCTCATTCCGGCAGCAGATCACCGGTTTCTGTCAGGAAGGGGATGAACTGATCCTGAAAGTACGGGTAGAGAATACAGGAGACCGGCCCGGCAGAGAGGTGATCCAGATCTATGTGGATCCACCGTATACGGGAAAGATCGAGAAAGCATTCAGTCTCACTGCGTTTGCGAAGACGGATATTCTGGCTCCGGGGGAAGGAGAAGAGCATACGTTCCGTATCCCTGCGGAGGACCTTGCCTCATTCGATGACAGGGAGGAGAAGGCATATGTGCTGGAAAAAGGAATTTATGAGATCTGTCTGATGAAAAATGCCCATGAACAGATCGAGAGTGTAAAGTGGAATGCAAAAGAGGATATCGTATATCGGGAGGACAGGGATGGAAAACGGAAGACGGACCGGGTGGAAGCGGAAGCGCGGTTTGACAGCGCAAGACCGTACGGGAAGATCCTGACGAGGAGGTGGGAGAAAGATTCCAATGCGTTTACGGGACCGGACAGTTCTTTCCTTCATGCATCTCCGGAAACACTGGAAGAGCTGGAGCGTCCTGTAAAAGGGGACGGAGAACTGGTATATACGGATGCGGATACCCCTGCCTCCGGCGTGAAATATCCGGCAAAGATCCTGTGGGATGACATGAAAGATGTCCGGTTTGACGATCCGAAATGGGATGCTTTCGTCAGTCAGCTCACTGTGGGGGAACTCTGCAGCCTGTGCGGAAACGGAGCATGGCATACGGAGGGAATCCGGCGCCTGGGGATTCCGAAGCGCCTGATCCCGGACGGCTCCACGGGAATCTGTTCCACTCTGTTTTCCGGGATCGTTATGAGCAATGCGGGGGAAGGAACCGGATACCCCTCTCCGGTGATTGCGGCATCCACATGGGATGAGGCCGTGGCGGAACAACTGGGAGAAGCGGCGGGAAAAGAAGCACGCTCCCTGGGATATCACGGGTGGTATGCCCCGGCGATGAACTGTCACAGGACACCTTTCAACGCACGGAATTTTGAATATTATTCGGAGGACGGACTGCTCTCGGGAAAGATCGCCGCAGCAACGGTGCGGGGGGCCGGGAAAGAAGGCATTGTCTGCTTCCTGAAGCATTTCGCGCTGAACGAGCGGGAATCCGCGGGAAGAAACCAGCTTCTTACATACTGTACCGAGCAGGCAATGCGTGAGATCTATCTGAAGCCCTTTGAGATCGCGGTGAAGGAGGGCGGCGCTGCAGGTATCATGACCTCCTTCAACTATATCGGAAGCGCCTGGGCCGGCGCGGACCGCGCGCTTCTCACAGATGTACTGCGGGGAGAGTGGGGATTTCACGGCGTAGTATCCACGGACGCCTGTGTCTATCCTCATATGGACGTGAAAAAGATGCTGGAGGCAGGCGGAGATCTGTCTCTGGATTCTCTGGGAGGATTTGTGGGAGGAAACATCAAGCGGCTGGAACTTCTTAAGGCGGCGTCGGACCGGAGGACTAAAGTTGTCATGGCGAAGAACCTGCATAGAGCAGGGAAGAACATTTTATATGCATTTCGAAATGCAGAGGAGGAGGAGAAAAGATGAGGATCAGAGATATCAGGATAAACGGAGTTGCGAAACCGGAAGGATTTGATCTGGAGAATCCGGCCGTGAGCTGGAAGGTGGATCAGACGGAAAGCACAGAGCAGAAAAGGAGCAGGATCCGTCTCTTTTCATCTGAAAAGGGAATGCTCTGCTGGGAGAAGGAAGGAGTTCGGGATCCTCTGGGAGAACAGATTGAATATGAACTGAAGCCGCGGACAGATTATCATCTGTGCATCACCGTATGGGGCGACAGAGAAGACCAAGCGGAAGGAGAAATGGATTTCTGCACGGGAAAGATGGGAGAACCCTGGCAGGCGGAGTGGATCGGAACCCGCAGCGAGGATATCTTCCATCCGGTTTATGAGAAAAGATTTTCTGTCCGGGAACAGGAGATAAGAGACGCGAAACTGTATATCTGCGGCCTGGGACTTTTCGAAGCGTATGTAAACGGAAGAAAGGCGGGAGAAGAGTATCTCGCGCCGTACTATAACAATTATAAATATGAGCAGCAGATCATGACTTATGATGTGACAGAGCTTCTTTCTGAAGAGAATACGCTGAAAGTGTTCCTTGGAAACGGGTGGTATAAGGGACGGTTTGCCATGAACCAGAAGGAAATCTACGGAGACCGCTTCGCTCTGACAGCAGAACTCCGTATCCGGTACGCTGACGGCAGCGAACAGGTTATCCTGACAGATGAGACATGGGACTACCGGGGCAGCGATATCCGGGAGAGTGACATCTATGACGGAGAGACAATAAACCGACTCCTGTGGAAAGAAGGGAAAGATAATCCGGTCAGGAAAGCGCAGATCCTGTCAATGCCAAAAGAGGGACTGACAGACCGGTACAGTCTTCCTGTTCTGATAAAAGAGAGGCTCCCTGTCAAAGAGGTCATCCATACGCCGGCAGGGGAGACGGTGCTTGATATGGGGCAGAACTTCGCCGGCTGGATGGAGTTCAGAAGCAGCCTTCCCAGAGGGACAAAGGTCGTCCTGGATTTCGGAGAGGTACTCCAGGAAGGCAATTTTTATAATGCCAATTACCGGACGGCAAAGTCAAGGTTCGTCTATGTTTCCGACGGACGGGAGGAACTGGTGCGGCCCCACTTTACCTATTTCGGATTCCGGTATGTCCGCGTGAGCGGCTGGGAAGGAGAACTGAATCCGGAGGATTTCACGGGATGCGTACTCTACTCGGATCTGGAACGGACAGGATATTTTACCTGCGACAATGAGAAAGTAAACCGCCTGTATGAAAATACACTGTGGGGAATGAAGTCCAATTTTATCGATATGCCCACAGACTGTCCCCAGAGAGATGAACGGCTGGGGTGGACAGGGGACGCGCAGGTCTTTGCGCCGACTGCCAGCCTCCATATGGATACGAGGGCATTTTTCGAAAAGTTCCTGCGGGATCTGCGGCATTATCAGGAAGAGATGAAGGGAGGGATCCCGGTCTGTATCCCGGAGGCGGACAGCGGAGGAAACCATATGACCAGCGCGGTCTGGAGTGATATCGCAACGATCCTTCCCATGCGTTTATATCAGGTCTTTGGAGATATACAGATCCTCCGGAAATGGTACCCGATGATGAAAGAATGGGTGGACTCTGTCGCGGCAGAGTGCAGACAGCATGGCGAGAACCATTACCTGTGGGATTTCGGCTTCCAGTTCGGAGACTGGCTCGCTCTGGACGGACCGGACGAACAGTCCTGCCAGGGCGGAACCGAAGAATATTTTATATCCAGCATTTATTACTATCAGAGCACAAAACTGACCTGCGAAGCGGCAGAGTACCTGGCGGAGGATCCGGAGATTTCCAAAGAAGAGCGTGAGGAATACCGGCGGCAGAGCCGGGGTTACCGTGATCAGATGAAGCATATATATGATGCTGTTCTGGAGGAATATTTTACACCGGCGGGAAGACTTGCTCTGGATACACAGACCGCCTATGTGATCGCGTTGAGATACGGGGTGTACCGGAAGAAGGAAAAGCTGCTGGAGCAGTTCCGGAAACGGCTGAAAAAGGACGACTTCAAGCTGAAGAGCGGGTTTGTGGGAGCGCCTCTTCTCTGTCAGACGCTGCGTGAAAACGGGATGGAGGACCTGGCATGGCAGTTTCTCCTGAACGAAGAGTACCCGGGATGGCTCTACTGTGTGAACCTGGGGGCGACGACGATCTGGGAGCGATGGAACAGTATACAGCCTGACGGCAGGATCAGCGAGAACGGGATGAACAGCCTGAATCATTACAGCTATGGAAGTGTGGCGCAGTTTTTATATGAGGATGTGGCCGGGATCCGCTGCATGGAGCCGGGATACAGAAAGGTATGCTTTGCCCCATGCATCAATGCCGGGATGCGCCATGTACGGGCGTCCTATGATTCTCCTCAGGGACAATATGTATCTGAATGGGAGATCCGGGAGGACGGAACGGTGCGGATCCATTGCGAGGTGCCGTTCGGAGGCAGAGCAGTGCTGGATCTTCCGCGGTATGATGGAGAGAAAACAGAACTGTCGGCAGGCGTGTATGAGATGAGTTATACGCCGTTGAAAAGCTATCTGGTCCGGTTTACAGAAGAGACCCGGATGAAAGAAATCCTGGATGATCCGAAAGGGGCGTCCTATATCATGGAGCAGGCCCCGGCGGTATGGGGGATCTGCTCTATGGGCGGCGACGCCTGCCGGGAGATGACAGTAAAAGAGATCCTTGGAGTCGCTGTGCAGATGTGCTAGATTTTAATCAGCAAAAGAAAAAGAGGAGGCTGCAAGAAATGAGTAGTAAAACAGATGTGAAAAAGATACCATACGGCGCAAGAGAAAAGATGCCCCTGTGGTACAGTCTGGCATGGTCGACGAGAGGGGTGTCGGCAGCGCTGAACGTGATCCTGGTGGCATATGTTTCCTTCTACGCCAGCGATGTGCTGGGACTGAATGTGGGAATCATCGGAGCTATGCTGCTGTTGTCAAAGGTGATCGACGCGTTCACAGACCTGAGCGTCGGATTCATCATTGACAGGACACATACAAGATGGGGCAAAGCAAGACCATATGAGATATTTATCGTTCTGGAATGGATCTTCACTGCAATGCTTTTCTCCACACCGGATATCGGAAAGACAGGCCAGTATGTCTGGATCTTCCTGATGTATGTGATCATCAATGCCATCTGTGCCACAGCACTGGGCGGAGCGGACGCGGTTTATATGGCAAGGACATTCTCCACAGAAAACAACCGGATCAAGGCAATGTCTGTAAACGGTGTGGTCGTTATGCTGTGCAGTATTATCTTTAATATCGTAGCACCGCAATTCATCAACAGTGCAGGGACCAGTAAAGCCGGATGGACCAAACTGGCGCTGTATATGGCGGTCCCTCTGGCACTCATTGGGATCCTTCGGTTTGTCTTCTGTAAAGAGATTGAAACAGAGCATACAGATGAAAAAGATGGAACAACTTCAGATTCCACAGGGAAAGCTGGATTTAAGGAGACCGTGGGGGCTCTGCTGAAAAACAAATATCTGTTCCTGCTGGTAGGCATGATGTTTATCACCAATATCATCAACAACCTTGGCCCGGCATCCACATATTACTTTAAATATATGATGGGCGATGTGGGAGCCCTTTCCATCGCAAACCTGACTGCTCTTATCACCCCACTCATGCTGATCATCTTCCCGATGCTTTCCAGAAAGATTGGTACAACAAAGATCCTCCAGTATGCCATGGTATTTGGAATCGCGGGCATGATCATCCGTACAGTCGGAGGCACTAATATGGCGACGATACTGATCGGAGGCGGAATTGCAAGTATCGCTGTCCTGCCTATCAGTATGATGATCAATACATATCTGATCGACTGTATGGATTACGGTGAGTGGAAGACAGGCATCAGAGTGGAAGGAATGGTTTCCTCTGTGACGAATTTCGCAGGGAAAGTTGGACAGGGGGCAGCATCAGGTCTTCTTGGACTGGTCATGGGACTTGCCGGATATGACGGATCGCTGGCAGCGCAGTCTTCCACTGCCAATATGGCAATCGTCGGAATGTACAATATCTTCCCGCTGGTCATGTATGTGATCATGCTGGTGCTGGCACTGATGTACAAGATGGATAAGATCAGACCTCAGATGAAGGCGGATCTGGAGAAAAAACACGGAGAGAAAGCCCGATTTCATACATCAGAATACTGCGGACAGGAGAGAAAATGAAATATGAATACGAAAACAGGATTTCTGCTTGGCGCGTCCACTGCGGCGCACCAGGTAGAGGGAAATAATATCCACAGCGACTGCTGGGCGCTGGAGCAGATGGAGGATTCCAGCTATAAGGAGCCATCTCTTGACGCGGCAGATCATTATAACCGTTATGAAGAAGATATCCGTCTCATGGCAGAGGCAGGGCTGAACGCGTACCGCTTTTCCATTGAGTGGGCGAGAATAGAGCCGGAAGAGGGAATTTACGATGAAAATGAGATACGGCATTATGAAAGCGTATTGAAATGCTGCCGGGACAATGGAATAGAACCGGTCGTTACCATGCATCATTTTTCTTCTCCAAAATGGCTGATCAGTGAAGGCGGATGGGAGAGTGAAAAGACACCGGAGTATTTTGCGCGGTACTGCAGGTATGTGGCGGAGAAACTCGGGAGATGGATGAATTATGTATGCACCATCAATGAGGCAAATATGGGACTTCAGATTGCGGAGGTTGCCAGGGATATGATGATGAAGATGGGGATCAAGCCGCAGGTTGGAGTAAAATTTGAACTTCCGGAGGCATTCCGTGCAAAACAGGCGAAGGAAGCGACTGTTTTCGGACTCCCGGAAGGGACACCGGTGAATACCTTTCTGACTCCCCGTTCAGAAAAGGGAGACCGCCTGATCATGCGTGCTCATGAGATGGCAAGAGACGCAATGAAAGAGATATGCCCTGATCTGAAGATCGGCGCAACATTCTCTCTGTTTGACATACAGACAGAGGAGGGCGGAGAAGAAGCAGCAGAGAAAGTATGGCGGGATGATTTTTCTCATTATCTTCCATACCTTGAAAAAGACGATTTTATCGGTATCCAGAATTATACGAGAAAGATCATGGGAAAAGAGGGAGGTCTGCCGGCGCCGGAAGGTTCAGAGACAACGCAGATGGGATATGAATTCTACCCGGAAGGTATCGGTCATGTGTTAAGCCGTATGGCAAAGGAAACGGACCTTCCCCTTCTGGTCACGGAGAACGGGATTGCCACAGATGACGATACCAGAAGAGTAGAGTATATCAGGAGAGCTCTTGACGGCGTTCGAAAATGCAGGGAGGACGGCGTGCCGGTGATCGGATATCTGCACTGGTCACTGCTTGACAATTTTGAATGGCAGGAGGGATTTTCCAAGACCTTCGGTCTGATCGCGGTGGACCGGAGCAGCCAGAAGAGGACGCCAAAGCCAAGCCTTGCATATCTGGGAAGTATGAAGAAAAATTTTTAAATCGGAACATAGCATGGAGGAACGATACATGGATGCAGAAAAGATCAGAGATTTGGTAAAACAGATGACGCTGGAGGAAAAAGCTGGGATGTGCTCCGGCGCGGACTTCTGGCATACAAAAAGCGTGGAACGCCTTGGAATCCCGTCCGTGATGCTCTCCGACGGGCCTCACGGACTGAGAAAGCAGGAAGAGAAAGGCGACCACCTGGGAATGGGAGACAGCATCGAGGCGGTGTGTTTCCCGGCAGGATGCTTAAGCGCATCTTCCTTCGACAGAGAAATGCTGAGAAAACTGGGAGAAACTCTGGGAAATGAATGTCAGGCTGAGAACGTCAGCGTGATCCTGGGACCTGCGATGAACATCAAGCGCTCTCCTCTCTGCGGAAGGAATTTCGAGTATTATTCGGAAGATCCTCTCGTTTCCACAGAACTTGCCGCGGCATATATAGAAGGAGTCCAGAGCAAACATGTGGGGACCAGTCCGAAACATTTCCTTGCGAACAATCAGGAACATTACCGTCTGACCGGAAGTTCTGAGGTGGACGAGCGAACACTGAGGGAACTCTACCTTGCCTCTTTTGAGGGCGCGGTGAAGAACGCGAAACCGTGGACAGTAATGGGCTCCTATAACAGGGTCAACGGGGTGTTCGCTACAGAGAACAAGAAATATCTGACCGATGTGCTCCGGGATGAATGGGGATTTGACGGCTATGTGGTCAGCGACTGGGGCGCGGTCAATGAAAGAGTGCCGGGATTAAAGGCAGGCCTGGATCTTGAGATGCCGTCCTCAAATGGAGTCAATGACAGGAAGATCGTTGAGGCGGTGCAGAACGGAGAACTGGACGAGGAGATCCTTGACCGCACCTGCGAACGGATCCTGGATGTGATGTATCGCTATCTGGAGAACAGAGATGAGAACGCTGTGTTTGACCGGGAGAAGGATCATGATACGGCAGAGAAGATCGCGGAAGAGAGTATGGTCCTTCTGAAGAATGACGACGGTCTGCTGCCGTTTGATAAAAATCAGAAAATAGCTTTCATCGGACACTATGCAAAAGAACCCCGCTATCAGGGAGGCGGAAGCTCCCATATCCACAGCAGCAGAGTGGTTTCCGCACTGGAAGCGGCGAAGGAAAACGACAATATCCTTTTCGCACAGGGATTTACAGATGATGCGGAGGAAAATGATCCGGCTCTTGTGGAAGAGGCAGTGAAGGCGGCACAGCAGGCGGACGCAGCAGTCCTGTTCCTCGGACTGCCGGAGAGATATGAGTCCGAAGGATTCGACCGGAAACACATGAAACTTCCGAAGTGCCAGAACAGACTGGTGGAAGAAATCCTTAAGGTGCAGAAAAATGTCGCAGTAGTCTTACATAACGGCTCCCCTGTGGAGATGCCCTGGGCGGATCAGATTCCTGCCATCCTCGAAAGTTATCTGGCGGGAGAAGCAGTAGGAGACGCACAGTACCGTATCCTGTTTGGAGATGTGAACCCGTCAGGAAAACTTGCGGAGACATTCCCGCTGCGTCTGGAGGACAATCCGACTTATCCGTATTATGGAAGAGAAGGGGAGGACGCGGTGTACAGGGAGGGCGTCCTGGTCGGATACCGCTACTATGACACAAAGCATATGAAAGTACTCTTCCCCTTCGGACACGGACTGTCCTATACGGAGTTTGAATATTCTGATCTGGAACTGTCTGCGGAGAAGATGAAGGATACAGATACTCTCCAGGTCAGCGTGATTGTGAAAAATACAGGAAACAGAGCGGGAAAAGAAGTGGTCCAGCTCTATGTCGCGCCGAAGGATCCTGAATTTGTGAGACCGGAGAAAGAGCTGAGGGCATTTGAGAAGATCTCTCTGGAGCCGGGAGAGAGCAGAAAAGTTACATTCACACTGGGTAAGAGAGCCTTTGCTTACTGGAACGTAATGCTCCATGACTGGCATGTAGTCAGCGGAGAGTATGAAATCCTGATCGGGAAGTCCTCCCGTGATATCGTGCAGCAGAAAGCGGTGCAGGTGGAATCCACAGTGACGGTTCCCTATACTTTTACGAAAAATTCGACCTTTGGCGAGATCTTCAAAAGACCGGAGAAGATGCAGGCGGTCATGGAACTGTTTGGAGCAATGGGCGGCGTCCCGATGGATCCGGACACCGTGAAGGAGCAGGCCGGAGAAGGAGAAAATATGGAGATGATGCAGGCCATGCTCATGTATTCTCCGATCCGCAGCATGGTCGGGTTCATGGGACTTGAGGACGAGAAGGTAGAAGCTGTGCTGGCAAAATTAAACGAGTAGAAAAAGAAAAAAACAGGCAGACAGATTCCGGACATGCAGAGTCTGCCTGCCTGATCAGTATTGGAGGAAAAGAAAGATGAATGACAGCATCAGACCGGGAGAAGTGTGGAAAGACAAAAACGGAAATCCGATCCAGGCTCACGGATTTTCCGTGTTTTACAACGAGAAAGACGGGCTGTACTACTGGTACGGTGAAAATAAGGAAAAGACAAAAGGAGGTCCCTTCAATAAGGTATGGCACTGGGGCGTCCGGTGCTATACGTCGAAGGATCTGTACAACTGGGAGGACAGAGGGTTGATCATCCCGCCCCAGCCGGACGACCTGATGTCTCCTCTGCATCCCACCTACTGCATGGACCGTCCCCATATCATTTACTGTGAGAAGACGAAGAAGTATGTGGCGTGGCTGAAGATCATGGCGGGGGAAGTGAGCCAGTTCATGTCGGTCATGCAGGCGGATGATTTCATGGGACCTTACGAGTTCGTACACAAAATCTATAAACCTCTGGACATGGACACCGGCGATTTCGCGCTCCATGTGGATCAGGAGACAAAGAAAGCCTATTTCTTTTTTGAGAGACCGCACTTTGAACTGGTGACGGCAACCCTAAGTGATACATATACTGAAGTGACGGGAGAATATACGGAACACTATAAAGGACTGCTTCCGCCCTATACAAGGGAAGCACCGACCTATTTTGAAAGGAACGGAAAGAAATATCTTTTCACATCCGGGACCAGCGGGTACTATCCCAACGAGAGCAAAGTCTGTGTGTTCGATGATTATCACGGGGAATATAAGGATCTGGGGAATCCCCATATCGGAGATAACACGAATACCTCCTTCAGTTCCCAGATCACCTGTGTGCTGAAGCTCCCGGATAAAGATTTGTATATCGCCTGTGCGGACCGGTGGATGCCGGGGAAGATGGCGATGAAGATGTCCGTCCAGGTGATCAAAGGCATGGAGAAGCATTTCGCCGGGTATGAGCCGGATTACTCTCCCAGAAAAGCAGTTCCTCTTCCGGGGAAGCTTCAAAAACATTCGGAGAATACGAGCAAGTTCACCTATGTCTGGCTCCCCATTGAATGGGAAGGGGAAAAGCCGGTGATCCGGTGGAGAGACGAGTGGAGGATCGAAGACCTGGTTTAGCTGTTTGTGTTATGATGTACTATAACGATAACAGATAGAGAAAAAGGGAAATTTATTTTGTTGATATGACAGAGTCAGAGAAGATAGAAAAGGAGTGCGTAAAATGCGAAAAGAGTTTAATCACGGATGGAAATTCCGGAATATCAATAATGAAACTTTTACAGAGGTCAGCCTTCCTCATGATGCAATGCTGTCAGAGCAGCGCACGCCGTCAGCCGGCGGAAAGAGCGCGTCGGGCTTCTTCCCGGGGGGAAAATATATTTATGAAAAAACGTTTGAACTGCCGGAAGGGACGGAAGAAAAGCATATCACATTCGAATTCGAGGGCGTGTACAAGAATGCGGAGGTATATATCAATGACCGGAAGGCCGGCGGCTGCAGTTATGGATATCTGCCTTTTTTTGTCTGCGGAGACGGTTTCTTAAAAGGCGGGGAGAATGTGATCCGGGTGGAGACGGACAACTCTTTACAGCCGGACAGCCGGTGGTATTCCGGGGCAGGGCTGTACCGCCCGGTATGGATACATATTCAGGAAAAGGATTATATCGAGCCGGAAGGGGTAAAGATCCGGACATGTTCTGTGAACCCGGCTCAGATTGAAGTGACAACAGAGCATCAGGGCGGGGAGGTTGAAGTATATATCATAAAAGACGGAGAAGTAACTGCCGGGGGAAATGGAGACCGGGTTCGTCTGGATATCCCGGACGCACAGCTCTGGAGTGATGAAACCCCTGTACTGTACACAGCGAGAGTGACGCTGAAAAAAGATGGCAGCGAGATTGAGACGGTGGAGGAAGAGTTCGGGATCCGCAAGGTTACATGGGATGGAAACGGGCTTTATGTCAACGGAAAGAAGTCGCTCCTCCGTGGCGGATGTATCCATCACGACAACGGCATCCTGGGGGCGTGTACATATGATGAGAGCGAGGAGCGAAAGATCCGGATCCTGAAGGAAAACGGATTCAATGCGGTGCGTTGCGCTCATAACCCGTGCTCCAAAGCTCTCTTAAGGGCATGTGACAGGATCGGGATGTATGTGATGGACGAGACCTGGGATATGTGGTACCGGAAAAAGAGCCAGTACGATTATGCCAACGAGTTTGAAGACCATTACAGAGATGATATCCAGGCAATCGTACAGAGAGATTACAATCATCCTTCCGTGATCATGTACTCCATCGGAAATGAAGTCAGCGAGCCCAGCGAGAAAAAAGGAGTGGATCTTGCCCGGGAGATGACGGACCTGTTTCATAAACTGGATAACAGCCGCCCGGTCACGGGAGGGTTTAACCTTATGATCATCTCAAATGCCCGGAAGGGAAAAGCTGTCTATAAAGAGGAAGGCGGAAGAGATGATGCCGGTGAGAAAAAGACGTCAGGGATGAACAGCACCATGTTCAATATGATCGCTTCCATTGTCGGGACCGGGATGAATAAGGCAGCCAACGGGAAAAAAGTGGATGCGGTTGTCTCGCCTGTGCTGGATACTGTGGACATTGCCGGATATAACTATGCATCCGGACGATATGCCGGAGAGGGAAGACTTCATCCGGGAAGACTGATCGTCGGAAGCGAGACATTTCCACAGGATCTGGCGAAAAACTGGGCGATGGTGGAAAAGTACCCGTATCTGATCGGAGACTTTATGTGGACTGCATGGGATTATATCGGAGAGGCCGGTATCGGCGCATGGTCCTACTATGAGGATGCGAAAGGCTTTGAGAAACCGTATCCCTGGCTTCTGGCGGATACAGGAGCATTTGATATTCTCGGTGATCCTACAGGAGAGGCATTTTGGGCGAAGGCAGTATGGGGAATGACAGAGGAACCGCTGATCGCTGTCAGACCTCTGGATCCGGAAGGAAGGAAACTGGTAAAGGCTGTATGGAGAGGAACGAATGCGATCCCGTCCTGGAGTTTCCGGGGATGCGAGGGAAGAAAAGCCGTCGTGGAAGTCTATTCAAAAGCGCCCGTCGTGGAACTGTACCTCAACGGAAAGCGGGTGGCGAAGAAAAAGACGAAACAGTGCAGAGCGGTTTTCAAGATCAAATATGAGCCGGGCGTGATCGGAGCGAAAGCCGTTGACACGGACGGAAAAGAAATAGGAAGGAACAAACTGATCTCGGCGAAAGGGAAGCTGTCTTTGCAGATCCTGCCGGAGAAAACAGAAGTGAAGGAAAGGGAAATTGTCTACGTTGACGTCAACATCGCAGGGGAAAACGGATGCGTGGAATCCAATGCGGATGAAGAAGTAACAGTGAAAGTGGAAAGAGGCACTCTTCTCGGATTCGGAAGTGCAGACCCGAGGACAGAGGAGCGGTTTGACACAGGAAAACACCATACATACCGGGGACACGCTCAGGCTGTCTTGAGAGCGGACGGCGAGGGAGAGATCACGGTGAGTGCCGTGGGAAGCCGTCTCGCCGGATCAGAGGCAAAGATCCTTTGCAGCAGGAAATGAAAACGGGATCACTCACGGAGAAGTAAGACAAATCAGATAGGAAGCGGCAGGACGCTGTGGAAAAGGAGAAGAAAAAATGAGAGCAGTACATTTGCGGACAGAATATCTTAAGGACCCTGTCGGGATCGGGATCCGGAAGCCCAGGTTCTTCTGGAACTGTGAGAGCGGAAAGAAACAGAGCGCGTACCGTATCACGGCAAAAAGGGCGCAGGCGGGGGGAGAGCAGGAGACGGTATGGGATACAGGAAAGGTGTGTTCAGCATCCATGACCCACATTCCTTATGAAGGAAAGACTCTCCACAGCCGGGACAGGATCCTCTGGAGTGTACAGCTCTGGGATGAGGAGGACAGACCGGGGGAACCTTCTCAGGCACAGTTTGAGATGGGGCTCCTGGAACCGTCGGACTGGGAAGGAAAGTGGATCACCGGAGATTATAAGCCGAAGAAGAAGGAACGGTATCCGGCGGATTATTTCAGAAAAGAGTTCCGGTTGAAGGGGAACGGAGAAAACATTGTATCTGCCAGGCTGTATGCTACGGCGCACGGCGTTTATGACGTTGAGATAAACGGAAGGCACATCGAGGACTTTGTGCTGGCGCCGGGAATTACGGACTACCGGAAACGGCTTCAGTATCAGGTTTATGATATCACGGAGGATATGAAAGACGGAAATGAGATCATTTTCCGCCTCGGTGACGGCTGGTACAGAGGATGTGTGGCGGCATACAGCGCGGAATATGTATTCGGGATGCGGACCGCACTCCTGGCTCAGATTGAGGTTACATATGCGGACGGCAGGCGGGAAGTGATCGGAACGGATGAGACGTTCCAGTGGTGCAATGACGGCCCGGTCCGCTTTGCCGATCTGAAGGACGGCGAGGATTATGACGCGAGACGGCAGCCGGGATTCGGCGGCAGGGCAGTCCTGTTGAAGGAGAAGAATCCGGTCATTCCCACAGCCGCCGACAACGTTCCGGTGCGGAAAAAGGAGCGTTTTATCCCGAAGCTTCTTGTGGCAGAGGACGGGACAGGCGTCCTGAATTTCGGACAGAATATCGCGGGAATGCTGCATTTTTCCATTCAAGGGAAATCCGGTCAGAGGATCCGGATCGTCTGCGGCGAGGTGCTTGGAAAAGACGGAAAGGTGGATTTAAGCGGGATCCAGGAGACAAAACCCGCCAAAGGCTGGAGCCAGATGAGTCTCGTGAAGAAGCTGATGGGAGCTGAGTTAAAGGGCGATATAGTCAGGACGCCGAAGCAGGAGATCCGTATGATCTGCAGCGGAGGAACAGATGAATTCGAGAACAGTTTTTCTATCTTCGGGTTCCGCTATGCACAGATCACGACAGAGGAAGGAAGAGAACTTAAGATTGATCCGGAAGACTTTGAGGCTGTGGCCGTGTACTCGGATCTGGAGCAGACGGGAAGCTTTTCCTGTTCCAATGCTCTGATGGACCGTTTCTATGAAAATACTGTGTGGAGTATGAAGGGAAATTTCCTTGATATTCCGACAGACTGTCCCACAAGGGAACGCCTTGGATGGACCGGGGACGCTCAGATCTTTTTCGATACAGGCGCTTATATGATGGATACAGCTCCGTTTTTCCGGAAATGGCTCCGGGATATGGCGGATGATCAGTATGACAACGGACTTCTCTCCGCGGTGGTGCCATACCAGGGCGTGGAGATGATGTACAAAGCCACCGGTTCCTCGGTAGGATGGGCAGATGCAGTATATCTGATCCCGTACCGGTACTATAAGCGCTATGGCGACGCAGAACTTCTGAGAACATGCTGGACAATGATAAAGAAGTACGGGGACTATCTGATGAAGAACCTGGGGATGAAGGATAAGAAAGAGGCGAAGCAGAATCCGTACAATGAATACACTTACGAGAAAGGAGTCCATCTCGGGGAGTGGCTGGAACCGGAGGAATTCCGGGATAAAGTCTACGGGGCTCAGGCAAAGCACCCGGAGGAATGTACTGCTTACCTGTACTACAGTATGAAGATCATCGGAGAAATCGCGGAACTTCTGGAGGAGAAGGACTATGCTGCTCTCTGCGGGAAATATGCGGACGGAGCGAAGAAGGCTTATGACGCACTATTTGTAAAGACGGGGACTCTGGACACGGACAGGCAGGCAAAGCTGGTCCGCCCGCTGGCTCTGGGTCTGCTGGACGGTGAGGAAAAGAAAAAGGCGCAAAGACGCCTTGTAAAAGCGGTGGAAGATTACAGATATCGTGTGGGGACAGGATTCCTCTCAACACCGTTCCTGCTCCCGGTGCTTACAGAAGCGGGAGAAACAGAAGCCGCCTACCGTATGCTGGAGAATACGGAGAAACCGGGCTGGCTCGCCGAGGTGAAAGAAGGGGCGACCACGGTCTGGGAGAACTGGGAAGGAAATTTGAGCCAGAACCACTATTCTCCGGGTGCGGTCTGCCAGTGGCTGTTTGATACGGTGGGCGGAATCCGGCCGGCGGGAGAACGGCATTTCATCGTGGAGCCGGTCTCCGGCGGCAGCCTGACCTTTGCAGATGTGAGTTATCAGAGCCTTTGCGGAAAGGTCGTAAGCCGGTGGAAGAAGGCGGGAGACGGCATCTGTTACCATATTGAGATCCCGTCAAATGTGACGGCCCAGATCCGGTTGCCGGGTGGGAAGGTGATCGAAGCAGAAGCCGGGGTTTATGAAATGACATTATGAAAGGGGCAGTGCGATTTCCAGTAATCTCATATTGTCTGTCACATAAAAGCACAGGTACAATCAGTCTGATCAGAAAACGACAAATTTTTTGAAAGGACTGAAAGACGATATGAGAAGGATAAGAGCCCTGATTGCAGCAGCGGTTACCGTATGCGGACTCTTATGGAGCGGCATGGAAGCGAGCGCCGCGGATGTGGCGGGAATGGAGATTTCGTCCCAGGCTGATACGGTCAGGAAGGGACAGGAGATCGAGCTTACATTCTCGCTGGAAGGATATACGGACATAAATAGCGGAGTCAATGCGCTCAAAGGAACGCTGGAATATGACTCTGCTGTTTTTGGTGGAGTTTCTCAGGAGGACTTTGAGACAGTGAATTCCTGGGAAAAACTGTTTTATAATCCGGAGAACGGACAGTGAAGAGACCGACGAAGATCCGGATGCTGTGGCAGACAGCACCGACAGCGATTTGACGAATGAACAGGAGAACAGTAATGTAAAGACAGGGGATTCCCTTGTCATGCTTCTTCCGGCTGCAGGTGTTCTGCTTGGTTCTGCGGTTCTGATCGGAGCCGTGGTCTACTGGAGGAAAAAGCGAAAACTCTCCGGAAGGGCAAAGCTCATGACCGGAGCCATCGCCTGCGTGGGGGCGGCAGTGCTTGTGACAGGAAGCGTCTATGCCTTCGGAGGAAAGGGCGACCTGAACAGCGATGGAGGCAGAGATTATACGGATGTGGAACTGCTGGAGAGACATCTGATCGGTCTGGAATTCCTGCCGGAGAGCAGACAGGGAAAGGCTGATATGAATTCCGATGGAAAGCTGACAGTAACGGATCTGTCTCTTCTGATCCGCAAAATTGAAAAAACGGTGGATTATGAAGCGGATCTGTCCTCGGCTATGGAACAGTTCCACTACGAGAAAGGAGATCCGGTGGAACTGAAGTTCCTGGCGGATGTCTCCCATGGAACCCGGGTTCAGAGCGTGACGGTCGACGGAGAAGAACACCAGGTGGAACGGGAAGAAAACGGTTCGGTGTATACGGTCCGGACAGGAGCTGGGAATACGGCCGGTGTGAAGAAGTTCCAGTTTTCGGAAGTCCTGCTCGAAGGCGGACAGACGGTTGAGACGGAGCATATGGAGAAGATCGGCGTTCTGAAAGACATGCCGGAGGTGGAAGGATTTCTGGCGGAAGAACTGACAGATACGGCGCAGATGAAAGTTTCTTTTACACTGAAGGATGAGGATTCCGCGGTGATCTCCGCCGGCATGGAAGTGGTGAATGAGTCTGACGGGACACCTCTTCTCTCAGAAGAGGTGAAGGCGGGAGAAAATGAATTTGTCCTGGATCTGGAAGAAGACACGGAATATGGAGTGAATATTACGGTTTCCTATGACCGGGCATCCGGGGAGTTTCCTTCAGGAGAAAATCATGGCGGAAGTTTTGCCGTCACAAAGAAGGTGGAATTGAATCTGGATTACCGGTTTACTTTCGGCAGTATGAAAGCGGTGACGGAAGAGGGAACCGAGACGGACCGGTTTGGCAGAAACCAGCCGGTGGTGCTGCTGTTCGAGAGTTCCAATGCCACCGGATTTGTGCCGGAGAGAGCGGTGGTGAACGGGAAGACGTACCCTGTTATCCGGACGGAACAGGGATACTCTGTGACACTGGACGGCTTTGACAGTACAGGCATAAAAACAGTCACGGCAGAGCAGATCGTTCTGGAAAACGGCAAAGCTTTTGATCTGGAGAAAGATAATGAGATCACGCTGCAGATTCTGAAAGAGATCCCGCATGTAAAGGATTTTATGGTCGAGGAGGACGCAGAGAACAGTCAGTTCCGTGTCGCTTTCCGGCTGACGGATCCGGATGGGGCGCTCTCAGGGCACAAAGTCCTGATCCGGAATGGAGAGGGAAAGACAGCGGGGGAGCAAAGCTTCGGTGAAAGTGATCTTGCTGATGGAAAATATGACGTCAGGATCAGCCTTACGGATACCGGGCTGACTAACAGATATACCGTACAGGTCGTCGCTGACAGGGATCTCACGGAAGACGGGACAGAGCCGGAGTCCGGATGCATCCTTGCGGAAGAGACAGTGAAGGCGAAACTCCGGATCCTGATCACAGACAGTAAGGCAGGTTCTGTCTATGCAGAAAAAGGTAAAGCCGTCGATCTGTTCTATGGGATCAGCCATAATGCCGACGGAAATCTGTCTGCGCTGGTGGTGGATCATCTGGAAGTGAGTCCGGAGAAGCAGGACGGTATGTGGAAAGCATCCGTTCCCGCATCGGATCAGGCAGGCGTCCATGATTTTACTTTGTCCCAGGTCGTCTTTGACGACGGAACAGAGGCAGAAGCAGAGCATACGATCCAGGCAGAGGTGCTCAAAGACATTCCGACAGCAGAAAACTTTGCCTGGAACAAGACGGCACAGGATGAACTTAGTATCCGGTTTGAACTGAGGGACGAGGATCGTGCGCTTCAGGACGCCCGGGTGAAGATCGAGGAGGAGGGCGGAAAAGTCCTTCTGGAGGAAAACGTCGCTGCCGGGGACAATGAAGTGTCCGCAGCACTGACACTGAAGGAAAGCTATATCATTACCGTGATTGCGGATTATGACCGGGATACGGATGCCATGGACGACCAGTCCAACGGATACAGCGGTGAGGTGCTGTTCTCACAGACGGTGTCCGCATCCAGAGACGCTCTGGAGATGAAAGATATCACGGCGGAAAGACTGTACTATACCGGCGGAAGCGGGAGAGAGGAAGTCCGTGTGCTGGATATTACAGACGGCCTGCCGGAGGATCCGGAAAATTATTACGCTGTGATCGAGATGGAGGAGATGCCGGACTTTTATGCAGGTGTCCGGGAATTCCGGCAGGACGGAGACAACGGAAGCGTGTATGCGGTCCTGGATCAGGAAGATATGATCCGGTACGAGGCGGACGGGACCAGAGTCACCGGACATGCCTTTCCGGTGGCATATATGGATGAGAAAGGAGAATACCCACTGATCGCCAGCGCAGAGGAGCTGTTCGCGAAAATGGCTTCGGATCCGAAAGGAAGCTTTAAGCTGACAGAGGATCTGGACGCGTCCGGCATTTCTGCAGAACGGGCGGCAGTGACGGGGACATTTACCGGGGAACTGGACGGGAACGGATACCGGATCAAAAATCTCCCCACCGCTCTTTTCCAGACGCTGAGCGGGGCGAAAATCCATGATCTGGTGATCGAAGACGCCGTTGTGACTACATCACAGAGCGGGATCCTGGCAAATGTGATCCAGAATCAGTCCGTGATCGAGAATGTATTCCTTATGGATTCGTCTATCTCAAACGGTGTGGACGGGATGGGCGCATTTGCCGGAAGACTTGTTAATTCTACGATCCGGAAAAGCGCATCAGTGAACGTGTCGGTGAGAGGACTTGTGGCGGTCGGCGGGATTGTCGGCAAGACGGAGAGCGGAGCCCTGATCGAGGACTGTTACGTGACCGGAAAGGTTCAGGGAACCTATGATCATCCGTCTCTCGGCGCCAGGACCGGAGGAATTGCCGGATGGCATGAAGGCGGCATGATCCGCAGATGCTATACAAAGGCGCAGATTATTGCCCCTGCAAAGAAAGGAAACGGCGGGATCATCGGCGGTCCGAACACGGGAAGCCCCGCCATCGAGTACAGTCTGAGTATGAGCTCCGGGGCGGGATACCGGATCGCCGGGTTTGATGTCCTGGACAATGTAAAAGAGGTGTATGAGTATTCCGGTTCCGGCAGTGTGACCAATATTACGCAGGATAATCAGGCGCTTGCGAGAGAGCGTATGGAGGATGAAGAGATGCTGAAGCGGATGCTGTATGCGTACAATTATTATGATAAATGGTACGGGATCGACTACAGCGGCGTATCTCTGAGCAGTCTCATGTTTTTTGACGGTGAATTGTTGGATCGGTCCATGACGGCGTCTGTTCTGACGGACCGGCTTCTGACAGCGTCGCAGGCGTTCTTTGAGCTGTAGCCGGAAGTGCAGGCGGCGGTGGCAGTCCAGGCGGAACACACTGCAGGAGGCACCTCTTCTATGAGTACGACGTACAGGAAACTTACCGCTCAGGAGATCGGCGCCATGGATTTAGACAGTATGGAAAAGTTGTGGGACAACCGGATCTCCATCCGGAATGCCTCGTCCTACCCGGAGAAGGTTGGAACGGCAACGGACGGCAGCTATGGCTTTGAGTCCTTCTACACCATGAACTGGTATCAGTCCCATAACGACAGCGGTTCGCCAGACACCCATTCTTTCAAGAGACTGGGGCAGGAGATGCTGGGCGTGGCAGGATATGAAAAAGGATATATGACTTATATGTCCGCACTCAGTGAAAACGACCTGGATGCGCTGAGAAAAGCGACAAGGGATGAGAAAATTACCTGGAGACAGTATAAGCTGGATCGCTACAGAGAAGTGGAACAGAAACTGGATCAGATTCCGTATTTTGATAAAGACACCGTGATCGCACAGTTTAAGGCTGCTTTTGAGGCGGACGCGGTAAACGGCAATACGAATCAGAGTTTTGAGACAAAGAGGATGCTTTACGGGATGGTGAAGCGTGTGACAGGAGACTTCAGCAAAGGCGGGATCTATCAGAACCCGTCAGTGATCCCGGTCACCTCTGCGGAGGAACTGATCCGGCTTGCGGCGCAGAATCCCTACGGATATTACCGCCTGGAAAATGATATTGATTTCAGCGGTGTGACCGCGTCCGGCGTAAGCTATATCCCGGGAAGGTTTATCGGGATACTGGATGGAAACGGCTGCCGGATGACAGGGATGCAGTATCCGCTGTTCGGAGATCTGCAGTATGCACAGGTGAAAGATCTGACGATCTCCGCGCCTTCCTATGCGGGGGACGCACAGGCGCTTTTCGCGGTGAAGACAAAGAAGGTGAGCCTTGGAAATGTGAAAGTGGAGGATGCAGATATGCCTCTTCCGCTGGTGAAGAGCAAGACCGAAGGATACTATGAATACGGAGACATGAGTGTGACGGTGGGAGACAGGAAGATCACCACGCCGGAAGAGTTCCTTGCTATTGGAGAGTCTGCGGAGACACTGAAAAAACAGTACGTCCTGGAGGCGGATCTGGATTTCAGCACACTGCCGTCCGGCGAGTTCGCGGTGAGAGGAACTTTCTCGGGAGAACTGAACGGAAACGGACACAGTATCTCAGGTCTTGACGCGGTGCTGTTTGAAAAAATGGACGGCGCCTCTGTTACGGATCTGACAATTACAGATTCAAATCTGACCGCAGATACACAAAAGGGCGCGCTGGCAAATGAAATCCGAAATTCGACAGTGGAAAAGATCAGGGTGAAAAACCTGGTGATCGAAAATGACGCGAATCAGGCAGGTGGCCTTGCAGGGATCATATCGGGAAGCGAAGTGAGAAAGATCTCCGTGGAGGATATCTCGATCCGGGCAAATAATACCATCGGAGGGATTGCGGGGCAGTTTGACGGAAGAATCCTGGAAGACTGTATCGTGACGGGAACGCTGGAGGGAACGAGCCGGCATCAGATGGGAGCCAGGGTCGGAGGGATCACCGGATGGCAGGGAGACGGGATCATGAGAAGATGTCTGACAAAAACTGCCATTACGGCTCCGGACCCGGTTGGAAACGGCGGGATCATCGGAGGACCCCAGAGTGGCAGCGCCGCAGTGGAAAGCGCCGTCAGTCTGAGTACCGGAACCAATGCGAGCCGGATCTCAGGATGGGACGTACTGGGAATTACCAGCAGCGCCTATGAACTGGAGACTTCGGACAGCATAAGCAGTATGAACGAGACGAATGGCGACCGGATCTTTTCCGTGACGGAAGAGCAGAGCAGGGATCCGGCATTTTATATCGAGACTCTCGGATGGAGTGAGGAGGTGTGGGATTTTGAAAGGATTCCGGCAGGAGGATTGCCGGGGATAAGATAGTAAGAAATAAGAATTCTCAGAAATCTGGTGAGAAAGCTACAGGTGCCGCCACGGATGTGATGAACCATATTTGGATATGGAACAAGACATCAGTGGCGGCTCTTTTTTCCCTTGGTGATTGTAATTCGTAGCGGATTGTGCTATTCTGAAATCACGATATCGGCGGCGTTCTTGCCGCCTGGTCATCACAGCCGCAAGGCTTCTCATTTTCGGAGCTTCTCTTCGAAGCG
>CALWFV010000036.1 GCA_944377745.1 uncultured Mediterraneibacter sp. | reverse complement strand
AGGTTACCCTTTTTTCGCTACTGTAAAAAATTTAACTTTTTTTATATCACCTCTTGACATTTCTTAGCTGGACTTTTCCATTCCTTTCCGCATTATAGCATCGGGTCTGCCAGAAGAATATGAGTAATATTTTCCAGACGGGCCTTACATTTCTGTCCTTCCTCCTTACAGAAATGTAAGCGAAATATCACCCGTTGTAAAAGCGCATCCGCTGCAGTTCTGCTACCATTTTCTTACAGAGAATTACAGCCAGAACCGTCAGACGTGGCAGAAAGGGGACACAGTTATGAACGAGAAAAGAAACGATACGATCTTACAGGCGGAAAATATCCAGAAATATTACGGCGTCAGAGGGAATCTGGTCAAAGCCGTAGACCGCATTTCATTTGAGGTAAAGAAAGGGGAATTCCTGGGGATCATGGGGGCTTCCGGATCAGGGAAGACCACGCTGCTAAACTGCATTTCCACCATAGACACTGTGACCGGAGGGCACATCTATGTGGAAGGACAGGACGTCACAGCCCTGAAGGGTTCCCGCCTCGCCGGGTTCCGCGGCAGGAAGCTGGGATTTATCTTCCAGGACTTCAACCTCCTCGACACTCTGACTGCACGGGAGAACATTGCTCTTCCACTCTCTGTCTCCGGGGTGAAACCTGGCGAGATCACAAAACGGGTAGCGCAGACCGCGGAGGCGCTGAACATCACAGCAGTCCTGGACAAATTTCCCTGGGAAATATCCGGCGGCCAGCAGCAGAGAGTAGCGGCGGCGCGTGCTGTGGTCACAGATCCTGCCCTTATCCTGGCGGATGAGCCGACCGGTTCCCTGGATTCCGGCTCATCCCGGATGCTTCTGAACCTGCTGGGTGATCTGAACCGCCGGCTTGGCGCCACCATCCTGATGGTCACTCACGACGCCTATACCGCAAGCTGCTGCCGGCGCATCCTGTTTATCCGGGACGGCCGCATCTTCCGGGAACTGCGCCGGGGAGCAGACAGCCGCGCCGGCTTTTTTACTCGGATCCTTGAAACAGTCTCTGAGATGGGAGGTGAGCAGGATGACCTCATGTAAGCTGATCCTCCGCAACGTGCGGAAACATATCCGGGATTATCTCGTCTATTTCCTGACGCTGATGATCTCCGTCAGCCTGTTCTACGCCTTTAACTCCATCTCGGACCAGACCGCCTTCCTGGGTATGAGCGATACCAAAGCTCTGCTCTTTGACCAGCTGGGACGCCTGATCTCCCTGCTCTCCGTCCTCATCGCGGTGGTCCTCTCCTTCCTCATCGTCTATGCGGATCAGTTTCTCCTGAAGCGCAGGAAAAAGGAACTGGGTATCTACATGATGTCAGGGATGAAGAAGACCCGTATCTCTTTTATCTTTGCCGGAGAGACTCTCTGCGTGGGATTTCTCTCACTGTGTGCCGGACTGGGACTGGGTCTTGTGCTCTCTCAGGGCATGTCTGTCCTCTCACTGAAACTGTTTGCGGCAGATCTTTCCCGGTTCCGGTTCGTCCTTTCCGGCAGTGCCCTGAGGCAGACTGTGCTCTGCTTTGCGGTCATCTTTCTGCTGGTCATGCTTTTTAATATCCGGTCCGTCTCCTCCGTAAAGCTGATCGATCTGCTGTCCGCAGAGAGGAAAACAGAAAAGGCCTCAAAAGGCGGAGCGCTGCTAGGTGTTCCCGCCTTCCTGCTCTCCCTGATCCTTCTGGGCGTATCCTTCGCCCTGTTCCTGAAAAACGGAATCCTGCCCTCCAGGGAAAATCTGTGGTTCCAGACCGCTGCCATCCTGCTGGCTGCCGGAACGCTCCTGTTCTTCTGGTCCGTATCCACAGCAGCCATCCGTCTTCTCCAGGCGGACAGACGTTTTTACCTGAAAGGCCTGAACACCTTCCTGGTCCGTCAGGTCGCCGGCAGGATCCGTACCAACCATCTCGTCCTGTCTGTCATCTGCGGTCTGCTCACCCTTACGATCTGCGCTGTCACCGTTGGCGTCAGCACTGCCCTTGCCATGAACTCGCTAGCGCAGGCCGCTTCTCCCTGCGACCTGTGCGTGACCTCAGAGGTGGATCGGGACGGAGACACGAAGATTGCGGACTATCTCAGCACGCAGGGTATCGACATGGGGCTCTATGCGGAAGAGATGATCCAGATCAACGCCAGAGATTCTGGTCTGACCTACGGCGAGCTGTTCCGGGGGCAGGACCTCAGCCTGTGGAGCATTGACCGGGGACTTTCCGATGTCACTCTCTACGCCATATCTCTCTCGGACTTTAACCGCGCCATGACACTGCAGGGGAAAGCCCCGTACTCGCTGGGGGAGGATGAATTTCTGCTGAACTGCAACTACGAAGGGACCCTCGGATACGTGCGCACCGCTCTGGAGCAGACCCATAAGCTTGTCATAGCCGGCACAGAGCTGAAGAGCGCCTCAGACACCCCGCTCGAAGAGACCTGGTTCATGACTTCCGTCGGGAACAACGACCGGGGCACTCTCATCGTTCCCGACCGGATAGCAGAAAATCTTTCCAGAGACATGAACGTCCTCCTGGTCCGTTTTAAACCGGATGCAGACTCCCGGGAACTCATTCAGAAGCTGATTCCCATCGGTCTGGACGACGCCCTCAGTTACCGTTATATGGAAAAGGAGATGATGTACGATACCTACTTCGGTTCCAACGCGATGATCGTCTTCCTGTGCACCTACCTGGGCGTCACCTTCCTGCTGATCTGCGCCGCCGTCCTGGCGCTCAAGCAGCTCACCGAGACAGCTGACGGCATCCGGCGTTATGATCTGCTTCAGAAACTGGGCGCATCCCCCGGACAGATAAGCAGGACTCTTCTGAAGCAAACGGCGTTCTTCTTCCTTACCCCGCTGGCGGTGGCGGCCATCTTCTCCGCCGTGTTCATGAGAAAGGCGATAGAAACCGTGGAGGAATTTATGAACATACACATTTCCACAAACGTGGGCTTTACCGCTGCCCTGTTTCTCCTTGTGTACGGAGTATATTTTCTGGCAGCGTACCTGTCCTGCCGGAGGATGGTCCGGGAAAAGCGGAGAAATATCTCTTGACTTTCCTGCTCTGTTCTGTTATCCTTTCGGCAGAATAAAGGGAGAATCCCCTGTAAGATTGGAGTTGAAAAGATGATTATTATTTCCTGCAGATAATGTGGAAGGCATGACAATGTCATATGGATATCCGGTGCCGCATACGCATGTGTGCCAGCAGACGGCAGTACCGTACACGGATATCCCGCTGCCGGAACCAGAACTCCGGACACTTTGTCATGCCGCGCAGGAAAGTTTTCATCTTTTCTCCTCTCCATACAGGATCCGTGCCCGTTCCGCCATTTCCGTCCGGCGGACGGCTTTTGGCACGTGCATGACAAGAGGATCGCAGAGAGAACTTTTCTGCGGTCCTTTTGTTTTGGAAGCATCTGGATTCATTTACAGAACAGCATCTGTAAAATTTTGCAGATTGGAGGGATTTTACCATGTCACTCATACAGATCAATAACCTGACATTTACTTACGAGGGCAGTTTCGACCCGGTCTTTGAAAACGTCTCCTTCCAGATCGATACGGACTGGAAACTGGGATTCATCGGAAGAAACGGCACGGGCAAGACTACCTTTTTGAACCTGCTCATGAACAGATATGAATACAGCGGTTCCATCACTTCATCCGTTGAGTTTGAATACTTTCCTTTTCCGGTGGATGACCGTTCACGGATAACGCTGGAGATCCTGGAAGAGATCGATCCCCTCATGGAGCAGTGGGAGCTGATCCGGGAACTGAACCTGCTGGATACGGATCCGGAGATTCTCTACCGGTCTTTCTCCAGCTTAAGCTTCGGGGAGCAGACCAAGGCGCTGCTGGCCGCTCTCTTTTTAAAGGAACAGGCATTTCTTCTCATCGATGAACCGACGAACCATCTGGACGGACCCGCCCGGAAAAAAGTCGCGGAGTACCTGTCGCGGAAAAAGGGATTCATCCTTGTATCCCACGACCGGGATTTTCTGGACCGGTGCGTGGATCATGTGCTCGTGCTGAACCGGCAGACCATTGAAGTACGGAAGGGGAATTTCTCTTCCTGGTATGCGGACAAAACCGCAAAAGACCGCATGGAACTGCAGCAGAACGAGCACCTGAAAAAAGATATCCGTAAACTGAAGGAAGCCGCCAGGCAGGCTGCCCGCTGGTCGGACAAAGTCGAAGGTACAAAGACCGGCTCCCGGGTGGCGGGGCTCAAACCGGACCGGGGACATATCGGGCACCAGGCGGCAAAGATGATGAAGCGGGCCAGGAATCTGGAGAACCGGAAAGAGTCCGCCATCCGGGAAAAAGAAGGACTCTTACAGGATGTGGAAACACTGGACAGCCTCAAACTCAATCTTCTGGAGCATCACAGCCGGCGGCTGGTCACACTCACGGATGTAGGGATATGCTATGAAGGGGCGGCTCCCCTGCTGGAGTATCTCGACCTGGAGATCTTCAGAGGGGACCGGATTGCCCTCTCCGGAAAAAACGGCTGCGGAAAGACCACCCTGATGAAACTGATCCTGGGCGAAGAGATCCCCCACACGGGAGAAGTGTGGACAGCCGGAGACTTACGCATCTCCTATATCTCACAGGATACCTCTTTCCTGAACGGGACTCTGCCGGAACTTGCCCTGAGATACGGCATCGACCACGCCCTGCTCCTCACAGTCCTGAAAAAACTGGGGCTGGAGCGGGTACAGTTTGAGAAGCGCATCGAGGATTACAGTGAAGGTCAGAAGAAGAAAGTCCTTCTGGCAAAATCCCTGTGCGAACCGGCGCATCTGTTCCTCTGGGATGAGCCGCTGAACTTCATCGATATCTTCTCCCGGATGCAGTTGGAGGATCTGCTGCTGTCATGCCAGCCTTCCATGCTCTTTGTGGAACATGACCGGACATTTCGGGAGAAGGTGGCAACGAAGATCATTCCTCTCTGATCATTTCTCTCTGAAATATAAAACAGCCAGAAAAGGGAGACGTCAGAAGCTTTTCTGCTCCTGACGTCTCCCTCTGTCCGGCGGGGTACAATGGCTCGGTCATCTGCGCAGACACGCAAACGTTCTCTATCCCAGCCTCTTCACGGTTCCCTCCGTGATCCCCGCCTCATTGAAGGCATCTACTCTCCCCCAGTAATCCCTGCCCTTCACCAGGGCGCCGATCCGCTGGTTTTCCTCAAATGTCATACAACTGTGATACAACTTGCCGGGTTCCTCGCCCCAGAGGATATTATACCCCAGAGCACCAGTCCCCCGGATCACAACCTTCATATCCAGATCCCCATCTCTCTGTGCGGAGAATTCCGGAACGCCCGGCTTCTCTTTTTCCTGCACTCCAAACACACGGAGTCCGGAAATGCACGGTCTCTGTCCGTAAGGCACTTGCATTCCCGTAAGTCTGAGATACCGCAGCTTTTTTCCTTCCTCCCATACGATCAGATCGTGGGGCAGGTCCGTCTCAGCCCCGGACTTATCAACGAGCACTTCATATTTCGCTCCATCCTCCGAGCCTTCCAGGATCCATCGGGTCGCAAGATCCCTTTCTTCAATGTACCGGGCCTGCGTGGCTGAGCCGCCGATCTTTCCCGGCACCGGGATATCGATCCTGTCATCCGCAAAATTGATCTGTACTGCATGTACTTCTGAAATCATACCCAGATCCATACACAGCCATTCTTCCCGTTCCGCAGATAATGGGCGCCACCAGGTCTGAACATTCTCATCCGCCGCCTTTTCCGGCTCTTTCCCCTCTTCAAAAGAGGAGGCGCTCATCGCCTTCTCATAACTCAAAAGATACCAGGAAGGGCTGCACCAGGGGTCTTTCCGAAGTTCTTCCACTGCCATGGGCCAGTCCCCGTATCTCTGATTGCAGAACAGCTCCCCGTCTCGATCCAGTCCTGCGGGCCAGATTCCCACGCGCCGCTCAAAGTCGTGATTCACGCTGATCCGCATGGTAGATGTATGCCACAGACACCCCTCCGGGTCCTCCATGGTAGAGCCGTGACCTGCCCCCGGAATGAATCCACCGGGCTTATAGGAGAAGGGATTACATTTTGCCAGGGTAAAGGGACCCAGCGGGCTGTCCCCGACATATACTCCGTCTGCGTAAATATTATACTGCGTGCCCGGGCATGCATACTGAAGATAATATTTCCCGTTAAACTTGTTCATCCATGCCCCTTCTATGTAAGGTTTCCGGCTGAACATTCCCTTTACAAGAGGCTTATATTCCTCCGGGAAATCTGCTTCGCTCATGTTCTGCGCCTTTAAAAAGCCCTGATAACATGCCTCAATCTCCTCCTCAGACCTGGGGACAAGGGTGTGGTCCTCACCGGCTCTCTCATAGCCCTTTGTCGAGGCATCGCCTTCAATGAGAGCGATCCTTTCCCCCAGCGGATGCATGGTCTCCGGATCCAGTTCCGCTCCCCAGACCGGGGTCATGTTAGAACATCCCCAGTAAAAATAAAGCCGTCCGTCCTCATCCAGAAACAGGTTCGGGTCCCAGAAATCAAAGGTTCCCGGGATTTCTTCATAAGGTCCCTCGAGGATATCCTTCGTCCGGTAGAAACTGCAGTTTTCTCCTCTCTTCGACGCACAGAAATAAACATAATCTCCCATGACCCTCACATCCGGCGCGTAATCATAGAGAGGCAGACTTTCGGGCAGGCGGTGGTTTTTCCATACGGCCAGGTCCTCAGAAACCCAGACCCCCAGCGTCATGGACGCAAAGATGTAATACTTTCCTTTAAACCAGATCATGGAAGGATCCGCAGCCTCTCTCGCCACTTTGATCCCTTTGTTTCTCTGGTCATCATTAAACTGATACCGGTAATTCACATTGACCGGATTGCAAAAATAGTTCATCCGGATTTCCTCCTCTTTTCTCAGACATATCTGTTCATAAATTCCGCGCTCAGCTGGAAAGATTTCACCGGAGACTTGTCCGCCCAGTTTTTGTGGCTTTCCAGCACGACCGCATCCACGCCGTTCTCTTTTGCGATCCTCACCATCTCCGGCAGGTTCATATTCCCGTATCCCAGTTCCATGCTGTCTGACTTCAGGATCTGACCCGCCGGACCGCTGACTCTTGTTCCCCTGTCGTTGATATGATAAAGCTTCATCCTTGTCCCAAGGCGCTTCATCAGGGGGATAATGTCGACGCCTGCCTCCGAAGGCCAGTACGAATCGAACTCAAAGTTCGCATAGTTGGGATCAGTCTTTTCCATCAACAGATCATACGCTGTGATCCCGGGGCTCACTTTTCGGAATTCACAGTTATGGTTGTGATAGAGAAGAGAGATCCCGCCCTCTTTCATCAGCTTTCCGGCCCGGTTAAGCCGTTCTGCCAGATCCAGGACCGCCTCTTTATCTGAGTAGTCAAACCGGTGCATTCCGGTGATCACCACATAGTTTGTCCCAAAGGACTCCGCCTCGCGGATGACTTCCTCCGGGGTCCTCAGGATCGTTCCCAGATCCTCGTGGACACTGACCACTTTCAGCCCGGTCTCCCGGATCAGTCTGTTCCAGTCCAGTTTTGCCGTCTTACCGATCGGCATACCCGCCAGTGTGGTCAGTACCCTGACAATAGGCGGCATTTTCCGGATCATGAATCCGTTGATCTCAATCCCCTCATATCCGGCTTCCTTCATAAGCCGGATCGTTTCTCTCGCCTGCTTCTCGGAACCCATCACAGTCCCGAGCTGGATCATCTGTATCGCCTTTACCGGCATGTCTCATCCACCTCCGGTTTTTTTATCTTCTGGAGCGCCGCATTGATGGCTTTGACCTGCTCCGGCTTAATGACATCTCCCGCCTGGTTGATCAGGCTCTCCAGAGTCAGACGGGACATCATCCTTATAAGATTCGGATTGTCCTTCACACTCTCGGCAACATCTCCCCGGCTTGCCGCCGCGCCTTCCATCAGCTTTCCTACGATCGCCGCCGTCCTGGAGTCAGCCAGCAGGCTTCCGTATGTGTCCTTGATCGAATAGCAGCTTTCATCAAAATCTTCCTTGTCAAACCAGTTGACTACTCCGCCCTTCTGTATGAACTGATAGGACGGATCCGGTTTTTCAGATCTGCAGATGGAGATCTCATCCCACAGCTCCTCACCTTTCCTTTCACTCTTCGCAGCGGCCCGGATCCTGTGTTCCCCTGAGATCGGTACCTGGAACCGGAAGCAGTATCTCCCCTGTTTCGTCTCCGCCTCTTTTCCGTCCACAGAAAGGGTAACTTCTTGCAGATTGCTGTATACTTTGACCTCTGTGACGTCCTCTGCCCGGTTTACATACCTTCTCCCGCAGATATGGACAAATGGCTCACTGCTCCAGTGTGCTTTGTAGAGATAGAAAGCGTCCTTCTTCAGCTTTCTGTCCATAGTCACCAGACCTTTCTGGTTCACACCGTGCTTTCCTCCCTCATCACGTCCGTCTGCAGCGAAATCAAACATATTCCAGACATGGGTTGCCCAGAGATAAGGCCTCTTCTCGATCATATCCAGGATATGTTCATGATACACGGTCTGATAGGATTCGGTATAATCTCCCCTCTTCGGCTCCGGGGACTGAAATGCCGGATTGGCATCCGCCCCGTACTCGGAAAATCCAATGCAGCGGTCCGGATAGTTCTCATGATATTCATCAAAAAAGCTGTCATTCTGAGACAGTTCTCCCAGATACCATCCAAAATACAGGTTGTAGCTTCCGATATCCGGGATTGAGAGCAGCTCACTGTCCGTCTCCAGCATGAACACATGAGCCATCGTGGTAGGACGAGTGGGATCCAGCCTGTGGCACAGCTCGTTTAAAATCCTGTGATTTTCCAGAAGGTCTTCCGTCACTTCTCCCGCCGCCGTGATCTCATTGGAAAGCCCCCAGCAGACGATACAGGGATGATTATAATTCTGTGTTACCAGCTCTCTCATCTGGCTGAGTGTGTTCTCTCTGCCGTTCTTCATGTGGAGTGTGATGTAAGGGATTTCTGCCCACACCACCATACCTGTCTCGTCACAGAGATCATAAAAATACTGTGCGTGCTGATAATGAGCCAGGCGAATCGTATTGGCGCCCATCTCCCGGATGATTTCCAGATCCTCCCGGTGCATCTCTTTTGTCAGGGCATTCCCCACGCCTGCCCGGTCCTGGTGGCGCGACACTCCCCGGAGGGGATAGGAACGGCCGTTGAGAAAGAATCCCCTGTCCGGATCGATCTCCATCTTCCGGCAGCCGAATCTGGCAGAAATCTCGTCCTGCTTTGCATCTCCCTCATACAGTTCTGCCATAACTTTGTATAAAAAAGGATCGTCCAGTCCGTTCCAGAGCCGTGCCTTTGGAAGGCTAAATTCTGCCTTTGCGTATCCTTCGGAAACAGCTGCCTCCTTCTGCTGTCCGTCAAGAGAAAACCGTACCCGGAACTCCTGGCCACCCCCTGTTCCTTCCATCCAGGCTTCCACAGTCACTTTCGCACTGCCCGCAGGGAGTCCGCTTTCGTCTTTCCCACTGATCTCAACCTCCGGCGTCACACGGATCCCCGGCGCACCCTCATATCCAAGCGCAAAATGGCTTTCGGGTACAGTGATCAGGCTTACATCCCTGTAAATCCCTCCGTAGAACGTAAAATCCGCTTTCTGTGGATATACACGGTCGTTGTCTCCGTTGTCCACGGACACGGCAAGTTCGTTTTCTTCCCCGATATATCCGGTCAGGTCCACGCGGAAAGTAGAATACCCGCCCTCGTGATGAGCCAGGTGAGTGCCGTTAAAATACACGTCCGCAGTCATGGCAGCGCCCTCAAACTCCATCCATAGTTCCTTTCCGTTAAGGAGCGCTCCGTCCACCGCTTCTGACTGTTCTGCTCCGCAGATTGCCTCGAGCTCCCTCCTGCTCACTTTTTTCGTATACCAGCAGGTTCCTCTGTAATAGTCATTTCCGCCGTCCTGTCCGTCTTCAGCGTTCCAGGTATGAGGCAGCGTGACCGACGTTCCCTTCTGCGCGCACGCGTCTTCTGCGTTTTCCGCATGTTTTACGAAATTCCATCCTTCATTAAATACTGTTCTGTTTCTCATCGTTCTCTCCGGCCTTCCTTTTCTGACTTTTCTGCTATTTCTCCGCCGCCAGGCTCCCCAGCACGCGCAGGCTCTCCTTCGGGTATCGTTTCTGCGTTTTCCGGTCCACACCGATGAGACCGAATGTCATGGCAAATCCTTTCTGCCACTCAAAATTATCCAGCAGCGACCAGTACAGATACCCCTTCAGCGGGATCCCGTCTTCTATGCATTCCTGCAGGCCGTCCGCCGCTTCCCGGATAAACTGACACCGTCTCGCGTCATCGTCCGTGGCGATCCCGTTCTCTGTCACGATCAGATCTCCATGGAAGCTCTCTGAAACTTTTCTCACCACGTCTGCGATCGCCCTGGGATAATCCTCATACCCCATCTGTGTCCTGGCAGATCCTGCGGGAGGTTCCGCCACGCCGTTCTCGTCGAAAAACTTCCTTGTATAACACTGGACGCCCAGAAAATCATCCTTCTCGATCCAGGGCAGATAATGCAGGAATTCATCGTCCCACTCTTTCTGCGCATCCGTCTTTCCTCCAGGAAGAGCAACCATATCATGAAGGGACAATGTCAGACCGATCTTCAGGTGCGGACACGCTTCTTTCATCGCCTTCTTCGCCGCCTCATGAGCCTTCATCACAAGGATATCTCCCTCCGGGGTACACTGAGACACAAACGTGTGCATATCCATGGGATTCTCAAGGCCAAATGCCTGCGCGCACTCCATCATGCCCAGCATCATATTCTCTTTATTCAGATTGATTCCGACCTGTACCTGGCTCTCACTGTCTCCGGCGGCCTCTTTCCCGTTCTCAGGCGCCGCCTCTTTCATTCCGGCCATCCGCTTCATCATGTCTTTCATCAGGGACGCAAGCTGGAGACGCATATTTGCCTCGTTAATGGTACATACATACTCCATCTGATCACCCAGCTCGTTCACCAGCCTTCTGCAGAACGCGGCAAACAGATCGACCACCTCAGGATTCTCCCAGCCTCCCATGGAGATCAGCCATTTCGGAGATGAGAAATGCATCATTGTAACCATCGGCCGTATCCCGTTATCATGGCAGCACTGCAGGACCTTTCTGTAATGCTCCACTTCTTCTTCATTCCACGCATCTTTTTCCGGCTGGATCCTGGACCATTCGATGGAGAACCGATAGCTGTTGAGCCCGGCTTCCGCCATCAGCCGGATATCCTCCTCATAGCGATTGTAGTGGTCCACCGCGTCCAGAGACGGCTCGTTGAACATGGTGTGGGGCACCTGCTCCTGGGCCCAGTAATCATTATAGATATTATTTCCTTCCACCTGATGCGCCGCTGTCGCCGCGCCAAGCATGAAGTCCTCTGCAAATTTCTTCATTCTTTTTCTCCTCTTTCTGAATCTTTACCATTCCGGCTTCCGTTTTATTATATATCCATTCGTCTGTTTCCCCTGTTCTTCTATTCGCTTTTCCGTTCACAATTTCGTGTTTATTTTCCCTTGTCCCCCAATACATCGATAGAGTATAATATGGATAATCTGACGGGATCTTTTCGCGCCTGACGAATGCAGGACATGCCCGCGTATCTGGAGGGAAAACATGACGGTAAACGAAAAACTTTCCTTTTTTGTAGAACTGCTGCGATGCAGCTATAATATATTCCTGTGGAGCTATACCCCCGACCTGAAGCTCCTCTCATCCAACTGTCCGCCTGATGCCTCTGCGGGAGAGATGATCTCACTGGCAGATTTTTCCGCTTCTATCTCGGAATATGTACAGAGCGGCCAGCGTTTCCCTTTGATACTTGACACGTTGCCGGGCCTTTTGTATGTCGCCGCATTTGAATATGAAGGCATCGAACCCGTCCGCATCCATATCCTCGGACCGGCCTCTACAGGCAGGAATTCCCAGATCCTTCTGAGGAACGAACTTGACCGACGCAATCTCTCCGTCCGCCTGCGCTCTGTGATCTTTCGGTATATCGACAAAATTCCGTTGATTCCTACCACCCAGTTTTTCCAGATCACAGTCATGTTCCATTACTGTGTCACCGGCGAACATATTTCTAATGAAGAAATCCAGTTCGCTCATGGCAATGACTCTTCCGCGTCGGACGAAATTCAGTCGATCTCCGGAGAACATCGCGGTATCTGGGCTGCGGAACAGACTCTTTTACAGATGTTCCGGGAAGGAAATCCAGATTATCAGAAGGCGCTCGCAAAGTCCAGTTCTCTGAGCAGCGGCATCCGGCTCGACACAGGGGATTCTCTGCGTCAGCAGAAAAACAGCGTTCTCGTGCTCCTTACGCTCTGCTCCCGCGCCACAATCGAAGGGGGACTGAGTCCCTCCGTCTCTTATACACTAAATGACCAGTACGCCGGTATGATCGAAGAATGCCGTACCACTTCTTCCCTCTCCGCTCTGGCCCGTACAATGCTTGATGATTATATGCAAAGAGTCCGCCGCGCAAAGACAGACAACGGACTGTCCCCACAGATTCGTTCCGCCTGTGAATATATCATCATGCATCCACAGGAGTCCTTCCGCATCTCGGACCTTGCAGATCGATCCGGCTATACAGAATATTATTTTTCTCACAAATTCAAGAAAGAAACCGGGATGAGTGTTGCCGACTACATCCGTAAGGTCAAGCTTGACCATGCCAGGACGCTGCTGTGCGGATCACAGATGACCATTCAGGAGATCAGTGAGGAACTGGGGTTTGCATCCCGCAGTTATTTTTCTTCCTCCTTTCAAAAGGAAATCGGAATGTCTCCGAGCGAATACCGCAGAAAAAATATGAAACTGTAGAAAGCACAACCCTTTGATGCAAAAATTCATGATTATGTTTCAAAATTCATGTTCGTTTTCCATCTATAACGAATTTCTTTACACTTTCACGAAATAACAAACGCCGTATTTTTCTGTTCCAGATATAATTTCAGACATAGTACAAATGCAACACGTTCTCGCGATTAATGAATGAGAAAAGGGAGGAACAACTATTATGTCTGAAAAACACAAATTAACCCAGAGTGAGATCGACGGCGTACAGTACCGCCGCGCAAAATTATGGCAGATCATCTTATATGCCTGCAACGGACTGGTCGGCATGAGCGTCTATTCTCTGATCGGGCTGGCAAGCTACAGCGCCAGCATCGGATACGGGATTTCCACGATCATCGTAGGCTATATTCTGACCGGAACACGTATCTTTGACGCCATCACAGATCCGATAGTTGCATTCCTGTACGACAGGATCAACACAAAATTCGGAAAGCTGCGCATCATGCTGGCAGGAGGCTTTCTCATCGAGGCCGTAGCTCTCCTGGCAATGTTCGATCTTGTATCCAGCAAAGGATTCGGCACCATCGTCTTTATCCTTCTGTACTGTCTGTATGTCATCGGCTACACGATCACAAATATGACAGCACAGACCATCCCCGCGCTTCTGAGCAATGACCCGAAACAGCGCCCGGTGATCGGAGTATGGGCGACAGCGTTCAACTACCTGGTACCGATCACGCTGACTATCGTGCTGAACGTAGTCCTGCTGCCTATGTTCGGAGGTACATACAATCAGGCTTTCCTCTCGGCAGCGTGCCGTGTATGCCTGCTGATCGGTCTCGTCGGGATCATCCTGGTCTGCATCGGTGTATCCGGGATCGACAGACCCGAAAACTTTGTAGGTACAGGTGAGAAAAAAGAGCCCCTGAAGATCCGGGATATGGCAGATGTCCTCAAAGGCAACCGTCCGCTCCAGTGCTACATCATCTCCGCTGCGTCCGATAAGATCGCGCAGCAGACCGCATCGCAGTCTATCGTTGTGACACTGATGTTCGGGATTGTGATCGGAAACATGGGGCTCAGCACGATCCTCAATGCGATCGGGATGTTCCCCTCCATCATCTTCGCCATCCTGGGCGCAAAATACGCCGGAAAATACGGAAGCCAGAAAACCATTGTTGTCTGGACCTGGATCAGCACGGTCATCGCGGCGGTAACGATCCTTTTCTTCGCCGTCATAGATCCTTCCGGCATCGCAGTCATGCTCAGTCCGATGATGATAATCTACGTGATCCTGACCTTTGCCTTAAACGGAGCGAAGATGTGCATCACAACTGCAAACACCTCGTTTATGGCAGATATCATCGACTACGAGCTCGACCGGAGCGGAAGATATGTCCCCGCCGTTGTAACCGGCGTCTACAGCCTCATTGATAAGATCGTCTCCGCCTTCGGCGCCACCATCGCCGCCGGCGCAGTCGCCCTGATCGGTTATACCACGACCATGCCTCAGCCGGGTGACGCATGTACTTCCGCCGTCTTCTGGACCGCGATGGCATTGAACTTCGGCATGCCAATACTTGGTTGGATCTGCACTCTGATCGCAATGCGTTTCTGCCATCTCGATAAAGCAGAAATGGTCAAAGTACAGAAAAGAATCCAGGCAAAAAAAGAATCTCTTGAAAGGAACTGACCATGGAATTAAAACAGCATTTTATCACGACAGAGCGCCCTTACAGGGAGGGCGCCGTCGAAGTTTTTGAACAGATTATCCCTGAGTTCGATCTCTGCAGAGCCACTCTTACGATCACCGCTCTTGGGGTCTACGAAGCAGAGATCAACGGGACAAAGGTCGGGGAGCAGATGTTTGCCCCCGGCTATACCTATTATTACCATGACCTCTTTTACCAGACGCATGACATCACTGATCTTCTCCACGGGAATGACACGCTCCGGATCTATCTGGGGCAGGGCTGGTACTGCGGCAGGTTCACCTGCGACAACAAGACACAGATCTACGGGGAACGCCCTGCAGTGTCCTGGATCCTGGAAGCCGAACTTTCTGACGGAAGCAAAAAATATTTCTGCTCCGATGCTCCTTCTGTCCATGCGGTGCAGAGTCCGTATAACTACGCAGGACTCTATGACGGAGAGATTTTCTTCGCAGACGGCGCGCCGCGCAGCGACGCCCCGGAGATCTTTCCCCCGGTCTCCTACGACGGTCCCCTTCCGGACCGTTTCTCTCCTACAGAGATCATGGTGAGATGCAGAGAGGAAATGCCTGTGCAGGATGCGACAGTCAAAGATGGGGCTGTTATTCTTGACTTCGGACAGAACTTTGCAGGTATCATAGAGCTCGATCCCTCAAAGATGACCGGCAGTTCTATCCGGATCCGTCATGGAGAGATCCTGGATCAGGACGGAAATCTGTATACACGGAACCTGCGAAAGGCAAAAGCCGAACTCATCTATCATCGTGGAACAGACACGGCGAAATACCGTCCCCGCTTCACCTACATGGGCTTCCGCTATGCGGAGATCACCGGTACGGACTATGTCCCGGGACTCATCACCGCGTATGCCCTTTACAGTGACATGGAGCGCACCGGACATTTTGCATGTGACAATTCTCTCGCAGACCGGCTCTATCAAAATCAGGTCTGGGGGCAGAAATCCAACTATATCGAAGTTCCCACCGACTGTCCCCAGAGGGATGAGCGGATGGGATATCCCGGAGACGGGCAGGTCTTCGCTCTGACCGGCGCCTACAACTTCGACACGGAAAGGTTCTGGGCAAAATATCTGCAGGATATCCGCAGCACCCAGCAGGACAACACAGAGGGATACGTTGCTCCGGTCGTTCCCGCGGAAGGTCCTGCCGGAGTCGGATTCCTCAATATGCTTGGCTGGGGCAACGCAGTAACGATCATTCCCGAAATGCTTTATCGCCAATACGGGACAGACCGGTATCTGCATGAACAGTACACCAGCATGAAGTCCCACGTGGAATGCGAGATTCGCCACATGGGCGGTCTCCAGGGTGTGGAAGACCTCTGGATCGCGCCGAATCTCGGGGACTGGCTCTGCCCGGGAAAAGACATCGCCTTTATGGCGCAGCACAACGGTCCGGTTTCCAACGCCTTTATCGTGAACGATCTCCGGATCCTGTCGCGGACGGCCCGGTATCTTGGAAAGACTGAGGATGCCGACAGATACGAAGCGCAGCTTGAAAAGACCAGGGAAGCCTACCTGCGCACCTTCATCAATGAGGACGGCACCATGAAGGATGACTATCAGGGCGCCTATATCATGGCTCTGCATTTTGTTGTTCCCAAAGGGCCTCTCTGGGACGGCCTGTTCCGGACGCTTATCGAAAAGATTCGCGGGGAGGGCATGCAGACCGGATTCTTCTCAACAGAACATCTGCTTCCTCTGCTCGCCGACAACGGCGAGGCAGATCTCGCCTACGAGCTTCTCCTCCAGGAAGAGTGCCCCGGCTGGATGTATCAGGTTCTCCGCGGAGCCACCACAACCTGGGAACGCTGGGACGCCATCCTGCCCGACGGCAGCGTGAATGAGTCGGATCAGAACGGAGATAATATGGTCTCCTTTAATCACTATGCCTTTGGCAGCGTAGGAGAATTCTACTATACCCATATCCTCGGCATCCGCCCGCTGGAGCCGGGTTATCGGAAGATCCTGATCGCTCCGGTCCCTGACGCCCGCCTCGAAAAGGTCAGCGGCAGCTTTGTAAGCCGCAGCGGAAAGATCTCCGTCGCATGGGAAATAGAGGACGATATGTTCTCTCTTCGGATAGAGACTCCTACGGAAACTCTGCTCCGGCTTCCAGACGGAACGAAAAAAGAACTGGAGGCAGGCAGTTATACATTTGAGAGTAAACTCTGAGACTGACGACCGTTCGTTTGATCCCATGTTTCAGAGCGTAAAAAAGACTATTGGAAAACAGTGATCAAATGCTGTTTTCAATAGTCTTTTTTATCAGTTTTTCCTGAATCTTATTCCATTTTAAGGAACTATTTCACCAGCCCGAGCAGGTTGCTCTTCGGAACCGCTCCAATCTGTTTTCCAGCGATCTCTCCGCCTTTCACCGCAATAAACGTTGGGATGCTCATCACTCCGAACCGCTGTGCCAGCTCGATCTCCTCGTCAATATTGATCTTGCACACCTTGACTCCGGCCTCTTCGTTGGAGATTTCCTCCACAACCGGTCCCATCATCTTACACGGTCCGCACCAGTCTGCGTAGAAATCAACGAGAACCGGTTTGTCGGACTGCATTACCTCCTGGTCAAAATTATCCTTTGTCAGTTTGATCACTGCCATATCTATATCCTCCTTTTATGAATCTCTGTTGCTCGACAGTACCTCGCCAAGTACTCATAGTATACCGTGGTCACTAAGCTCGTGTAATACCTCGCTAACTGTCCAGGTATTACTCGTACTAGGCTCGACAGTACCTCGCCAAGTACTCATAGTATACCACAATATAGATTTTTTTCTGTGACAAAATCACAAACTTTATCGAGTGCTTCTTTTTCCTCTGGTCTCCTTGTCTCCGGCATCACAGCATCCCGAAATGCTCCAGCGCCTTCCGGACACCGTCTCTGTTCACGTTGTCCGTCACATAGTCCGCGCGTTGCTTTACTTCCTCATCCGCGTTTCCCATCGCCACGCCGATCCCGGCGAACTCGATCATATCGATATCATTTTCCCCGTCGCCGAATGCCATGATCTCATCCTGCCGGATCCCGTATCTTTCGATCATTATGCGGATCCCCCGGGCTTTTCCCGCTTTTCTGGAAGTCACATCCACCGCCTCCGGATTCCAGCTCGTGATAATGCATCCTCCCAGATCTCCCGCAATCTTCACCGCCTCCTTTTTCCTTGCATAGATGACAAACTGATAGATCGTATTCCCGGTATAGGTTCCCACGTCAGGCACCGGACTTGAGATCGCTTTCTGCACTCTCCGTACATGGTCGTTGACAAAATTAATGTACATCCCGTCTTTTTCCACGATCAGCACCGGTGTCTCGCATTGCTCAAAAATATCAAGCATCCTGCCCGCATCTTCTTTTTCTATCGCAACTTCGCTGATCAGGTTCTCCTCTCCGTCCAGACAGATCTGTCCGGTCAGTGTCACATATCCGTCGAATGTCACCCCATCCAGCGGCAGTTTCTTCAGTTCACGGATATGTCTTCCGGTAGACGCAAAGACCCTGATGCCTTTTTTTCTGATCTCCTCCAGAGCTGTTCTGGCGCTTTCAGGCACTCCGCCCGCCTCATGCGAGATCAGCGTCCCGTCAATATCAAGAAATACTGCTTTGATCATCTGTCTTCCTCCGTCATTTTTTTCTGTTCTTTTCTGCTCTCCTCCACATCCTCTTCAAAAATACCTCGAAAGTCCGGTATGATTCAGACCTTTCCAAGTCTTCCGGTATCCAGGATCTCCACTTTTCCTCTGGTCAGTCTGACCATCCCGTCCTCCTGGAACTGCTTCAGGAGCCTTGTCACTACCTCTCTGGCCGTCCCCGCATCCCGCGCCAGGACTTCATGGGTGACCGGAAGGATATCGCTCCCTTCCATTGCCCGGTGTTCCAGAAGCGCCCCTGCCAGGCGGGACGCCACATTGGAGAATACAAACTGGTTGAACAGCCACATGATATCCGAGAATTTCTCCGAGATCATCTCCATCGTATAGTCCTTCACCGATCCGTTTTCATCATACAGACTCTTATACAGTCTTTTCGGTATGGTATAGACGACACAGTCCGTCTCCATCTCCATGTCCAGCTCCACATCCATCCCGTTTAACATGCACGCCGCGCTTAAGATACTCACATCCCCGTCCATCAGCCGGAACAGGGTGATGTCTCCCCCGTTCGGCGACGTGATGAAGATCCTGGCTCTTCCCTTCTCGATGATCTGAACACCGGCGCACTCTCCGCCGCCGAAATGGAGCCTTGTTTTCTTCCTGCATATATTTTTCGTCGTCCCCAGTATCATTTCAGTCTGCTCTTCCTCTGTCAGACTGTCCCAGAAAGGGAACGCTTTTTCAAACACTTCTTTTAATTCCGTCATTTCCCTATGCCGCCTTTCGCGTTCTGAATATCCTACAACTTTTATCCGGTCTTCCGGCTGTACCTGCACGGACATTTTATGTCCTGGCTTTTACGCTATTATAAAATAACTGTCCGGCTGTTACAAGCCGCAGTTTTCCAACTGCACGGTCAGATGATCACTGAATCGCAGCCGCACAGAGTACAGTTCACACTTAGCCGCCGCGTGGTCAGAAAATTTAGAAATTCATAAGATTCTATGCACGGAATTGTCACATTCCGCTCCTAAACTGTTCTCTGAACATTGAAGGGAGTATGATATAAATGACACTCGAGGAATATTATGAACTGATCAAACCATATACCGACGCCATGAACCTGATCCTCACCCGCCTGGAGATCCTGGACCATGACACATATGAAAAAGAGGATTTCCGACCCATCCACAGCATCACGAACCGGATCAAGGAAAAAGAAAGCATTGAAAACAAGCTCCGCAGAAAAGGATCTGCGGGCAGCGTGCAGGACGCCAAGGCACTGCTCAAGGATATCGCGGGGATCCGTGTTGTCTGTTTTTTTGAACAGGATATCCGCCATCTGGTCAGCTCTCTGAAGAAGCAGTCCGACCTGATCCTGATCCGCGAGAAGGATTACATAAAAACCCCGAAGCCAAACGGGTACCGCAGTTATCATATCATTGTCGGCGTACCGACATATTATATGAACAGTATGGAATATTATCCTGTTGAGATCCAGTTCCGCACGATTTCCATGGATCTCTGGGCGGCAATGGAACACCGGATCTGCTATAAGGCTCAGCCCTTCAACGAAATGGAAATGCGGAATGCATTCCGCCAGTATTCGGAGATACTGGAAAAGATGGAGAAATCCTTCGAGGTGTACAGTGAGAACAATGAGATCTCCGTGTGATGCATACTGCTCCGGTAAGCGATCTCCGTTACACAAAGGAAAAACAGGTCTGCCCGGACATTTCGTCCGCACAGACCTGTTTTTTCTTTCATATGAAACTGCATCCGCAGTCTTTATCTCTTTCCTTTATCGTAAATCTCACCCAGTGCTTTCGGTGACCTGTTGTACTTCGAGAAGAAGATCAGCAACAGCAAAGTCAGAATATACGGCAGTGTCATGACCAGATCGGAATAACTGCTGGGCTTCTCAAGCACCTGTACGATCTGGTAGCCCGCCGATCTTGCAAAGCCGAAAAGGAGACATGCTCCCAGAGTGGGGAGGATCTTCCAGTTTCCGAAGATCATCGCCGCGATGGCGAGGTATCCGTATCCCACGTAAATGCTCTCAGAGAACTGCGCGGAGATGGAATATGCGAAGCACATCCCGCCGATGCCGGACAGCGCGCCTGAGACCATGATCGCAACAGTGCGGATCTGTCCCACATTTCTCCCGGCAGCGTCCACTGCGTGGGGGTTGTCGCCGCAAGCTCTTAAGTGCAGGCCGTATCTGCTCTTGTAGAGCACGAACCACGCGATCACTGCAACGACGATAATGATCACCTCAAAGGGATATACGTTTGTGAACACCGCGCCGATCACCGGGATATCCGAGAGTACAGGAACTGTAAATCTCGTCGATACTCCGAGCTGAAATTTGTCGGACGGCTGGTTGAACACACTCTTATTGACCTGTTTTGTCAGGAAAGCGGTCAGCGCCATGGCAAGGATGTTGATGACCACACCGCTGATGACCTGGTTCGCCTTGAACTTCACGCAGAGCAGAGCGTGGAGCAGGGAATAGACCATTCCTCCGATCATGGCAAACAGAAACGCCAGATAGAAGATGACCTGGGAGTTCGTCCCCTGTGTCCCCGACGTCAGCACCACAAAGAGCGCGCCCGCAAATGCGCCGAAGCCCTGGAGTCCCTCGATGGCAAGGTTCGTGACGCCGCTTCTCTCACTGTAGATCCCGCCGATCGCCATGATAAACAGCGGCAGTGCAAAGGAAAGTCCATCAATGATTATTCTTGACATCTGCGTTCCTCCTCTCTTCTTCTTCCAGTTCTGTCTTCCATTTCTTTACCTCATATCTGATAAACGCGCTGCATGCGCTGAACAGAAGGATCAGTCCTGTGATGACGGACGCGATCTCCGTCTCGATCCCCGACGCTGCGCTCATGTAACTGCTCCCCTTCGTCACTCCGGTGATCAGGAAGGAGGAGAAGATAACTCCGATCGGGTTGTTGTTTCCGAGAAGCGCCACTGCGATGGCGTCAAATCCGGTATCCGTAAGCACCTTCGGCTGAATGGATTCCAAATACCCCATATAGTATGTCACGCCGGCAAGTCCTGCCAGTGCCCCGGAGATCATCATGGATACGATCATTGTCTTTCCGACGCTGACTCCGGCGTATCTCGCGGCATTGCGGTTCGATCCCACCGCCTTGATCTCAAATCCCAGGCTCGTCCGGTCCAGAAGGAACTTCATCAGGATCGCGATGAGCACTGCCAGGATGATGCAGAGCGGAAGATCCACTTTCAGGTTTCCGATCGGCACCTGCATGAGAGTCAATCTGGAGGCCCTGCTGACCGCCTTTGACTGTCTGGAGATCTCGTCGATATATCTCGTGTTGATGAAAAAGCTGGTCAGATACTGAACAATATAATTGATCATGATCGTGGACACAACTTCATTGATATTGAATTTGTATTTCAGGAAACCGACCAGCGCACCGACCAGCATTCCCACTACAATACCGATCAGGAGAACGAGAGGTTTCGCAACCACTGCCGGCAGTTCGGAATATCCCACCGTGACGGTCGCGACAAAGCCTGCCGCCAGCATCTGTCCGGACACACCGATATTGAACAGTCCCGCCTTCTGCGCCACAGCCACAGAGAGCGCAGCGAACATCATCGGTGTGAGCATGTTCAGAAAGCTTGTGAAGTCGCTGAGCATACCCTGATATGCAGAGTAATTGGGCTTCGGCATCAGTCCGCTCCCCTGCAGAAGGTTCATGTAAGCAGTGAGAGGATATTTCCCCAGCGCCGCGATGATGATCATTCCCACGATCAGGCTCAGGAGAATAGAGAAGATCGGGATCGCGATAAACTGCGTCTTTTCATTTCCGAGGATTTTTACACAGATTTTTTTCATTTACTCTTCACCCCCATCATGAATTCTCCCACCTGGTTCATCGTAAGAGTCTCAGCCGGAGCGATCTTGTCAATGGCTCCGTTGTAGATCACGCCGATCGTGTCCGCGCAGTTCATGATCTCGTCCAGTTCCAGAGAGATCAGAAGGATCGCCTTTCCTTTGTCTCTCTCTGCGATGATCTGTTTGTGGATGTTTTCAATCGCTCCGATGTCCAGTCCCCTTGTGGGCTGCACGAAGATCATCAGGTCAGACTGCAGTTCGATCTCTCGTCCGACGATGGCTTTCTGCTGGTTTCCTCCGCTCATAGAACGGACCTGGGTCACTGTCCCCTGGCCGCTTCGGATATCGTACTCCTCGATCAGTCTCTGACCGTACTTTTCAAACTCATCAGGCCTTAAGACTCCGCTCTTGCTGGAGAACGGTTCTTTATAATAAGATTTCAGAGCCAGATTTTCCTTGAGCGTAAAATCAAGTTCAAGTCCGAACTCCTGACGGTCTTCCGGAATATAGGAGATTCCTTTCTCCGTTCTCTTCCGGATCGTTTCATGCGTGATATCCTCGCCTTTTAAGAATACCTTCCCGCTTGATATCTCCATCAGACCGGCAATGGCGTCCGCCAGTTCGATCTGACCGTTTCCGGATACGCCCGCAATGGCAAATATCTCGCCTCTGTGTACCTTGAACGAGACATTTTTCACGACCTCAAAGTGATCCTGGTTGTGAACGCTCATATTCTGTACATCCAGCACGACCTCGCCGAATTTCGCCGGCGCTTTCTCCACAGTGAAAGAGACTTCTCTTCCCACCATCAGGTTCGCCATGGTCTTTGTGGACGTTGTCTTTACATCGAGCACATCCACGATCTTTCCACGGTTCAGGATCGCACAGCGGTCCGCCACCTGTTTGATCTCCTCCAGCTTATGGGTGATCAGGATGATCGTCTTTCCGCTGTCCCGGAGATTCCGGATGATCTGCAGCAGGAATTCAATCTCCTGGGGAGTGAGGACTGCGGTCGGTTCATCAAAGATCAGGATCTCCGCCTGGCGGTAGAGCATCTTCAGGATCTCAACCCTCTGCCGGATCGAGACGTTCACTTTCTCGATCACCTGAGTCGGATCCACTTCCAGACCGAATTCCTCCGAAAGTTTCCTGATATCCTCATTCGCCTTTTTGATATCAACCGCCGGGAACAGGCCCAGCACCTTTTTCACCGGTTCCATTCCCATGATGATGTTCTCTGCTATTGTGTAGTTCGATACCAGCTTGAAGTGCTGATGTACCATTCCGATATTCAGTTTTGTCGCATAATTTGGGGAGGTGATATGCACCTTTTCCCCTTTTACATAGATTTCCCCCTCATCAGGCTCATACATTCCGAAAAGCATGCTCATCAGGGTGGATTTCCCCGCCCCGTTCTCTCCGAGAAGGGCGTAGATCTCTCCCTTTTTGATCTGAATGCTTACGTCATCGTTTGCCACAATGCCCGGAAATCGTTTTGTAATATGCCGCATCTCAATAATATATTCTTCTGACATTGGCAACTCCTGTTCTCTTCATTCATTCCGACGGTTCTTCCTTAAAAGCGAGAATGGACAGTCTCACCTGTTAAGTGAACTGTCCATTCTGTTCTACATAACGCTATTACTCCAGTCCTGGAAAGTCCTCCGGTGTACTGTCACTGTCGCTTGAAGGAGGAACGATCGTTCCGTCTTTCACAAGTGCAAATGCTTCATCCAGCGCTGCGATCGTATCGTCTGAAAGCTGCTGTCTTCCCTCTTCTTTTACATATCCTGTGGAATCTGTGTCAGCCATCAGTGTGATGTTCTGTCCGGTGAAGGATCCGTCCGCGATGGCATTGAGCTGTCTCTGTACGTTGATGCTCATGCATTTCAGGACAGATGTAAGGATGATATTAGAATCTCCGTTTGCTCCGTCGTCATACTGATCAACGTCACATCCGATCACTTTCACATCTCCTGCCTCTTTTGCTGCTGTAAACACACCGTTTCCTGATGCTCCTGCAGCTACAAAGATGATATCGCATCCTTCTTTGATCAGAGACTCGCCGATAACCTTTCCTGTCGCTTCATCTGAGAAGTTTCCTGTGTAGTTTCCGCCGATGTTCTCGTCATTATATGTTCCCGCGTAGGAAGCAAGTTCTACGAGTTCAGCGCTTGTTCCCAGTTTTGCATTGGCGTAGTTCACACCAGCCTCAAAACCGTACTGATAATTTACATTGGACGGGAAGGGCTGTCCGTTTACAACAGCGACTTTGTTTGTCGTTGTCTCAAGAGCCGCAGCCATTCCTGCAAAGAATCCGCTCTCCTGCTCAGCGAACAGCATTGCGTATACATTGTCAAGCTCTACTGTGTTTCCGTCAGCATCTGTCGGATAGCTGTCCACGAGGATGAAATCTACATCCGGATTATCCTGTGCTACCGTGCCGATTCCGGCGCACTGATATCCAAGGCATACTACCACGTCATAGCTTCCCGCGATCTCTGTGATCCTCTCAACGACTGTTGCCGGAACTCCCGTCTCCTCGCGGATCGGTGTTACCTGCGCATCCGGATGCTCATCGATGTAAGCCAGTACTCCATTGTAGTTGTCCTCGTTGAATGATCCGTCGTCCACGCCGTTCGGGCTGGATACGATGGCGATGTTCAGCGCGTCTGTGCTCTCTTCTGTGGACGCTGCGCTGTCATCTGATGCCGCAGTGCTGTCCGATGAAGTGTCAGATGAATTGCTTCCGCAGCCGATGACCATGGAAGATACCATTGCCACACACAGAAGAACTGATAACAGTTTCTTTTTCATGATATAACTCCTCCTTCTTTCTATTAATAAGTATAGCTTATGTTGTTCTGCCAACTTATTAGCTTATTTTAACACTTGTTTACATGTTGTGCAACTCCTGCCTCTCTTTTTTTGCGAAAATGTCCCTGAGCGACTCCACGTACGGCGCTCTCGCCACTCCATATTCTGTGACGATTCCCGAGATCAGGTTGTGGTCTGTCACATCGAAAGCAGGATTATAGCACTTTGTCTCCTCCAGCGCCATTGGCTCCGTATAGAATTTCTTCTTGATCTCATCCGGATCCCTCAGTTCGATCTTAATGTCGTCTCCGGTCGGGCAGTTCATGTCAATGGTGGACGTCGGTCCCAGCACATAGAACGGGATTCCGTAGTACTTCGCAAGGATCGCCACGCCGCTGGTCCCGATCTTGTTCGCCGCGTCCCCGTTGGCTGCGATCCGGTCGCATCCTACCAGGCACGCCTGGACCCATCCGTTTTTCATGACAATGCTCGCCATGTTGTCGCAGATCAGAGTCACGTCGATGCCGCCCTTCTGAAGTTCATAGGAGGTCAGCCTTGCCCCCTGGAGAAGAGGTCTTGTCTCATCCGCAAACACATGGAACTCCATCCCTCTTTCCTTTCCGAGGAAGAGCGGTCCAAGGGCAGTGCCGTATCTGGAAGTGGCGAGAGGACCTGCGTTGCAGTGAGTCAGGATCCCGTCCCCGTCATGGAGAAGCGCCAGGCCGTACTCGGAGATCGCACGGCACATGCGCATGTCCTCCGCCTGGATTTCTTTGCTCTCCGCCAGGAGCAGCGCCTTGATCTCCTCCACCGGCTTATCCTGATTGGATGTGACCACACGCTCCATCCGGTTCAGCGCCCAACTTAAGTTCACCGCAGTGGGCCTGGAGGAGTCCAGATAGTCTTTGTCCTTCTTAAACTGCGCGTAGAACGTATTGTAATCCTCCGTATCGATCTGACGCGCAAGGACATAGATCCCGTACGCTGCGCAGATTCCGATCGCCGGAGCCCCTCTTACTTTCAGTTCAAAGATGGCGTCATACAGATCTTTTGCCGTTCCCAGCGTCAGATATTCCGTCTTATTGGGAAGCTGCGTCTGGTCGATGATCACCACCGCGTTTTCTTCTTCATTCAGTTTTACATTGTCTATATGTGTTACATCTCTCAGTGTTTCCATCTTTCTTCCTTTCATCCGCAGAAGTTCTGCTTCTCTTCTGCCTCTGCCCGCTTCCGGACAGATCGCTCCGTCAGAATTTGAACCCCGCCTTGAATCCCCGGTAAGCAAACGCCTTCTCGTGATCTTTCAGGTCAAAGAGTTCGATCTCAGGCAGGACGATCCGTTTCTGCGCCAGCATCCTCAGAGCCGGCTCAAAGGGGCCGCACCGGCTGCCTTTGATGGTGATCTCATTTACCACGAAATAACTCATGTCCACATTTGCCGTCCCGGCATATGTGCTCTTCAGGATGATCGTTCCCTGACGCCGGATCAGGTCCTTCGCAAGCTGAAGTCCCGACTCCGCACCGGTGGCATCCACGATGATCTCAAAGGTCTCGTCGGTCTCTGTCACTGTCTTTGCAAACGGAGCAAATTTCTCCAGCTTCTCGGGATGTTTTCCGATCACGGTCAGATCCGTTCCTGTCAGATTCAGCACCTGGGTGATCATCAGGCTCAGCCTTCCGTCTCCCAGGACAGCCACCTTCGTATCCGGGCTGACATGTACCTGGGATGTGATCTCGAATGCGGCAGCCAGAGGTTCTGTGAAGATTGCTCTCTCCGTCGGGAGTTCATCGGGGACTCTGTGGATCAGATGAGTCTGCAGTGTCATGTACTCCGCGAAACATCCGTCCTTCCCCTCCATACCAATGACTTTCCGGTTCGGGCAGTGCTTCTCCCGGCCGGTGCGGCAGTACAGACAGTGTCCGCATCCGGCGTTCAGTTCTCCCACTACCCGCTGCCCGATCAGGCTCTCATCCTCAGATTCTTCCACTACGCCCACAAACTCATGTCCCATCACGCCACGGAAGTTTGGCCGGTAGCCTTTTAACACCTCCCGGTCCGTGCTGCACACCGCAGCCATGAGGATGCGGATCAGGCTCTCGCCTTCTTTGCAGACCGGTTTGGGAAGATCTTCCCGGTAAACCTCTTTCTCTCCGTCAAAATATAATCCTTTCACAAGTTCCGCCTTTCTGGCGCGGGGCATCCTAAGCCTCGTCGATCGCCTTTCCGATATCATGTCTCATATATTTGTTCTCAAACTGTACCCACTCAGTTGCTGCATATGCGTTGGCTCTCGCCTCTTTCAGGTCTTTTCCCTTTGCCGTCACGCCAAGCACGCGTCCGCCGTTGGTCACGATTTGATCTCCGTCGAATTTCGTTCCCGCATGGAAGCAGTAATACCCCTCGTGCTTTTTGAACTCATCCAGTCCCGTAATAGGATACCCCTTTTCGTATTTTACCGGGTATCCGTCTGACGCCAGCACCACGCAGACCGCCGCGTTATCCTCGAACTGCAGGTCGATCTGATCCAGCGTTCCGTCGATACACGCCTCCACCACGTCGATGATGTCATTCTTCATGCGCGGGAGCACAACCTGTGCCTCCGGATCGCCAAAGCGTGCGTTATACTCCAGCACCTTCGGTCCGTCCGCTGTCAGCATCAGTCCGAAGAAGATAACCCCCTTGAAGGGACGTCCTTCTGCCGCCATGGCGTCCACGGTGGGCTGGTAAATGTATTTCTCACAGAACTCTTCCACTTCTTTCGTATAGAAAGGACTGGGGGAGAAGGTTCCCATTCCTCCTGTGTTCAGACCGGTATCCCCGTCCCCTGCGCGCTTGTGGTCCTGTGCGCTGGTCATGGTCTTGATGGTCTTTCCGTCTACGAAAGAGAGAACGGACACTTCACGACCTGTCATGAACTCCTCGATGACCATCTCATTTCCGGCTGTCCCGAACTTCTTGTCCAGCATGATGGTCTTCACGCCTTCCTTTGCCTCTTCCAGATCCTGACAGATCAGTACCCCCTTTCCGAGAGCAAGGCCGTCCGCTTTCAGGACGATGGGGAACTTCGCCGTCTCGAGATAGGCAAGTGCCTTGTCCGGATCTGTAAAGTTCTCATACGCCGCTGTGGGAATATTGTATTTCTTCATCAGATCCTTTGAGAATGCCTTGGATCCCTCCAGGATCGCCGCGTTCTTTCTCGGTCCGAAGGTGCGGATTCCCGCTTCCTCCAGAACGTCCACAAGTCCGCCCACCAGCGGATCATCCATTCCAACGATACAGAGGTCGATCTCTTTCTCCTTTGCAAACGCCGCCAGTCTGTCAAACTCCATGGCGCCGATGTCCACACTCTCAGCATACTCCGCGATCCCCGCGTTTCCCGGCGCACAGTAGATCTTGTCCGCACGGGGACTCTTTGCCACGCTTGCCGCGATGGCGTGCTCTCTTCCACCGCTTCCAACTATCAGTACTTTCATAACAGCCTCCTTTTCTTCTTCTGAAACCACAAAGGTGCATCTGTGATACCACAGACGCACCCCCTTATACATGTCCATGCGCTATCCGTTCTGCCGCAGCGCGGCTGCTTCTGTCTGAAGTGCTTTTGCACTCTCTGTCAGCACAGCAGTTTCCCGCGCGGCGCACAGCAGTTATTCTTCTATCACAGTCTTCCGGCCTTCCACCCGGACTTTTCCGCCCGCGATCAGGTCGATGGCTCTCGGAAGGATGATCCATTCTGCCTGTTCCATGACACGTCTCTGGAGTACCTCCGGGGTATCTCCCTGCTGCACCTCCACAGCCTTCTGCAGGATGATCGGCCCGGTATCTGTGCCCTCGTCCACGAAATGAACTGTGGCTCCGACCACCTTCACTCCGCGCTCCAGCGCCGCTTCGTGCACCTTCAGCCCGTAGAATCCTTTTCCGCAGAAGGAAGGGATCAGAGACGGATGGATATTGATCATCCGGTTCCTGTACTTTTCGATCATCTCAGGCGGGATCACCACAAGGAATCCTGCCAGCACGATCAGATCCGGCTCAAAGCTGTCCACTGCCTCCATAAGCTTTCTGTTAAAAATCTCCCGGGACTCATAATCTTTCGGGGATACGCAGCAGTTCGGGATCCCGTTCTCCTCCGCTCTTTTCAGTGCATAGGCATTCCGGTTATTGCTGATCACGCCCGCGATCTGTGTGTTCGTGATCTTCCCGTCTCTCACCCCGTCGATGATCGCCTGGAGATTTGTCCCGCCGCCGGAGACCATCACCACTATCTTTAACATAAGGTTACTCCTTTTTCTCCTGCCTCGATCTGACCCACTACATAGGGATCCTCGCCTGCCGCGCGGATCGCATCCATCGCGCGGTCCACATCATCCTTATCCACAGCCAGCACCATTCCGAGTCCCATGTTGAACGTGTTGTACATCATGTGTTCTTCCACATCCCCGTCCTCGGAGAGCATCCGGAATACCGGAGGGATCGAGTAACTGTCTTTCCGGATCACGGCATGGGTCCCTTCTTTTAACATACGGGGAACATTTTCATAGAATCCGCCGCCTGTGATATGGCTGCATGCCTTGATCTTCACGCCTGCATCCTTGATGCTCTTAAGAGCCTTCACGTAGATCTTTGTGGGCGCAAGGAGCGCTTCCCCGAGAGTGCATCCCAGACTGTCATAATATGTATCCAGTGCCTCTCTCTTCATATTGAAGACCTGTCTCACAAGAGAGAATCCGTTGCTGTGGATTCCGGAAGACGCCATGCCGATCAGCACGTCCCCTTCTTTCAGGTCGTCGCCTGTGATCATGTCTTTCTTATCGCAGACGCCTACTGCAAATCCTGCAAGGTCATACTCATCCGGTTTCATCAGTCCCGGATGCTCCGCAGTCTCTCCTCCGATCAGCGCCGCGCCTGCCTGAAGGCAGCCTTCCGCAACGCCCTTTACGATATCCGCGATCTTCTCCGGCTCGTTCCTGCCGCACGCGATGTAATCCAGGAAAAACAGCGGTTCCCCGCCCGCGCAGGCAATGTCGTTCACGCACATCGCCACCGCGTCGATCCCGATGGTATCGTGTTTGTCCAGGATCATGGCGATCTTCACCTTGGTCCCGCATCCGTCCGTACCGGATAACAGCACCGGCTCCTCCATCTCCTTGATCTTTGAGAGAGAGAATGCTCCGGAGAATCCGCCCAGTCCGCCCAGGACCTCCGGGCGCATGGTCTTCTTCACATGCTCCTTCATAAGTTCCACTGATCTGTAGCCGGCTTCTATGTCAACGCCTGCCTTCTTATAATCCATACCGCTTTCTCCTTTTCTATTTCAGGTATTCCTCGTATCCCACTTCTTTCAGTCTGTCAGCCTTTGCCTGCACGGTATCCTTCATCTCTGCGGAATAATCCTTGAGTTTCTTCAGCAGTTCTTCGTCGGACACTGCGAGGATCTTCGCCGCGAGGATCGCCGCGTTCATTCCTCCGTCAATGGCAACTGTAGCGACCGGGATTCCCGGCGGCATCTGTACGATCGAGTAGAGCGCGTCCTGTCCGTCCAGGTTCTTTCCCGACATAGGAACGCCGATGACCGGCATGGGGAATAATGCAGCGCACATTCCCGGAAGATGGGCAGCCATGCCCGCTCCCGCGATGATCACCTTGATCCCTTTCCCTTCCGCTGATTTCGCCCAGTCAAAAAATACATCCGGCATGCGGTGCGCGGAGATGATGGTCATCTCATAGTCGATCCCGAATTTTTCAAGCATGGAAGCCGCCTTGCTCATCACTTTGAGATCTGAGTCGCTTCCCATGACAATTCCTACTTTTGGCATTTTGTCTCCTCCTTCAGTGGTTCATTTAATACTTCCGTTCCCGGCAATACAAATCTTCCATTCTTTATTAGTATAATGTTTTTGCCCTCTTTTGTCACTACACTTATTTCTTCTAATTCATCATAAGGTATGGTTATATCTGTATGGCAGTGGAAATATGCCTTCGAGACGTCTTCCTTTCTCAGGATGGACACCGAGTTGTCCTTTGCCATGATCTCTTTTCCGTTCGGATTATACACCCGGATATCTTCGCTCCAGGAGTAGCAGGTATCGCCCACCGCGAAATGGGGTCCGGTCTTCTCCGCGATGAGGATGGGCATCTTCTCTTCGATCCCGTATTTCCTTCCCACGACATACGCGGTCGTGTTCGTTCCGATCGCGAATTCGCCAAGGGGAAGGGTCTCGTGGTTCTTGAGCACATTGTCATAAATGTACTTTTTTCCTTCTTCCCGGGAGTCAAAGTTGGCGCAGTTGTAATCGGTGATCTTTCCGTCTTTAAAAGTAAGCTCCAGGTTCCGGTACTCCAATCCGTCCAGGTACACCCTGCTTACGTTTAAAATCCCCTCTGTCCCTTCCAGGACAGGCGATGTGAACACCTCCCCTACCGGGATGTTCACGTCCGCCACGCAGTTTTCAAACTTTGTCTCCTTCTCCGGGTCGTCCAGATGGATGAGCTGCACTCTCAGGTCTGTCCGGTTCGCCCCTTTCCCGAGCACATGGACATATTCTCCCTGGTCCAGGGCGTCGATCATGGTCTGCTGCACCTTCTCGTAAAGTTTCGCATCCAGCGTATTGATCCGGATCACCTCATTAAATATCTCCGGATATATCTCTCCGATCTCGGGCACCGGATATGCGATGATCGTAAAACTCCTCTCGTCTCCCCGGATATATTCGTTGGTGATCTGCCCGGACCGGCTGTCATACATAAGCGCCAGTTCCCGCTGTTCCGGGCTGTATTCCGGAGCTTCCGGCTTCGCCGCCGGGGAAAACGGCTTTTCTCCGAATGTCTCCATCACCGCAGGTCCCGCGAACTGCGCTGCCAGCTCCCTGTTTTTTTCATACACGGTCTTCATAACTTCCAGCCTGCGCTCGATATACCGCTTATCCATGAAAAGCGCCTGATCCTGCCTGTGGTCATACTCGTACTGCCAGTTGGGGATCGCGCCGAAATATCCGATCTTGTGATGTTCCCTCTTTGTGATCACACCGGACGCCGCCCGGTAGATGACCGGCTTCAATCCCATTTTCCGGAAATTCTCTATCGCCGCCCGGATCACCCTCTCAAATCCCAGGCTGTAACGGATATTGACCACGGATTTCTTCGAAAGGTCTTTCCCCGTATTGATAAATCCGATCCGGTACCCTTCTGTATAGACGTCCGCCATCCTCTGTATCGTTTCCTGCGGAAGCGTTCTTAAGTGGCGCGCTGTCCCCAGTTCATTTTCCGTGATATACTCCCCGAACCTGTAGAGATACCTGTCGTCATCCAGGTCCGCATTTTCAATGATATCCGCCGCGAAAGAATATTCCGGGTCGATCTGTTCTTCGATCCGGTCTGCCAGGAACACGTCGCAGTAATCGCTGGCATACCAGTAAACGATATCCCGGATCTCCTTTGCTTCCGGCTCCTCTGACTCTTCAAAGCAATTGTACACCTCGATAAAAAGCTCAAAGAGGATCGTGAGATAGTCCTTCCTGTTCTCAAAAGCGAAGGGGATGCCCGAGCGCATTTCCGCATAGAGAAGGCTTAAGATTTTTCCCATCTCCTTCCCGAGCCTTCCCACAGCGTACGCAGGGTCGGCATAACTGCTGCCATAATTCGGCGGGAGGATATCCCGGTACAGGATCTCGTTTAAACTCTTCATCTCATCCAGGCTGTACCTGTCCCAGATCCCTTCCGAGATCTTTCTTCTCACATTTTCCAGTTCCAGAAGAAAGATCGCCGTGTCCTGGAAAAAGGACAGATATCTCTCCGATACCGTCTCTTCAGACACAATGCCCCGCAGCCTGTCCACCGCAAGGGCATGACGCTCCTCACACTGTTCATTTCTCTCTTTCTGCATCTCTTTCCAACCCATCGTCACATCAGTCCTCCTATAAATATCGCCAGGAACAAGAGCAGGACGATGCCGCTCACCGGCAGTCCTATCTTGCAGGTAATGTAATTTCTCTCCCTTTCCCGGAAGCCCTTTACCGCCGCGTTGATCCCAAGGATGGACAGGGCGAAAGAGATCACAGCGATCCCGCCTATGATCCCTGGCGCCGCTCCCCTGACCATATAGGAATACAGGATGCATCCCCCGAGCGCAGCGAGTGCCGCCCCGGCAAACACGCAGGAGACAACGCCCATATGGGAATGCTTATATTTCGCCTGCCCGTATTTTCTCGTCCCCCGCTTTTTTCTCTCTTTTTCCCGCCGCCTCTCCTCAGCGCTTTTTCCGTTTCCGAGCATAATGTCTTCTCCTTATCGCATTGCAGATCACAAATAAAATATAGCCGAGCACTCCTCCCAGCGTATTCAGGAGGATATCATCCACGTCAAAGCTTCCCACTCTCGTGACAAGCTGCATCACCTCCACGCCGAGACTTAAAAGGAGGCTGTAGAACAGCGTCTTAAAAAAGCCTCTCGCCCTGCTCGCCATCGAAATAAAGAAACCAAAAGGAACAAATATCAGGATATTTCCGAACAGATTGGAAAACACTGCAAACGCTCCCAGTTCCTCCCGGTATGTGATAAACCGGTTGATCTCCTTAAAAAGTTCCAGATTGTAACGGTACTCGTCCATCACGCCTTCCCTGCCGTACCAGTCCGACAGGAAAAGAAAATAGATCAGAAAAACAATATATAATATAAACAGGATCTTTCCCAGGATCCTGACCCTCTTTGCCTGTTTTTTGTTCACAAAATATTGCCCTTTCCGGAAATTGTCAGAATATTCACTCTCATCAGTGCCGTGTACTTTTTAACAGGTACACGGCACCGATGAGACTATTAAGAGGGGACAGACCCTTTTGCATAGGGGTCTGTCCCCTTTGAAGTTAAAACGTTATCTCTTTTTTATGCCGCAGCAGATTCGCACCGTTCACAATGGAGATGACCCCTGCCGTGATCCCGATGACCAGGACCAGGATCCCGACCACGATATTTCCTGTTCCGCTGTTCTTCATTGTACGATATGCTTTTTCCATATCCTGCGCCTCCTTATTTGACTCCATATTTCTCATAGTATGCATCGATCGCCGCCTTTAATGTATCATCGATGACAACTTTTCCGTTATACGGTCTGTTATAAAGATATTCCACAACATCTTCCATAGTCACGATCGCCGCCGTGTCAAATCCGTACAGGTCCTTCACCTCGTCCAGAGCGCACTTCTCGCCGCCTTTTCCCACTTCCATCCGGTTCAGGGAGACCATCAGCCCTACTATCTCCACGTCAGCCGCGCCTTTTACCTTCGGAACAGTCTCTTCCATTGACTTTCCGGATGTGGTCACGTCTTCGATCATGATCACGCGGTCGCCGTCTTTTAAGCTGCTCCCGAGAAAACTTCCCTTATCCGCGCCGTGGTCCTTCTCCTCCTTGCGGTCCGAGCAGTAGCGCACTTCCTTTCCATACAGCTCGCTGTACGCGATCGCCGTCACAACGCTCAGCGGGATCCCCTTATACGCCGGTCCGAACAGGACGTCAAAATCGTCTCCGTATGTATTGTGGATCGCCTTTGCGTAGTACTCGCCCAGCCTCTTGAGCTGGGAACCCGTCACGTACGCGCCCGCGTTCATAAAAAACGGAGACTTTCTCCCGCTCTTTAAGGTAAACTCTCCGAATTTCAGCACGTCGCCGTCAACCATAAACTCGATAAATTCCTGCTTATACTGTTCCATATCTCTTAAAACCTCCATGTTTACGGGCTTTTCACGCCCTTTCTCTGAGTAATGCCATCGTCAGGTTCTTTCTCATCAATTAAATTCCCTTCAATTTTAACATATCTGATATAGATTTTCAATTCAGCAATTTAACTGACAAAAGGCAGAGAACTGATCATGCTCTCTGCCCGAAAAATTTTTTTAAACCGAAGACTCTACATTTTTCTGTCGACGCGTCTCTTTAATATGAATGCCAGCCCTGCCGACAGGACCCTTGCGAATACCGTACTCCACCAGATCATGATCTGCCCGCCAAGCAGCGGCGGCAACACGAACATAAACAGGAGCATGAACAAAGGCTCTATATACGTTAAAATGTACGAAAGCAGGCTTTCTTCCATCGCGTAAAAACTTGCAGTTGTTATGCGGGTCACCGCGACAAAAGGAACGGAGACAAGGAAGATCGGGATAATATCTGCCACTTCGCTGTTTACTTCTGCCGATACGCCGAACAATGCGCCTATATCATTTCTTGCCAGATACATAAGAAGACAACTGACCAGCGACAGCATGATGCCAAATCCATATGCCAGTTTTCTGATATCCCTGAGCCCCCGGAAATTTCTTTCACCGTAATACCTGCTGATGATCGGCTGGCTTCCGTCTCCACCCCCCTGAAAGATCAGATACACGATCGATATGATATAGGCGATACAGGAATAAACAGCAACCGCCTTTTCCCCGCCATAGAAAATAGAAAACCGGTTTATGATTATCAGCGATATATTTGGCGTCATCACCAGTCCAAACGGCGCGATCCCTATTTTTATAATTTTTTTCGATACTGCCGCCATGCCGGAAACAGGGATATTTAAAGTGAACTGTTTATATCTCAGCATATAGACCAAGGCTGTCAGGAAGGTCACTCCCTGACAGATCACCGTTGCGATCGCCGCTCCCGCAACTCCCTGACCGAGTATCCAGACAAAAAAATAATCAAGAATGATATTCGTAACAAATCCGGCAGCCATCGACACCATAGCGTAAAATGAACCGCCGTGATTTCGGATAAAAGGTATCATTCCCGTACCGATCATCTGCAATCCCGCTCCCAGGGCAATGATCACAATGTATTCTTTCCCCAGAGAAAGGAGTTCCCCCTCAGCTCCTAACAGGCGCAAAAGAGACTCTGCCAAAAAGAACGTGATCAGTGTCAGGATAACGCTGGTACCGATCAGGAGCCACATGGCGCCAGCCGTAAATTTTCTTGCCTGCGGCTCATTTTTTTCCGCTTTGCTGATCGCATAATAAACGGCTCCGCCCATACCAAGTCTGGTTCCCAGAGCCTGAAGGACGGCGCTGATGGGATAGGCTACATTGATCGCGGAAATCCCGATATCTCCAATGCTGTTTCCAACAAAAAAGCCGTCCACGATCGCATAAACGCCGAACAGAGCAAAAGAGAATATGGATGGAATGACATATTTGAAAAAAGTTCTTGCTTCTCTCACTTCCTGCCTGCTCCTTTCAGCTCTTTTTCAAACAGCATGTTGTAAAGATCCAGCGTATCTATGATCTGCTCCATGCGTTCATCACCTATTTTTCTGGTGATCCGTTCTTCCGTCTCCAATAACGGCTGTATGATATTTTCCGCATACTCTTTTCCTGTTTCTGTAAAAACAACCAGTTTTTCTCTTTTGTCTTCTCTGCACGGTTTAAGGATAATAAGATCCCGCTTTTTCAGATCACGGATCACGGTGCTCACAGTTGCCTTTATCAATCCGAATTCTTCTGTGATCGCCTTTTGGGTGAGATCCCCCCTTGTGTGCAGCGCGTAAAGGACCATAAGTTCCGGATAACCGACTTCACATCTGTTTGCCCAGCGGGCATACAGAGCCGTTCCTTTTGACCATACAGACAACAGCTCATACGCCTTTGAAAATTGATGCATGTTTCTCCTCCTGAAAGCATTTCGTATTTTAGTATTTGTAAATACTATTATAGCGTTTTAAAATGCTTTGTCAAGATTTAATATCAGGATATCATCCTCTTTCATCCGATCAGCGCACCACTTATCCACGGATTCCCTATCTGATAATCGAGTAGGAGGAAATTCCTCTGATTGAGGAATTTCCGACCTCTCACACCACCGCTCATGCGGTTCCGCAAGCG
>CALWFV010000035.1 GCA_944377745.1 uncultured Mediterraneibacter sp. | reverse complement strand
GTTGTTCAGCAGGTAGATACACCTCAGAACCTTTACAATACACCTTGCAACCTGTTCGTAGCAGGATTCATCGGATCCCCGCAGATGAACTTCATGGATGCACTCTGCACAGTTAAGGGTGACGATGTTACACTTACAGTTGGCGAGCATGTCCTGAAAGTACCGGCTTCCAAAAAGAAAGTTCTCATCGACGGCGGTTACAACGGAAAGACAGTTGTTCTTGGTATCCGTCCTGAGGATGTACATGATTCAGAGGCGTTCATCAGCAACTCACCTGACAGCGTGATCACATCTACGATCAAAGTTTACGAGCTGCTCGGAGCTGAGGTATTCCTGTACTTCGATGTAGAGGGAACACAGATGACAGCACGTGTTAACCCGCGTACTACTCTGAGAACAGGCGACAAAGCTGTATTCGCTCTTGACATGGAGAAGATTCACGTATTTGACAAAGAAACAGAGTTGACTATCACAAACTAATGCTTTAAAATTGTAATGGCAGCATGGCGGTCAGAATGCTGTTTCACACTGATTGGCATTGCCGAACAGTTTACCGCTTATGAAATATGATATAGAGGGGGCTGCACTATGTGGTGCAGTCCCTTTTAGTATATGGAGAATTATTTATGGAGCACACACAGGAACTGGACAAAGCACTCTATGAGCTGAAACGTATCACAGGTATCACCATGGACGTCTCTGCAGAGACTCCGGAGGAGACAGAACTTGCGCTGACACAGATTCGCTGTCTCTGTACCGCTTACAAAGAAAAGTACAACAAGATCGATTTTCTCCAGAGTCTTATGAAAAGCGGAGTTCCTTCCTATGATATCGCCGAGAGGGCTTCCCGGCTGCATATCGCACCGGATGAGAAACGGGTCCTTTTTCTTCTGGAAGCGCGTGTCCTTGATGAAGCGGTGACTGCGATCCTGAAAAATCTTTTTCCATCCCAGACCAGGACTTACCTTGTCCCCATGAGTGAGACGACTCTTGTTATCCTGCGTCCTGTCAAAACAGGAGAGACTGCGGAATCCATGAGGCGGGTTGCCCGGACAATAGTGGATACGCTGAACATGGAGGCATTGACCCATGTACAACTCTCCTACAGCTCGATCATCGAGACGCTTGCCGACCTCTCGGGGGCCTTCAGAGAAACCACACTTGCCTTGAAGGTTGGAAAACTTTTCTATTCAGAACAGACTATTTTCCCCTACAACGAGCTGGGAATCGGACGTTTGATCTATCAGCTTCCCATTACGCTCTGTGAAAATTTTCTGAAAGAGATTTTCGGGGATGATGTGCCGGAAGGGCTGGACGAAGATACTGCCTCCACAATAAATAAATTTTTTCAGAATAACCTGAATATCGCGGAGACCTCGCGGCAGCTCCACATGCACCGGAACACGCTCATTTACCGCTTGGAACAGGTCCAGAAACGGACAGGACTGGATCTGCGTACATTCGAAGATGCCATGACGTTCAAGATTGCCATTATGGTAATGAACTATCTTAAAACAGAAAGGAACCATTAAACATGAACGATGCTTTATACGAACAGATCGTAGCGCGCAGACCGAAGCCTTACGATATGGCTGTGCGGATCCTCGTGATCCTTGTCATTGTGGCAGTTGCCATCTTCGGCATGCCGCTGATCGGCTTCTTTTCTTTCTTTATCGCCGTGATCATCGCGATGATAGCATATTATTTTATCTTTCCGCGCCTGAACGTGGAATATGAGTATTCTCTTCTGAATCACGATATGCAGATCGACGTCATCTACAACAAGGCGAAGAGAAAGTCTAAACTGGGGATCGATATCCAAGCAGCCGAGATCATTGCGCCGAAAGGATCTCCCCGCCTGAATTCTTTTAAAGCAGAAAAGGTATATGATTTTACCTCCGGAGATCCCTCCGCAAAAGCTTATGCTGTATTTCTTCCGATCGATCAGACAAACACCTGCATTTATATCGAACCGGACAGCAAGATGATCGACCACATGCAGCAGTGGATGGGATCGAAAATGTATAAAGATTAGCCTATTCCAATTTTATTTAGAGCCCTAACAAGGAGAATGCCGCATACAAGATTTTATCCCACATGCGGCATTCTCCTCTTTTGCAGCAGCGACAGGAGGCATTCCCATACGCCGTGATGTTCATTTGTGCCTGCTCATCTACGCCTGTTCATTTAAACCGGAGCATTTGTGATGTATTTTCAGTGCTCCGCCACATACCTGCATGCCGCCAGAGCCGCCACAGCCCCGTCGGCAGCAGCCGTTGTAAGCTGACGGACCTCTTTTGTCCTGCAGTCTCCCGCGGCAAAAATTCCTGGATGGGACGTTATACAGTCCTCCGAGGCAAGGATAAATCCTGCCCCGTCCAGTTTTACCGTCTCAGAAAACTGTTCATTCTGAGGAATCTGACCGACTGCGATGAACACGCCTGCCACGTCAAGGCGGAAGTCTTCTCCGGTCTTTTTATTGTTCAGGCTTAATCCTTCAACTACAGTATCCCCCAGGATTTCGTTCACCGTCGCGCTCAGGACAAATTCTACATTTTCTTTTTCCCTGAGCCGTCTGACGATGCTTTCCTCCCCGCGGAACTCATCCCTTCTGTGCACCAGATATACCTTTCTGCAGTAGTTTGAAAGGAACTCCGCGTCCTGAAGCGCGGTGCTGCCTCCTCCGATCACAGCCACATCCCTCCCCCGGAAGAATGCTCCGTCGCAGGTCGCACAGTAAGATACCCCGGCTCCTGTCAGCTTCTCTTCCCCGGGGACTCCAAGATGCCTGTGCGTCACGCCGGTCGCCAGGATCACGCTGCGGCACGGATACTCTTTTCCTGTCGTCTCTATCACCTTGATGGCGCCCTCATCCCGGATCCCCGTCACTTTCTCAACCACAGTCTCCGCACCCAGCTTCATCGCCTGATCCAGCAGGTTCATAGAAAACTCACTGCCGCTCACACTGGCGATCCCCGGATAATTCTCCACATTGGGGGAGGATGTGATCTGACCGCCAAAATTCCCTCCCTCGATGATCACCGTCTTTTTTCCAGCTCTCTGTCCGTAGATCGCGGCTGTCATTCCAGCCGTGCCGCCTCCTACGATTCCGATATCATACATAATTTTTCCCTTTCCTGATATTTTTTTAACGGGTGCCGTGTACCTTTAACAAGGTACACGGCACCCGTTAAAGAATTAACATTCCTACAGATTCCTCGAAACTTCCGCGCATGCTTTCATCGCCTCGATCAGCGCGCTGCGGAATCCTTCTTTTTCAAGGATCCGTACCGCCTCGATCGTCGTCCCAGCCGGTGAGCAGACCATATCCTTGAGTTCTCCCGGATGCTTTCCTGTCTCGAGCACCATTTTTGCGCTGCCGTATACCGCCTGAGCAGCAAACTCATAAGCCTGCGCCCTCGGCATCCCCTCCGCCACCGCGGCGTCTGCCATAGCCTCAATCATCATGAACACATATGCGGGCGCACTGCCGCTGACCGCCACCACTGCATCGATCAGTCTCTCAGGCACAACCTCGACTTTTCCAAATGCCCCCAGTATACGGAGTACATATTCCTTCTCTTCTTCTGTCACATACCGGTTAGGGCATGCCGCTGTCATTCCCTCTCCGACCAGAGCCGGAGTGTTCGGCATCGTCCGCACGGTCTTCACCGGTTTCCCGAATTTTTCTTCCAGCCACTCCAGCGTTTTCCCCGGCGCCAGCGTGACAATGATCTGATCGTCACGGATACAGTCCCTGATCCCGGCGATTGCCTCCTCATAAAACTGAGGTTTGACTGACAGTACAAGGACCTCTGATTTCTCCGCCGCTTCCCGGTTATCTGCCGTCACATGGATACCGTGCTGACTTTTTACTCTTTCCCTTCCAGCCTCCGAGATATCCGCGCCGATGATCTCCTCCGGCGGGATCAGCCCTTCCCTTATGATGCCTCCCATGATAGCTCCTGCCATATTTCCGGTTCCGATAAATCCAAGTTTCATGATCTTTGTCTCTCCTTTATTTTTCAAAATTTTCTGAACACAGTGTCCAAAAGGGTCTGACCCTTTTGAATTCACCTCACTTTAAACGCCTTCTCATCCTCCAGCGGGATCTCTTTTGTATCCACCCAGTCGATCGTGATAAAGCTGTTCTGGTTCAACCCCACTAAAAGCTTGTTGATGAGCGCCTCCCGTCCCTGGACTTCCATGGTGACTGTCCCGTCATATTCATTCCTGACCCAGCCTGTCAGTTCGAGGGACTGGGCAAGGTATTTTGCAGTATAGCGGAAGCCGACTCCCTGGACCCTGCCGTAAAATACGATATGTTTTCTCACATCTGACATAAACATTCCTCCAGACCGGCAGCCGTTCAGCCCGCGTCGTTCGCAGACGCCTGCCTCTGACGCTGCCCCTGCCATATATTTTAGCGTGGACAGAAAATAAAATCAACGAACATCTTGCGATTTCTTTTGTTCTTATTGTGATCGCATCCCCGGTATGCTATACTGAACGTGGAATTTCGTTCTGACTGCGAAGGGCTCCCTCAGCGGAGCGCCTGAGCAAAAAGGCGCAAATACTGCTGAAATATATCTGAGAGGAAATCACTGTTCCTCTTTTTTGGCATACCTGCGCTTTTAAAGTGCAGGTTTTTTCTTGCCTGCACTGCACATCACCGGAAATCCATAAGGAGGGACTCTATGGAAACACGAATCGCACTCATCGGCATTATCCTCGAGACAAGGGAATCTGTCGATGAGCTGAACCACCTGCTCAGCGAATACGGGGATCATGTCATCGGCAGGATGGGAATCCCATACCGGGAAAAAGGCATCCATGTCATCAGTGTGGCAATGGATGCCCCGAACAATGTCATCAGCGCCCTCTCCGGCAAACTGGGGATGCTGCCGGGCGTGAGCACGAAGACCATCTACGGGAAAAACATATGAACATCACAGGACACACTGATCCAAAACTCTCCGTGATCCCAGCAGCCCCCGTGCTCTCTGAATCAGAAGGGAAATCTCTCATCGACAAGCTGGAGCAGACCCGCGCACTGTCCCGGACCGAATGGGCAGCCCTGATCCGGAGCCGGACGCCGGCGCTTGCCGAATACCTTTTCGAGCGTGCCCGTAAAATCCGGATTCGTTATTATGGAAAGGACATCTACATCCGGGGACTGATCGAATTTACAAACTACTGCCGGAACGACTGCTATTACTGCGGCATCCGCAAAAGCAACCAGAACGCAGTACGCTACCGGCTGAGCAAAGATCAGATCCTCTCCTGCTGTGAAAACGGATACAGGCTCGGTTTCCGCACCTTTGTCCTCCAGGGCGGCGAGGACGGATGGTTCACAGAAGACCGGATGGCAGACATCGTCGCCGAGATCCGGCAGCGGTTCCCCGACTGCGCGATCACGCTTTCGATCGGAGAGCTTCCCAGAGAGAGTTACCGGCGATTCTTTGAAGCCGGAGCAGACCGATACCTGCTCCGCCACGAAACTTACGACTGTGCACATTACGCCCGGCTCCATCCGCCGTCGCTGAGCGCATCCCACCGCCAGAAATGTCTCTGGGACTTAAAGGAACTGGGCTATCAGGTGGGGACAGGCTTCATGGTCGGCTCCCCGTACCAGACCGCAGAAAATCTGGCTGACGACATGCTCTTCCTGAAAGATCTGAATCCCCAGATGGTCGGGATCGGTCCGTTCATCCCGCATCACGACACCCCCTTCGCGGGTCAGCCTGCCGGAACGCTGGAGCTTACCGTCTTCATGCTGGGGCTGATCCGGCTCATGATCCCCAAAGTCCTGCTGCCCGCCACCACAGCGCTGGGAACTATCGCGGAAAACGGTCGGGAACAGGGGATCCTTGCCGGGGCAAATGTAGTCATGCCCAACCTGTCTCCCTGCGAGGTGAGGAAGAATTATCTTCTGTACGACAATAAGCTCTGTACCGGCGACGAGGCCGCCGAGAGCCTGAAAAGCCTGGAGCAGCGTTTCCGCGCTATCGGTTACCATATCGCTGTCTCCCGAGGAGACTCGCTTAACCAGGGACTCGCTTAGCCAGGGATACTTCGACCAGGACTGAACCTTAAGGTCATACCCGCCAGAAGTGAAAAACCGGGGAGTAACCATACGGATTAGTACAGATCAATACAGATTAACAGTAAAAATCAAAAACCAGACGCCAAAGCAGCGTCCGGGAAACTATAAAAGTCCAGGGAACTATAAAAGGAGGAAATACCACGATGTATGATGTAAATTCAAAATGCGCAGACGATTTTATCAATCATGAGGAGATCCTTGAAACTCTTGCATACGCAGATGAAAACAAGGAAAATGCAGAACTCATCGACTCCATCATCGAGAAGGCGAAAAAGAGAAAAGGACTGACCCACAGGGAGGCGTCCGTCCTGCTCGCCTGTCCCATTGAGGAAAAGAACCAGGAAATCTATAAACTTGCCGAGCAGATCAAGAAGGACTTCTACGGGAACCGCATCGTCATGTTCGCGCCGCTGTACCTGTCCAACTACTGCATCAACGGCTGCACCTACTGTCCCTATCATGCAAAAAACAAGCACATCCCGAGAAAGCAGCTCTCCCAGGATGAGATCCGCCGGGAAGTGATCGCCCTTCAGGACATGGGACACAAGCGCCTTGCTCTGGAGGCCGGGGAGGATCCGGTCCGCAACACCATGGACTATTACCTGGAGTCCATCCAGACCATCTACAGCATCAAACATAAAAACGGCGCGATCCGCCGCGTCAATATCAACATCGCGGCGACCACTGTGGACAATTACCGCCTGCTGAAAGAAGCCGGCATCGGCACCTACATCCTCTTCCAGGAGACCTATCATAAAGAAAGCTATCTGGAGCTCCACCCCACAGGTCCGAAGCACGACTACAACTATCACACAGAAGCCATGGACCGAGCGATGGAAGGCGGTATCGACGACGTGGGACTGGGCGTTCTCTTCGGTCTCGACAAATACCGCTACGAATTTGCCGGACTGCTCATGCACGCCGAGCATCTTGAGGCAGCTTTCGGCGTAGGTCCGCACACTATCAGCGTTCCCAGACTGAAACACGCGGACGACATCAACCCGGAGGAATTCGACAACGGCATCGACGACGAGACCTTCTTAAAGATCATCGCATGTATCCGTATCGCAGTTCCTTACACCGGCATGATCATCTCCACCCGTGAGAATAAGAGCTGCCGTGAACGGGCGCTGCACCTGGGCATCTCTCAGATCAGCGGCGGTTCCCGCACCAGCGTGGGCGGATACTACGAGCCGGAACCGGAGGAGGAAAGCTCCGAACAGTTTGACGTCAGCGACAACCGTACCCTGGACGAGGTAGTCCGCTGGCTCATGCAGATGGATTACATCCCCAGCTTCTGCACCGCATGCTACCGGGAAGGGCGCACCGGCGACCGGTTCATGTCCCTGTGCAAGAGCGGCCAGATCCAGAACTGCTGCCACCCCAACGCGCTCATGACGCTGAAGGAGTATCTCATGGATTATGCGTCTCCGGAGACGAAAGCCATCGGTGATAAGCTGATCGACAAAGAAGTGCTCAACGTGCCGAATGAAAAGGTAAGAAAGGTTGTACTTGAAAACCTGCGCCTGATCGAGCAGGACAACCGGAGGGATTTCCGGTTCTGATCCCGGTTCGAACCGGCAGAGACCGAAAAACTTTCCATCTGTGGGTTGGATGATTTAGAGATCATCCAACCCACTTATCCATTCGCAAAATCGTGCTAACGCACTATTGCGTCTGTTCCTTTTTTAAATGTGCTTCCGGGAAAGAAATCTCGCCCATGCCGCAAGCCCTGCGCCGTGCATAAACTCTCCTTCTGCCACAAGTTCTCTGAACCGCACTTCGGTTACCTCTTCTGTCCTTATGATCTCTCCCGGCTCTCTGTCAGAGTCACCTGCCCCGCCGCACTCTGCCGCAAAGAGCCATATCTTCTCGTTGGTCGATCCGAATGACGGGTAGAACGCCCCAAGAGAATACAGTTTTTTCACACTGTATCCCGTTTCTTCCTTAAGCTCTCTTATGGCCGCTTCACCCGGAGTCTCCCCCGGGTCGACAAAGCCGCCCGGGAGCTCCCACTGCCAGGAACGCACCGGATACCTGTACTGCCTCTGCAAAAGTATGTTTCCATTTCGGAGCGGGAGGACGCTCACGCCCTCCCTGACCTCCAGGTAATCATATGGCTGTTCATGGCCGTTCACGCGCACACGGTCCTGCACGATCGTGAAACGACCCGCTTCTATTTTCTCTGATTCCAGTGTCTCAAACGGTATTGTATTTTCCATTCCTAACCCTCCAAAAATAAAGCAAGGGGACAGCATCCTGCTAAACCGGCGCACTGTCCCCGTTCCTCGTATAACTGAAATCCGCTACAGGAGTCCGGCTGCCCCGATCATCCCGGCATCATTTCCAAGCACTGCCGTCTCAATCTCCGGCACATCGCCTTTTTCCCCTCCGAAGCATTCTTTCCTCACGATCTCCCGCAGCGGCTTGAGCAGCGTTTCTCCCTGCCTTGAGATACCTCCACCGAGAAGTACGAGCTGCGGGCGGAAGATATTGACGATATTTACAATGCCAAGGCCGAGCCTGCGGATATACGCTCCGGTAACCGCCTTCATCGCTTCGTTCCCGTCTGCTGCCAAACGGAAAATTTCTTCCGGCTCCATATCTTTCCCTGATACCCGCTTCGCATCTCTTTTCAGTGCTGTGGCAGAGACGTATGCTTCCAGGCATCCCCTGCGTCCGCAGGTGCACGGCTCTCCGTCTTCCACGATGACCATGTGCCCCAGCTCACTTCCGCCGATCCCTCTGCCCTCGTAGATTTCACCGTCCAGCACAATACCGCCGCCCACACCGGTACCAAGAGTGATCATTACTACATCACTGCACTCCCTCCCTGCTCCGGCAAGGGTCTCGCCCAGAGCGGCGCAGTCCGCGTCATTTGCGATCTCCACCGGGATTGGGAGAAAGCGTTCCATCTCTTCTGCCAGCGGCACTTCCTCCCAACGGATATTGTTGGAATAGCGGACAATCCCGTTTTTCCGGTCCACAGTTCCCGGAACGCCGATCCCCGCACCAACGCACTGATCTATGGCGATACCGTTCTTCTCCAGAAGTCCCAGCGCGGTTTCTGCGGCTGTGCGGATCACGTCCTCCGCCGGCCGTTCTGCATCAGTGGGGATGCACGCGGAATCAATCAGCTTCTGGTGCACGTCCACAAGCCCGACCTTCGTATCCGTCCCTCCAATGTCGATGCCGATACGCACCGGGGCGGCTTTCTCTCTGATCGTCGTGATCAGCGCGTCACAGCTCCCCTCAATCACATACTCGCCGCTCCCCGCCGGGAGGAACAGGCTGTCCCCTTTCTTATACGAGACTTTCCTGTCTGCCGCGGTATCTTTGTCCTGAACGTCTTCCGCTTTCTGCCCGCCGCAGGAAACGGTTCCCTCTCCGTCAAGGATCAGTATGCTGACAAAGGACTCCTCTGAAACATTTCCTTCCATCCTGCGCATCATTTTCCCGTCCAGATTAAGCTTGTCCACAGTGAAGTAATCGCAATCCGCCACATGGGGATAGCTGCTCTTGCTCTTGATCAAAGGTACACGGTTCGTCACGGCGAGCGCCTTTTCAATGTGAAGATCCCTCTTCTTCCCGTCCTTGCCGACACGGCCGTAGTCGTAGACGCGGTAAGTTACATTTGAATTCTGCTGGATCTCCGCGATCAGGATATCTTCACCGATGGCGTGGATCGTTCCCGACTCGATAAAGAGGACGTCCCCTTTCTGCACCGGCACTGCATTGAGTACTTCAAGAAGCGTGTCCTCCTGTATCCGCTTCGCAAATTCTTCTTTGCTGATCTCCTTCTTAAACCCGTAGTATAGGAACGCGTCTTTTCCCGCATCCATCACATACCACATCTCTGTCTTACCATACTGCCCTTCGTTTTTCAGTGCGTAACGGTTATCCGGGTGCACCTGGATGGACAGGTTCTGCTTCGCGTCGATGAACTTGATAAGGATAGGGAAGTCACGGAACCTGCGGCAGTTTGTGCCAAGCACTTTTTTTCCCGCCGCCCCGATATATTCCTCCAGTGTCATCCCCGCATAACTGCCGTTTGCGATCCGGGACGGTCCGTCGGGATGGCAGGACAGTTCCCATGTCTCCGCGAGGATATCTCCGTCGTAGTCTTTCCCGTATTCATCCACGAGGCGGTGTCCGCCCCAGAGATAATCTTTACAGCTCGGTTTTAATTTCAGAACACTCATCTCTCAGCAATCTCCTTTTTTAAGTTTATTTTCATAATTCTTCCCCGTTTGTCCTGATCACGTCCCTGTACCAGTACGCGGAATCTTTCAGGATCCGCTCCTGCGTCTCAAAATCCACATAGACAAGTCCGAACCGCTCAGCATACCCCTTTTCCCATTCAAAGTTGTCCATGAGCGACCACTGGAAATACCCTCTCAGGTCGATCTCGTCCGATGCCCGTTTCAGCTCGTGAAGATAACGCGCGAGGAAATCAATCCGATCCGGATCGTGGACTTTCCCGTCCAGCGAAACCGTGTCGTGGCACGCCATGCCGTTCTCTGTAATATAGATTGGTTTTTTATACCTCTCATAGAGGAACTTCGGTCCCCAGTAGAGACACTCGGGCGTCACCGGCCAGCTCACTGCCGTCTTCGCATATCCAGGCGCACGCTGAACTTCCTCCGGCTGTCCGTCCGCACCCATGCAAAACGCCCTGCCATTGTAAATATTCTGGCCGTATATATCGATCGGCTCGGAGATGAGGCGCATATCTTCCTCCGTCATCCTCGGCAGATATTTCTCATACCTCACAAGTCCTTCTTCCGGATAGTGTCCCAGCAGGACCGGATCTGACCACCACGCAACATTCCACGTCCAGTCTGAATCGTCGTCCGGCATGGAGAAGTATTTCTTCCGCGCCGCCTCAATATCTTCCGGACGCTCTGACGCCGGATAGATGATCCCGCTCGTAGGGGCATATCCGATGGTAAGAGGCTGTTTTCCGTACTGCCTGAGCATCTGTACCGCCCGCCCGTGGGCGCGTAGAGCATTGTGCGCCATCTCAAACGTATCCCGGAGCGGGCACTTAATCCCTGGCGCATGAGCGCCGGTCAGATAGCTTAGCCCCACGAAACACTGTGGCTCATTCAGAGTGAAAAAGTACGTCGCACGGTCACTGAACCGCTCCGCAGCAAGACGGGCATATTCCCCAAACCACTCTGCTATCTCCCGGTTCATCCAACCGCCTTTTTTATACAGCTCATAAGGCAGTTCCCAGTGGAAAAGCGTGATATAAGGCTTGATCCCGTTTTTCAAGAGTTCATCAATCAGTTCATTATAGAAACGGATTCCCTCTTCGTTCACCCGGCCTGTTCCCTCCGGCAGGACGCGGCTCCAGTCGATAGAGAAGCGGTATGCTTTCAGCCCGATCTCTTTCATAGTCTGAACGTCTTCGCGGAATCTGTGGTAGTGGTCGCAGGCTGTATCGCCAGTATGCCCGCCGTACACCCTGCCCGGCTCTTTCGTGTACACATCCCAGATATGCATCCCTTTGCCGGTGCCGTAGACACCGCCCTCGATCTGATAGGCGCTGGTAGCGGCGCCCCATACAAAATCCTTTCTAAATCCCATATGCAGATCCTCCTGTTGAAAATCTCCTGATCGGTCTATCCTGTCCGGACAGAAATCTGATCTTCTGGCGTTCCTGCCAGCTCAAGGGACTACTCCGCCAGCGCTTTTACAGCTTTTGTCAGCGTATCCAGCTTCTCCTGTGCATCCGCGTCTGATGTTCCTTTCACACCGATATAAAACTTGATCTTCGGCTCTGTCCCTGACGGGCGGATGCAGCACCACGCGTCATTTTCCAGTTCAAAGTAGAGTACGTTGGACTTCGGAAGCCCTGTAGCCGTCTCTTCGCCTGTCGCGCAGTCTCTTATCACATTCTCCCTGTAATCCCGGAAACGCAGGATCTTCAGCCCGCCGACTGCATCCGGCACGTTAGTGCGGATCTGTTCCATCATGGACTGTATCTTCTTTGCACCTTCCTGCCCTTTGAGCGTCACTGTGCAGAGTCCTTCTTTGTAGTATCCGTATTTTTCAAAGAGTCTTTCCATCTGGTCACAGAGCGTGATCCCCTGATGCCTGCAGTACGCCGCCACCTCGCAGAGCGCCATCACGGCAACAACCGCGTCCTTGTCTCTTGCATGGGTTCCTACAAGACAGCCGTAGCTTTCTTCGTAGCCGAACACGTACTCATGGCTGCCGGACTGCTCAAAAAACTTGATCTGCTCTCCGATGTATTTGAATCCGGTCAGCGTCTCGATGAGCGCCATGCCATACTCCTTCGTGATCTCTTTGGACATTTTTCCGGATACGATGGTAGTCACAACCGCCCCGTTTTCCGGAAGTGTCCCGAGCGCTTTCCTCTGGGAAAGTATATATTCAAGAATGAGCATTCCGGACATATTTCCCGTAAAACTCATATATTCCCCGGTCTTTGTATCTTTCGCATACACACCGAGACGGTCTGCGTCCGGATCTGTGGCGAGAACGATATCAGCATCCACTTCTTTCGCAAGGTCCAGCGCCAGTTTAAATGCATTCTTGTCCTCCGGGTTCGGGTAGGACACGGTCGGGAAATTCCCGTCCGGGCGCTCCTGTTCTTTCACTACATAGACTTTTTCAAATCCTAATTCCTTTAAAATGCGGCGCACCGGAAGGTTGCCTGTCCCGTGGAGCGGCGTGTACACTATCTTTAAGTTCTGCGCCTCCTCGCGGATGATTTCCGGATGAATGACAAGTGATTTTAATGCCGCAATGTACTTGTCGTCGATCTCCGGTCCGATAACCTGATACAACCCAGCTTTTTCAGCTTCTTCCCGGCTCATTGTCTTTACGCTGGCATAATCTGTCACCGCTTTCACTTCACCGATGATCTGTTCGTCTTTCGGATATGTGATCTGGGCGCCGTCCGCCCAGTACACTTTGTAGCCGTTGTACTCCGGCGGGTTATGGCTCGCCGTCACCACGATCCCCGCTGTGCATCCAAGCTCTCTTAAAGCAAAGGACAGCATGGGTGTGGGGCGCAGTGACGGGAAGATATATGCCTTGATCCCGTTCGCCGCCAGGCACAGCGCAGCCTCTTCTGCAAATTCCGGGGACATGTTCCTCGAGTCAAAAGCGATTGCCACACCTTTTTCCTGCGCGTTTTCCTTCCGGATAAAATTGGCAAGCCCCTGCGTCGCCTTTCTCACGGTATAGATGTTCATCCGGTTTGTTCCCGCTCCGATGATCCCCCGGAGACCTCCCGTTCCGAATTCAAGATCGCGGTAGAATCTCTCTTCGATCTCTTTTTCATCCGAAGCGATCGCTCTTAATTCTTCTTTTGTCTTCTCATCAAAGTACGGGGTTTCAAGCCACTCTTCATATCTTTTCTTTGCTTCCATTGTGAATCTTCCTCCTTTTCCCGGTGCGTCCGCCGGACCTTGTCCATTCCATGTTCTCTGATTTGATGCCGGGCGCAAAACTCCCGGCTGCGATATCTGCGGATTTCCGGTCTTTTCCTTACTACAAGGTTTATGCTGTGATCAGCGCCATCAGATAAAAAGGCTCTGCATCTTCCTGTTTGTCCGGCAGCACCTCGATCTCGACTGTATGCATCCTGGATTCCCCGTGGTGCAGGACCGGTTCCAGATAGAGGCAGTCTCCCCATCCCTCATCGAAATTTCCGTCCAGCAGCACCGGATGTTCTCTGTCGCCGTCAAGAACCAGTTCCGCCCTGCGGGCCGGATGCCGGACGGTCTTTCTGTACTGCACCGCGATACAGGACGCTTCGACCTCAAACCGGATCCTGTCTCCCGGGCGTTTTCCGATCCAGCCGTTTTTAAAATGATCCAGATGTCCCATCTTCTCTTCCGGATCTGCCCGGAATCCTTCCAGTTTCGGACAGATTTCCCGGATCGTCAGCCTTTTTGCATTTTCATAGGCATTGTCAGTCATGGCAGACGGGAATTCCCGTTCTGTCTCTTCCTTCCACATCTGTTCTTTCACCCTTTTCAGATATGCCGTGATCTCTTCTGCAACGAGTCCGTGCCCCCTGTCGTTCGGGTGCAGCCCGTCGGGAGTGAATTCATCCCTGGTGTATTCCCCTGCTTTCATCCTCTGCCATAAGGTATCTTTTATGCTCACATGAGGCACACCGTACCACTCCCCCACCCGGTTGTGATACTCCTGCGCGTTGACTCCCGTGTCGTAGAATACGTTGTTTAAAAGGATGACTGCCGGACGGGACGGCCACGACAGTATCTTCCTGATCAGCCCCTCGTATGTCTCCTGGAAAAATTCATTCGGCTCATCGTTTACGGAAAAATCCACCGTCACAAAATCAGGCTGGTACATCAGAAGATCCGTCACCGCGCGGGAAACGCCATAGTGGGACGTTGTGCCGCCAATCCCTCCGTTTACATAGTGAAGCCGCGCCTTCGGGAACGTCTCCTCCCACCACCGGAACACGCGGTATGCATAGCAGTTCTCATGCTTTGTGGCAAGGCTGTCCTGGGTGATAGACCCGCCAAAAAAGCCCAGTGTCAGTTCCCCGCCGGTTTCCGCCCGCCTCATACATTCTTTCAGTCTCGCAAGATCTGTTCTGCACATCGCGCTTTTGTCGGAATGATCGATCCTTCCGCTGTACTGGAGTTTCTCATTGTCCGGGCTGACCCACATCTTCTTTTCCCCCTCATCTTTTTCCTCTGCTGTTTCCTCTTCTGCCGTCTCCGTTTCTTTCTCTGCTTCCTCCGGCACATACTTCCGGAAACTCCGTTCCAGCAGGACCGCATTGATCCTCGCCGTCAGAGAAAATCCGAGGACGATATAGATAGGAACCGCAAGAAACGCGGCTGCGCTCCCAAGCACGATACACACCGCGGGGACTGCGTTGAGCACTGTCATGAGAAGCGTAAACGGAAGATTTCTCACTGACATATACATTGCATTTTTCAGGGTTACCCGGACCGGATTCTCAAACCGTGCCTGAAGAGGGAATGCCCAGGTGAACAGGAAGGCCCATAACAGGATCAGCACTCCGACCGCGACATTGAGCGCGCTCCACATCTCTCCTGCTACGAGAACGTCAAAAAAGAGCAGGGCTCCCGTCGCCAGAAAGAGGAACCCGATCGCCGTGCTCTTCTTCCACTCTTCTCTGCACGCCCGGAAATACTCCCGCGCCACATAGTTGCTTTTCCCTCTTGCCATACGAAGCGCCACTCTGTACAGAGCCGCGCAGGACATCCCAATCGTCACCACAGGAATGCATGTAATCACAAAAAGGATGTTCAGGATCAGAAGATCTCCGAGCCTGCTCATAAATCCGAAAAAAGGATTGTCGATCCCGAATTTTTTCATGTTCTCTCCGCCTTTCCGCCGAGAGTTCCCGGCTTTTCATTTCCCATCGGATCCCGCTCTTTTACCCGGCCGCTGCTGCGGACTCCTGCGTACAGTCCAGATCACAGCCGGACAGATACTCAAGGAATTTCCCGCACTGCTCCTCATGCTCTCCCTCCGTCGGAAAAGCGAGGAGCAGAGTCTCCCCAGTCTCATTTTCCAGATACCGGGAAAGAGAAGTCTCTTCCACCTTTACCGCCTTCGGTTCACCGCCGTCTTCGTAGAGCGGGATCCCCTGCACACCCCAATCTCCAAGACTTCGGAATGTCCCTCCCAGACTGAGGCAGTACTCGTAGAAACTCTCCGGCATGATCACCGCGTCCAGTTCCCGGTTCTGCCATTTGAAAAAGAACTTTTCATAGGAACTCTCATTGATCCCTTCCAACTGCGTGTCCCCGTAAGATATATTAAAATCCGAGTCGAATACGATGCGTTCCTCTTCGATCCCGGATGAATCTGCAAAATCGCTTTCCATCTGTGCGTCTCTTGACTGGTCTATCTTCTGATTTACCAGCACGCACGTAAAGAGCGGCGGTTCTTCCCTGAAACCAAAATGGATGATCAGGAACAGGATCAGTCCCACTGCCGCCGCAATGCCCAGGATATGATACCAGTAGTAAGCGAGGATGTATTCCGCCTTCTCTTTTCCTGTCATTCCCTCTGTATTTTTCCGGATTTTCCGGATATAATCTTTCATTGTTCATTCTTCCTTTAAAGGCAGCGTCCCCGCGGCCGGAACCGCTCCGGACCGCTGCCTTCTCTTCCGGCCGTTTTCTTACTCGCCGCTTAACAGTTTCAGATTTTTTTCGATCAGTTCACATCTCTGTTTTACACAATCCGGAGACCGGAGCGGATCCTTCGGTGTGTGGAACAGATAGTCCTCCAGTTTATCGATCGTCGTTGTCGCCACATGCATCCTTGTGTCGCAGGAAGCATAATAGATGTAGACGTCCCCGTTCTCCTTTGCGATGGCTCCGTTTGTAAATACCACGTTCGATACGTCTCCCACCCTCTCACAGCCGAGGGGAACAAGGAAGACGCCTGACGGCTCCGCGACCACCCGGTCCGGATGCTCCAGATCTGTTCCGAACGCGTAGAGCACATACCTAAGTCCCGCCGCCGTATTTCGTACGCCGTGAGCGATATGGATCCAGCATTTCTTTCCCCGGATCGGCACAGCACCGGCGCCGTTCTTTGACTCGGTCAGCGTGTGGTAGATCCGCCGGCTGATGATCTTCTCCTCATCGATCACCGCGTGTTCGATATCCTCGCAGAGGCCGAATCCGATCCCGCCGCCGGAACCGGTCTCGATAAATCCGTCCATCGGCCGTGTGTAAAAAGCGTACCTGCCATCCACAAATTCCGGGTGAAGCGCCACATTGCGCTGCTGCGGCGAATGAAGTGTCTTTAAGTTATCAAGCCGCTCCCATGTCTTTAAATCTTTCGTCCTGACGATTCCCGCCGCCGCGACAGCCGCTGAGAGATCCGGGTCTTCCCTGTCTTTGCTCTCTGAGCAGAACACACCGTAGATCCAGCCGTCCTCATGTTTTGTAAGTCTCATGTCATAGACATTCGTCTCCTCCGGGCAGGTATCCGGCAGCACTACAGGATAGTCCCAGAAATGAAACCCGTCGATCCCGTTGTCACTCTCTGCCACTGCGAAGAACGATTTTCGATCATTTCCCTCCACGCGGACGACCAGATAATACTTTCCGTCCAGTTCGATGGCGCCGGAATTCATCACCGCATTGATTCCCAGCCGCTCCATAAAGTAAGGATTCGTATCTTTATTTAGGTCATATCTCCAGTGGACCGGGGCGAACTCTCTTGTGAGCACCGGGAACTCGTATCTGTCATAGATCCCGTTGTAGAAATCCGTCTTCCGGTTTTTCCTTCCGATAAGGCGGTCCACTTTCGCCTTTTCCACATAATACTGTTCATGCAACATTTTGTGTCCTCCTGATAACTTCAATGCACATTCTTCCGTTATGATAAGGGCATTTCCACGGCTCCACGACAGGCTTTTCAAGAGGTCTCTTCTCCTGATCCAGCGCCCAGTACCATTCGGACCCTTCCCTGTGGTCAACCATATAGGTCTTTATAAATTTCCAGATGTCCTCCGCCGCGTCCAGATATTCTGTCTTCTCCGGCGTCCGCTGCCATCCGTTCAGAAAACCTACCACAGCCTCTGCCTGGACCCACCAGACTCTCGTCGTATCCACGACTCCGTTCTCTGCCTCATTTACGAGGGAGTGATCGATGTAGGCTCTGTCATAGATATTTTTGGTGATCTCCTTTGTAATGGGACGGAGTTTTACTTTATATGCCGTATCATCCAGCACATCCAGCCCGCGGTCCGTCAGCCATGCGGTCTCGATATCATGTCCGTAGGAATACAGATCGATAAGACTGTTCCACATCCGGTCAAAAAAGACCTCCTGCCGACCCAACTCCGGGTTATAGACTTTGTCTGCGATAAGATCCAGCATAAAACGCAGCCGATTCCCCACTTCCTGATCCTTTGTCACCCGGTACAATTCCGTATAGGCTTCGAATACATGGAGCAGGGTGTTCATCGTCTTCTCAGCCATAACTCCGTTCTCCGAGAGCTTGTCGTTGTCCTCCGGCTCAAAACGGATATTGAACGCCTCCAGATAACCGTATTCATCCCTGCATTTTGTCTCGATCAGACGGTAAAGCTCCCACGCAAGCTCCAGAGCCTCTTTTCTGCCGGAGGCGTCATAATAGGAAGACAGCGCATAGATAGCGAACGCCTGATTGTACGTGTGTTTTGTCGTATCTTCCGGTTTCCCGTCGTAGGTGAGCGACCAGTACACGCCTCCATTTTCACGGTCCACGCAATGATCCCGGAGGAACTCCCACGCATGGTCTGCCTCCCGGAGGAGGGATTCCTCCCCCAGCAGCAGATATGCATTGGAGAAAAACCAGAGGATCCTGCTGTTTAGGATGCAGCCCTTGACCGCTTCTTTGTCCAGTTTCAGATCATATCCAAGCCATCCATAGTAACCGCCATATTCTTCATCCCTTAAATTCTTCCAGAACGGGATGATGGTTCCGGTGAGATGGTCTTTCACATCTTCTGCAAATGCTTTTATATCCTGCATAGTTATCTTCTTCCAATCTCTGAATCACTTTCTCTTATAATGGAGTGGTCCTTGATATAGGACACTACCTCATCCGCCGTCGTAAACGCCAGTCCCACATACGAGTCCGCCGCGCCGTAATAGATGGCGATCCTTCCGGTAGCCGCGTCGTGGATCGTCGCACAGGGGAAGGTCACGTTGGGCACAAACCCTCTCTCCTCATACCATTCTTCCGGTGTAAGGAGGAAGTTCTCACAGCGGTACTTCACGATCGACGGGTTGTCGATATCCAGGATCGCGCCGCCGATGCTGTAAACATAGCCGTTGCAGGTCCCTGTCACGCCGTGGTAGAACAGAAGCCACCCTTCGCTCGTCTCAATGGGCGCTGCTCCTCCGCCGATCTTCACCGACTCCCACCACTCCGGGCTCTTGCCCATCACATGGCGGTGTTTTCCCCAGTAGACCATATCCGGGCTCTCTGAGAGGAAAATATCTCCGAACGGCGTGTGTCCGCTGTCGCTGGGTCTTGAAAGAAGGACGAAATTTCCATTGATCTTCCGCGGGAAGAGAACAGCGTTCCTGTTGAATGGAAGGAAGGGGTTCTCGATCCTGGTAAATGTCTGAAAATCTGTCGTCTTTGCCATGCCGATGGACGCCCCGTAGAAGTCCTGGCACCACATGATATAGTAGACTCCGTCAACCTCTACCAGTCTCGGGTCATAGGCATAGACCGGCATAAAGTCATTCCCGTCTTCATCCTTAAACGGGATCTTGTTCTTATCAAAATCCCAGTGGATCCCATCCTCGCTTCTTCCGAGATAGATGTACGGGATCCCGTTGATCTGCTCTCCGCGGAACACTCCGATATAAGCGCCCTCATAAGGGATCACCGCGCTGTTAAAGATCCGCGCCACTCCCTCCACCGGATTGCGCCCGATCACCGGGTTCTCGCTGTATCTCCACAGCGGCATCCATTCTTTCGCATCCGCCGGGCGGTCCTGCCACGGCATATTCGGCACATCTGCGCCGATGATCTTTACATTACTCATAAGCAACCTCCGTATAAAATAAGTCGTTCAGTCTTCCTAGCCTTTTACCGCGCCTGCTGCCATTCCGCCGTAGATCTGTTTCTGGAAGATCAGGAACAGGACGAAGATCGGGATGATCGTGATCAGCACGCCAGCACAGATATAGTTATACTGGTTTCCGTAAGGTCCTGTAAACGCGTACAGGGCAGTTGATATTGTCCTAAGCTCCCTTGTCTGCAGGTACAGGTTTGACATATAGTACTCGTTGTACACGCTCACGCCCTTCAGCACCAGCGACGTCACGATCGCCGGTTTAAGCAGCGGGAACAGGATCTTAAAGAATACGCCAAAGTAGGTGCAACCGTCCATGATCGCAGACTCATCCAGTGACACCGGAAGGTTCTCGAAGAACTGCAGGAAGATATAGATGGAAATGATATCCGTCCCCATCAGTACGATCATATATCCATACAGATGGTTGATCAGTCCCAGCGAGAACATGATCTGATATACTGTTACCTGAGTCGCGATACCCGGGATCAGGGACGCAAACATAAACAGGTTCTGGATGATCCCATTGCCTCTGAATTTAAACCGGTTCAGCACATATGCAAGCATTGCGCTGATAAAGATGGAGCACGTCAGCACCACCACAAGAACGATCGCCGTGTTGGCAAATCCTCTCAGCATGTTTGCCTGGTCCAGGGCGATGGAAAAGTTCTCCGCCATCCACTGTTTCGGCAGATCGAGTACGGAAGAACTGTTGTAGTCGTCCGTTGTCTTGAACGCCGTAAAGACGCAGACCACGACCGGGAGCAGGGAGATGACCGCCGCCGCGATCAGCATCGCATATTTAAAAATACTGAACAGAATAGATCCGATCTTAATCTGGCTTTTCATTTTGCCTGTCCCCCCTTTGCTCTCTGAGCGGCTTTTTTCGCCGCCTTCTCTGCTTTCTTCCTCTTCCTTACCGCAGCCTTGGACTCGTCTGAAGTGCCGTCGTCAAACGCGTATTTGAAGAACAGCTTCTGCGCCACTGTGCAGAGGATGATTATCGCCAGGAGCACGATCGCCATGGCGCAGGCAAGTCCTACCTTCTGGTTCTCATGTGCGATACGGTTCATGATAACAAAATATGTACCGGTCCCCATCGTACCGTTTGTGATAACATATGGCGGTTCAAATGCGCTTAAGGAGCCGCTGATGGAAAGGATCAGGTTCAGTACCACGATGGACTTGATGCTCGGCAGTATGATATAGATAAACTGATGCCATTTGTTCGCTCCGTCCAGGGAAGCCGCCTCATACAGATCGGAATCCACCGACATCATCGCGCCCAGGAACAGGATCATGTTCTGCCCTGTGTACCTCCACACAGAAGTCGCCGCAAGAGCGATATTGTTAATGCTCTGGTCCTGCAGCCACATCGGGATATCTTCCATGTTCATACCGAACATCTGCAGGATAGAGTCAAGAACAAATCCTCTCGCATAGAAGAATTTGAAGATAAATCCGATCGCGATACCGCAGATCAGGTACGGGAAGAACATCGCCCCCTTAAAAAAGCTTGCCCCTCTCTCCTTGAACACCATGAGCGATGCGAAGAACAGCGCAAGCGCAAGCTGCACGATGGCTCCGCCCATGTAGTAAAGGCTGACAAACAGAGAGCTGAAGATGTCTTCTCTCTGGAAGACGTCGATATAGTTCTGGAGTCCCACAAAAGTCCTCTCACCGATATATTTCATATCATAAAAACTGAACTGTACCATTTTAGCAAACGGTATATAGGTAAAAGTCATTAAAAGAAGAAGCGGTACAAACATGAACAGAACGATCACAAGACCTCTCTGCACCTCTCTTCTTTTCATCAGTTCCATAAAGCTCCGTTTCTTTTTCGGAACTGCCGCTGCCTGTTTACTCATTGATATCCTCCTCTCATATAAGGAACCCTGCGGAGAAAAAGGGCAGCCGCGAGGCCGCCCTCTCCCCTGCGCGTGTTACATATTGACGTCCACTCCCAGCGCTTCCTGAGCCGCGGACCACTGTTCGTTCCACTCGCCGACCACTTCGTCCAGTGTCTTTGTTCCGTACAGCGCGCTCTCCAGCAGGTAACAGTTCGGGTAATCGTCATTGTTGATCCCCACTTCACTCTCATTGTTCACGTCATTGAACAGCTCTTCCTCTCCTTCCACCGGCGGGTTGTCGGAGAGAAGCTCTACACCCTCGAAATCCGCCAGAGCGTCCGGGAGTTCCTCGCCTTTGAGCGCAGGGATGCTTCCCTCATCCTCATAGATCGTGGAATCTTCAATGAGCCATTTCAGATAGACCATTGCTGCGATCTGGTTGTCCGTACTTGCCTGGTTATTGATACCGAAGGAATAGTTTCCGCCTGCTCCCGCGTACTGTTTTCCGTCAACTGTGATCGGGAACGGCATGTATCCCACATCGTCCGGAGTGTCTCCTGCATCCTTGCACTGCTGTACAGCCCAGGATCCGAGTACCATCGTAGCGATCTCGCCGTTGTTGATCCTTGTCTTTGAAGATTCCCAGTCGCTGCTGGCCGGATCTTCCTCAACAAGACCTCTTGCAACCGACTCATAGCAGGTGTAATAAACTGCGTACGGTCCTGTCATGTCGTCCTGTTTTGCAAACGGATCTTTGGTATGTACGATGTCATGGTTCATATAATCCGGATTTCCTGTCGCTGCGATCCCGATATAGGCATCCCATGCTCCCATCGGCCATCCTGCCGAGAAGTTTGTGTACAGCGGGATGGCATCGGTGTTGTCCTTGATCGTCTGCAGGTCTTCCAGGAACTCGTCCGGAGTTTTCGGAAGCTCTGTGATCCCCGCGTCAGCCCATACCTTTTTGTTGTACACAACGCCGTTGGCTGTACCGCCGTTGGCGATTCCGTATACTGTCCCATCGTAGGTTTTTTCAGAAACAAAGTTGTAGATCGGATCCAGTGTGTCGTAGTCTCCCAGCGGAGTAAAATAGTTGCTCAGCTCGCTCTTATCCACACCGGTAGGGATGAAGCAGAGATCGCCCCAGTCGCCTGTGGTCAGTCTCAGTGTCAGCGACTCTTCATAGTCTGTGACCGCCTCATACTGCACATTGATATTCGGATACAGTTCCATGAACTGTTCTGCGTATCCTGCGTATACCGTGTCCACGATATCCGTTCTGTTGGTCAGGACTGTGATATCCGCCTCAATATCCGTGTAGTCCTCTCCCACTGTGATCTGATCAATGGTGGGAACCGCCTCACCGCTTGAAGAAGCGTCGTTGTCTTCTCCGCCGCCTCCGCATGCCGTCAGCGAGAATACCATTGCTGATGCCATTGCCAATGATGCCGCACGTTTTAAAGTTTGTTTTTTCATTTTTCCCCTCCTTTTTTAAGTTGTTTTAATCTTATCATTAATTTATTTTAACTTCAATATTTTATCATAATTCTTCGTCATTTCTACCATTTATACATTTTTTGCATCTGCTTTTTGGTAATTTTTATAATAAAATTCGCCAAAAAGACGTTTTATTTTAAACTTAACTTATTTTTAATCAGATTAATTTTCTTTTAATTTTTAAGTTATCATTGCCAAAAACAAGCGTCAAAAAAGAGTGCCGCAAACGCTCTTTCCGATACATTTACAGCACTCCGCCTGAATATCCATACTTTTCTTATATTAAAGTTTTTACACTGCTCCGCTCTATCACAACACTGTCAATATACCTTGTCCTCCAGTGCTTTTCGTCCCCTTTTATCTTTTCTTTCAAAAATTTCACCGCCTGATGCGCCATCGCCCGCATATCAACATTATATGTTGTCAGGCGTTCTGAAAAGCTGTTTCCATAAAGGTAATTATCATATCCCACAATAGAGACATCCTCCGGGATCCGGTATCCTCTCTCCGAAAGGATGTTGTAGAGAAGCCCTGCCGCCCAGTCGCTGTTGCATGCAAAAGCGCTGGGCATATTTTCCGGCACTTCAACCTTGCTCAGTCCCTTCTGAAGGTCTCTGTCCTCAAGGATCCACTCTTCCCTCATACGGATCCCTGCCTCGATAAGAGCTTTCCGGTAACCGTAGAAGCGATCCAGGATATTATCATTCGCCTGGACAGATCCCACAAAAGCGATGTCCCTGTGTCCTCTCTCCAGCAGATATCTCGTCATTTTATACATCCCGACAAAGTTGCTGGACATCACCGAATCGCACTGAAGCCCTTTCATCTGAAAATCAAGAAGAACAGCAGGGACTTCCGCCGCCGATACGATCTTCTCCACATAGGACCGGGACATCCAGCCTATTATGATCAGACCGCCTATCGCCTTCTCTTTCATCAGCTTGGGCAGTTCTTCTCTTTCTTCCATAGAGAACGTAAGTATCTCCAGCATCGTTACACTCTGAACTTTTGCCGCCTCATACGCAACATGCTGGTAGAGCGTCCAGTAAAAAGAATTTCCTACTGTGATATATTTTTCCGGAGCGATCACGCCGATCACCGTCCCCTGTGCCTGCCGTTCATTTCTTCTCAGGTCATATCCCAGTTCCCGGGCTTTTTCTTCGACCCGGTATCTGACATCTTCGCTGACGCCTTTCCTGCCGGACAGTGCGTTCGAGACCGTGACCACGCTCACCCCGACCGCCCCGGCAATATCTTTCATCGTTACATCAGACACGCTGCACCCTCCTCATTTTCACGGTATGCCCTTCCACGACATTTCCTTCCACGATACGCACGCATCCGGCATGTCTTTTCCCCTCGATCCTCTTAAGAAGAGTATTCATGCTGATCTGCGCGATCACCTTCTCATCGTTTTCATAAGTCGTCAGTTTCAGATCGCCTGTAAGCTGAGCCTTATAATCATCAAATCCCACTACGGATACGTCTTCCGGCACCCGGATCCCCCGCTCCGCCAGCTTTCTTATCAGGATCCCCGCTGTCTTATCGCAGTTGCACACGAACGCCTCCGGAAGTTTTTCCGGAAGCCGGATATCGATCCGGTAATCTCCGTTCACAAAATCGCGGTCCATGAGCACTCTGGACTGTGCATTTTCTATCCCCGCTTTTTCCAACGCTTTGCAGTATCCAAGATAGCGGTCCGTGATATTTTTCGTCGCATCCGGCGTCCCGACAAACATCAGGTCCCGGTATCCCTGTTCCAGCAAAAGCTCCGTCATCTGCGTCATACCGCCGAACCCGTCTGTCACAATATAATCCAGGTCTTCATAGATATCATAGTAGTCCACGCACACAACGGGGATATCATAGTTCTCCCTGATCGCCTGGAGATATTCTTTTTTCAGTTCTCCGATCAGGATCAGTCCCGCCGTCTTCTTTTCGAGGAAAGGTTCAAACGGTTTTTCCATGCTCTCCTTTTCCGGCGTCACCACTTCAAGCACGGTAAGATGACCTTTCTTCACCGCTTCTCCCGCGATCCTCTGGTAGATTTCCATATAGAAAGACGGAAATTCTTTCACATACTTTTCCGCCACTGCAACTCCGATAATATAAGAATCCTGCACTTTCTTTTCCCGGGGCACGCTGTGATATCCCATTTCTTCCGCTGTCCGGACGATTTTCTCCCGAAGCTTCATACCGACGCCTTTCTTTCCCTTCAGGGCGTTAGATACCGTAACGATACTCACTCCCAGCCTGTCAGCGATATCTTCCAGCTTTACTTTCTTTTTCTGCCCCATACGCGCTACCTCTTCTTTTCTATCTGCCTCTGATCTCTATCAGCCTGCTTTTGAAGTCTCCGAACTCTGCCGGGATACGTATCCCCGCCTGCATCAGGGTATTTCCTGTATATTCCTTCCCTTCCGCCTCATATCTTCTCTCCGGATCCAGTCCCGCAAGCCTTATAAACCTGCTCTTTGCATTTGCCCGGGCCATCACCTGGACATAAAACAGAAGCGCCCGGCTCTTATCCTTTTCAACGATCATCCAACTATCATAATATCTGTTTTCCGCAGCAGATGCAAGACGGTAATAGTCTCCTTCGCGGATCAGATCATTATATTTATGATATTTTTCCACCTGAACCTTTACCAGGTCCTTTTCTTCCGGAGACAGTTTCGTGATATCCAGTTCATATCCGAATGTTCCCAGGAGCGCGACGTCTCCCCGCGTCTCAAAAGGCGTCGTCCTGCCAACAGAATGATTCGGGCATACGCTGACATGCGCTCCGATCGCTGACACAGGATACAGCATTGCCGTACCTTCCTGGATCGCCAGACGCTCGACCGCATCCGTATCGTCCGAGCACCAGATCTGCGGGCTGTAATAAAGCATGCCGGGATCAAACCTTCCGCCTCCGCTGGCACAGTTTTCCAGAAGGAGTTCCGGGAAATCCGTGATCAGCCGTTCCTGCATCCTGTACACGCCAAGGATATACCTGTGGGCCAGCTCTCCCTGGCGGTCATCCGGAAGAGAACTGCTCCCCATCGTCGCGATCTGCCGGTTCATATCCCATTTCACATAGGAAATATCAGCGCTGCGCAGGACTGCCGCGATCATCTCATACACTTCGTCTGCCACTTCTTCCCGTGAAAGGTCCAGGACATACTGAGCTCGGCTCTGGGTGATATCCCTTCCGGGGATCTGGATTGCCCAGTCCGGGTGTTTCCTGTACAATTCCGACTCTGGAGAGATCATCTCCGGCTCGACCCATATCCCAAACTTCATCCCGGTCTGCTTAACATTCTCAACCAGGGCATTCAGCCCGCCTTTTAACTTCTCCTCATTTACATACCAGTCACCCAGGGAACTGTCGTCCATACTCCGTTTCCCGAACCATCCGTCATCCATGACCAGCATCTCGATCCCGAGTTCAGAGGCTTCTTCCGCGATCTCAAGCAGTTTCTTCTCGTCAAAATCAAAGTAAGTGGCCTCCCAGTTATTGATCAGGATCGGTCTTTTTTCATGGAGGTAAGGGCTCCTTATGAGATGGTTTCTGTACAGGTCGTGAAATGTCCTCGTCATCTTTCCCAGACCTTCCGACGAATAGGTCATCACCACCTCCGGAGCTGTAAAGCACTGCCCCGGCTCAAGTTTCCAGGTAAATCCCTCCGGATGGATCCCCATCATCATCCTGACAGAATCAAACTGGTTTTTCTCAGCCTGCGCGATAAAATTTCCCGAATAGACAAAATTCATAGCATAAACTTCTCCGCTGTCCTGCGTCGTCCCCGGAGTAACAAGAGCCATGAACGGATGCTCCTGATGACTGGAATTCCCCTTAAAGGAAGCAATATTCTGTCTTCCGTATCCCAGAGGCATCCTCTGGACATGCCTCTCTCTCGCCCAGGATCCGAACAGCCCCAGGACTTCAAATCCTCTGTCATCCATATCCAGACAGGCGGAAAGTATCTTCTCAATATAAAACGGCTCTTCCCCCTTATTTTCCACGATCACGGATCTTGTGACTGCGTCCGAGCTTTCAAAGACAGAATACAGGAGGGTCACTCTTGCCCCCAGCAGCCTGTCCCTCAGAAAGAGTTTCAGCGTCCTGCAGTTTTCTTTTTCTCCCCATGTGGCCGGAAGCCCCTCCAGCTCTGGTTTGCCGTCTTCGACCGCATACCCTTCGTAAGTCAGCTCACTGGCTCTGTAACCGCTCATGCTCCTGATACAGAAAGCACTCTCCCGATAATCCCCCATCCCCGTCTCAGGGAACTCCATTGGAGCACAGTCCAGAAACGCCCCTGTTTCCCTTTTGTTGGCAGAAGGCACGCCGGGATTTTCATCCTCTCTGAGAAGATAACGGATATCCGCATTGTCAAGGGACGCCCCATAATACATATGTTCCAGATATCTTCCGTCTACGACCGCAATCCCATAAGTCGTCTTCTCTGTATGCAGCAGAAAGGTTTCGTTTTTTTCGTCATATATTATATTCATCATTTCCTCCTCGCCATGTCAGGTCATTTTCTTTTTTAATTATAATTAATTATTTTTTGTTTTTTGTCAATATACTTTTTAACCAAAGAATTAATTTATTTTAAGTTAATCCTGCCAAAAAAGAAGACCGTTCCATATTACAAATGGATCAGCCTTCTTACATTAATTCCAGTCTCACTCCAGCACAAAGATCCTTGAGTCAAAATCTTTCGAGAGATGCAGTCCCTGCTCCAGACCGGGCATTACATCCCCTGCGCTGCTGTCTGTGGTGATCAGCCCCGCGTTCATCAGTTCGTCCCCGTAAAAACTGCCGCACGCCTTCCCGTGGGCTTCCCCCTCTTCGCGCACCGTATACTCCCGGTCCGGATCCAGTCCCGCCAGCTTCAGCCTCATATACGGCATATTTGCCCCGTTGAGGACTTTATACCAGCCGACGATGGCTTTGCTCCGGTCTTCGCTGACTGCCATCCACGCCGTGATATTTCCCTCAAAGGGACTCTTCAGCCGATAGAATGTGCCGAACTGGAGCAGCTCCCGGTACTTCTTCATGAACTCTACCTGGCGCTTTACCTCTTCCTGCTCTTCCGCCGTGAGACGGTTCAGATCCAGCTCGTAGCCGAAGGTACCGAAACATGCCACATTTGCCCTTGTGGAGAGCGGCGTGTTCCTCCCGACCTGGTGGTTCGGGGATGCGGAAACATGGGCTCCGATACTGCTGATGGGATAGCAGTAGGAGGTCCCGTACTGGATCTTCAGGCGCTCGACAGCATCCGAGTCGTCGCTCGCCCATCCCTGGGGAGCATAGTACAGAAGCCCCGGATCGAACCGCGCCCCGCCGCTTGCGCAGGACTCGAACAGTACCTCCGGAAATGCAGAGGTCAATCTCTCATACAGATCATACACGCCCAGGATATAGCGGTGGAACACTTCCCCCTGGCGGTCTGCCGGGAGCGCCGCGGACCAGCACTCCGTGATGCTGCGGTTCATATCCCATTTCACATAAGAAACCTTCGCATTTCCCAGGATGTCCGCCATGCTGTCATAGATATGATCCACGATCTCTTTCCTGGAGAAATCTAACACATGCTGATATCTTCCCTGTGACTGCCCTCTCCCCGGGACCGAAAGGATCCAGTCCGGATGCGCCCGGTAAAGGTCCGAGTTTTTGTTCACCATCTCCGGCTCAAACCAGAGTCCGAACTTCATCCCCATGTCCTCGATCTTCTGCGCGATCCCTGTGATCCCGCCCGGGAGCAGATCTGTGTTTGCCTTCCAGTCTCCCAGACCGGCAGTATCGTCCCTTCTGGCTCCGAACCAGCCGTCGTCCAGGACAAACAGTTCGATCCCGCTCTCCTTCGCCTTCTGAGCGATCCGGAGCAGTTTTTCCTCATTGAAGTCCATATAGGTTGCTTCCCAGTTGTTGATCAGGATCGGTCTCACCCGGTCTCTCCAGTATCCTCTTGCGAGGCGCTTCTGGTACAGCCGGTGGAGCGTCTGGCTCATATCATTGAGCCCCCGGTCTGTATAGACCATGACCGCCTCCGGCGTCTGGAACACCTCCCCCGGCTCCAGTTTCCAGTCAAAACTCTCCGGGTTGATCCCCAGGAGCACTCGAGTTGTATCGTGGGTATCCACCTCTGCCTGGGCCAGGAAATTTCCGCTGTATATCAGGCTGAAGCCGATCGCTTCCCCCTGGAATTCATCCGCAGTGGGGCGCTTCAGTATGACAAACGGATTGTGTTCATGGGAGGAATGCCCCCTCGTACTTCCCACGGACTGGATCCCCTGCTCCAGCTTTCTCGTCTTCATATGGCGCTCTCTTGCCCAGGCGCCTGAGAACTGGATCCAGTCATAATCACAGTCCGGAAGGTCCAGGCACAGGCTCATGGCCTTGAGCAGGTGGGCCGCGCTTTCTCCTTCATTTACGAATCTGGCGCTTCTGGCGATGACGCCTCCCTCCGCAAAGATAGTATAGAGGAGCTCCAGCCGGACTCCCGTCACTTCATCCTTCAGCAGAAGGGTCAACGTCTCCGCCTCATCCTCCTTCTCCGTATAAGTAGCCGGCAGTCCTTTAAGTTTCGGTTTCCCTGCCGTTACCGTATGGCTCACATAGCAGAAATCCGAGATCCTGCTGCCGTTTTCCTGAAGGATCTCCACCGCCGGGAACCGGTAGTCCGACGACCCGTAAACACCGTATTCCTGTTTCACATGCTCAAGGGATAATGTCCTCCGACCCTCAAACACATATGCCGCCATGGAACGGGGGACCATCTCAAGAAGATAGGAATAATCCTCCTTCTCGCGGATCCGTTTTCCAAAATAGTACTGTCCCATGTTCCCGTTCGGAAGCACCGCCATAATATAGCTGATCTCTGAGTTAAACAGATGGAATGTCCTGCTCTTTTCGTTAAATATAATGCTCATGCCTGTTCCTCCTTCGCTTTCTCCACGATCCTGCTGTCCGCGCCTTCATGACCGCCCGCCGGTGAACGGTGCGGACTGCGATCTCTTGCCGTATAGCTATTATAAAAAAATGCATCAGAAATAACAGGCACTGATGTTGTACCAAACAGTCAAAATGTTAAAAGAAGGACTGCAGGTTTCCCTACAGTCCTTCCAGTTTTGCTTCATTCTTCTTCCGATTTTCTCTCTGTTCCTTCCGGTCTTTCTTCCGATACGCGGACGGTGTGATCCCGTTTTTCACCTTAAATGCTTTGGAAAAAACCAGCGGGTCGCTGTACCCGCAGGAGAGGGCAACACTTTCTATGGAAATATCAGTTATGACCAGCAGTTCCGCCGCCTGAGTAAGCCGGTAGTTGGTCAGATATTCCTGGGGTGACATGCCCAGCTCTTTCTGGAACAGAGTATACAGGTAGCTTCTGTTGATACAGACATATTCCGCGATATCGGTGATGTGGATAGGATTACAGTAATTGTTCTGGATAAACTCTACCGCCCTTCTCACATACAGGCTTCCAGTGTTCGTCTCCGACGAAGCCAGGATATCCATATCCTCTGACAGTGTCCCGAAGAAAGAATACAGAAGCCCCTCCAGAAGAAATTGATCCGACGCCGTGTAGGTATTGTGCCGCAGCATGCTGAGCACGGTCTGTTTCAGCCTCTCTCCGTGGCTGCTGCGGTAGATCAGGCTGTTCTCCCCCAGCCCCATCCCTCTCAGATATCCCTTCGCGCGGTTTCCGTCAAATCCCACCCACAGATAACTCCACGGTTCCTTCTCATCCGCCTGGTAAAACGTCTGCACTCCGGGCTGGATCAGGAATCCCTGTCCTGCCTCCAGTTCATATTTTACCCCGTCGACCGTGTAGCTCCCTCTGCCCTCCACGATATAGTGGATGATATAGTTTGGCCGGACAGCCGGACCGAAACTGTGTCCCGGACTGCATTTCGCATATCCGCAGAAACACAGGTACAGATCAGAAAACTGCCGTTCTTTTATCTGCAATACATATGATTCTTCCATATCTCCTCAGCCTGACCATCATGATTTCGGCGGCATGAACTTCATGATCAGTTCCGCCACATTGGAGACCGGCATGGTCTGGAGCCACACCCGTCCCGGTCCGGTCACCACCGTGTTAAAGAGTCCCTCGCCGCCGAATACCATATTCTTGATCCCCGGCACACTCTTGATCTCGATGCTGCACGAGCCCTCCATCGCGGCAAGATATCCCGTATCCACCACGATCTGCTGCCCCGGCTGAAGCTCATATTCCACCACATGCCCGTCAAACTCCAGGAACGCCATCCCCTGGCCGGAGAGCCGCTGCATGATAAAACCTTCCCCGCCGAAGAATCCTGCCCCCAGTTTTTTCTGGAAGAACACAGAGAGTTCCACTCCCGCTTCCGCCGCGAGGAATCCTGACTTCTGCACGATGATCTCATTTCCCGGGCTGATCTGGCGCGCCATGATCTGCCCCGGAAAACTGGATGCGAACGCGATCAGCCCGTTTCCGCCCTCTGCGGTATACCGGTTCTGGAACAGCGCCTCCCCCGCGAACATCCTTCCAAGAGCCTTTCCTATCCCTCCGTTCGACGTGGTCTCCATCTTCATGTTCGGAGACATCCAGCTCATGGATCCCCTCTCTGTGATCATCTGTTCTCCTCCGTCCAGGTAGCAGATCACTACCGGCAGTGTGTCGCCCTTGATCTCATATCTCATCTCTTCGTCCTCCTTCTTTTCCCCTGCGGGAAATAATTCCTGCTTTTCTGGCCTGCGCTCCGCTTCGGCCTGCAAACGCCTGCCCGTGCAGGCACACCAGCCGCTTGCATGGTCTATTGCGCAGAAAAGTCCTGCATACGACCATAGTATCATATGCAGGGCTTATTTTCATCATATTCAGGTAAAATCTTATTTCATTTCCCGGGACTCCTCAGGCATCTCCATCTTTGGCAGGGTGATATCCGCCTTGAACAGATCCGCCTCTGTGGAGATCGTGAGAGTTCCGTGCTGAAGTTCCACAAAACTCTTGGCGATCGCGAGTCCGAGCCCGGAGCCTTCCGTATTCCTGGAGGAATCTCCCCGCACGAAACGGTCCGTGATCTCATCCACATTGAAATCCAGCTCCGCCGCAGAGACATTTTTCATAGAGATGTGCACGCCTTTCTCCCCGTCCGTCATCTCAACGTATGCTCTTGTATGAGGCATGGCATATTTTGTGATATTAACGATCAGGTTTTCAAAGATCCGGTATGTCTTCTGGCTGTCCAGCCACATGACGATCTTATGCTCCGGCAGTTTCCAGCGGAACTCCAGATCCGCTTCTTTAATTCTGCTGTCATTCTCAAGTCCGACCTGTTTCAGCAGATCCACGATATCCACTTTCATGTAATTCATCTTCACGCTTTTGCTTGCCGCCTTGCTGATCTCGAACAGATCCTCGATCAGCACTTTCAGTCTCAGCGACTTCTTCTCCAGCACTTCAATATACTCTTTTCGCTTTTCCTCATCCGTCTCATTTTTCAGAAGGTCTGTGTAGGTGATGATCGCCGTCAGCGGCGTCCTCAGGTCATGGGACACATTGGTCACCAGCTCGGTCTTCATCCGCTCATTCTTAACCTCTTCCTCGACCGCTTTCTTAAATCCCTTCTGGATCTTCTTCAGCTCTTCCCGGATCGGGTTGAACAGCCCCATATCTCCTTCGATGGGGACGTCCAGGTGCCCCTCCGCCAGTTCGTTTGTCGACTGCAGGAGCAGACTGTATTTGTCCTGAAGATCCCTGGTAAATCTGCGCAGGAACAAAAACAGCAGGACCGAATAGATGATCAGCGCGAACATCCCGTAGAACCAGAACAGACATACAACGGCAAGGATGATAAAGTTGACTGCCACGATCTTCAGGATCGTACGGTTCGTCTTATCCTTAAAATCCAGATGCAGGAGCGCGTCATACTGATCCGCAAAGAATTTTTTCCCTTTCCTGAACACGCCTGCAACGCCTTCCCTGATCTTTTTCCCGCCGCCTTCTCCGTACCGGATCCAGCGGTACAGCCTGTAAGCGAAAGTCCTCTCGCGCCAGTACGCTCCTTTCATACGGATGATCGCCCGCAGGGATGTGAACGCCCAGAAGAAAATACCGAACACGCACATCCACATCAGGACGTTCATCAGCATTCCCGGACCGGAATTCAAACGGCTTCCCTCCAGCGTACTGTAAACCACAGCCCCCGTCATCCAGAAAATGTCCGCCGCCATCAGTAAGAACAGTACAAACACAGGAATCTCAAAGGGTACGCGGAACGCTTTCATCTCACTGATATCCAGCCGTTTTACACAGGGAAGCAGAAGCGCCGCCGCGATCACCGCAAGGATCAGGATCTCAAACATATCCCGGAACGATGACAGCGTATACAGCGTGTACAGCCCCGTTTCCTGAGGATATACCGCCTCTGTATAAGAAGCCAGGCTGTCGGAAGTCATCCCGTAGATCACCTTGACTCCGGCAGGTTCTGTGATCTCTGTCACATACCCTCCGTAGATCGCGTTCTCCGCATCATTCAGATAAGCTGACTCAAGCTCATATTCCTCCTGCGCCGTCAGGCTTTTCCCGGTCACCTGAACGTCAGAGAGCTCTCCTTCATCTGAGAAATCATATTCCGCCTGGAACGCATAATACTGCTGCGCCCTCTGAAGCCGGGTCGACTCCAGATCCGACGTCTCATCCAGAAGTGATTTCCCCTTACTGTCAAACACTCCGTATTCCACGAACCTTCTCGTAAGGTCAAAATCCCTCTGACCGTATTCGTTGAGGAAATCAAGATCCGACAGTTCTGTATCGCCGGAATATTCATTGTACAGGATATAGCTTCCCTCGATCAGGTCGTCCCCCATCGACAGGAGCGCTTCCTGCTGCCGGACGCCCTGATCCGTCTCGCTCTCAAGCTGTTTCCTGATCAGACCATACTGCCCCATCATCACCAGGGAACATGCCAGCAAAAACACAAAGACTAAGACCACGCCAAGTTTATGGCTGTTTTTCGATTTTGTATCCAACACCCCACACCACCTTTAAATATTTTGGATTTTTCGGATCCAGTTCAATCTTCTCTCTTATGTTCCTCACATGCACCATGATCGTATCTGTGTTGATCGCTTTCTCCTGCCACACTCTCTCGTAGATCTCCTCGGAAGAGAACACCCTCCCCGGATTCTTCGCCAGAAGCAGGATGATCTTGTACTCGATGGGCGTCAGCCTCACGGGAACACCGTCCACCGATACCTCCACCGTATCCTCGTTGATCTCCAGTCCCCCGATCACATGCACATTTTCCTTCGGCGTCAGCTTCTCCAGAAATTTCCGGTACCGCCGGAGCTGGGAATTCACCCTCGCCATCAGCTCCATCGGCGTAAAAGGCTTTGTCACATAGTCGTCGGCGCCGATATTCAGACCTGTGATCTTGTCGACCTCCTCCGATTTCGCTGACAGCATGATCACCGGGAAGTCATACTTCTCCCGAAGTTTCATGGTCATCCGTATCCCGTCCATCCTGGGCATCATGATATCCACGATCGCCAGATGGATCTCCCCCTTCTCTATGATCTCGAGACCCTCGATCCCGTCCGCCGCCTGGAATACCCTGTATCCCTGGCTCTGCAGATAGATCTGGACTCCTTCCCTGATCTCCTTGTCATCTTCCACAACCAGAATGTTGCTCGTTTCCATTTTCCCTCTCCTTTTATGATCGTTTATTTTTTAACAGGTGCCGTGTACTTTTTCACAGGTACACGGCACCTGCTGCATAATATTGTCAGAATATTCCATCTATTTTCCAGACACTACTGATTCTAATCCATCTCCCTCTCTCTGGCAACCCTGCTTTTCTGCCCCTTCTTTTCCGCGGCGTCCTTATGCCAGCATGTCGATCCCTTTTCCCCGAAAAAGTATCCGGCTCCCACAAATGCCAGATTCCAGAGGAATACTCCGCAGACCGAACTGATCGTATATTTCGCGAAGTTCATCTTTATCATTCCCGCCGGAACGGAGATGAGCGTCCTCGCCACCGGGAGCAGTTTACTGAAGAAGACGCCAATGCATCCTTTCTCCCTGAGATATGCGATCTTTTTCTCTACCGCATCCTTCTGTCCGGGAAATTTCCTGAAATAAAATCCCAGAAGTTTTACCCCTCCGATCCTCCCCAGCAGATACAGAAGCCAGCTTCCCGCAAGCCCTGCCAGTACGCTGAGTATCATCACCACCGGAAAACTGATCTCTCCTTTTGCCGCCCAGATCCCCGCCAGCGGCATGATCACTCCGGCAGGAAAACCCGGAAGGTTCAGATATTCCAGAAAGACGATCAGAAAGATAAAAAACGCGCCATACTGTATGAAATAATCTGTCAGTATCTGGATATTCATTGAAACAGCCTCCTTTAACTGTTTACAGGATATCCTGTAAATCTAAAGGAGGCTGATATAAGATTCCTAAGAAATTCTAAAGATTTTTTGAACCGTTTTTCATAAAACAGGCTTTTGCACCATTACACCCCTTTCCTCTTCCAACATAGCTGGAACTTCTGCCAGACTTTCCGCCCTGTGCCACACAAGCCCGATGATCTCCTCCGGCGGCTCCACAAGATCCGGCACTACGATAACCCGCATTCCTGCCGCATGTGCCGAGATCACTCCTGATGGTGCATCCTCCAGCGCCACAGCTTCCGACGGCTCCACTCCGATCTGACGGCATGCCCGAAGATATATCTCAGGCGCCGGCTTTCCTTCCTTCACCACATCGCCGAATACCATCCCGTCAAAATAACAGAAGAGACCGGCACTTTTCAGAGACTGTTCCGCATGAATCTTCCGGGAGGATGTGGCAAGCCCGATCCGGTAGTCCTTCTCTTTTGCATACTCCAGAAGTTCTCTTGCTCCGGCTTTTACCTCAACGCCTTCCTCGTCTGCAATCTCATGATACTTCTTCCGCGTCACGTCCGCGAACCATTCCATAGGGAAGTCTTCGCTCACATTCTCCCTGAAATAGCGGGTCCGCCTCTTCAGATTAAATCCCACAGTATTATAGATATGATCCCCGAAATCCTCATACCCCAGCAGACTCCCCGCATAGTCCCAGGTCCGCTTTACCAGCTTCTCCGAATCAAGAAGAAGTCCGTCCATATCAAAGACCAGCCCCCTTACAAGGGCTGGTCCACACTCAGACATCTGCTGAACTTTCTTATTTACATTCATTTTTTCTCCTGCTCTCTCCGCCCTAAAACTACCGTCATTTCCCCCTAGGGCCGGAAATCGATCCTCCCCGTCTCGGCATCCATCCCATCAACAATGGCGAGAGACTCCAGCTGATATCCCAGGTTCCTTATGATGCGTCCGCCGGACTGGAAGCCCTTCTCAATGGCGATCCCGATCCCCTCAACCGTCGCGCCTGCCGACTGTACGATCTGGATCAGTCCCTGGAGCGCACAGCCATTGGCCAGGAAGTCATCAATGATCAGCACATGATCCTCAGGTTCCAGAAACTTCTGCGCTACAATTACGTGATTGATGCATTTATGCGTAAAGGACTCTACCTCCGCCACATACATCTCGCCATCCAGATTGATGCTTTGTGACTTCTTCGCAAACACCACTGGCACATCAAAATGCTGGGCGGTAATACAGGCGATTCCGATCCCGGAAGCCTCAATCGTCAGTATCTTATTGATCGTTTTGTCCGCAAAGCGCCGTTTAAACTCCGCTCCCATCTGATCGAGCAGCTTAATATCCATCTGATGGTTCAGAAAACTGTCGACTTTGAGTACATTACCTTCTTTTACCACTCCGTCTTTTACGATCCGTTCCTCTAAAAAGTTCATCCCTCAACCTCTTCCTCTGTTATTTTTTTCTATTGACCATTTCCATCTTTTCCCTCAAATATGGTAAAGACTCTCCGCAGTATCCATGAATTCACCCAGGCTATGAGCGATCCGCCAACCAGAAGCCACAATGGAATCGCAAACATGAAAGTAACTGTGTTCCACAATGATCCAAGGATCGAAGCCACAATGACTATGACCATCAAGAACGTATACGGCAGCTTTGCCACCGTCAGGATCAGCGCGTTCTTCAGAGTCGCCCCGATTGGATTAACGTATCTCGCTGTCAATGGAAAAGCATATATCATCACTGACAGAAGGACAAATCCGAGAAGCAGGAACAGGGCGCGGAACAGAAATCCAAATGTCCCCGGGAGAGATCCCGCAAAATTATAGTCCAGCCACCAGACGATCCAGAGCACAACAAACAGAAGCCACATGATCGTGCTCTGCTTGAAATTCTCCTTAAATGCCTTGAAGAACCCTTTAAAGATATATCCTTCTTCATTTTTTACCATCTTGAGCATGATCGAATAAAGCGCCGTGGTCGACGCTCCGATCGTCACAATCGGGATGCAGCATACCAGCCAGAGAATGTTCAGGCATACCATATCACAGATCTTTGAAAGTGCACGGGTTACCGGGTTATCAGCAAGATTAAATCTCATTTCAGTTACCATCTCTCTTTTCGATAATTTTCTGTAACAGTTCAGCCTTGCGTCAGGATAAAGGAAGGCTTGCACAGAAGCTGGCTTACAAGGGGCATGACCTCTTTTATCCTGGCATGGGGCGAACACCCTCAGCGATGCATTGAGCAGTTGGCGAGGTCTTTTCAAGCCTAGCGCAAAAGGACACAGAGGGAAAGGAGCCGCATGGCTGAACTGTTACAATTTTCTTACAGTATAGCACAGGGATAAGGGCAGATACAATCCAAAAAAGAACATATATGTCGAAAACAGTTTTGCCGCCGCACCTTCCAGCACGACGGCAAAAAAATAAAGCGGGTGATGAGAATCGAACTCACGTATCCAGCTTGGAAGGCTGGTGTTCTACCATTGAACTACACCCGC
>CALWFV010000034.1 GCA_944377745.1 uncultured Mediterraneibacter sp. | reverse complement strand
AGGTTACCCTTTTTTCGCTACTGTAAAAAATTTAACTTTTTTCATATCACCTCTTGACATTTCTTAGCTGGACTTTTGCTCTGACACGGTCCAGACTGGACTGGAATGTTACATAGTGAGGCAGCTTGAGGTGGGAGATGAAACCGCTCATCTCAAGGCAGTCCCCGTGTGTCAGCACAAACTCTTCATCCTGGGAAGGCGTGTCCCCTTTCGTCTCAAGGCTCGCGTCCGCGATGGACATGGCGATCGCCTTGTTCTCATTTCTCCCGAAGATCAGTCCGTATCCGCCGGACAGGCTCATCTTCGCGAACTCCTCGTCCGTCTCCGTGTGGGACGGCACCAGCGCTTCCACCTCAGTCACCAGGATCTCCCCGATGCAGATCTCATCTTCCTCGTCCAGCACATAAGGCACGCAGATTTCCAGGTATCCGCAGCGCAGCTCTGATACGGTAGGATGTACCGCGCCGTATCCTCTCATGGAGCTGTACGCCACTCCTCCCAGGAATCCCGCATCGCTCCTTGCAAATGTCTGGAGCCTCGCGCTCCTGGGCGCAGGAAAGGTCAGAAGATTGCTCGTCACGTCGAAAGGTTCCGTGTTGTCTTCCTCCACCTCTGCCATGACGCCCTCCTCTTTCAGAAGATCCGTCACACGTCCGCAGCGGATATCCTCGCCTGATTCTTCCTCTCCCGACTCTTCCCTGCCGGACTCTTCCTCACCCAACTCTTCTAAGGCATTTTCCGGCAGGCTGCTCTCCGCATCTTTTGTCTGCCGCTCCGTCTGCTCCTCGGCTCCTGCATCCATTTCAGCCGTTTCCTGCTTTTTCTCTCCGTCCATCAGGGAGAAATCCAGAAGACGGTGAGAATAGTCGTAGGTAGGACCAAGGATCTGTCCCCCCGGAATATCCTTGAACGCCGCCGAGATCCTGCGGATCAGTCTCATTCCTGAGGCATCTACTACCTTAGAATAGTAGTTTCTCGGAAGAGTGGACCGGTACGCCCTTAAAAGGAACACCGCCTCCTCCACGCTTCCCTCGCACTGTTTCAGCGCCAGCGCCGCGTATTCTCTGGAATAGAATCCTGCCTCGCTCATGATCTTGTCGATCAGAAGCCCCATGTTCTCCATAATGCAGGAGATGGTGATGTCCTCCCCGCTCTCCCTGAATATTTCCAGCAGCTTCAGAGACTGCTCGATCGCCTCTCTTCCGCCGGTAACCGCTACATAAGCCATTTCTTCTCACGTCCCCCTTCTCAGTCTATCTTTACAAGGCGCGGGATCCCGATCAGATTTCCGCTGCCGTCCACAAACACCAGGTCCACGCCCAGAGGATACTCGATCTCCAGATCGTTCCTGAGCCGGATGACCTTCCTGATATATGGATACACCCGGACCTTCTTCTCGCCGTCCACTCCCGGACCTCTCAGCGTCATCTCTTCCTCTCCTTCCGTCTCACTGCACAGAAGAAAGATCGTCGCTGATTCCTGGGGATCCGCATAGGTTCCGTGCTTTACATTTTTCAGGATCTGCTCCATGGAACCGTAGTTCATCTCTGAGGAGAGGAACACATAGTCCGCCTGATCCAGATCTGCTTCCCTGCACAGCGTCAGGTTGTGCAGTTCCGATGACAGCCTGGGGTTCTTCTCCACATACATCTTCTCTTCGTTGTCCAGGAGTGTGCATCCCAGCGCCAGCAGCGATGCATAATCTCCTTTGAACTTCCCGGCCTGTTCCCCGATCTTCCTGATCTGGCCGGGGTTCGCCATAGCGCTCAGCAGTTCCCGGAACACCTTCTGTCCGTCATGGACAAAATCAAACTGATATACTGATCTGATCTCTTCTGCCATCTCTATTCTCCCATCACATTAAAGTTTACTTTCGACTTTCTGATCTGCCGGTTCAGCTTCTCTCTGTCTTTTTTCTGTTTCTCGCCCAGCCGCTTTATCTCGCTGCGGAGAGCCTCCCTCTCTTCCTCAGGGATCCCGCACTCCGGCATCTTTTCCGTATTCATGAATCCATCTATGACCGCCGCGTTGATGCATTTCTCGAAATTGTCTCCCGCCATCACGCTGGCGCCTTTTGCGCCGTTCACTGTCACCATGCACTCCGTCGCCAGCACCTCGCCGAGATAAAAGAGGGACTTCTTTACCGACTCTCTCACCTTGACCATCACCAGCGTCTTCTGTGGCTGTTTCAGAATCTGTATCTCATATCTGTCCCTGATTCCCGCCGCCGCTGCTCTGACCTCTTCCGCCGAAGCACCTGCCAGGATGGCGGACATTTCACGCCTGTTCATCACTGTTCTCCTCCTGTCTCCCGGAGTCATCTCCGGTACGTCCTGCATCTTATAAATGTTTTGTAAAGTTGCCAACTGCTCTTCGTAAAACCTTTGTAAAGTGATCGGCAGACTATTGTAGGAGCATTTTTACATTGTTATAATCTTTCAAAAAGGCAGAATGTCAAAAAAAAGCAGAGCGTCAAAAAAGGAAATCATCACAAAAAAGGAGATCGTCATGACAAAAAAATGGACCTGGGAACTGATCGCTGACACGCTGATCAAAGAATTTCAGAATGATAAATATACAAAAGGGGAAAAGATGCCCAGCGAGAACAAGCTGGCAGTCCGCTTCCAGGTCCCCCGGTCCGAGATCCGGAAGGCCTATGAGCGTCTGAAAGAACTGGGATATGTTTACTCCATGCAGGGATACGGGAGCTTTTTCTCCGGGAAACGGGAAAAGATCCGCCTCTCCATGAGCGACGAAAGTTTCTCCAAGAAAATGCGGGAAATGGGACTGAACTTTGAGACCCGGAACGTGGGGTGCCGCAGGATCAGCGGCGACTCCCTGATCCACAGCATGCTCGACGTGGATTTTGACGAGCCGGTGTACAAGATCACGCGGCTGCGTATCCTGGACGGGGAGCCTGCCGCCATCCACATCAGCTATCTGCCGGAGGACCTGTTCCCCCGGATCGCAGAGGACGGGAAAACACTCACCTCCGTGTATGACTATATCCACTCCTGCGGTTACGTCCAGCTGAAGACAGCCAACGCCCAGCTCACTGTCTCCTCGCTCAGCAAAAAAGAGCGCACCCTTCTCAATGTCAAAGGGTACGCTCCCTGTCTTGTACTGACCTGTAAATGTGTGACGCTGCCCGCAGGCACCGTGGTGGAGGTAGCGAGGACGATCTACCGGAGTGATAAGTTTATCTTTCAGTTATAGCGGCTCGTAACCCGGTCATAGTTCCTCAAACATATCACTGAAGATATTATCACCATACTTTTCATACATTTTCCCTGCAAGATCATAACAAAGATTGTCATCCCGCTGGGAGATCACCACGATATTCATCAGATATTTTTCTATATTAAGTGTATAGACTACCCGAATCCCTATCCCGCGGTATTTTATCTTGAAAAAACCGGTAAGGTTGTTTCCGTTCTTATTACCCAGAGGTTTTCCATACCCGTCTGGTGCCGGAAGGGGCGCACGGGATACTTTTAAAATCCCCGCCAGAACCTGACGGCGCACACTGCCTTCCAGTCTCCGGTATTCTTTCCTCGCTTCATCTGCGATCCGGATCTCCCATTTCATTCTAATTCCACACTTTCCGCAAGAGCTTCCAGTTCCTCCATTGTAAGTCCTTCTTCTTTCACAAGCTCTTCAAATGGAGACGTAGGAGAATCTTTTCTTTTTTCTGCCAGCCGTGCGAGACGCATATCTTCAATCTTATTGAGTATTTTTTCCAGCATTTCTATTTTTTGCTGCGCATCTTTGTACTCTTTTATTGATATGATCACCGCAGAAGGACGATTGTTTTTTAAAATAATATATTCACTGTTATTATCTTCTACATCCGAACATATTTTTCCGGCTTTTCCATGGCTAAAGTCAGAAATAGATACAAGTTTTTCCGCCAGATCTGGTATTGCCCGATTCATAAAAGCACCTCCTGTTCACCTTTTATTTATTATAGTATACATCTCAGCAAAATTATATTCAATATTTTAATCATAATTTTACTGATTCAAACTCTTATCCCTTCCAGTTTACAGCAACTGTGCTTTAGACTGACTTCCTTTACAGTCTCATCTTAAAATCTTCATATCCAAATCTTCGCACAACCTCACACGTTCCATTCTCCCTCTCCAGGACGATATCCGGAAGTTTCATCCCGTTAAACGTGTTCGTCTTCACCATAGTGTAGATCGCCATATCCTGAAACTCCAGCCTGTCCCCGCACTGCAGCGGTCTGGCAAAGGAGTAATCTCCGATCACGTCTCCCGCAAGACAGGTTGGACCTGCGAGACGGTAAACATACGTTTTCTCCGAGTTACATGCTCCCGCGTCTTTTCCACTTCCAACCGTATTCTCTGACGGTGCCTCTGCTTCTGTTTTCTCGCCCGAGCACTCCTCCGCCGGATCCCCCGCGTCTTTGAGCGGCGGCCGGTAGGGCATCTCCAGAACATCCGGCATGTGGCACGCCGCCGACGTATCCAGGATGGCGATCTTCATCCCGTTGTCCACGATCTCAAGCACCTCCGTGAGCAGGATCCCCGCGTTCAGCGCCACCGCCTCCCCCGGTTCCAGATAAACTTCCACCCCATATGTTTCCTGCATGTGCCGAATGCATTTTTTGAGCACCTCCCGGTCATAATCCGGTCTGGTGATATGGTGTCCGCCGCCAAAATTGACCCATTTCATCCCGTGGAGATAAGGACCAAACTTTTCCTCCACCGCCTTCAGCGTCACCTCCAGATCATCCGAGTTCTGTTCGCACAGCGTATGGAAATGCAGTCCGTCCAGACTCCGGATGTCCTCCTCTGATAGCTCCTGCCGAAACGTTTCCAGCGTCGTCCCAAGCCGTGAAAATGGCGCGCAGGGATCGTAAATCGCATGCCCCTCCTGGGTGGAGCATTCCGGGTTGATGCGGAGCCCCACACTGCGCCCCGCAGCTTTCACCTTCGCCCCGTATTTCCCGAGCTGGGAAGGAGAATTAAACACGATGTGATCACAGTACCTGAGGATCTCGTCCATCTCATTCGCCCGGTACGCCGGAGAGAAGATATGATTCTCCTTTCCCATCTCCTCATATCCCAGCCTCGCCTCATAAAGCCCGCTGGCCGTCGCCCCGTCCAGATACTCCCCGATCAGGGAATACAAGGAATACATGGAAAATGCCTTCTGCGCCAGAAGGATATGACATCCCGTATCCTCCTCGATCCCCTTCAGGATCTCCAGATTCTCCCGTATCTTCCTCTCCTGCACCACAAAACAAGGCGTCTTAAGTTCCCGTCCCTCCATAATCCTCTCCCTTCAAAACTTCTCTTCCTCCGACGAACTGCAAACTTCCCTCTGCGAAGCTGCTCCTGCCGGGTGTTCTCATTAAGGACCGTAAAAAAACGCCGGCACTTAGAGCGCGTCCTTTGCGCTCTTAGTACCGCTGCGTTTTTTTCCGAGCGAAAGCGGGTCCGCAATGAGAATTCCCGGCAGGACAGCCCCTCCGCAGAGCAGGATTCTAATCCACCAGCTCCGGATCCTCACTAATCTTCCACGGCAGCCCCCACTTATTCAGGGCGTCCATGAACGGATCCGGATCAAACTCTTCCACATTGAACACGCCCGGGCGTCTCCACGTCCCGTTCATCACCAGCATGGCGCCGATCATCGCCGGAACTCCGGTTGTATAGGCGACAGCCTGGGATTCCACCTCTTTGTAGCATTCCTGGTGGTCGCACACGTTATAGATGTACAGCTTTTTCTCTTTTCCATCCTTCTTTCCGATGAAAATGCAGCCGATGTTTGTCTTTCCCTTTGTCCTCGCTCCCAGTGAAGCCGGATCCGGAAGGAGTGTCTTTAAGAACTGCAGCGGAATGATCTCCTGCCCGTTGTACATGACCGGTTCAATGGACGTCATCCCCACGTCCTCAAGGCATTTCAGGTGGGTCAGATAACTCTCGCTGAAAGTCATGAAGAAGCGGATCCTCTTGATGCCCGGGATATTGACTGCCAGGGACTCAAGTTCCTCATGGTGCAGCAGGTACATATCCTTCTTCCCTATCTCCGGGAAGTTGTATGTGCGCTTGATCTCCATCGGCTTCGTCTCTACCCAGTGCCCGTTCTCCCAGTAGGAACCGTTTGCAGACACCTCGCGGATATTGATCTCCGGGTTGAAGTTTGTAGCAAAGGGATACCCGTTATCCCCTGCGTTGCAGTCCAGGATATCAATATAGTTGATCTCGTCGAAATAGTGCTTCAGGGCATATGCGGAAAACACGCCGGTCACCCCCGGGTCGAACCCGCTTCCGAGCAGAGCGGTCAGCCCAGCCTTCTCAAAACGCTCCCTGTACTCCCACTGCCATTTATACTCGAATTTCGCTGTATCCTCCGGCTCATAATTTGCCGTGTCAATGTAATGCACGCCTGCCGCCAGGCAGCACTCCATGATAAGGAGATCCTGATACGGCAGCGCAAGGTTCAGCACCACATCCGGTTTCTCCTGGCGGATCAGCGCTGTCAGGATCGCCGTGTCGTCCGCGTCCACCTGGACGGTCTTGATCTTCGTCTTTGTCTTTCCTTCCAGCTTTGCTTTCAGGGCGTCGCACTTTGACACTGTCCTGCTGGCGATCACCACCTCAGAAAAAGCGTCGCTGTTCTGGCAGCATTTCTGCACTGCCACGCTTCCTACTCCTCCGCATCCAATGATCATGATCTTTCCCATTTCCATCTTCTCCTTTCGTTTCTCTGATGTATCTGGCTGTTCATATTGTAACACTTATCCAGTTTATCTGCCTTTCTTGTTCACGATAGCGATCAGCATCTCCCGGATGACCTTGCACGCTGCAGCCGTGGAGGCTCCGGTCGGATCGCAGGGCGGGCACAGCTCGTTCACGTCGCATCCCACAAGGCGGGCAGCCCGGCACACCTTCGTCACGGCTCTCATGAGCGTCAGGAAATCCACGCCCCCGGGCTCCGGCGTCCCCGTCCCGGGAAAAACGGACGGATCCATCACATCCAGGTCCACTGTAAAATATACCGGCGCGTCTCCCACACTCTCCAGGACCGCCTCCAGGTCATCCAGTACAAAGGGATGAAAATCCGTGTGCCCGCTCCTCGCCCAGTCAAATTCATATCTTTCTCCCGACCGGATCCCAAGCTGGTGTATCCGCCCATCGCCGAGCAGTTCCCAGCATCTCCTTATGACACAGGCATGGGACAGCTCCACCCCCAGGTAATCTGTCCTCAGATCCGTATGGGCATCAAAATGGATGATATGTAGGTCCGGGTATCTTTTTGCTGCAGCGCGGACCGCCCCCAGCGTCACCAGATGCTCCCCTCCGATCATAAAAGGTATTTTCCCGTCACAGAATATCTTTTCCGCCGTCTCCCTGATCTGTTCCAGGACTTTGCCGGAATCCCCTATCGCCAGGTCCAGATCCCCGCAGTCGTACACAGTACCTTCCGTCAGTTCCATGTCCTGATACGGGCTGTAGGTCTCCAGCCCGTAGGAATCATTTCGGATCGCCTGTCCCGCAAAACGGGTTCCCGGGCGGAACGAGGTGGTGGAATCAAAAGGCGCCCCGAACAGTACCACATCTGCCTCCCCATACTCTGCGTCACAGCCGATATAATCCACAACATTTTTCCACATTTCTCTATCTTCCATCCTTCTTTTCCACATCCTCCAGAAGCTCTTCCACATAGGCAGGCAGGGCAAACACCCCTGCGTGCAGCCTCGGCTCGTAATATTTCGTATGGATCCCCTTCAGTTTCCAGCCGACTTTATCCAGGTCATCCAGAGGATGGTATTTCTTCGACGCAAACCCAAAGAGCCAGTGCCCCGACGGGTAGGACGGGATATGCGCCTGGTATACCCGGCAGATAGGGAATGTCTCCAGGATCCTCCGGTGCATCCGCTGGCACTGGAACGCTTCTTCCGTATAAAAAGGGCTCTCATTCTGGTTGATCATGACGCCGTCCTCGTGGAGCGCATTATAGCAGTTCCCGTAGAATTCCTTCGTAAAAAGCCCCTCCCCTGCGCCGAACGGATTCGGGGAGTCAATGATGATCAGGTCGTAGGCATCACCCTTGGAACGGATAAACCTCAGCCCGTCTTCATGGTAGATCGTCACCCGCTCATCGTTCAGGCTCCCTGCTATCTCCGGGATATACTTCCTGCACACCTCCACCAGCAGCGGATCCGGCTCCACCACATCAATCTTTTCAATGGTATCGTACTTGATCAGTTCCCGGACAACGCCTCCGTCTCCCCCTCCGACTACCAGGACTTCCTTCACATCAGGATGCACCGCCATAGGCACATGCGTGATCATCTCATGGTAAATAAATTCGTCCCTCTCTGTCAGCATCAGGTCCCCATCCACCACGAGTATCTTCCCGAAGTCCTTTGACTCAAGGACGTCGATCCGCTGGACTTCACTCTGTGCGCTGAAAAGCTGTTCCTCAATCTTGATGGACAGCTTTACGCCGTCTGTGTGCATGTCGGAAAACCACATTTCCATCTTCTTCCACCCTCTTCCTTTATATCAGTACATTAAGCCGCTCGATCCTTTCATCCTCAGGTCCGGTCATGGAACAGCCTTTCTCCTTCGCGTATACAATATAGTTGATGATCTCATCCGTCACTTCCTCCCCCGGGGCAAGCACCGGAATCCCCGGCGGGTAGCACATGACGAACTCGCTGCAGATCCTGCCCGCAGTCTCCTCAAGAGGCAGCGACTCTTTCTCCGCATAGAACGAGTCCTGCGGCGTCATGACCACTTTCGGAGAAATATATTCCTGGCTGAGCATTCCCGCCTTATCCTTCTTATATCTCCGCTTCAAGTCGGCAAGCGCTGTTACAAGACGCTCTACCTCCCGGATCCGGTCGCCGATGGACAGATATGCAAGGATATTTCCCAGGTCACCGAACTCGATCTGTATATCGTATTCATCCCTTAATATGTCATATACCTCGATTCCCGCAAGCCCGATATCCAGCGTATGGATCGACAGCTTTGTAGGGTCAAAGTCATAGACGCTGTCCCCATTGACCAGTTCCCTTCCGAAGGCATAATAATCGCCGATCTGATTGACTTCCTCCCGGGCGTACTCTGCCAGAGCTGTCACACCGTGGAAAGCCTCCTCGCCCCTGAGCGCCAGATTTCTCCGGGAAATATCAAGGCTTGACAGGAGCAGGTAGGACCCGCTCGTGGTCTGGGTCAGGTTGATGATCTGGCGGATGTATCCCGGATTCACGCCCTTTCCGGTCAGCAGGAAAGAACTCTGCGTCAGACTGCCGCCCGACTTGTGCATGCTCACCGACGCAATATCCGCTCCCGCTTCCATTGCAGAGACCGGGAGATCCTTTCCGAAATAAAAGTGTGTCCCGTGGGCCTCGTCCGCCAGGACCAGCATCCCTTTCTCGTGAGCCGCCTTCACGATAGCCCTCAGGTCGGAACAGATACCATAATAGGTGGGGTTGTTGACCAATACCGCCACTGCGTCCGGGTTCTCTTCAATGGCTTTCACCACGTCGTCCCTCTTCATTCCCAGCGAGATTCCCAGTCTCTGGTCCACATCCGGGTTTACATACACCGGCTTTGCCCCGCACAGTACCAGCGCATTGATCGCGCTTCGGTGCACGTTTCTCGGCATGATGATCTTATCGTTCTTTTTACAGCAGGACAAGATCATGGACTGGACCGCCGACGTGGTCCCGCCCACCATGAGGAACGCATGGTCCGCCCCGAAAGCGTCCGCCGCCAGTTCCTCCGCCTCTTTGATGACGGAAACCGGATGGCACAGGTTGTCCAGAGGCTTCATGGAATTGACGTCAATACTGACGCACCGCTCCCCGAGAAGCTGCACCAGCTCCGGGTTCCCCCTTCCGTGCTTATGTCCCGGAACATCAAAGGGGACGACCCTGTTTCTCCGAAAACGCTCCAGCGCCTCATAGATGGGCGCTCTTTTCTGTGATAATTTATCCATGGTGAACCTCCAAATCCGATTTCCTGTGCCGCCATATGCCGGCTCGCCTGCATGGCTTCTCACTTCTTCCGTCCGTCTGCACATGCTGCAGCTCGATTCCGCTGCTTCGCAGCTTCTTCTCGCTGCATGGCGTCCGCCATATGCCCAGGATAATATGAGCCGCCATCTGCAGACCCGTCTGCATGGCTTCTCATATTATCCTGGGCGCATGTGCAGACTGGTAAGCAAAAGGACACAGGTCCGGGGCATGCGCACCCGGCCTGTGTCCTGTCATCTCATTATATCTTATCCTGAAAAACTTTTGTATTCGTCCTTAGATAAAACAGATATAGGAGTTAGAGTCTATATAGCAAATATTTTTACTTTTACTACTCTTATTGACCGTTTCACAAGTTGCGTATGCGTATCATGCACACCGGTTATAAAGTAACCAACTTATAAAATTTGAGCTTTTAACTCAATCAATAATGCAGCTTTTCCGCCGCGTAAAATATTTGCATGGAGAACTTTCCTGATATCTGCTTTCCATACAGTGCTATGGTAACATATCGATTTTAAAATTTCAAGCAGGATTTTTTGCCCTGGCAAACCGGATATTCACCCGGAACAGATCCCCGTCCAGATACAGCTCAAACTCTCCTCCCTGCATCTGCACCAGGCTTTTTGCGATAGAGAGTCCCAGGCCGCTCCCTTCCGTACTTCTGGAAAGATCCCCCCTAATAAAGCGCTCTGTCAGTTCATCCGCCGTGATATTGAGCTGCTGCTCCGAGACATTTTTCAGAGTGAAATTTACTGAATCCTCTGTCAGGACCATATCCGCGTAAACCCTGGTCCCCGGCATAGCATATTTTGCCGCGTTCCCAAAGATGTTTTCCAGGACACGCCACATCCTTCTGCCGTCCACATGGATCACTGCCGGTTCCTCCGGAATGTTCAGCACCACCGTCAGGTTCCTGGCCTCAAATTTTTCTGCCATCTCTCCTTCTGTCTGCTGAACCAGCTCCCTCAGATCCACATCCATATATTCCAGGGAAATATTCCCGCTGCTGACCTTTGACGCTTCCACCACGTCCTCGGTCAGGGTCTTGAGCCTCTGTGCCTTCGACTCCAGAATATCCAGATACCCCTGTATCTTCGAATCACTGATATTAGAGCGCTTCAGGATATCCACATAGTTGATGATCGATGTCAGAGGCGTCTTGATATCATGTGACACATTGGTGATCAGGTCAGTCTTCAGCCGTTCATTTTTCATGGCTTCCTCAACCGCTTTGCTAAGTCCACTACCGATGTCATTGATCTTCTCCGCAAGATCACGGTTCCCGCCCCTCAGCCCGTTCAGCGGGATCTGATAATTCATATTTCCTGTGGCAATCTCCTCGATTCCTTTCTTCAGTCTGTTCTTTGCGATCACATTGCTGAGCACCACATAGACTACCGCAATATCCGCTGCCAGAAGAACTACCGCGAACAGTGCAGAGCCGTTCGAAGCCATTGCAAACCACTGCAGGATGATAAATATCCCGAGAAGGATTCCTACCTTTACAGTGGCGGAACGCTCCGAAGCCACCTCCGTTCCAAAATGTATCACCGCCCGGCACACACTGTCCTGCCACAGTCTCTTACCCTTTATTCTTCGGATAAGGCTGATATATCCGCAGAAAAAGCAGAGAAATGTAAACGTTCCATACAGGAACAGTCCCACAGAATCAAAAAGGTCATATTCCTGTGTGAGCAGCCCGGAATAATAATAGACCGGATATTCTAAACCGGCTGTTTCATATGAGAATGCATCGGTCACGCCGATGTCAATCCCGCTCCATGTCATAGAGAAAAACCATGTCCCGAAGATCCATATAAAAATGACCAGCGCAGCAGCTATCTCTGTTTTCCAGTGATCAAAGGCGGTCAGATGGAGTTCGTCATCTTCACTCCGCCTCCCGGCAGTTATAGTGATCCATACGATACTTATGAGGAAAACCACTGCCGAAACCATGGAAATGATCAGCGAACTTCTGATATACGGCACATTGGTATCATAGTTCAGCTTTCCTTCATAAAACTGATCCTGGATCGGGAACTGTGTATTCACCGAAACTGCAAATGTGCTGCTGAAATTTTTCCTGTTGCTGTACGCTCTGACTGTATCCCACTCGCCCGCCTCAGAGATTGTCATATTTGTCTCAAAGTCTTTAAGGCGTGGATATACCACCATATATTTCACGGAATCCGCCGTCTTCATCTTCTCAATATTCTCTGCAGCTTCCCCGTAATTTTCATAGTCACTTCTGTTTGTCACGACCCGCTTCGTCTCATCGTTGATATACAGATACGTAAGGTTTGTATTTCCCTCCGCCAGGTAGTCCCACCCGTTATTGTATGTCTGAATATCCGAATACAGGCTGCTCAGCACGGAAGTGATATCGTCATAGATGATCGACAGTTTCCCGTTCAGGCGCGGATTTTCGTTCACTACCTGCAGAAGGTTTTTTCCGCTCTGAGTGAGATATTTCTCTTTCAGAGACTCTCCGAAGTTCCAGCAGTCCGTATACTGTACTCCGCTTTCATCATCAAGTATCCTGAAATCATACTGGCCCGATGTGGTGTACTCTCCATTTTCCAGCCCCTTCAGGAACATATCCGGATCAGCCCCCTCCTCCATCTCAAGGACAAGCCGTCCGTTCTCAAACAGCGTGAGGAAATCATTCAGATAATAGTAATAATAGCTTCCATCCGGCTTCTCGCAGACGATCACACCATTGTCATCGTAGATATCCCCTTCGCCGTTTGCATAATCCTCGCTCCAGTTCTCCAGTTCATCCAGCGTATATGCAACCCCAGAAACATCCTCCCCGCTGATATTGTCCGATTTACTGTACTCTATGATATCGATCACTTTATCCGGATTGTAGGCCCCGTCCGTCTCAAAGAGATTCTCCAGCCGCAGCTGCTGCAAAACCTTCATCATGGAATTTTCCACCAGCGCATTGAAATCATCCGAATCTTCAAACGCCTTATCCGATATATGCCACAATTCCGCAGGATTTGCCGTCCCGGCAATCGTCAGCGCCCCGATCAGACTTGTCACAAAGGCTGCCCCGCTGAGCACTGCCAGCAGAAAAATAACCGCTTTCGCAGTTGTCTTCTTATACCATTTATTCATAAATCTCCCTTCATCGCTCCCGTTTTTTTACATTTTCTCGATCTTATATCCGACGCCCCATACGACTTTGAGATATCTGGGGTCTTTGGGATTGATCTCGATCTTCTCTCTGATATGCCGGATATGCACCGCAACAGTATTGTCCGCTCCGATCGCCTCTTCATTCCAGATCGACTCATAAATCTGGTTTATCGAAAATACTCTCCCCTGGTTTTTCATGAGCAGGAGCAGTATATTATACTCGATCGGCGTAAGTTTTACCGGCTCCCCGTCCACGGTCACTTCCTTCAGGTCGTCATTGATCCGCAGGCCGCCCACTTCATAAACCTTGTCTTTTCTGTCCTGTACGGTTCCGCCCAGCTGTGTATACCGGCGAAGCTGAGACTTCACACGCGCCACCAGCTCCAGCGGATTAAACGGCTTTGTCACATAGTCATCGGCACCGATATTGAGTCCCAGTATCTTATCTGCATCCTCGGATTTCGCCGAAAGGATGATAATGGGAATGCTGTTCTTCTCTCGGATCTTAAGGGTGGCTCTGATCCCGTCCAGCTTCGGCATCATAACGTCAATGATCAGCAGGTTCACGTCCTCCTTCTCAAGGACGCTGAGCGCCTCAATCCCGTCATATGCCTTGAGGATGCGGTATCCTTCCTGGCTGAGATATATTTCTATCGCATCTACGATCTCTCTGTCGTCGTCACACACTAATATATTGTACATTTTTCATCACCTCCCTTACAGTATATATGATAAGGGGGATTTATTAAAAGGGATGAGGGGAAATCTTAGGAAATTATTAATTTCTCTTTTGATCCGGCATCCGACTTTGTCTCTGAATAAAGAAATAAGGTGACTGCTGCACTTATCTGCCATGCAACAGTCACCTGTTATCTCCATTACAGTTAAATTCTCAATTGTATTACATCACAATCCAAACCTTTTTCACTCCAGGATCTCTCTCACCTGCTCCGGCGACAGCCCGCATTCCTCTGCGATCTCCTCTTGCGATTTTCCTTCTGACGAAAGCCGAAAAATACGTTTCGCAAGTTCAAGTCCTTCCGCACGGCCTTCCTCATGTCCCTCTGCTCGGCCTTCTGCTCGGCCTTCTGCTCGGCCTTCTGCTCGGCCTTCTGTGCGACCCTCTGCACGGCCCTGGGCGCGACCTTCCGCACGGCCCTGGGCATGCCCGGATATCCTGGCTTTCTCCTTCTCCCTTTCCAGCTCATCAGCAAACAGTTCTCTCAATGCATCGCACATCTCTTCTTCAACCTCCATTTCCTTCCAGTTCGCCCTGGTGATCAGATCCATCACCGCAGCGTAGTCCTTTGAATCCCGGTATGGTTCATATCTTGTGATCAGACTGCTGATCTCTTCCCCTGCTTTCAGATTCGTTCTCAGGTTCTGCAGCCAGTAATTCTCCTCCTGGGTCAGTTCGTGCGTGATCAGAAGCTGCATGGGAACCGCATCGCCTTTCAGGTAATAAATCCCTTTGTAATGCTGTTCCGCTCTCATTCCTCTCACTTCTTTCAGGTGCTTTACCATTTCCCGTGGATAACGGTTGCACACAAACGTGATCGTGATCTCAGTCGGCTCAATCTCCCTGATCCGGTTCGTATTCGACTGATAAAAGCAGGCATACCCATACACTTTATAAAAATCATTTACGCTCAGATTATCGTCCGGCGCCTTGTACTCGACAATATTGTGCTGCCGGAATATCCTTCCTATCGTCTTGCGTATCAATGCATCCTTCCGCTTCTTGATAATGAGTACATCGATCTGGGGAGGCTTCTTGCTCAGCAGGTATTCCTCCTGCAGTTCCAGCTCTTTCCTTTCGATCTCTTCCGCGAACGTGATCCGGAGCGCGGCTCCGAATGCCGGATGCCATTGCAGCCTCTGGCCGTCTTGTTTCTTTCTTCCACTCATCTGTGGATTTCTCCTTTCAGTATAGCCAATTCATTTTCCGGTTGCAACACAGTGGCAGATAATTTTCCAACAGTCCAGCCATCAAAAATACACAGTTCTGAACTGTTACGACGTCTTGATCAATGGCATCACTCCTTCGCTTTCAGTTTTTCAATCTGTTACAAACAAAAACTGGAAATCCGCTCTGAACTCAGAGCATGAAACCTGTTCTTCGGCGGTCAGACAGGACAGAACGTCCTCCGCCAGAGATATCCCGCAGGACATATCGATGATCTGATGTGTCCGTCTTTCGGGAATAAAGACAGGATAACATCATATGAAGCCAACAGCAAGCAATATTCTGTTGCACCATACTATTCACACATACTAATAAAACAGGCGCTTTAATCTAAGATTAATATCCGACATCCAACATATCGATTACTCCCGAACTAAAGCACCTGTTTTAGACCAACACTACTATTCCTGCCCTGCATTTATAAAAACTGAAAACTTGTTTTGTCACTATCGCAACATTTGCAAATACACTATTCAGTTTTTCTTTCAATTACATCCAGATTATCTGCCAAATCCGTTTCATTCTGCTGTTAAAGCAGACATAATGCGAAGCAGCATCTCCCCGGTTCCAACGTTATATCCACTTTCCGCATAGACCCCTGTCCTATTTTTATCCACAACAAGAAGAAACGGCATTGCGCCGGGATCCTTGTACATTCTTCGTGCAAGGATCTCCTGATTCCTGTTGTCTGCATCATAATATATCTCCGCTTCCGGCAGTGCCCCGACTGTTTTCCGAAATGTAGGGTCCCCAACTCCGCTCCTGTTTCCGAAAACAAATTTGAGACTTTTCCCCAATTTTGCAAACTCATCGGCGCTTTCCCGGATTTCATTTAAAATATGCTCCGTTGGTTCTTTTCCTGCATCCAGCCATACAAAAACCTGCTCTCCATATGAGTCGATTTCCTTCTGGACCGGTACCACTTCTCCGCTCTCTCCATCCAGAGTAAAATCCGGAAGCCGAATATTCATGAACAGATCATCCACATCCGCGCTGCGCAGCTTCAGATATATAGTTTTTTCTTCTCCTTTTGTTATCCGGAAGCGCATCACCGAAGCAAACTGGTCTCCTCCCGGCAGCCTGTTTGTCGTGATCACACGATATTCCCCTTCCTGCAGAAAGACCCTTCCGTCTTTTTCCAGATTCTTCTTCAAGTTCATGGTTTTCCAGCCATGGGATATTCTTCGGCTCACCGTCCAGTTCTGTCCGTAACTCCATTTTTCTCCATTCTCGCTCCGGAACCAGACCGGCACAGAACGAAGTGAGGGTTCTCCAAGAACATATGCTGCTCCATCCACAGGGTCAAGCTCTGCCGGTATTCCAAGTGTCCGGCATATCGCAACAAACAGAATTTCTTTTGACCGCTCGGTTCCATATCCATATCTCAGCATCCCTTCCGGAGTTGTGGTGAGTTCCAGATACTCCTGTCCCGTCTTTTCCTGAATATGATCACTGATCCATTTCCTTATCTCTCCGGGCGCTTTCCTGAACGCTTCTTTTTCCGCTTCAGAAAAAAAGGCTCTGATCGCTTTTCTGTACGCGCCGGGCTGCTCCCTTTCTATCCTGGGCGCCAGGATATATTTCCTGAAAATCTGGTCAGGAAACTCTGATTTCCATCTCATCGCATCCGTAAAATGATCCTGCAGGACTTCCGCAGTACAGTCTTTCAGATCCTTTTCCAAAAGATCTTCAACAAGAGCTTCTTTCCAGTAAATATCCCCATCCGTCTCTTCAAGGAAACGCCTGATCTCAGCCATATTACCAGGAGGAGTTCCAATGTTTTCCATCTTATGTCCGTATCTTTCCAGCGCCTGTGCCTTCCTTTTTTCTCCCTGAGAAACCATATTTCCTTTCCCTGTCGCTTCCTCTTCTTTTTCAGGCAGTCCTGTCTGAAAAAGATCCGGATCCTCCGCCGGAGCATTCATATCGAAACTGACCCACTCATCATCCATATAAAATGAATCCTTTTCTTCCACAATAATCCTGCACTTTCTTTCACTGCGAAGATCCAGGACACAGCTCCCTTCCAGATTTCCCGCCCTCGCAGAGATCATCAGGCTCCCTTTACCACTTTCCATCTTAAATATGCCTCTCTCATCCGTGATTCCCCGAATGACCGGAACAAGTTCCGCATAGTTGAGAAGTTCACAGGACACCTCTGCTCTCCGTATCTTCTTCCCTTCTGCGTCTTCCACCTGGACGGTGAATTCTACGGTACAGGCATAACGTCCAAGTTCCGGGTATGCCGTTGTCATATCACAGCTCTCCACTGCAGTTTTTCCTTTTTTTGTCTGATTTCCGTAAATCCGAGAATTTATCATCATCGCCCTGGAAGCCGCGCCTGTGAACCAGCCTTTATCCAGTATTTCCTCAGGTTCGCATGCTCCGAGATAGTGCCATTTACCTTCACACCATACTTCCACCCATGCATGATTATCATCGCAATGTGCCCATCTGTGCGCATACACCTGTCTTGCCGGGATACCCACACTGCGCAGTGCGTTGACTGCAAAGACCGATTCCTCCCCGCACCGCCCGGTTCCGCTCCGGTACACGGCTTCTGCAGACAGAGTCCTGTCATCACTGCACTGATATGCCACTTCCTCCGCACACCAGTAATTCACCTCCAATATAGCATCTTTCAGGCTCTTACCGATGATCCGGTCTTTTAATTGCTCATAGAAAAGCCTCCTGCAAGGTGTGATCCCCTCTGTATTTACGCGATGAAATACGACACATTCAAGGAAAAGGACCTCCGCATTTTTACAGCTTTCTCCTTTTCTCTCAGAAGTTTCCTTTTTCCAGTCCCAGATTCCGTCCCTCAGCAGCATTGCGCCATGTTCCGCATATTCCAGAAAAATCTCAAACGGATAGTCCACCGCATCGCTGAGAGGCATATTCGCATAAAGATACCTGAGAAGGTACCGTACCTCATCCCCGGATATCGTTTCTTCTTCATCCGTCCCGCTCGCTCCATACACACTTATCCTGCTGCTGACTTCTCTCCCAAGTTCTGGAAATCTCCGCACAAAATCCTCAAACTGTTGTTCGATCCATCGTTCTGTCTCTTTTGAAAACATCTCCTACCTCCTGTCATATAATCCGTGCAAACTGCTTTCCCGTCACATGCTGTACTTCCATAACAATTACAAGCGCATTATCATCCGCGTTCCTTATTTTTTCCTGCAGTTTTCCGGATTCCCGCTTCCCGGTCACACACATAACCACCCTTTGGCGTCTGTTTGAATATCCACCTTCCCCTTTTAAGACCGTAACGCCCTCCCCTTCATCCAGAAACACCTGCCTTACCTTATCCGTTGACTGTGCGATAACGATCAAAAGAGATTTCGCCTCGGCATCCGCTAAAATACGATCCATAAACACTCCTGATATATATACCGTGATGACCGCATAAAGAAGACTGTCGATATTTCTATATACAAAAACAGAAGCGATCACTACTACAAAATTCAGTGCAGAGATCACTTTTCCCACCTGAAACTGAGGACTGCATTTCTGCAGGATCAGACCTGCAAGAGAAATTCCTCCCGTATTTGATCTCCCAAGATGGACCAGAGCCAGTCCCGTTCCCAGCATCGCGCCACTAAACATTGAGGCAAGAAGCGGATTTCCGTCATATATTGGAAAATGCAACGCCGACATCATATCCGTGATCACAGACAGACCTGCTGTTGAAAGAAGCGTACTGCACACAAATGCAAAGGAAAAATATCTTTTCCACACGATCACCAGAAGGAACGGAATATTGAACAAAAAAACAAACAGACCGATCGGACAGCCCGTCATATAATTTATGAGGATCGCAATACCACTGGCGCCTCCCGGAGCGATCTCATTCGGCGATGCAAAACTGCTGATCCCAACTGCATAGATAAGAATTCCTGCAGTATTCAGAAGAATACTGCAGGCGATACATTTAATTTTTTCCATTATCGATTTTCCCTGTGCGCCTCACTCTTTGACAGCTCCTGCTGCCAGACCGCCCTCTACTTTCTCCTGGAAGAGCAGATACAGGATCAACGGCACCGCAACCGTGATCACGATTGCTGCCATCAGAGGTCCATAATCGCTTCCCCGCTCGCCATTAAAGTTCAAAAGCCCAAGTGCGATCGGCTTCAGTTCTTTATCGTTGATAAAGAGCAGCGGGAATAAAATATTGTTCCACGCATTCAGAAAGTTAAAAATAGAAATTGTCGAAATCGCCGGAACGGTCATTGGAAGCATCACATTTTTGTAAATCTGAAAATAACTCGCTCCATCCAGAAGCGCCGCTTCTTCCAATGATTTGTTGACGCCTTTCATAAAGCTCGTCACGACAATGATACTGAACGGAAGATTAAACGCCGTATAGATCATTATCAACGCCGGGATATTATTTTTCAGTCCCAATGCACTTATCATATAAGATACCGGGACAAGCACGGTATGCATTGGCACCATCATCCCAAGCGTAAAGAAAAGCATCAGGAACTTGTTACATTTAAAATCAAATCTTGACAACACATATGCAGCCATAGATGACGTAATGGCAAGCACGATGACCGTAGCCCCCGCCTGAATAATACTGTTCAGGAAATAAACACTCATATTCGCCCCTGTCCAGGCTTCCACATAATTCCCCCACTGTATCACATCCGGAAGAGAAAAGGGCTCCGAAAAAATCTCTACCTTCGTTTTCAGAGACGATACTACGGTAAACAGCATCGGCGCCGCAAAGATAATTGCCGCAACGAGCAGCAGCACATACATCAGTCCCCTTCCCGGCGTCATTTTTTTCTTCATGCCGCTGCTTTTTTTACTTTCCTTTTTTCTCCTAGCCAAGCTATTCACCCCCTAATCTTCCTTTCCTACTTTAGCAGATACAAAATTGCTCGCGAATGTTGCCACAGTGCATATCACCATGATCAGAATACCTATTGCGCTTCCCAGGCCATAGTGACTGTATTTGAACGCCTCATTATACATCAATGTTGTAGGCAGGTTCGTAAGACCATTCGGGCCGCCCTGCGTCATTGCGAAGACAAGATCGAATACTTTGACTGAACCAATAATATCCATCATTACGCACATAGAAATAATAGGTTTTAGGTTCGGTATCGTAATGTTAAAAAATCTCTGCACTGCAGACGCACCGTCAATAGCAGCCGCTTCATACAGGTCCTCAGGAATCGTTGTAAGTCCTGCCAGAAGGATGACCATGTAATATCCAACGCCTGCCCATACATTTACAAATACAATCGTATTCATTGCCGTAGACTCATTAACCAGCCAGGATGTAACGAGATTATCAAGCCCGACAGTCTGAAGCAGCGCATTGAAAGCCCCTGTTGGCATAAAGATGAAATACCACATCAGACCGACCGCTGTCAGCGGAAATACAGTCGGTACAAAAAAGAGCGCTTTAAATACCCTGTATCCTCTGCACTTTGAATTGATTGCCACTGCCATCAAAAGCGCGATCGGAGTATGGAATAACACACTTACGATCACCATTTTAGCCATATTTTTCAGCGACAGTATTACGTCCGGATCATGAAACGCATCAATATAATTTTTCAGTCCCACGAAAGTCATGTCCGAGCCAGCAATCCCGTTCCAGTCTACTAATGAAAAAAACACTGCGCCGATTATCGGGATGATCTGGAATACCACATAGATCAACAGTGCCGGAACAATAAACAACATAATCCCAGCCTTGATCTTTCTGCTCTTGATTTTCAGCATATTTTTTCCCCTTTCTGAAAGGATCCCGCTCAGCATCACTGGCGGGATCCTCTGTCCTTTTATTGGTTGCTGTCTATCTCAGCCTGAATCTCTGCTGCCGCATCCTCCGGAGTTGCTCCTGTAAACATGCTCGCTATGGAATTCCTTGTTCTGTCCTGCATAGAAGTCAGAGGATCAAAATCAAAGACGTCCTGACCGATTCCGGTAGATGTACTGCTGTCATCGATCACTTCCTGAAGCAATGGATCGATCTTGCCGCTGTCAAAGGTAACGTCTGTTCTCGGAATGAGTGTCGCAGATTCTTCCGCAAATCTCTTTGTTGCATCCTGATCTGTCAGCATCTTAAGAAGTTCGATCGTAAGATCCAGCTCTTTTCCTTCCAGTTTTCCGCTTACCATATACGGACTCATGTTCTGCATATCTTCATCTTTATACTCCGGCTTTTCTTCAAAATATGGGAATTTGGCAAATTCTATACTGTCTGACACCGAGCACACGGAAGGATCCTTGAATTCGCTGATCTTCCAGGCTCCCGTGATGACCATTGCGGCCTCTCCCGTCTCAAATGCTGTAAACGCCATCGTATCAGTCAGACCTGCGCAGTTCGGGTCAAATGCATTTGCATCGATCAGATCTTTCACAAACTGAAGCGTCTCCACCACGTCACTGTCTGTCCAACTCTTCTCTCTGGATCCGAGCTGTTTTGCAATATCTGTCCCCAGCCATTTATAGGAGATAAGATTGTGCAGATGCCCCGCCATATATGTTGATTGTGTTCCTATCGCAATCGGAGTCACATCTATAGCGTTCAGCTTGTCAATCGCATCCAGGAACTCCGTCCAGGTCTGTGGGAATTCAGAAATTCCGGCTTTCTCAAACAGGTCCTTATTGTAGTACATACCGATCAGTCCTGATTCATACGGAACAGCATATACTCCATCGTATCCAGGAACCCGATAATAGTCCAGCGAACTCTCGGTAAATCCTCCGCCCCACTCTTCGTCTTCCTCAAGATACGGTTCCAGATCAAGGATCAGACCATTATCGATATATTCTCCAAGATTTGCCACTCCCTGGATCCGGAAAATGTTTGCCATATCTCCGGATGCGATATCTGTTGAAAGCACGTTATTATATGCTGATTCATCACTCTGAGAATCGTCAATGATCTTGACTTCCGGATGCTTCTCTTTAAACTCATCCAGAATATCATTATAAATATCTACCTGAGGTGTTGTCCCCGACATACGTGTCAACAGACGTATCGTCACCTCTTCCCCTGAACCAGAATCGCTTCCCGATCCGGAACTGCCACATCCTGCCAGAAGTCCCAGTGCCATCACACCTGTCAGCGCTGCCGCCGTGATTCTCTTTGCTTTGTTTCTCATGCTCTTTTTCCTCCTTTTACTTTTTTGTTTTATCTTCAGCCTCTTAATGGCTCAAATACAGGTTTCTCTTCCTCAAGTTCCAGACAGATGCAGTAATTTTTTTCATTTCTCATCTCTCTCGGAAATTCGATCGATACACACGGATCCCCCTCGCAGCTTATCTCGCTCACACAGGAAACGTCCCGTCCATCTCTCAACAGATACGCCCTGGTCACATGATTCGCACAATTTAATATCTCCAGTCGTTTCATCGGTTTAAACACATGGACATACAGACGTTTTTTCTTACAGGTAAACTCCACGCCGTCCAGCTCATAGGGATAAACATCCATTGTTTCGGTGGCAAAAATGCCGTCTCCGTTTTCCCTCACATATCTCCCGACTTTATTAAGGATTTCAATACTTTCTTCCGGTATTTCTCCGTTCCCTTTCGGTCCTATGTTCAGCAGATAGTTCCCTCCTCTGCTGTTGATTTTCACCAGGAGGCGGATAATACTGTCGGCATCCTTCCAGTTATGGTCGTCCTTATTGTATCCCCATGTGTCGTTCATGGTAGCTGGGACCTCCCAGTCTCCTTCATACGGAAGTCTCGGAATGAAATTATCGCCTGTCGTCATATAGTCCCCCAGTTGGTTTCCTATCCTTCCGCTTATGATGCAATCCGGCTGGATCGATTTCACCAGATCTATGCACTCCTGGCTCTGCTCTTTCGTCATTCCCATCGGGGTATCGAACCAGATCAGGCATATCTCACCGTACTGTGTCAGGATTTCTCTAAGCTGCGGCTTCACCTTATCGTCCAGATAAGACTGAAACTCTTTCTTTGTATTATCGTCCTGAAGCTGATCCTCTGTCTTCATGGCGTGAGATACATATCCATTCGGATCATGCCAGTCCTGTGCCTGTGAATAATAAAGCCCGAATTTTATCCCGTATTTCCTGCAGGCGTCTGCCAGTTCTTTCACAATATCCCTGTGGCACGGCGTGGCATCCACTACATTATAGGTGCTGATTTGAGAATGGTACATGGCAAACCCTTCATGATGTTTGGAGGTGAATACGATATACTTCATCCCCCAGTCTTCTTTTGCCCTGCGGACAAGCTCATCTGCATCAAAGTGGTCCGGGTTGAACTGCTCTGCCAGTTTTTCGTATTCCTCAACCGGAATCCCCAGACTGTTCATGATCCATTCCGAAATATGATCTGTCTTTTTCCCCTTGTACTCTCCCGCAAGGAGTGAATAGAGCCCCCAATGGATAAAGAGTCCGTATTTTGCCTCTTTGAACCACTGCTGCTTTGTATCCGGAATCCTGTCGATCTTCATAAATCCCCTCTCCTTCCTGCCGTTCTTTGGCTATGCTTTATTTGCGTGTCTAAAATATATATTTTTTACTGTTTTTTAACAATGTTCATTTCCAATGTTTTTTGTCAATTTCCCACATAAAATAAATTTTGTTCACCAGTTTTTGACAAAATTATCCCAACTCACTATAATGGGTTGGTATACAAATCATGCACTTTGCACTATAAGGAGTCTGTCATGAAAAAAAAGCTCATCAGTTTTAACACCGGAACAATACGTTTTGATTACTTCCGCAATATGGTCCTGACCGCTGTTCTGTTCATGGCTCTGTTGTTCATCGGGACTTCCGGAGTTTTCTTATATAACTCATTTTCCTTAAAAAGTGAGGACTCCCTCCACCAACTGAATTATATTTCCGGACAGTTTCAGTACTATCTGACCTCTGTGGATAACTATTCTAGAACTGTCCTTTCAGACTCACAGGTTCAAAATTATATGCTAAACTATAACCGTGGCAATATTGACCAGCAGGATACACTGAACGTCAGACAACAGATCTGTCAGATCATACAGTCTACCTCCTTTATCCACTCTGTCAGGCTCTACTCTACAAACGGGGAATATATACTGGCTTCCGAATCTTTTTCCACTCCTGCCGATCTGAAAAATCTGCCGGATCACTCTCTCTGGACTGCAGGTGTACGAACCAAAGTCGGCAGTGCAAGTGAACAGCTCAAGGTCATCTCACTTCTTCGTCCCTTTTACGATATCTCCACAGGGGATCCGTTGGGATATGTGGAGATTTCCATCTCTGAATCCGCGATTTCCGGGATCTATGCCGACCAGAACGGACAGCAGCGGATTTTTATGATTGACTCATCAGGCACAATACAAAGTACGGATATTTCATCCGAACTGAATACTTCTTATCAATATGGCAAAGAAATACTGGACAGTTCCGGCTCCGGATATTTCTTTTCGGGAAAAGATCTGATCTTTTACAGTTACTTTCCTACACTGAACTGGTATATAGTCAGTCAGATTCCCTTTGCAGATTTCCTCGGTTCCATGCTTCTTCTGTTCGGAATCTCTCTTGTAATAGCAATGCTGATCATGGCAGTCTGCGTATATGTATCACAGCGAGTAGCCCAGAGGGTTACCTCCCCGCTGAGCTATCTTGTGGCCCACATTCAAAAAGTAAAGAGCGGAAGTTGGGAGCCCATTGATATCATGCCGTACAATGAGGAAATCTCTACACTGTTCCATTCATTTAACAGTATGATCACCACCCAGACCAAAATGCGGGACGACCTTATCGAGGCAGAAAAACTGAAACGTCAGTTGTCTCTGTCTCTGCTGCAGGAACAGGTGAACCCACATTTTCTTTACAACACACTTGACAACATCTGTTCTCTTGCCGAGATTGACGAAAAGGATACTTTGATCCGCCTCACCATGAGTCTGTCGTCATTCTACCGTTCCAGTCTCAGCAAAGGGCAGATGCATATCACTGTAAAAGAAGAATTAGATATTTCCCGTTCTTACCTGGAGATCATGCAGATCCGCTATATAAATAAATTCGACTACACCATCTCCTGCCCGGAATCACTGGAAGGATGTCAGTGCATCAAACTTCTGCTCCAGCCTGTCATCGAAAACAGTATCTATCACGGGATAAAAGAACTTCCCGGACACGGTTATATTTCTGTCCGGATAGAGGAAAAAGGAGACTCTGTCTGTTTTTCGGTAGAAGATAATGGAAAAGGGCTTTCCGCTTCTGACTATGACAGGCTGTGGACCGAGCACAGCGGACATTTCGGCATTAAGAACATCCATCAGAGGATCCAGCTTTACTACGGAAGCCGGTATGGGCTCACCATACACAACAGAGAGAAAGGCGGATGCATCACCGTCATCACGATCCCGAAAAGAAAGGGGGAAGTACAATGTCAACAAGACTGATCATCGCTGACGATGAATATTTTATTCGACAAAGGCTTAAAAAGATCATACCATGGGAAACTCTGGACCTTGAATTTTCCGGTGAAGCAGAGAACGGAAAACAGGTGATAGAACTGCTTGAAACGGTATATGCCGATATCCTTCTTCTGGATATTAAAATGCCACAAATGGATGGAATCGAGACCGCCAGATACATAAAGGAACGTTTTCCTCATGTCCATATCATTATCCTGTCGGGATACAATGACTTTGAGTATGCCCGTTCTCTCCTTCGCTACGGCGTAAAAGAGTATCTGCTCAAACCGGTATCCGCAGAAGAATTAGAGAAAGCGCTTTCAGACTGTCTCGCCTCTCTTGAAGCAGAAAAGCGCAGGGATCTTGCTGTCCGCATCTATCAGGAATATAAAAAGAACACAGCACTGGAAGCTGTGCGCACATCAGACTCAAACTGGGCAGAGTTGTGCGCTTCTTATCCTGAATTTTCCAGCTATTCTTTCAGTTTTTTCTGTGCATTTTTCCTATCGGAAAACACTGGCAGTCCTCTTTCCGGGTTGGCAGACAGATTTCGCCGCTCCGGTTTTCTGTGCCATCACCGCCAGATTGGAGATTATATTTACATCCTACAGATTTTTCTTCACACCCCGGAGGAAACAGATCACGCAGTATCATTCCTGACCGATCTCTCAGACGCCTGCCAGGAATTCATATACATTACAGTAAGCGCTCCGTTTGCGGTGTCCGAAGACTGGTCCGACCCTTACAGCTGCTGTACCGCCCGTCTTATGGATCGGTATTTTAAAGATCATTCCTGTGTGGAAAAAGCAGACGCTGCGGTATTACATTCCGGTACATATGAAGAAGTGATCACATTGCGAAAAAATTTTCCGACTCTGCTGAACTCTCAGAACGAAACAGCTCTTCGCAAGTATCTGGACGAACTTTTTTACGCACTGCGTAAAAGAAAAGAGGCGGAACTACTGCAAATGACGGTCATTGAAATTTTTAATGTTTATCATATTTATTTTTCTGTGCCCGGAAATTCCTCCCAAAACGTCCGAGACCTTGTCTCCTCCATATTAGAATCCGAGTATTCTCTTGACACCGTAAAAGAGGAATGTATTTCATATGGGCTGCAATGTATCAGGGAAAGCTGCATCGCCCCCTCCGATACAATGCTCTGCAACAAAGTCATCGGTTATATTCGTCAGAATTATGCAGATCCCTCGCTCTCAGTCTCGGAAGTAGCAGCCCACTTTCAACTTCATCCGACCTATCTCGGCAGTGTATTCAAACGGGTACAGCATACTTCTCTTCTACAATACATCTCCGAAGTGCGGATCGGCGAGGCCCGGAAGCTTCTGAGGGAAACAAACCTGAAAATATCAGAAATTGCAGAAAAGACCGGATTCTCTGATATCTACTATTTCAGCAAACGTTTTAAGAAGATCTCCGGATGCTCGCCAAAGGAATATGCACTCAAGAAAAAAGAGGGCAATATCACAAAATCATCTGATTAGATAATGGTTCGAGGAAATCGCTCCATAAAAAACCGGAGGAAATCTACATATCCATGCAATTTCTTCCGGTTTATTAAATAAACTACGTATATTTTAGGTTTTCTTCTTTGATTGACTGGTAATGCGACGAAGTACAAATCTGTCTTCACCCCAGGATCTCTCTCACCTGCTCCATAGTCATATCACATTTTTCAGCGATTTCTTTCTCGGTTTTTCCTTCTTCTGAAAGCCGGAAAATGCGTTTCGCAAGTTCGAGTCCTTCCGCACGGCCTTCCTTATGTCCCTGGGCGCGGCCTTCTTCACGTCCCTGGGCGTGCCCGGAAATCCTGGCTTTCTCTTTTTCTCTCTCCAACTCATCAGCAAACAATTCTCTCAATGCATCGCACATTTCTTCTTCAACCTCCATTTCCTTCCAGTTCGCCCTGGTGATCAGTAGCTGCATGGGAACCGCATCGCCTTTCAGGTAATAAATCCCTTTGTAATGCTGTTCCGCTCTCATTCCTCTCACTTCTTTCAGGTGTTTCACCATTTCCCGGGGATAACGGTTGCACACAAACGTGATCGTGTTCTCCGTCGGCTCGATCTCCCTGATCCGGTTCGTATTCGACTGGTAAAAGCAGGCATATCCATACGCTTTATAAAAATCATTTACGCTCAGATTGTCATCCGGCGCCTTGTACTCGACAATATTGTGCTGCCGGAATATCCTTCCGATCGTCTTGCGTATCATTGCATCCTTTCGCTTCTTGATAATGAGCACATCGATCTGGGGAGGTTTCTTGCTCAGCAGGTATTCCTCCTGCAGTTCCAATTCCTTCCTTTCGATCTCCTCCGAGAACGTGATCCGGAGCGCAGCTCCGAATGCCGGATGCCATTGCAGCCTCTGGCTGTCTTGTTTTTTCTTCCACTCATCCGTGGATTTCTCCTTTCAGTATAGCCAATTCATTTTCCGGTTGCAACACAGCAGCAGATAATTTTCCAACAGTCCGGCCATCAAAACCGGACAGCTCCGGACTGTTACGGCGTCTTGACCAACGGCATCACTCCTTCACTTTTTAATCCGTTTCACAAACAATAACTGGAAATCCGCTCTGAACCCAGAGCACGAAATCTGTTCTTCGACGGTCAGACAGGACCGAACGTCCCCCGCCAGAGATATCCCGCAGGACATATGACATATCGAAGATCCGATGCTTCTGTTTTTCGGGAATCAAAACAGATAAACTAAAAACCGGGTGTCATAGCTGAAGAGTCCAAAATCCTTCAGATAACACCCGGTAAACTGCCTCAGAACATCCCCTTCAGCGCAGGATAAAACTTCCTGAACTTCTGGTATCTCTCTTCATACTTCGCCGCCAGTTCCGCATCCGGCTCCTCCGTGGCGACTACTTTCACCAACTTCTTTGCCGCTTCCTCAACGGAAGGATACACGCCGCAGCCCACCGCCGCAAGGATTGCCGCGCCGTAGCCCGGTCCCTCCTCGCTCTCTATGATGTCCACTTTCATGTTCATGACATTGGCGATGATCTTACGCCAGAGAGGGCTTTTAGCTCCGCCGCCGCAGATCTTCGTCCGTTTCGGGTCAACCCCGATGCTGCGCGCCACCTCAAGGGAATCCCGCAGCCCGAATGCCACGCCTTCCAGCACTGCCTGGGTCATATCCTCCCTTGTGGTATCCATGCTCATTCCGATAAATGCAGCCCTCGCTTCCGGGTCGTTATGCGGGGAACGCTCCCCCATCAGGTACGGAAGGTAAAAGACGTGGTTTTCACCCAGCTTTACTATCCCTCCCTGTTCCTTCTGATACTCGGTCGTCTTAAGGATCTCATCCATCCACCACTTGTTGCAGGATGCCGCGCTCAGCATACATCCCATGAGATGGTAATTCCCGTCCGCATGGGCGAAAGAGTGGAGGGCATTGTTCTCATCCACACCGAAGTTCCTGCTGGAGATAAAGAGAGTCCCGGATGTTCCGAGTGAAATGTTGCAGCCGCCGTCTCCCACTGTCGCGGTTCCGACCGCTGCCGCGGCGTTATCCCCGGCGCCCGCGATCACTTTGACGTCCTCTGGAAGCCCAAGCTCCTGTGCGATCTCCGGTTTCAGGCATCCCACCGGCTCCCAGCTCTCATATAATTTCGGAAGCTGATCCTCCGTGATGCCGCAGATCCCCAGCATCTCCTTTGACCAGCACTTGTGCTCCACATCCAGAAGGAGCATACCCGACGCATCGGAATACTCTGTGCAGAACGTACCTGAAAGCTTATACGCAAGATAATCTTTGGGAAGCATGATCTTGCAGATGCGTTCAAAATTCTCCGGCTCATTCTCTTTCATCCAGAGGATCTTCGGAGCTGTAAAGCCCGCAAAGGCGATATTTGCAGTATATTTAGAAAGTTTTTCCTTTCCTATGACATTGTTAAGATAATCTGTCTGTTTTCCGGTGCGTCCGTCATTCCAGAGGATCGCCGGGCGGATCACCTCATCATTTTCATCCAGCGCCACAAGACCGTGCATCTGTCCCCCGAAGCTGATTCCCTTCACCTGGGTCCTGTCACACTCTGATACCAGTTCTTTGATGCCTGCCATGCTCTGTGCGAACCAATCCTCCGGTTTCTGCTCTGACCAGCCCGGATGCGGAAAATACAGGGGATATTCTTTTGATACGATCTTTTCTATCTTACCGTTCTCATCCATCAAAAGCAGCTTGACTGCGGATGTCCCAAGGTCGACTCCTATAAAATACATGTTCTCATTCTCCTTTTTCTAAAAGACGACCGCGCCCCAAAAGAGGATGCGGTCGTCCGGCTATACTTCTCTATCTTTACTTTACTGTATTTTTATATCTCCGCGGACTCATTATCCCCAGGGATTCTCTGTGGGATATCTCACACCTGCCGGCTGGTTGTATCCGATCTCCTCGACCGGAACGCCGATGTATTTGAACACCTCGAAGAGTTCTTTTCCGAAATGCCCGAACGCCACCGCTCCGTGATGCGGATAGTTCTTCTCGATCAGCACATGGCGGTAGAACCTTCCCATCTCCGGGATTGCGAACACGCCGATGGATCCGAAGGATCTTGTCGCCACAGGAAGCACCTCGCCCTGGGCCACATACGCCCTCAGCTTATTGTCGGATGTGCTCTGCAGACGGTAGAACGTGATGTCTCCCGGCACGATATCTCCTTCCAGAGTACCCTGTGTCACTTCCTCCGGAAGCGTCCTTGCCATGATCATCTGATATCTCATCTCACAGGACGACAGCTTGCCGGAAGCGGTATTCCCGCAGTGGAATCCCATGAAAGTATCCTTCTGTGTATACGGGAATTTCCCTTCAATGCTCTCCTTGTACATGTCAGCAGGAACTGTGTTGTTGATATCCAGAAGAGTCACTGCATCCTGGCTTACCACTGTTCCGATGAACTCGCTTAAGCATCCGTAGATATCGACCTCGCAGGAAACCGGGATCCCCTGGGCAGTCAGGCGGCTGTTTACATAGCAGGGGACGAACCCGAACTGTGTCTGGAATGCGGGCCAGCATTTTCCGGCGATCGCCACATATTTACGGTATCCTCTGTGCTCTTCCACCCAGTCCTTCAGCGTAAGCTCATACTGCGCCAGCTTTGTCAGTATCTCGGGCTTCTTGTTTCCGGCGCCCAGTTCCTCTTCCATCTCTTTTACGACTGCCGGGATCCTCTCGTCGCCCTCATGCTTATTGAACGCCTCAAAGAGGTCAAGCTCTGAGTTTTCCTCGATCTCAACTCCGATGTTGTAAAGCTGCTGGATCGGGGCGTTGCATGCAAGGAAGTTGAGCGGGCGCGGCCCGAAGCTGATGATCTTTAAGTTATTCAGGCCTACTACCGCGCGGGCGATCGGCTCAAACTCATGGATCATGTCAGCGCATTCCTCTGCCGTTCCCACCGGGTATTCCGGTATGTACGCTTTTACATTGCGCAGCTTCAGGTTATAGCTTGCGTTGAGCATACCGCAGTAAGCGTCTCCCCTTCCCTGTACCAGGTCGTCCTGCGTCTCCTCAGCGGCAGCGATGAACATTTTCGGTCCATCAAAATGTTTCGCAAGCAATGTTTCCGATATCTCCGGTCCAAAGTTTCCAAGATAAACCACAAGAGCGTTGCACCCTGCTTTCTTGATATCTTCGAGAGCCTGTACCATATGGATCTCGCTCTCGACGATGCAGACCGGACATTCATAGACCGTTCCCTCTCCGTATTTCTTTGTGTAGGCATCGATCAGCGCTTTCCTCCTGTTTACGGAAAGGCTCTCCGGGAAGCAGTCCCTGCTCACCGCTACGACTCCGATCTTTAATTCTGGCATGTTGTTCATGATTGGTTCCTCCTCTTTATATGATATGTAAAAAATATGTAACCTTTTTCCGAAATCTTCCTGCCACCGTACATTTCCGGGCAGATCACACACTCAGACTTCCAGGTTCTCTCCCTCCAGCCCGCAGAAAGCGCCTTCGATCCCTGCTTCCCCGTGGGCGATCAGCCATTTGTTCACAGCGGTGAGAAGGCGGTTTTCTCCTTCCTTCGCCGGCTCAAAGGGCAGATCCTCGTTGGTTCCTTTGGGGAGCACGATCACACAGCGGAATCCGCCTTCCGCCGCGCTGCATGGCGCATAGTGGAGCGTTGTCGCATACAGTTCTACCGCTGTCCCTGCAGGGACAAAGAACGCCTCCACCTTCGCAGTGTCATAGATATCGCCTTCCTGGATATCCTGCTGCCTCCCCAGCAGAAGGATCAGGTCCGTCGCCGCGATATCGATCTCGGAGCTTCTGTGATACTCCAGCGCATTCAGCTTATGGTTGTCTCCGTTGCAGTACCCGATCTGGATCGGCAGTCCCCCGAACCCTTTTTTACAGATCTCCTCCGCTTCCGGCACCTCCTCCAGATGCTCCACAGAGGGAACATAGACGACCTCCTTTGGCAGCGGGGTGTGTTCCATCTCCTTTAAGATCTTCTCAAAAGAAAACTCTGTGACCACCTTGCCGTACTTTCCAAAGGACTCGTCGGTCAGTTCCATTATCTTCATTGTCCTCAACCTCCTTCAGTTCTGCTTCACAGCCTGTTGAGGTCATTTTATCAACTTTACACTCCGTTTACGACCTAATTATTGGCTTTTTAATGCCCATTTCTTATCTTTTCTTCTTATACTCACTTGGAAGCACCCCGTATTTTTTCTGAAATGCCCTGGCAAGCGCCTTGCTTCCCGAAAACCCGTTCCGGATTGCCGCCTCCGTGACGCTGTATCTGCCGCTCTCCAGATCCTTGACCGCATAGCCCAGGCGGATGCTCTGCAGATAGCTCTTAAAAGTGATCCCCGCATACTTCTGGAACATCCGCGAAAGGTATGTGGGAGAATACCCGAAGATCCTCGCAGTCTCCTCCAGAGACAGGTCCCCCGTATAATTATCTTTCATATAGGATGTGATGGAGGAAAGGCGGGTCAGGTTCCTGTTCCTCCTCATAAATCCCTCGTCCACTTCCGTCAGCCGGTAATCCTTCACCAGGAGATACATAATGTTATAAAAGATGCTTCTCAGTTTCATGTCATAACCGCATCCTTTTTCACAGTGTACCTGATACAGCTCTTTTACCAGGTCCATAAACCTCTCGTCCCTTTTTCCCGGTTCATGGGTAAACCAGATAAACTGCTCCCCTGTAAAATAATTTTCAAACATTTTCAAGGGGATCTGGAGCACCACCGTCTCGTTAGGCTCCGGCGAATCGATGGCATGTACCTCGTTGGAGTTTACGATCATAAACTCATCCTCCGAAAGATCCCACAGCCTGTCTTCCAGATAAAATCCCAGGCTTCCCCGGCAAACCGCAAAGATCTCCACAGACCGGTGCCAGTGTTTTTCCCGGTGATAGTTTCCCTCCCGTCCCTCAAACAGAAATATTTTAAAAGGCAGCCCCTCATCCGGGACGACCAGCTCGTGCGAAAAGCCCATAAATCTCCTCCGTCTTTCTCCGTCAGCCCGCCCCTCCCCTTTTTGAGCCGGGTCACGGATTTTTTGCTTCTCCTCAATTATAACGTAATCTTCTCTCTTTATCACCCCTCTTAGGCAGAATCCCCCGAACTCCCCTGTAATCCTCTGTAACCCTGTACCCCTATGTGATCAGCGCACTTTAACAGCTTTCTCCCGTTGCCCCGCCCTCCCGCCTGTGCTATATTAATGATGCCAGAATTAATGAGAGAGAGGAACCGCCCCTATGACAGAGATCCTGATCATCGAAGACGATAAAGGTCTGAACACCGGCATTGCCATCGGACTCGGAAATAAAAACTATCATTTTACAGGCTGCAGCACCCTGTCAGAAGCAAGGACCGCTGTCAGATCCAAAACGTTTGGCCTTCTTATCCTGGACCTGAACCTCCCCGACGGGAACGGTTATGAGTTTCTGCGGGAGTACCGGCGCCGGTCCGATACGCCTGTCCTGATCCTCACCGCCAATGACCTTGAAGTAAACGAAGTCATGGGATTTGAGCTGGGCGCCAACGACTACGTGACCAAGCCGTTCAGCCTGGCGGTCTTAAGAGCCCGGATTGAAAACCTGCTGAAGATCAGCGCCGGGCGGCAGAACAGCGCAGGCGCCCCCGGCGTTTCCGATAAACCGGTTTTGTATCAGGACGACTCTCTGCTCCTGGATCCCGCGCGCCAGCGGTTTGAGAAAGACGGCAGGGAGCTCTCACTTAGCAGGACCGAGCAGCGGCTCCTGCTCACTCTCCTTGAAAACCACGGGAACACGGTTCCCCGGGAACGCCTTATAGAATCAGTCTGGGACGGTACGGAATACGTGGATGAAAACGCCCTTTCTGTGGCGGTCAGCCGCCTGCGGGCAAAACTTGAGGACGTCCCATCCCATCCGGTCCATATCCGGAACGTCTATGGGATCGGTTACGTCTGGAAATAACACACCCGCTGCGAACAGGAGGGCGAAAAACATGCACCGCTTTGGAACCAAACATACCCTTGAGCTTTTAGATCAGATGCTGGACGCCGCCTTGGAAGGCAGGTTCCGTGAATCTGATTATAACGAAACCGAACTCTCCCGCCTCGAGACGAAATGGATGCGTTTCTTAAGCATCTCTGCACTTAACAGGGAAAAACTGGAGCAGGAGCGCAGCTCTATCCAGGGACTGGTCTCTGATATCTCCCACCAAATCAAAACTCCCCTCGCGAACCTCCGGCTGTATGAAGACATTCTTGATGAACGTCTGGAAGGGGACGACCGGGAACTGATCCGCCACCTTATCCATGAGACAGAACTTCTGGAGTTCCTGATCCAGTCTCTCGTGAAAATCTCACGTCTTGAGACCGGGACCATACAGCTTTCCGCCAAAGACCAGCCTGTCGCCCCTCTGATCCGCGACGCGCTGGAACGTGCGGAAGCAAAGCTCTCTGAAAAAAATGTATCCTTTGATATCCGGGGATGTGACAAAGAAATCCGGGCACGCTTTGACCGGAAATGGACCGCGGAAGCTCTGTACAACATCCTGGATAATGCGGTCAAATATACTCCTTCCGGGAGCTGTGTCACGGTCCGCGTCGAGGAATACTCCATGTTTGTCCGTATCCGGGTTTCAGACCAGGGTCCAGGCGTCACCGAAGATGAGATCCCCCATCTGTTCGAACGATTCTACCGAAGCCCCCGGTTCCGCGAAAAAGAAGGCGTAGGGCTGGGGCTTAGCCTTGCCCGCGAGATTATACGCAAAGAAGGCGGGTATATCAAGGTCAGCCCGAAGGCTGACGCTTTTTTCGCGGAGTCAGAATCGGGCGCGGACTTCTCCATTTTCCTGCGCAAGTCCTGACCCCCCCTTATTTTCCGATCCTTTCAACTTATTTTCCGAATCTTTCAAAACCGTTAGATTTCAGAAAGCGTCAGGAAAGATTATTGTGATAAAGTCTATTCATAAAAGTGGATAGACTTTTTATCATACGCAAAAGACCCGCGAGCGCGTCTTGAAACAGAAGGAGGCAGACTTATGCAGAACATCTTAGAGACAAAAGATCTTAGGAAATATTACGGTACAGGACCTAACCAGGTCCGCGCCCTGGACGGGGTATCCCTCTCCGTAAAGCAGGGAGAATTCGTCGCAGTCGTCGGGACGTCCGGCTCCGGCAAGTCCACCCTTCTCCACATGCTTGGAGGGCTTGACCGTCCCACCGCCGGGAAAGTGTTTGTTGACGGAAAGGATATCTTCTCTCTTAAGGACGACGCCCTCTGCATCTTCCGCAGAAGGAAGATCGGTTTCGTTTTTCAGAGCTACAACCTTGTACCCGTCCTGAATGCAGAGGAAAATATCACCCTGCCTATCGAACTGGACGGAAACCGGGTCGACCGGGATTTTATCCGGGAAATCGTCGGGATACTGGGGCTGGAACAGAAGCTTAACAGCCTGCCCGGGCAGCTCTCCGGCGGGCAGCAGCAGAGAGTCGCCATCGCCCGCGCCCTTGCCGCAAAACCCGCGATCATCCTTGCGGATGAGCCAACCGGCAACCTGGACTCCGCCACCAGCCAGGACGTCTTAAGCCTTCTGAAAGTAACAGGCGAACAGTTCGGGCAGACCATCGTGATGATCACGCACAACGAAGAAATCGCCCAGACCGCTGACCGGATCATCCGCATCGAGGACGGCAGGATCGCCGCAAAAGTCTCCCCGGTGGAAGCAGTCCGGTTTACGGAAACAAGCGTGCGGAAAAAATCGCGGAAGACGAGAAAAACGACGCCTCTGAGCATGGCGCTGGCTAATCTGGGACGCAGCAGGCGGAAACTGGTCCTGGTGGTCCTCTCCCTGTCGCTGAGCCTGATCCTGCTCAACAGCGTCTATACAACCGTAACAGGATTTGACATGGACAAATATCTCTCCGACAAGCTGCTGACAGATTTTGAGGTATCCAGCGCCTCTATTTACAATTTCAGTTCACCCGAAACAGACTATGAGGGCGTGACCGAAGATTTCCAAGATGAACTTTCTTCTCAGAAAGGAATTACTGACATTGGAAATATCTATCTTGCCGGAACCGTGCACAACTACTCCGACACCGAATGGGAGGCGGTAGAGCAGATTATGGACGCTCCCGAAAACAGCGAATATTTTTCCGATCCCATTATGGAGAATGCCTTCGATTATGTCAGGACTTCCCACCGGACCAATGTCGATGTGTACGGAGTGAACGAGAATGCAGCCCGGTACATCACGCCGGAGGAAGGAGATTTTGAATGGGAAAAGTTCAAAAGCGGGGATTATGTACTTGTAAATACCTTTTCCCTGGACGGAGAAACATCCATGCCCTTCCTTGAGCCGGGTGATGAAGTCACCATTGAATTTGGCGATGCTGCCTCAAAAAAATATACTGTGCTCGCCGTAGCCCAGATGCCCACGGCGCTGAGTTCCCAGCGGTATGGACTGATGTCCGAAGAATTCATCCTTCCGGACACGGAATTTCTGACTCAGTTCGGCGACCGGCAGCCCATGAAGACCGTATTCAACGCAGAGGATGACCGGCAGGCGGCAGTAGAGACCTGGCTTGAGGATTACTGTGAGAAGGTAAACCCGGATATGGATTGCCGGACAAAGGCGGATTATCAGCAGGAGTTCAACAATCTGAAACAGACCTATGCCGTGACAGGAGGGACCTTAAGCATCATCCTTGCGCTGATCGGACTGCTCAACTTCATCAACGTGACCGCCACCTCCGTCCTCTCCCGCAGGCAGGAACTTGCAATGATGGAGTCCGTAGGCATGACCGGGGTGCAGCAGCGCCGGATGCTCCAGTGGGAAGGACTGTGGTATGCCCTGCTCTCCCTTCTGATCACCTGTACAGCCGGGGTCGGCATCGGATACGCGCTGGTCCAGGCGTTCGCAGGACAGATGGATGTCTTCACCTGGCGGTTCACCCTGCTGCCCGTCGCCGTGTGTGCACCGTTCCTGGTCGCCATCTCCCTGGCGGTACCGGCAGCGTGCTATGCAAACGCCAGAAAGGAGTCCGTGGTAGACCGGCTGCGGACTGCGGAATAACCTGCTGTATTTTTGCACACCTTTATTTTTTGCGCCCCTTATTTTTTGCGCCCCTTACAGTCTCACCATTTCCTTTTCTGTTCATATATTGATATCACAAATGCATTGCGCCGGGGCATCTGCCTCTCCTGAGGCTTCTCCCGGCGCAGGTTATTGAAAGGATGTTTTTCTATGAGCATAAAAGGACTTGACGTCAGCAAATTTCAGGGGGAAGTGGACTGGGAGCAGGTAAAAGCGGCAGGGTATCAATTTGCCATGCTCCGCGCCGGCTATGGATCCAACACCGTTGACCCGCAGTTCCGCCGAAACGCCGCCGAATGCAACCGGATCGGGCTTCCCATCGGCGCATACTGGTTCTGCTACGCCACCAGCCCGTCATCCGCAGTGCAGGAGGCGGATGGATGCATCAATGTGATCTCAGACTATAAGCTGGAATACCCGGTCTGCTATGATATCGAACAGGCAACCGTGGATTACGCTGCCGGAGAAGGAGTCACATTCACTCCTGCCCTAGCAAGGCAGCTTGTACAGAGTTTCTGCAGCCGGATCGAGGAGAAAAAGTATTTTGCCATGTTCTACAGCAACCGGAACTTTCTGGACCAGTACTTGGGAGAAGACCTTGCGAAACGGTATTCTCTCTGGTACGCGCGCTATACGGATACTTTCGACGGCACGGACTGCGATATGTGGCAGTACACCAGCCTGGGAAGCGTCCCCGGCATCAGCGGGAATGTGGACCTTGACATAAGCTATGTAGATTTTCCTTCCGTCATCCGAAACGCGGGGCTTAACCATCTCTCCGGAACTTCGCCTGCTCCCTCCCCCGCGCCGTCGCCTTCCCCCTCCGCGGATTATATCACCTATGTGATCCAGCCGGGAGATACATTGAGCGGCATTGCCGCACGGTTCGGCACCACAGTCTCCGAACTCACCCGGATCAACAAGATCTCCGACCCGGACCGCATCTATGCGGGAAATACGATCAAAGTCCCAGAAAGCGGTGCTTCCTATAAAACTTATACGATCCGGTCCGGAGATACGCTGAGTGAGATCGCCGCACGGTTCGGCACCACGGTCAGCGCTCTCACAAACCTCAACGGGATCTCGGATCCTAACCGGATCTATGCCGGAAACACGCTGCGTATTCCATGATCCGGCAGTCGGTCTGACTTCCACTTCAGGCAAATCACTTTATGATTCATTAAACTTTTTTCTTTTTCTTTTAGATTTTAAACATATTTTAGACACATTTTCTGTCTATACTATGTAGCAGATAGTTGATAAACAACTATCTCCCCCCTCATAAAGTAGAGACATCTTGGGGAAACCCAAGATGTCGAACTTTACTCTCATTCCTTTAGATAACTATAACAACACGAAACCCGTTAGCCCTTGTGGTTAGCGGGTTTTCGCCGTTCTCGGCTCTCCGCTTTGAACTCTTGGGGCACCTTTCGGGCACCCTTTTGTTATCATCTGGAATATTGCGGTGGTAGATAGTTATTTATAGAATTGCTATATGATCTTTTTGTAGAGTTCTTCCAGTTTATTCATATCTTCTTTCGCCTTATCATCCGTAACGTGTGTATAAATATCCAACGTGATCGCCACGGAAGAATGACCGAGATACTTTTGGACTGTCTTTGCCTCGATTCCCACCTCAAAACATCGCGTTGCAAATGTATGCCGGAGTACGTGAGGATAGATATGTGCCATTGGTACAAAATCTGTTTTGTATTTCTCAGCCTGTTTCTGACGATCTTTGTTGATCGCATTTACGATCCAGTCGAGTGCAGACTGAAAAGCATGCTCTGACACTGGTTTTCCGTTCCTGCTGACAAACACAAGATTTTCAAATCCCCTTAACGGCTCCCATGCATCAGACGCGATCTGCATTTCTTTTTTCTGCGTTCTCTGCTTTCTCAATGCCTTGTATACGCTTTCCTGCATCGGGATCACGCGCTTTCCGCTCTCTGTCTTTGGTGTCTGAAATTTAAACACATATTTTCCGGTTGACAGGTCTTTTATGTATACGAGCGTCTTATTGATCGTGATCTCCCGTTTCTTAAAATTCAGGTCATCTTCCGACAATCCTAAGAGTTCGCCGGCGCGCATTCCTGTGCCTAATGCAGTTACGATCAGATTTTCATATAATCTGTCCTGTGCATATCTCAGTACTTCACCCTGTTCTTCAACAGACAGAACACGGATCGGCTTTTTCTTTGTCTTAGGGAGTTCCACCCCGTCACAGGGATTAAATGAAATAATCCGGTTATGTACTGCATACTTGAACATAGCACTAAGGATATTATAAATATCACGGATTGTCTTTGTACTGTAATTATCGTCTGCCATTTCTTGAAACAGCCGTTCTAGCAGTATTGGTTTAAAATCTGCCAGTTTCCTTTTTCCGAGCCTTTCCTGCACATAGTTCTTATAGCAGTAATCATATCGGGATAGCGTGCTCTCTTTGATCGACTTTTTCTTGTGAGTATTCAGCCAGACATCAAACCAAGAGTCAAGAGTAAGATTGTCTCCTTTTCCCCTGATCCCGTGCTTCACCTCATATTTGAGCTCTTCCATTTGCTCAATCAGTTCTTTTAAATTTGCATTGTCCAGAGTATACTTTTCACCTTTATATTTGAACCTCGCCCGATATGTTCCATTCGGTCTCTGCATAATGCCTGTCGGCAACTGTTTACCTTGTAAGTCCTTGCCCAACTTTACGCTCCTTTCTGCCGCAAGGACTATACCGTTTGACGCTTAATATTATACTTCTATCCCTGCTTTAATGCAATTACCTGAAACCTGTTTCTCGGGAGTTTGACAGTTGAATAATAGAAAAATACCTTGCAGGCCGCATAAAACCTGCATTTTTTGTGTCAATTTTT
>CALWFV010000033.1 GCA_944377745.1 uncultured Mediterraneibacter sp. | reverse complement strand
CCATTATAGTGTCTGTAGACCAGTTAAGTAAAGCCTCAGTTTCATGTATTATGGGATTGTATGTGTAGACACTATAACTGAGGAAGGAGGACTTAGCCTTGATTCATTTACGCATTAAAGAACTGCTTGAAGAAAAAGGTCGTACCAAATACTGGCTTCACAACCAGATGAATATCGACTACCACAACCTAAGCCATATGATGAAAGATGAAACCTCCTCTATCCGTTTTGAGAATATCGAAAAGTTGTGTGTCATTCTCGAATGTACTCCAAACGATCTGTTTGAAATTATACCAAGTGACAATGATTGATTCTCCCCTATGCCGATATGACATAAGGGAGAATTTTTTAATCTTTGAGTAACGGTCTGAAGAACACCTCAAACGGCTCCATTATAATACCGCTGTTCTCCAATATGTACTGGTGCTCATCTGGAACTTTGATGTTACTTATTATAATTTCAAAGTGTTCCTCAACCGCATTCTGCCCGTGATACACAAATAATCTTTCTTTGTTACTTCTAGCTGATTTAACATCTGCCTTGTAAAATTTTATACTATCTTTAGTTTCAGGCTTCATCTCCTCATAAATAAATAGGCGAAAATATTCTTTCATGGATAAATTACCTTTATCATGGTTTAGCCAATCTCGATTTTCATAATAATTGCCTTCTTTATTATCTGTATACTCAATAAGCACATTGTTCTCACCTTTCCTTTTTTCTAACCATGTCTGCGTATTGGTTGGGCATGACTTACAGGATAAAATCCATTTACATTTAGTAGTACGAAACCACTCTAGCATTTTAAGATGAAACTCGTCAGGAAACCCTTCAGCATATTGCTTGGTCAAAAAGTAGGGTGGGTCTAAATAGTATATCGTATTTAACTTATTTGTTTCATTAAGTATTTTTGCAAAATCTTCGGAGAAAACCTTTACACCTTTTACCCGCTTATGAAACTCAGATATCCAATTTACACCATACTCTGAAATACTTTTCTTAAGCTGAGCAATACCATATGGGTCTACCCCCGTGATATCACTATTTGATACCGCTCTACTGGCAAAACTATTGATATAGTAAAAGTAAAAGGCTGCAGTCTTCATTTCGTTTATGCACTCACTATCCCCTTTCGGTCTTGCTCTGTTATTAAATTCTGCCTCAAACCTTTCGTGATAAATACTCTTCCATGTTGTTTCTCCTTTTTCTTTGATTTTCTCTAAATTTTCTTTAAACTGACGATAATATGCAATATAAAGTTTTACATATTCTTCAACATCCTTGTCTTTCAAGAGTCTTATTAAAAGTTTCAAAAACTCAGAGGTTTCACTGAGCTTGTCTTTTTTCTTATCTAGGTATTCTTCTGCCTCTTTGCGATAATCAGTAGTAGTGGACAACTCAAAATTTTTCATCACCTCCAAATCCTTTTCGAGTTCCATTTGAGCACTTATGACTTGCATCGACAAGTCACTTTCCATCTTCGCTAAATATTTTGTAAAGTCGCTCCCTATATGCTCAAATCTATTTAAGCAATCAAAGAAATTAGCCACTTCAACGTCAAACTCATTATAATATCTTTTACCTGCAATAACATCAGACATATTTGCAGTCACAATACCTGTACCGCCAAAGACATCAAAAAAGCCAATCTCCTCAGGATTCTTTTGAGTCAAAATATACTCTTGCGATATAGTTCTCACCATATCAATAAGATTTTGACGTTTTTTGCCATTCCTGTAAATTCTTACTATTTGAAAACCACTCTCCGAAAGTTCTGGTATGTTTTTATACTCCTCAATTTGTTTCCTCACATAACGTTTAAATTCGTCTTTTTTCCAAAAATTTTGATCTGGATATTTTTTCCACTCCTTATCAAGATAATCTTCTAATTTTGATTCATCACAATCAACTGCACCAATTAACACATTCTTCATATTATCGTTAATATTCGTCTGAAATTGAGTAAATTTGAACTCAGAAGGAATCACTTTCTTGTTGACTATGCATATGTTATAAAGCGTATAATAAACATATCGGAGAAAGATTTCTATTAGTTCTTTGTCATTCTTCTTTATAGTATTATATCGTTCTTCTAACCCATCAAAATTTTTTAATACACTTCTCCTCTTACGCCTAAAAACCAAAAAAGACTCCAATGATTCTTTTAATCTCTTATAGGGTATATGATTTGTGCTGATAGCATTATAAATATCCTCAATCCAATCCTTTGTACGATACCATGCCAAAAGATACCTCCCGTCAAAATGGAAGTATCCATAAGGTATTTGTCCTACCTCCATAAAGTTTTCCATACCTTTCTCTTGCAACCATCTTTCCATAGTTTTGTCATCTTTCAGAAAATATGGTTGCATCATGGCATCTTTCAACATACCAAATTTTTCGTCATCTGACAGCTTTCCTCTGCCTCCGCCACCACTAAGTCCTCCGAAGTCAGTTGCTATAATCTTATATCCCCTTATCGGGTCAAAAACGTTATTTTTAGACGCATCAGGTGTTTCCCACAATATTTTATCTAGCTTATTATTACCAAAATCCACCACGTAGGCTACTTCTGTTCCGTCTACTTTTAAACCTCTCAGTCCCCGTCCAACCATTTGAGTAATGAGCTTTGAATTTTCCGTTTTTCTTGCCAGAAAGACAGTTTGAATCGTAGGAATATCGATACCTTCAAGCAACATATCCACGCTGATAAGTATCGTCTTAGTACCATGCTTAAAATCTTCAATATCCTTACTTACATCTTTGTCGGCAATCGGTATAATACCTTGTAATTCCTTCTGTTGCCAAAGTGATTTATCAACAGAAATAGCTAATCCGCATTTTTCCTTTAAACCAACAGCTTCAAACTCATTCTTTAAAAGGACTGCCTGAACACGACTATTTACAAAAATCACAGTTTTCCCTAACTCGTCCGTAGGGAGAGAGTCTTCTCTTCCCGCTAAAATGTCACCACATTCCACCGGCTTACCTTTTAGCTTTGATAGGTATGCGGAAACAATTACCTCATTCATACGCTTATTGGACTCTCCCTCATAGCTATCATCAATTCTCACCAGATAAGGCTTTGACAAGAAACCATTAGCCACTAACTCGTGTATGGATACTCTACATGCGTAACATGTATTTGTGCTTGCAATATTGTTCTCAACACCATGAGTAAATATTCTTTCAATATCCGTTGCTTGTCTGGTCTCTTTTAACTTTGGTGTTGCCGTTAAGCCTATGATATGAAGTCTTATGTTTTTAGATTCTTTTAAATCTTCTAAGGCTCTCAATATATTTTTATAGTTTTTAGATGTTGCATGGTGTGCCTCATCAATAATAACTGTTAAAGAATCCTCGAAAGAAATCCAATCATTTAACGGATTTGCCTTTGAACTATTACCACTCAAACTTATATTGAGCGTCTGCTGCGTAACAAATACTAACTCAGCATCTTTCAGATTATCTTTTGTAAAATCCCCTGCTTCACCAGAATATACTCCGGCAATTATTTTTGATACATTACGGTTTCTAAGATTAGCATTAATAGCCATGTTTCTGAAACTGTTATATGACTGTTCTTGCAAAAGAAGTCTTTCGCAAATCCATAGAACCTTGCCACCTTTTTTATTTAAAACATTTTTGTATACATACTTTATAGCTGTCCTTGTCTTACCGCCTCCAGTTGGTATGACAATCAAGGTTCTATAAAATTCAGGATATTTTTTATCTAGCAATTCTAATGCCTTAATCGCCTCATCCTGATAATAGTACATCTCTGACTCTTTTCCATTCTTTACAAGTATATTAAATTTCTCCATAGCTAAATAAACATATATCCTTTTCTGTTTTCATCCCATAACTTTTGAATTACAATTTTTTCATAATCAGGCTTCTTGTCGGCATCACGTGCTGTATCACGCTTCTTGTCGGTATCGTGTGCTGTATCACGCTTCTTGTCGGCATCGTGTGCTGTATCACGCTTCTTGTCGGCATCGTGTGCTGTATCACGCTTCTTGTCGGCATAGTATACTGCATTGAGAAAATAAAACAATTCTGAGTTTTCTATATCAGGATTATATAAATATCTCCTGGTCACATCTATGTTAGTATACAGAATCAAATCCTTAGAATTAATTTCTTTTGATAAAACTGAAGCATCCAAAAAGTATTCCATCTCATCAGGTATGTTTAGGCATACACTATACCTGCCTTTATCCTCAACGACCCCTCTTACAAAAACATCACTCTTCTTAGCAATAAGAATCCACCAACAACTCTTACTATTTATAAAATCCGCAAATTTTATAAGTTCTTTCTTATCACTCCTTATAGTGTAGTCATAAAACATCACGCCTCTCTTCATACGTTTTGATACATATGAACGTGTTTTTCCATTCTTCGCCCTATCTTCGTCATTTACAAAGAATCCGCCATTTCTTTCTAATATCCCCTTTGTTACAACTTTGTCTTCGCCCAAATAAAACATGTTGAGATTAGGTTGAGTAATCTCTTCTAGTAGACTCTTTAACCCACCACAGACTAGGTTAACATTCCTCAAGCGTAAACTAAGCCACTTTAACTTTGTAAATAAATCACTCTTATTCTCCTCTAGCATTTCTTTGAATTTCTCTAAGGTTTCTTCCTCTCTCTCATCATCCGCCATTTGTATCTTATACCTAGCGTATAGTCTGAGAAATAAATACTTACTCGCAAAAGTAATCTCTTCTTCTATTTCATCGGTCAAAGGATACAAAAGTATATTGCCTGTATTATCTGCTTTATCCACCAGCTTGTCTAAAAGTTCTGAATCTATAAAATCTTCAAACTCTTTTATAGTTTCCTGCTTCTCTCTTTCTAATATTTCATTTTTCCAATCTTTTAATTCATCTATATCGCACTCTCCTATGAGTTCTTCCAATTCCTGGCACAAGTCTTTATACTTATTTGCAACCGTGTAATAAAAACATGCCACGTTAATATTACGGCAACAAATAAACTCATGCTTTGTATAAAAAATATCTTCAAAAATTGTAACGTCACCAGTCAAATCAACTATCATAGGGTATTCTACCAAACTAAGAACTGTTCTTATAAGTCCAATAAACGTTCTTCCCTTTCTTTCAGAGGAAAAGAGGTTAACAGACTTAAAATACATCATGAAAAAGTCTTTCTCAGGTCTGATTCCCATCTTCTCTCGTTTACTTTCTGGATTCTTTATATTGGGTTCTAGTGCTTTAAACACCTTTTTTGAAATAGCTAAAAACTGTCTCTTACGTAAACAGGCATCTTCAGAAAGCATTTCTATTTTTCTTGTATTAGTCTCTCTGGCATGATTTTTTAAAAGTACATCCACAGACTGACCAGTCTTCATAGCTGTCTCTAAGATATTCTTAAAAATTTGCCTTTCAGCCTTATAGATCTCAAGACATTGATTAAATATCACATAATATATACTATCAACCAATTCTTTTGGTGGCGAAACAGAGCGTTTCTTATCCTCAGTTGATATTTCATTAGGATTCTTTTTATAGTTTAAATAAACAGGAACTAAAATCTTGCAAGCCTCTTCAAGCGTCTTAGCCGTTTTTAGCTTATATAACTCATCCTTCTCCTCATCAGTTATAGACTTACGTGTATTACGTGTAATGTGGATATTACTTATCATGGATAAATAAGAAAAAAATTCATCTACCTCTTTACTCATAGCCCACCTCACATATATTTTTATTTAATCATATCAAAACACCTCCCACCAGTCGACATATTTTTGTACAGAATTACATAAAAAGGCACAAAAAATGCCCTATCCCTAGCCAAAGCCAGAGATAAGGCACTTTTTTACGTTTTTACACTATTTGGGGCTATTCAGCGTTAGCTCACTTTTGATTGATAGCTGCCTGAGCCGCTGCCAGTCTTGCAACCGGTACACGGAACGGTGAGCAGGATACGTAGTCAAGTCCGATGCTGTTGCAGAACTCTACAGAGCTCGGATCTCCACCGTGCTCGCCGCAGATACCAACGTGCAGGTTCGGATTAACCGGTTTTCCTAACTCGATTGCCATCTTCATCAGCTTGCCAACGCCAACCTGATCCAGTTTTGCGAACGGATCGTTCTCAAAGATCTTAGCGTCATAGTAAGCGTTGAGGAACTTACCAGCGTCATCACGGGAGAATCCGTATGTCATCTGTGTAAGGTCGTTTGTACCGAAGCAGAAGAAGTCAGCCTCTTTAGCGATCTCGTCAGCTGTAAGAGCAGCTCTCGGGATCTCGATCATTGTACCAACCTCATACTTCAGGTCGCTGCCTGCTGCTGCGATCTCAGCGTCAGCTGTCTCAACAACAAACTTCTTAACATATTTCAGCTCTTTCACATCTCCAACAAGCGGGATCATGATCTCCGGAACGATGTTCCAGTCCGGATGAGCCTTCTTCACATTGATAGCCGCACGGATAACAGCTCTTGTCTGCATCTTAGCGATCTCCGGATATGTGACTGCCAGACGGCATCCACGATGTCCCATCATCGGGTTGAACTCATGAAGTCCATCGATGATCGCTTTGATCTGCTCAACTGTCTTGCCCTGAGCGTCAGCCAGTTTCTTGATATCCTCTTCCTCTGTCGGAACGAACTCGTGAAGCGGCGGATCAAGGAAACGGATCGTTACCGGGTTGCCCTCGAGAGCCTCATACAGAGCCTCGAAGTCTCCCTGCTGATACGGAAGGACTTTCTCAAGAGCTTTCTCTCTCTCTTCCTCTGTCTCAGCACAGATCATCTCACGGAATGCATCGATTCTTCCCTCGCCGAAGAACATATGCTCTGTACGGCAGAGTCCGATACCCTCAGCGCCAAGCTCAACTGCTTTCTTAGCGTCAGCCGGTGTATCAGCGTTTGTACGAACCTTCATTGTTCTGTACTTGTCAGCCCAGTCCATGATACGTCCGAACTCACCTGCGATCGTAGCGTCTACTGTCGGGATGATTCCGTCGTAGATGTTACCTGTTGTACCGTCGATAGAGATCGCATCTCCTTCGTGGAACTCTTTTCCGCCAAGTGTGAATTTCTTGTTAGCCTCGTCCATAACGATGTCGCCGCATCCGGATACGCAGCACTCACCCATACCACGTGCAACAACGGCTGCGTGAGATGTCATACCACCACGAACTGTCAGGATACCCTGAGCAGATTTCATACCTGTGATATCTTCCGGTGATGTCTCAAGACGGACAAGGATAACTTTCTCGCCTCTCTCTGCCCACTCTACAGCATCGTCAGCTGTGAAGACAACTTTACCGCAGGCAGCCCCCGGTGAAGCGCCGAGACCTTTTCCCATCGGTGTAGCAGCTTTCAGTGCATCAGCATCGAACTGCGGATGAAGCAGTGTATCAAGGTTACGCGGATCGATCATAGCTACAGCTTCTTCCTCTGTTCTCATGCCCTCGTCAACAAGGTCGCATGCGATCTTCAGAGCAGCCTGAGCTGTTCTCTTACCGTTACGTGTCTGGAGCATGTACAGTTTACCGTGCTCTACAGTAAACTCCATATCCTGCATATCTCTGTAGTGTGTCTCCAGTGTATGGCACACTTCATTGAACTGTTTGAAAGCTTCCGGGAATTTCTCTTCCATCTCGGAAATGTGCATCGGAGTACGAACGCCGGCAACAACGTCCTCGCCCTGTGCGTTTGTAAGGAACTCTCCGAAGAGTCCTTTTGCTCCTGTAGCCGGGTCACGTGTGAAGGCAACACCTGTTCCACAGTCATCTCCCATGTTACCGAATGCCATCATCTGTACATTGACAGCTGTTCCCCATGAATACGGGATATCGTTGTCACGGCGGTATACGTTAGCTCTCGGATTGTCCCATGAACGGAATACAGCCTTAACAGCGCCTACCAGCTGCTCTTTCGCATCAGACGGGAAGTCTGAGCCGATCTTCTCTTTGTACTCAGCCTTGAACTGTCCTGCCAGAGTCTTCAGATCCTCTGCCGTCAGCTCAACGTCCTGTGTAACGCCTTTTTCTTCTTTCATCTTATCGATGAGCTCTTCAAAGTATTTCTTACCGACTTCCATAACCACATCAGAATACATCTGGATGAATCTTCTGTAGCAGTCCCAAGCCCAGCGAGGATTGCCTGACGCCTCTGCCAGGGCCTCAACAACTTCCTCGTTCAGACCAAGGTTCAGGATTGTGTCCATCATACCAGGCATGGAAGCTCTTGCACCGGAACGTACGGAAACGAGAAGCGGATTCTCTTTGTCTCCGAATTTCTTTCCTGTGATCTCCTCAAGCTTTGTCATAGCGTCCATGATCTGTCCCATGATCTCGTCGTTGATCTGTCTGCCGTCCTCATAGTACTGTGTACAAGCCTCAGTCGTAACAGTAAATCCCTGCGGTACCGGGAGTCCCAGACCTGTCATCTCAGCGAGGTTCGCACCTTTTCCACCAAGAAGGTTTCTCATTGTCGCGTTACCTTCTGTGAACATATAAACCCATTTTGTTGCCATGTTCCAATGACCTCCTCAAAAAATTTGCAAATATTTCCGTAATATTTCGCATATAATATTTTAATGGTTTCACAGGCATGCGTCAAGCGTTTTGTCTGTAAATATACACAATCTTTCCCCTGATTTTTTGTATATCTGTAACACTATGCACCTGTGATCGCAAAACTCTCTGACCGTTTATCGCTGCAGTTCTTCCTGTCACTGCATCTTCAGGAACGCGCGGTATCCTCTCACTGCTTCGTAGACATCCGCCTTGCTGGACACCTCATAGGGTGCATGCATGTTCAGGACAGCAACGCCGCTGTCGATCACTTCCATCCCGTAGTTTGCCATGATATAGGCGATGGTGCCGCCGCCGCCCAGATCCACGCGGCCAAGCTCTGCGAACTGGTACGTCACTTCTTCATCATCCAGAGCCTTTCGAAGGGAAGCAATATACTCTGCGTTTGCGTCGTTTGATCCGGATTTTCCGCGGCTTCCTGTGAATTTGTTGAAGGTCAGCCCGTTGGCAAAGAACGCGGAACTTCTCTTCTCGAAGGCCTCGGCATACATGGGATCATAAGCCGCGCTGACATCCGAGGACAGCATCCTGGAGTTTGCAAGGGCACGGCGTACCTTCAGGTCCGATTCTCCCTCTGTCAGGGCGATCAGCTCCGCCACTGTATTTTCAAAGAAGCGGGAGTGCATCCCGGTGGCGCCGACGCTGCCGATCTCCTCTTTGTCCACCAGCAGGCAGCATCCGGTCTTCTTCGCGTCCGTCACATCCAGCATGGCGAACAGCGAGGTAAACGCACACACCCTGTCATCCTGTCCGTAGGAAAGGATCATGCTCCGGTCCAGACCGCAGTCGCGTGCCTTCCCTGCCGGTACGATTTCCAGTTCCGCGGAGGCAAAATCATCTTCCTCCATGCTGTATTTTTCTTTCAGCAGGCGGAGGACATTCGCCTTGACCGCCTCTTTCTGTTCTTTCCTGTTATCTCCGTCCAGCACTTCATCCACCGGGCAGTTTCCGATGAGCAGATCCAGTTTCTCTCCCTCGATGACTTTGGAAGCTTTCTTTTCCATCTGCTCCTGTGCAAGATGTACAAGGAGGTCTGTGATCACGAATACCGGATCATTTTCTTCCTCGCCGATGCTCACCTTCTTTACTCTTCCGTTCTTCTTTACGATCACGCCGTGCAGCGCCAGTGGCTGTGCCACCCACTGATATTTCTTGATGCCGCCATAGTAATGCGTATCCAGATAGGCAAGTCCCTCGTTTTCATAGAGCGGGTTCTGCTTCACATCGATACGTGGCGAGTCAATATGAGCTCCCAGGATATTCATCCCGGATGAGATCGGTTCCTCGCCGAGCCGGAAAAGAGCCAGCATCTTTTTCATATTCACCGCGTAGATCTTATCTCCGGCTTTCAGCTTTTTCCCTGACGACATCACCTCTTCCAGGCTTCTGTACCCGGATTCCTCCGCCATGCGGACGCACAGTTCCACGCACTCTCTCTCCGTCTTTCCGGCGTCAAGACACTCTTTATACTTCTCATTGATCGCGTCCAGCTCCGCGAGCTGGGCTTCCTTGTAGGTTGTCCAGATATTTTTCCCTGCCATTTTCTATTCCACCTCGTATTATAAAGTAGTAGTGTTTATAGACCCTCTCCAAGGTCTGTGTATTATACTGTTTGAAGATACCGCATCTACCGGGCTTATCGCACATGAGGGGGAATATTTCTCATGGAAATATTCCCCCTCATCCCTCGTCTTTCTACCACTCAAACTTTTTCTCAAAGTATGCTTTCAGATCCTCGATCTTGATCCTCTCCTGCTCCATGGTATCGCGGTCGCGGACTGTCACTGCTCCGTCTTCCTCGGAATCGAAATCGTAAGTCACGCAGAACGGAGTTCCGATCTCATCCTGACGACGGTAACGTTTTCCGATATTTCCACGGTCATCGTACTCACAGTTGTAATATTTGCTTAGTTCCGTGTAGATCTTCTCTGCGCCCTCAGCCAGTTTCTTGGACAGCGGAAGCACGCCGATCTTCACCGGAGCCAGCGCCGGATGGAAGTGGAGTACTGTTCTCATATCCGGTTTCTCTTCTGTTCCGATATTTTCCTCGTCGTAAGCGCTGCAAAGGAACGCCAGTACCATACGGTCCGCACCCAGAGACGGCTCGATGACATACGGGATGTATTTTTCCTTTGTCTCGTCGTCGAAATAGGTCAGATCCTGTCCGGATACGTTCTGATGCTGGGTCAGGTCGTAATCTGTACGGTCAGCGATGCCCCACAGCTCGCCCCATCCGAACGGGAACAGGAACTCAACGTCCGTGGTCGCCTTGCTGTAGAAGGAAAGTTCTTCCTTGTCGTGATCGCGGTAACGCACTTCATCGTCTTTCAGTCCGAGAGAGGACAGCCAGTTCAGGCAGAAGCTCTTCCAGTAATCAAACCACTCAAGATCTGTATCCGGTTTACAGAAGAACTCCAGCTCCATCTGTTCGAACTCTCTTGTACGGAATGTAAAGTTTCCGGGTGTGATCTCATTTCGGAAGGATTTTCCGATCTGCGCGATACCGAAGGGAAGTTTCTTCCTGGAAGTACGCTGCACATTCTTAAAGTTCACAAAGATTCCCTGGGCTGTCTCCGGGCGGAGATAAACCGTGTTCTTCGCGTCCTCTGTCACACCCTGGAATGTCTTGAACATCAGGTTGAACTGACGGATATCAGTAAAGTTATGCTTTCCGCAGGTCGGACACGGGATCTGATGTTCCTCGATGAACGCTGTCATCTGCTCCTGGGACCATCCGTCCACAGAGCCCTCCAGCTCGATTCCTTTCTCCTCGCAGTAGTCTTCGATCAGTTTATCCGCGCGGAAGCGCTCATGGCATTCCTTACAGTCCATCAGCGGATCGCTGAATCCTCCAAGATGACCGGAAGCCACCCATGTCTGGGGGTTCATCAGGATCGCGCAGTCCACGCCTACATTATAAGGATTCTCCTGTACGAACTTTTTCCACCATGCTTTCTTCACATTGTTCTTCAGCTCTACACCGAGATTCCCATAATCCCATGTGTTTGCCAGACCTCCGTAGATCTCGGAACCAGGGTATACAAATCCTCTTGATTTCGCAAGTGCTACGATCTTATCCATTGTCTTTTCAACCATTTTATGTTCCTCACATTCTTTTTTCATCTCAATCGGTACTTATTATAACGGCTGTATGCTGTTTTTTCAAGGTATTTCCATCCCCGCGGAAGAGCACAGGGCACTATTTCCTTCCGCCGCGCCTGCCCAGGCTTCTTTTTCTGTAGTTTTCTCACAGCAAAGTCTCCAGGATCTCCAGTGATTTAAAGTGCCTGTCCACATAAATCTCTGTCAGGCGTTTCATTACTTTCCCCAGTTCTTCCATAACTTTGTCTGACACTGTGAATGTATATAATTTCTCTATTTTCGCACTCTCAATATATTGCATGCTATATAATGTCGAATTATCCAGAAGAATGCCGTCGATCACATCCCCGCCGCATTTCTCACAGACCAAACCTCCTTTCACTGCGCTGAACACAGCCGGTCTGTCCGAAGCTCCACATTGCACGCACTGAAACACCTGAGGTCCCTGTCCGTTGATGCATAGTGCCTTCAGCTCAAATATGTACCGGATCAGCAGATCCGGGATATGGGGATTGATCAGGGCTCGAAGAGTCTGATAGAGAAGTTTAAGCATTTCTCTCTCATCGTTGTATTCTTTTGTATAATAGCTGGCAAATTCGAGAAAATAAAAGCCATAGTAGGCGCCCACCACATCCTCCCTCAGTTCCGCAAAATAATTGGATATATTTGCAGACTGGATCGTGTAGGAAGTCCTGCCCTCATACATGGTAAACTCCCCGAAAGAAAACGGATTAACCGCGCCCACAAGAGGGCTGTTCGGTCTTCTGGATCCCTTCGCAAAAGCGGAAATCTTCCCCTGTTCTTTCGTAAGTATCACGACCCGACGGTCATATTCTCCAACCGGAGCTGTGGAGAGCACCATCCCTGTAAGTACGATCTGATTCACATTGTTCCTTCCTTCTGTCCGGAGAAGGACTTTCCTGTTCCTCCTCCATTTTATAATTGAGATAATCTTCTACGCTTCCTGTCAGCATGAACCGGTCCCAGTATGTTCCTCGCATCGTCTCACCTCTTCTTAAGTGTTAAAAGCTATACACTTAGGTTCTCCGATTTCGAAAAACACTATACTTCGTAAAAAATACCAGTTCTTTTTCAGAGGGAAGCCTTGACACCCGCGGCTTCCGCGGCTTTTTTCACTTCTTCCGGTTCCGCCCCGGTCAGGCGGATGATCTCCTCCGGCGCTGTACCGCTTTGAAGCATATGGATAATCAGGTCCTGTCTGCCCTGCTCTATCCCCTGTTCCATTCCCTTTTTCATTCCTTGCTCCATTCCCTTTTCCATCCCTCGTCGGAGCACGCTGCTCATCTGGGAATTGTAATCCCGGATTGCTTTCTCACGGGCTTCATATTCCAGCTTTGCCTTCTCATCAGCGCTGAGTTTCTCAAGTTCTCTGTAGGCTTCTCCAATATATTCGTCTGTCTTTGCCATCTCTTCAAACTCCCTTCGGTTCTTTCCTCCAAGGAAACGCATCCAGTTAAGGAGACCATTTCCATCTTTTTGATCTTCAGGCAGCTTTTGCAGTTCCAATATCTGAATCTCCATGAGATCCGTATACTCTTTTCCTGTCTTTTTATCACAGAAAGTGATCTGCCTGTAACATTCCTCGTCATGTTCAAAATGAATAAAATCGAGAATACTCACATGGATACATTTCTTCAGGTTTTCATACGGTTCTCCCTTTTTCAACTGATCCGTAAAGATCTTGCTCAGATAAAACAGGATACGCGCATCCCAGTATTCGAAGTATGCGACCTGCCTCTCCATATCGAGCTGTCTGCCGTCTTCCATCATCACCCGCACATCGAGGACTCCCAGTTTATCATCTGGATAATCCTGACGGAGCATCGTCGGAAGGAGAAAAGTCTTCCGGATCTCCTTGGGATCCTCTTTTAACAGAGCAGCTATAAATCCCTTTCTTACCTTGGAATTGTTCATCAACCCTTTGAAACATACGTCCACAGTGGGAAGCATAATAAAATTTTTGTCCCTGAAGCTGTCTTTTGCACACTTTTTCTTTCTCTCTGTCATAAAGTTCTCCTTTCTTTTCTGCAATGCATGAAAGGAAAGCCTTATATTTCTATCTTATCACATCTGTGCAACGTGTCAAAGGCATCTCCTGATCCGCGCATTGCTCCGGTATTAAATTGTTTATTTTCTATTCCTCATTGGACCAATGCCTGGAATTCAGGCTATGAAAATGAGAATAGCACCACAGCTTTCTGTGGCGAAGTCAATAGATACCCGGGACGGCAAGAACGCCGTCTCGACAAAAATAGAATATCACAAAATCCCCTGTACAGCAACCGAATTTTAAGATCACCAGCGCCAAAGAATAAATATTGAAAATACGAATTTTACAGCCTGGATATATTGGTTCTAACTCTTTTCCACCAGGGATATTCGTATTAGAAAAGTTATCCACATTCCCTGGCCACAAGGATCCATCATCCCAAATATGTCGATATTTACTTAAATTGCATCTTCCATTCGACCACCGCCTGTTGTATAATAACCTTGTCATTCAAGATATACTGTTGTATATCTTGTGATGTAGGATACATCTTCATCCGTTACTGTGTGGCTTCGAAAACTTTCCAGTAACCTTGAAGATGTATTTTTTATGCTCTGTCCGATCTCTTTCCTTAATGTACTGAACGACAGATAGATCTGCATAATGATATCCGCTATCTGGGTGATAAGATAATGGTTTTTCATCGCATTGCTGTCTCGGCTGTTTAAATGCTCTATATCGTATATCCCGTTTTTCTGATTATTGAATCCCTCATTCTCTATTTTCCATCTCCCTCGCCCCGCTTCTATCATTTCATCCAGGTTTTTCTTGCTCAGTTCAATGTTTGTTATCCACTGGAATTCATGTGCTTCTTTCTTGTTTGCCTCTCCTGTTTCATACCAGTAACGGTACATATTTGCTTCTTCTTCCTTCCCCGCTGTTTTCTCTACATGGTTGATATATTCTCCGCTCCCCCCTTCTTTTCCTATTCCCTCTACTGTCTCCGCTCCGCCTCCCTCGGCAATCCAGTCATAACTCTCTGACAGGACTTTCTGGCGTGACGCCTTCTGAGTCAGGATATATTTCCAACCATGTCCACGGCAGATCTTCATAACCGGCTCTGCCGCATAGAGCGCATCTCCCTGCAGACAGATGGGCCGTCTCGGATAATCCCGGCTCAACCGTTCCAGCAGTCTTTTTGCCGCATTGAGTTCACAATCATTCTTGCTGACGTCCTCGTTCTCATTTTCTATAAACTCAGTGTCCAGACTGATGATGATTCCCGGAGCCAGTACCAGCTTTGCCTCCAGAACTTTATGATAATACCTTTTCAGTTTGACCTCTTTTCCATCTTCTTCCCGCGTAATGGTTGTCACAAGACAATTCTTACAGTGTTTTTCACGGAAATAGAAAAGCCCCGTACCATCTATGATGATACGCCAGTATTTTCCGAGAAGTTTGGAACGGTAAAAGCTTTTCTTCCGGATCAGGCTTTTTACCATCTTTTTCCTTACATTCGCCAGACATGCCGGTGACAGGCGTTCCAGATAATAATTCAGCGTGTCTGCATGCGGCATTTCCATCAAACTCTGGTCCCCGAACAGAAGGCGGAGTGTATCAATACACTGCTGCTCATTGAATGTTTCTTCCATCGAGCGCATGCTTTTTACTGCGCACATATTTTTCAGGATTCCCATCAACACCAGGTCGGACTGGGTATAGATGATATAGGAAAGGTTCCGCGGATCCGTCATCTCATCCAGCCATTGTGGAAGTTCTTTAAAAAAGTGGCGCATAAGCATTATCACATCCACGATTCCCCGGTCCTTTTTCTTCGCCTTACGTTTCTTTGCTTTTGTAAGCCAGTCTGCTTTTTTCTTCATCTTCTTTTTCTGCATACTTTTCTCCTGTGCGTAAAATTTTTTTATTCTATTTTACACCTATCAGGAGAAAAGTAGAGAATATCTGGTATTTTTACTGCGAAAAGTTTTTATTCTTCAGAGCTGTAAGATCACCTTTAAAGATTATTCATCTTCCCGATACCCGAAATTCTTCATCAGATAATCGCTGTCTCGCCAGTTTTTCTGCACTTTTACCCACAATTTCAGGTTCACTCTGCAGTCCAGCATGCGCTCGATCTCATAGCGTGCCGTGCTGCCGATTTTCTTGAGCATACTGCCCTGCTTTCCGATGATGATTCCCTTGTGGGAATCCCTCTCACAGATGATCGTAGCATCGATATGCATAACTTTTCTCTCCATCTTCATCCGGTCAATAGCCACCGCAATGCCGTGAGGGATCTCTTCATTCAGGCAGTGGAGCGCTTTCTCCCGGATCAGTTCCGCCACGATCTGCCTCTCCGGCTGATCTGTGATCGTATCCTCATCATAGAACTGCGGCCCGTAGGGAAGGTATTTCAGGATCACCTTTACCAGCTCATCCGTATTGTCCCCGCTGCGTGCGGACACCGGGACGATCTCCGCAAAATCATACTCTTTCCGGTAGACGTCGATGGCAGGAAGGAGTTCTTCCTTCTTCACCATATCAATCTTGTTGATCACAAGGATCACCGGCGTCTTCACTCTCTTGAGCTGATCAATGATATGACGCTCACCGGCGCCGATAAACGTGGTGGGTTCCACCAGCCAGAGCACTACATCCACTTCATTTAGTGAGCGTTCCGCAATGTTCACCATATACTCGCCCAGCTTGTTCTTCGCCTTGTGGATTCCCGGGGTATCGACAAAAACGATCTGCCCCTCTTCTGTGGTAAGTACAGTCTGGATCCGGTTTCTCGTAGTCTGGGGTTTGTTGGATGTGATCGCGATCTTCTGTCCGATCAGACGGTTCATCAACGTAGATTTTCCAACGTTCGGCCTGCCGATCAGCGTGGCAAATCCTGATTTATAATCTTCTCTCATGTATCCTCCTTGAATGAAATTTTCAATATTTTCTGAATATTTACCCTCGATGGTGCCGTGTACTTTGTCGCAGGTACACGGCACCTTATACGAAGGTACACGGCACCGTTCACAGTTTTTTCACACTTTTAATTCAGTGTCCTCACTTCCATGAACATTTCTTTCTGTTCTTCGATCTTCTCCTCGCTTCCGATCACGCACAGTAGATGCTGATCCAGCATTGCCTGGAGCACATCTGCGAGTGCCCGGATATCTTCCTGGTCTGCGTCCAGGATCTGTGCCCGCTCAGTGCGGATCATCTCCTCTGAGACATGATTCATGTAGAGATTCATGGATCGGGAACCTTTCGCCGACGGGTTCATGGGCCGGTCGATATTGCTCATAGTACCGATGATGAATTTGTTCATGTCCCTGTCGCTGACGTCAAAGTTCTTCAGGTAATCCACCACATTCTCGTACACTTCCATGGTCTTCTCCAGGTTTGGATCCCTGTAAGAGATAAGGTATGCCTCTCCGATCCGGTTAAAATTGCTCATGCATCCGTATGCGCCGCCTTTGACACGGATGTTCTGCCACAGGTAATCGTATCCCAGGATCACCTTAAGGATCTGGAGCGCTCCGGTATACTCTTCGCCTCCGTCAATGAAATTGCCGACCCGTGCCACATACTGCACTTTCGAGGAAGTCTTGAATCCTTCGTTCCGTTTCTTGCAGTGGAGGATGCAGTTCTCCGCCGGAAGCTCTGCGCCGTTATTGAGTTTCCCCGTGATCGCCGCAAATGCTTTCTCCATAGGTTCCAGTCCATCCTGAGAGGACGTGTAGCTCACCATCAGGTTGTCCTCCCGAAAGATGCGCTGTGCGATCTCTTTTAAGTTCCGGATAAGTTCCTCTTTATGCTCGTCGAAGTCCTCTTCGATCTTCTTGACCACCTCATAAAAACCGATGCCGTCCGTATCATCCTTGAACTTTGCCATGGGAGATGTATAGGACAGGGCACGGAGCGCCGCCGTGGTGTGTCCGGAGGACAGGAAGGACATCTGCAGTCTTGATTTGAGCATGGCAAGGATCTCCTTCAGCCTCTTCTCATCGTCTAGCCTGGATTCCATCAGGATCTCCCGCATCATGGAGAAGAGTACGTCCATCTTCGGATAGAGCGCTTTTCCCTTCATCTCAAAGGTGGCGCGGAATTCCTTTTCTTTCACTTTCGTCACATCTGTATACAGCTCCAGGGATGTGCCGATCCCGCCGGTGTGGACGTTGATCTCGTTGAACAGTTCCCCATATTCGTAATTGTTTGTATCAATGATCCCCAGCACACTCTGCAGGATCCCCACATACGGCAGAAGCTCCTCGCGGACGCCGGACAGGTCGAACATCAGCGTGGCATAGCCGATCCCGTTTGTCTCCACATTATGGTGGATCACCTTCACGCCTCTGACTTCCTTCTCTTCATTATAGATCGGTGCGATCTCCCGGGAAATATCCTCCCGCTTCAGGACCGGGATCTTTGCCATATCTTCCGGACTGTCTTCCCCCTCCTGGTAGGCTTCCAGTTCCCGGGCTGCCTCCACCAGCTTCTCTCTCTCTTCCCGGGTCAGGCTCTGTTTATAAGCATCCAGCTTCTGAGCCATCGCCTGATCCATCTTCGCCGTGCGCCCCCGCTCCGGTCGGATGATAACGATCGAACCGTGCGTATTGTCCAGAAGATAGGTGCGGATCAGTTCTTCAAAATACCCTGTCTCCACCTGACTCTTCAGGAATTCAAAAGTCGGGATCGCCTGCATGTGGATAAAAGGTTTCTCATCGTCATAAAGCCAACTGTCAAAAAGCTGGAGTCCGTACATGAGTCCCCGCGGATAATTTCCGAAATCCGCCTCACGGAAACGGAACTCGTAGTAATTGATCCCCGCCCTCAGAGACTTCTTATCGATCCCCTTCTCCACGATCTCACCCAGCGTATCCTCAATAACGCGGACAAACTCTTCTTTCTGTTCCATGTTGGCATTCTTGGCGATGACAGAGAAGATCGGCTGATAGATCCCGTTGTCATAGGACCCCATAATGTCTTTTCCGATGCCCGCATCCACCAGCGCTTTCTTGAGAGGCGCTCCCGGGGCGGACAGGAGGGCATAATCCAGGATCTGAAACGCAAGGTACAGCTTCTCATCCAGTGAGGTCCCGATCACCTTGTTCCAGGACAGGTAGGTGTTGTCCTCCTCGCTCTCATCGCTGGTGATGGAATACTCCTGCACCACCTCTTTCATCTGTTTAAAAGGCTCCTGGTAGCGGATCTTCGAGTCCACCTCTTCCACGTCAAAGTCCGAGAGATAATTCTCATCCAGCCAGCGGAGTTTCTCTTCCATATCCATATCCCCGTACAGGTAAATATAGCTGTTGGACGGGTGATAGTATTTTCTGTGGAAATCAAGGAACTGCTCATAGGTCAGCTCCGGGATCACTTCCGGATCCCCGCCGGATTCATTTGCATAGGATGTATCCGGGAAAAGGGAGTTGAGGATCACCCGGTCCAGCACGCCCTCCGGAGAGGAGAACGCTCCTTTCATCTCATTGTAGACGACGCCGCTTATGGTCAGTTCCCCGTCCGGATCGTCCATCTTATAACTCCATCCCTCCTGGCGGAAGATCTCGTCGTGTTTATAGATATTCGGATAGAACACTGCGTCCATGTAAACATGCATCAGGTTCTGGAAATCCTTGTCATTACAGCTTGCCACCGGATATACCGTCTTGTCCGGATAGGTCATCGCGTTCAGGAACGTATTCAGTGACCCCTTCACCAGTTCCACAAAAGGATCCTTCACTGGAAAGTCCCTGGAACCGCACAGGACGGAGTGTTCCATGATGTGAGGAACTCCCGTGCTGTCCGAGGGCGGTGTGCGGAAGCCGATGGCGAACACTTTGTTCTCATCGTCATTCTCCATAAGGAGGACTCTCGCCCCGCTCTTTCTGTGTCTTAAAAGGGTCCCTTTCGACTTCAGGTCAGAAAGGTCTTCCGTCTGTACTACTTCATATGCTGTCAGATCATATATGCTCATATTTCAGTCAATCTCCTTGTCTCTGCTATTCTTCTCATCTGCGCCTGACGGTCCGCATCTTTCCGCATGTTTCCATCAGACGGATAAAAAGTATTTTCCCATGTTTCTTAGTATAACACTAACTTTCCCTCTTTAAAAGGCGCTGTTTTTCCCGCTGGTTTATTCCACCCGCTCCGAGTTTTTGCACCGGATCCCCTTCGTATCCCAGTTGGTACACCCGAAGAAATACTGTCCGGTCTTCCGGTTCTGCTTGACGATCATATAACCTTTCCCGCAGGCACGGCATTTGTGGATATCTTTCAGGCAGTCGCTCCGGTTTGCCATAAAATCACAGATTTCCGGTTCATTTGTACACATATAAAGAGTAAGCCCGTAATTCCGGTTATACTCCTTCTTTAAAGGACTCCCGCAGACCGGGCAGTAGAGCTGCAGGCTGCTGCCCGCATGGGGCTGATATACCAGCTTTCTCTCCACGGGAAGGCCGTATTTTTCCACAAGTTCAAATACAAACCGGGAGGGATGGTTTTCCGGCGTGAGGATATAAGTCCGGTTCTTTGTCCTCGTCAGCGCTACATAGAAGAGCCGCCTTTCCTCTGCAAACGGCAGGGACCGGTCCTCTACCGTCACCAGCTTCATGATCGGATCGTCCTCGATCTGGGAGGGAAATCCGAATTTTCCTTCCGCTCCATTCAGTATGACCACATTGTCGTATCCCAGTCCCTTTGAACTGTGTGCTGTCATGTAGGAAAGCTTCATCTTTGGATATCGTCTGCTGTATACCCGCGTTTTATTATTATCTTTCTGGCTGAACTCCCCTGTCTTGCAGAACTGATTGATCTCAAATCCGTACCGCCCGATCAGAAGCACCTCCGCTTTCTCACCGAATTCCTCCCCTATGGATCCGAGGACGCTGTTCAGGGCCTCCGCCTTATGCTGCATCTTTTTCTCCGAATCGTCGTATAACTTAATGACCACCGGATCTTTGATATGCTTTGGAGACTGCAGCCGCTTTGAGATCTGGCTTTTGTTTTCCTGTATGAAATTCCCCGCGATATCGATCAGTTCCTGGGAATTCCGGTATGTCTTTGTGATCCGCAGCATCTTTCCGTGCCCCATCAGCTGTATGAACTGGGTAAACAGGGTGATATCTGATCCGGAAAACGCGTAGATGGACTGCCAGTCGTCTCCCACCGCGATGATCTTTGCCCTGCACACCTCCGCCAGCCGTTTTGTCAGGTTGAACCTCTGACGGGCAATATCCTGATACTCGTCGATGATGATATATTTATACTTCAGTTCTCTGCCCGCATCCGAGTCCCTCAGGATCTCTTCCGCCCGGTTTATCATATCCTCAAAATCAATCTTTCTGTTCTGGATGAGCATGGCCTGATATTCCCGGTACACTTCTCTCGCGATATCAAGGAACAGCCGGCTCCTGACATTATCCGTCCGCTTCTTCAGGATGTCGAAATCTTTCTCAACATACCCGTTTGTCTTGAACCGGCTGATAAATGTCTCCATGAAAATGGCAAAACGGAAGATATATTTGTCACTCTCCAGCTTCACAAGCTGCCTGTAAACCTCTTCATCGTCCTTCTCATTCAGTTCAAATCCCTGTTCTCTCAGCAGTGCCTCCAGATGTTCCAGCAGAGTTCTCTGATCAGTGTATCCCGAAAAAGTGTAGATCAGCTTTGTACCGTATCTTCTGTGCAGAGCGATCTTGTCCCGCACGCTCTTCTTGTATTTTCCCAGTTCCTGTTCTGTAAAAAACGAAGAGGTGCCGTCCTCATGGATCCCGAAATGCTCCAGATATACTTCTTTTTCTCCCTGGCGCAGGAAAAAGTCCGGAGTGTACTTTTTCCTTGCATTTAAAATGTCAAACTCATATACCTTTTCATACTCGTAGTCGATATTGTGGAGATACAGGAAATTCGCGATCTGCACCTCCTGAACGGACCGGAGAAATTCTCCCTTTATTGTCCTCGTCTGTCTGGTCAGATTGTCGATCACTTCTTTTGAATAGCTTCCCATAATGCTCTTCATGGACTCGAAATCTCTGGAGCATCTGTACATGTGGTACTGAGCAAGATTATCAAATTTCAGCGCTTCCTCCGGGATATCCATATAATACCCGAAAAACAGAAGGATATTTTTCAGAAGGACATGTTTGTCGTAAATACGGTTTTTGAGTATGTCGATAAAGTACTTTCTCTTATACGTCTCGATCTCCGGATAGTCCTCTGAATTCCCTCTTATGATCTCGTTTCCAAATGCATGGAATGTCGTGACCTTTGCGGGGATACCGAGCTGCTTCTGGATCTTGTCCTGAAGCTCCTTTACCGCTTTCCGGGTAAACGAGATCACGATGATCTCCTCCGGATCCACGTGCTGCTTTTCCACCAGGTATTTTACCTTTGCGGCCATTGTGGTGGTCTTTCCCGCGCCTGCTCCCGCCACCACAAGAGAGGCGTCGGAATCGTCGATCACTACTTTTCTCTGCTCCGTATCAAGACGGATCTTCGGGTCGACACTCTTTAAAATATCATCCAGATAAAGCTTTTCCAGGTCAAGTTCCGTTTTTGTATACCGCTCATTATGCTCCGCGAATTCTTCCTCTATGCGCCCCATTCTGTCCATGAAAAAGTCCAGTTTCTCGCCGGATATCCCGAGCTGTTCCTTTACTCCCGAAAGGTCCCGGATCCTGGAAAGTCCCTCAAAACTCTCCCGGAAAGGAGTAAATGCTTCCTCTGTCTCATGTTCCGGCAGATACCGGTTTTCAAATTTCATCCTGACAAACGTATCGATAAAATCCAGGATTTCTTTTTTCAGTTGTTCTGTGTCAAAAAAAGCGATCTGAGCCATTTTGTTCCCACCCTGTCCAAAATTTTACATTGCGGTCCACGCTGATGATCCTGCAGGGAAAGCCTGTCCTTTTTATAGATCTGGTGACAGCGTGCTGTCTTTCTGATATAATCTTTACGGAACAATTCCCGTACATTATGTGCACTCATTATATCAAAGACAGATGGAGGATACACATGTTTTTTCATTTATTTTCCAGAAAGAAGAAAAAAGCTGCCCCCATACAGCAGGAATACGTGGAACTGGTCCGTTCCATACTGAACAGTCCTCTGTGGGACGGTACCGACGAGGAAATCTACCGCTCCCTCCCCGCTGATCTGACCGAGGAGACTCTTTTATATGCGAAACAGGCGAATCAATCTGACTAATCCGCCTGTTTCTGTTTTTTGTTCACTTTTTCAAAACCTACTCCACTGTCACGATCTTTCCGTCCTCATCCCAGAGGTCATGCCAGTCTTTTGCTCCCGGCCAGAGGAATACCTGTCCCTTTACAAGACGGTTGTTCCGCTCCAATGTGGCGATCTTCGCCATCTCTTCCTCCGTGAGCGGATCCTCTGTCATGGATTTCAGATTGCTCACGTAGTTCGCCTCATGGATCGAGAACGGGATCGGGATCTGTCCTCTCTGATGCGCCCATTTCAGCGCGACAAGGGCTGGATGGCAGTTATGCGCCGCCGCGATCTCACGCATTTCCGGCATCTCCATATCGGCGACGTCCTCCGGCATCATATCTCTCTCCGGTCTCTTGGGTGAGCCGAGAGGCATGTAGCCGATAGGCTGAAGGTCATGAGCCACCAGATAATCAAACAGTTCCTGCTGCTGGAAACAGGGATGGAGTTCTAGCTCGCATGCCACCGGCTTGATCTTCATGAGCGGCAGGACTGCCTCCAGCTTCGGGATCGTCATGTTGGAAATCCCAATATGGCGGATCAGCCCTTTTTCCACCAGGCTCTCACACTGTCTGTAGGTGTTCATGAACTCTTCCACACTGAACGGTTTGGAGTTTGGATTTCTGGAATCCACATCGCATCCCGGTGCATGATAGTTCGGGAAAGGCCAGTGGATGAAAAACATGTCAATATAATCGCACTGGAGATCCGCAATACTCTTCCTGCAGGACTCCTCCACTCTCTCGTGCATGTCATTCCATACCTTTGTCATGATATAAAGATCTTTTCTCTCTACAACGCCTTCGTCAAACGCTGCCTTGAACACTTCCCCGATCTGATGCTCGTTTCCGTAGCATGCCGCGCAGTCGAACATCCTGTAGCCGCAGCGGATCGCTCCCGCCACTGCTGCGGACACTTCCTCCGCCGAGAATCTGTCGGAACCGAAGGTTCCCATTCCGATGCAGGGGATCTCTTCCCCTGTATACACCTTTACTTTCGGCACGATCGCCGGATCAATATATGCTCCCATAGTCTGCCTCCTTTTTTATTTATGATATTTTTTCAATCTCTATCTGCGGAAGGATCCGCTCCATATCTTCCTTCACAAAAAATCCGGTCTCTTCCCGGAGAGCTGCCGCCGCGGAGATCGCGCTTGCCTTTCGCAGGGTCTCCTCCACAGAAAGTCCTTCGCTCAGCCCCAGCGCGAACCCGGCGATCATGGAATCGCCGCATCCCACAGTGTTCACCGCGTCGATCTTCGGCACTCTCGCCCGGAAAATGCCGTCCCCGCACACCACAAAGGATCCTTCTCCTCCCAGGGATACCGCAACGATCTCCACTCCTTTTTCGTGGACCACCTTTGCCGCCTCGACCATATCTTCCATGTGATCACACTGCTTTCCGGTGAGCATCCGGATCTCGTCCAGGTTCGGCTTGATCATGGTGGGCTTTGCCTCAATTCCCATCTCCAGCAGCTTTCCGCTGGTATCCAGGATCACTTTTTTCCCGGCGTCCCGGCAGATCTTCACCAGTCTCTGATAAGCGGTCCCGTCCAGCCCTCCGGGCACGCTCCCTGACATGGCGATCACGTCCGCTCTGCGGACCAGTCCGGAGAAATGTTCCTCGAATCTGACGAAATCCTCTTCCGACACTGTAAATCCGGGTTCCAGGAACTCGGTCTGAACATGATTCTTCTCATCCCAGATATTGATGCAGGACCTGCTCTCCTGCTCCATATGATAAAAGTCACTTTTGATCCCAAAAGGCTTCAGGGCATCCTCAATATAATGCCCCGCATGACCGCCCACGAATCCGGTGGCAGTCACTTCCGCTCCGGCAATGGCCGCCGGCTTGGATACATTGAGCCCCTTCCCGCCAGGCGTGTAGGCACATTCCCTGACACGGTTCACCTCACCCACCTGGAATCCGTCCACAACATATCTCTTGTCAATGGCCGCATTCAGCGTCACTGTCAGTATCATATCTTTCCTCCTTGCGGGCCTCAGTCTTCATTGACCAGCATCAGTTTTCCTTTGACCAGTCCCGGTGTCTTGAACATCTGGAATGCCTCCTGCGCCTGGCTCATGGGCATCTTTTTATAGATGAACCCGGGATCGAACTGAAGCTGTCCCGTCGCGAAATAATGAGCGGTCAGATCCCACTCTTTGCCCGGGAACGGAGAACTGTAAGACATCCAGGAGCCGGTCAGCTTGAATTCCTTGCGGTTCATATTCTCCCACTGTGCCGGTGTGAAAGACAGTTCCTCATGAGGAGTTCCGATAAAGCATACGTGTGCCTTGTTCGCTGCCAGCTCAAATGCCATGTGCATGGTCGGGACCTGGCCCGCCGTCTCGAAGACATAACCATATCCCTTTCCTCCGGTGATGGCAAGGGCTTCCTCCATGAAGTTTTCCTTCGTGGTATTGATCACTTCGTCCGTGCCCAGACGTTTGGCAAGTTCCAGTCTCGCGTCGCTGATATCGAACACGACCACCTTCTTGGAGCCGAAGATCTTTGTCCACTGCATGGTGAACATCCCAACCGTTCCGCCGCCCAGGATGGCCACATACTGTCCGCCCTGGTAGTCATTCTGATAGACTCCGTGGAGCGCCACCGTGGCAGGCTCGAACATGGCCGCCTGCTCATAGGGGATAGACGGATCATAGACAATGGCGTTCTGCTCCGGGATTACCACATAATCCGCGTTGCTGCCCTGCTCCCTGGAGCCGATAAAGCTGTAGTGTTTGCAGAGAGAATAGTTCCCGTTCTGACAGTCGTCGCATTTCATACAGGGCTTCAGCGGAGCGCCGGATACATGGTCCCCGACCTTCACTTTTGTCACTCCCTCGCCCACTTCCACAACGTCGCCGGCAAATTCATGTCCCAGCACGATCGGGTAGAAATGAACTCCGTGGTTCAGCACTCTGGGAATGTCGGATCCACAGATACCGGAAGCCTTCACTTTCACTTTGACTTCTCCCGGTCCCGGGGTCGGCTCCTCATAATCCAGGTACTGTACATCTTCGTTTGCAACTACAACAGCAGCTTTCATGTCATCTTCCTCCTCTTTTTTTCATGATACCCTTTAACTGTTGATAAAGTTCTATGTAAGTCTCATAATCTTTCTCATACTGCGCGGTCCTTTCCGGATCCGGTTCGTGGCTTCTCTTGTCACGGACCGTCAGTCTCACCGCCTCGTCAAAATCTTCATACATCCCGATCCCCACGCCTGCCAGGAGCGCCGCTCCCAGAGTTGTGGCAGTATCTGATGAGGGAACAATGATCGGTTTTCCCGTGATATCCGCTTTGATCTGCGTCCACAGCAGAGAATTCGCAGAACCGCCCATGGCACGGAGCACGCTCACCCCGGCTCCTGCCTCTTCTGCCACATCCAGGTTATGTTTCAGCGCATAGGCTGTTCCTTCCATGGCTGCCCGGATAAAGTGGCCTTTCGTCTTGCTGAAATCAATCCCGTAATAGACGCCCTTTGCGTCCGGATCCCAGATCGGCGTCCTCTCCCCCGCCATATACGGGAGGAAGATCAGCCCGTCGCTTCCCGGCGGGACTGCCGCCGCTTCCTCGTTGAAAAGGTCCAGGGAACTCTTTCCCTGCCTCTTGCCCTCTTCTCTCTCATAATCTCCGAACGCCTTCTCCAGCCAGCGCATCACACCGCCGCCTCCGGTGGTGCCGCCCTGTAAGAGCCAGTGTCCTGGCACAACATGGAACCCCAGGATCAGCCTCTCGTCCGCCCGGTATGTATCCGTGCAGATGCTCATGCCGCCTGCCTGACCGCCCTGTTCCTGGGTCTCGCCGCTGTGGATGACTCCTGCCCCCAGGGTCCCGCAGGCCGCGTCAAGCCCGCCTGCCGCCACCGGGATTCCTGCAGCGAGTCCCACCTGACCAGCCGCTTCCGGAGTCACCTTTCCGATGATCTCATGGCAGGGATAGATCTCCGGCAGGATCTCCTCCGAAAATCCGAACTCCCGGCACATTTCCCGGTCCCAGGCCCCTTTTCGCATATCAAAGCAGTGAAGCCCGTATCCCTGAGAAAGGTCCTGGCTCATCACTCCGGTCAGCCTGTAAGCGATGTAACTGTTGGACTGGAGGATCTTCCAGATCTTTTCGTACATCTCCGGAAAATTCTTCCTGTACCAGATGATCTTCGCCGTGGTGTAGGACGGCTGGAGTGAATTGCCGCACAGATCAAAGATCCGTTTTTCTCCAATCTTCCTGTTATATTCCTCACAGATGTCCGCCGCTCTGGTATCCATCCAGATCGGCGTCCTCGCCAGCACGTTCCCGTCTCTGTCAACCGGGATCGCGGACCAGCTCTGCCCGTCGATCCCGATCCCTTTGATCTCTTCCGGGACAATCCCCGCTTTTTCCAGCACGGAAGGGATCGTCCGACAGATCGCATCCCACCATTCGTCCGGATCCTGCTCCGCCCATCCGGGATGCGGATAATATACGGGATAGTCCCCGCTGCCCGCTGCCATCACATGTCCTTCCCTGTTAAAAACAGCGATCTTGCAGGCGCTCGTCCCGATATCGATTCCCAATAAATATTCTCCCATCACGTCCTCCTCGAAACGCTTCGGTCCAAATGTATCTTCCGGTGCGGCATGGCTCATTCCGCCCGTTTACAGATATTTCACGGATCTGCCTTCCACAAACCCGGTCTTCAGTATCACTGTCTCCGGCCGCTCTTCTTCTGAGTTTCCAGACTCCGCTGTCCCAGTCTCTCTTGCCGGTTCTCGCTCCAGCCGACCCAGAAGAAGTTCCGCCGCGCATCGGGCGATCTCCCCGCTGGGCTGTGTCACAATGGAAAGCCTGGGGCGAAGCGCCTTCGCGAAATCCTCGTTGTCAAACCCGATGACGGAAAGTTCTTCCGGGACAGAAACACCCAGGTCATTGAGTTCCATCATGGCTCCCACGGTCATCTCATAGTTGGAGATAAACACTGCCGTCATCTCTTTGTTCTTCTCCATCAGTTCTCTCATGGCCCTGGCGCCTCCGGCGATGGTGTAGTCTCCTCTCGCGATCAGCTCTTCCTCCGGCGTCAGCCCTTTCCCGCGGAAAGCCTTCCGATAGCCGGAAAGCCTCTCCTTTGCCGTATAGATGTTGTCCGGACCGGCGATGATCCCGATCTTCCTGTGGCCGGCTGCAAACAGCCGCTCCACCGCTTCCTCGGCAGCGCCCTCGTTGTCCACCAGCACGCAGTCGCAGTCCGTCCGCTCCATCTTCCGGTCGATCAGGACTACCGGCTTTCCCGCCCGAAGAAAACGCTGGATCCCTTTCTCTCCGTTTCCCGTGGGCATAAGGATCAGGCCGTCCACTCTGCGGTGAAAGAGAAATTCCTCTGCTTCCTCCTCCCGCTTCTCGTCGGAGCGGCAGTCGCAGATCATGGTGGCATACCCGTGGTTCCTGAGGATATCCTCTGTCTCCGTGATGATCTCCGCAAAGAAGATATTGTTCAGCTCCGGGATGACGATCCCGATGGTCTTTGTCCGGTTGGTCTTCAGCCCCCTGGCGACCTCATTTACTTCGAAATGAAGCTCCTCGATGGCTTCCTCGATCTTGATCCGGTTCTTCTCACGGACATTTCCTCCATTCAGATAAGAAGAGATCGTTGCCAGTCCGAGCCCCGTGCGTTTCGCGATATCCTTCATCGTTGCTCCCATGTACGTCTGCTCCCTTCTCCTTTTATCTTCTTATCATGCGTCAGATCTTTCTGCACCGAAATCCTTTTCTCTACTCTGCCTTTCCGTCACAGCCGCACATCTTCATGCGGAGTTTGACCTGCTCTTTGACCGCTTCCATTGCCACAACGCCGTATTTCTTCGGGTCATAAGTCTCCGGCTTCTCCTCCAGCAGTTTCTTGACAGCATCTGTATAAGCCGCGCGCAGTTCTGTCGCGAAATTCACTTTGCACATTCCCCGCTGTACACACTCTCTTACGTCTTCCTCACTTAAGCCGGACGCTCCGTGAAGCACCAGCGGCACAGAAACCAGTTCTTTGATGGCGCTTACCCTTGGCTTGTCAAGGACGGGCGTTCCTACATAAAATCCGTGAGCCGTACCGATCGCCACTGCCAGGGAGGACACACCTGTGCGCTCCGCAAACTCTTTTGCCTCTGCGGGATCTGTATTCGTGTCCGCATCCGCTTCCAGATCATCCTCTTTTCCACCCACTTTTCCGAGCTCCGCCTCGACCGGGATGCCGATCGCCTTCGCCACATCAACAACCTTTTTGGTCAGCGCGATGTTCGTCTCAAAATCCTCGCCGGAACCGTCGATCATGACTGAGGTATATCCTGCTTTCATCGCCTGGACAGCAAGTTCAAAGCTGTTCCCGTGATCCAGATGCAGGCAGACCGGCACGGAAGCCCTCTCCGCCTCTGATCTCACGATCGCCGCATAAGTCTCCACAGTGCCGTACTTGATCGTGGACGGTGTTGTCTGCAGCATGACCGGGGCTCTCAGTTCTTCCGCTGCCGCGATCACGGCTTTTACCATCTCCATGTTCTCCACATTGAACGCACCTACGGCATAGCCGCCCTTCTGGGCGTCCAGAAGCATTTTTTCCGATGTAACTAATGGCATATTTTTCTCCTCCTTATTCTCAAAACCGAAACGTTTCGGTTTTTGCTTTGCATTTATATTAATACAATCCGCGGAGGATGTCAATACACCGGATATGGATATTTCAATTCTAAGATATGGAATATGCTGTTCACACACAGTTGCAGCCCTCATAAACAATCTCCTGTTCCAGATTTGAGACTGCTTATGAGGGCCGCAGTTGCAGGTTACTCTCTACATCCCCAGCATCCCCCGCCGGATTCTTTCATCCTTATCCCCCTTAAAGTACGGTATCCCATGAGACGAATTTGCTGAAGAAGCAAGAAGATGTATCTGTCCTTTTCGGATGCCGAAGGCTTTTGCAATAAAGTTCTGCTTTATCTCCATATACTGGATCTGACTGTACCTGACAGAGATATAGTTCTTTCCGAAATACCCGTGGCAGAGCTTCAGGAAAGTCCCGTCGCACCCGCTGCCGTCCGTCAGATATTTGAGCACCATCCCGATCAGCAGGATAAGGATCAGCCCCGCTGCTCCCATCCAGATCAGGATTGTGTGTTCTTCCAGGAGCAATGCGCATACTGCCGCCGATGCGCAGACAAGAACAGCATAGATCACCCCCGGTACGGCCCAGGCAGCCCAGACAGCGGCGGGAAGCCGCTCTACTTTCTGTTTTGCCGTCGGCGCAAATTCCGGCAGAAGGAGTTCCAGCTGATCCTTCAGTTTCTCCTCTGTCGTATAAAGTATAAGGAACGAATTCTGTTCCTCCTTCTCATCTCCCATCCCCACATTCACGATCTCCGCCATATATCTGCGGAACACCCGCGCCACAAATGACTGCCGGATCTTGAGCGCCTGGATCTTGTCCACCGGGATCGTGTACTCCATCTTTTTCAGGAAGCCGTATTTGATATAGATCTTGTCTCCCCGGCGTTTCGCGCGGAAATCATAATATCGGATAAAATCTTTCACTGTGTCCCACAGCGCGGACAGCACGATGCCGGCTGCCACGATGATCCCGGCCGCCGCTCCCAGAAGCGAACTCATCAGGTGCGGCTGTTCCAGAAGCTGGAGCACGGTCGTCACTGTTCCGATTACAGCTCCGATCAGGATAAGCATGGAAAAGATATTTACTGAGAAAAGCCCGTGGCGGAAGACATCGCTGAACTCCGCCCTGACGTCAAATGTCTCATCTTCTGCTGCGCCCTCGCTTCTGAACCGCTCCTGACCGGATATCTCCTGCTCTGGCTGTCCCTGCAGCCTCCGGGTGATCTCTGCTTTCAATCTTGAGGCGTCCGCCTTTTTCAGCACGATCGTTACATCCGTGCTGTCCGCCGTGGACCGGCTGTTTGTATCCAGCTTCACCTTGCACGTTCCAAGGATCATCTCGAACAGATTCTGCTCGATATTGATATTCGAAATGTTCCGGATCCCGATGGTATTTTTCTTTTTATTGACTTTTCCCCGTTCTATGACGATCGCATTTTCTTCAATGCAGATGTATGTATTCGCCCAGGCGAAAATCCGGTTTCCCACGGAAACCGCCAGAAGGAGCACTGCTCCAAGAAATATGATCAGCCCTCTTCCCTGCAGAAAAGACATATCCGCCTCAGCCATTTCCTCCACATTCTGCACCAGAATAGAGACTGCCAGTACAGCCAGGGCAACGATCCCTGCTCCGATCTGCTCGATGATGATCGATATATGATTCCGAAATCTTCTATTCTCTTCCATCTTCCGCTCTCTCCTCTGCCCTCTGCTCCTTCACGATCTCATTGATCCTCCTTCGGAGACTGTCCGCAATCTGCTCCGCCTTCTCTTCCTCCACAAAAGAAAGCGTCACGTCCCCTCCTCCTGTGGTCACGATCACTTTCGCCACTTTAAAGATCTGGTCAAAAGGCCCTTTCGCGTTCTGAAGTTTATGTATCCTCTCGATCGGCACGATACTGCGCTTGACAAACAGATACCCCTCTATAATGTCAATGCACTCCTCGTTGATGCTGTACCGGTAGCGGTGGTATCTGAAGTAAGGGCTGACCAGGACCTCCAGCAGAGTGGCAGCGGCAAGTCCGAGGGAGATCCACTTTCCCACCGTGATCTCCTCCGGAAACAGCCAGAACACATTGACCGCCCCTATGATGGCAAGGATGACAGCTCCCCCTGCCGCCCCTGCCAGATACATACAGTAAAGCGCCCGCTTTGAAAGTTTTTCATATGTTGCCGCGCCTGTCCGGCTTTCCTTTGATCCATATTCTTTCCCCATGATCTCCTCCTGAACACCGGCAGAAAATATCCCGCCCTTATTGTATTATTATTGTATTATCATTTTAATACAATAGTACATATAACTCTGTCCTTTGTCAATAGGGAAGAAGGCGCAAAAGGGTCAGGTCCATGTGCAAAAGGGTCTGCCCCCTTTGCACATGGACCTGACCTCTTTGGATTAAACGGGCTCTTCCCCCAGTTTCTCTTCAATCCGAAGCAGCCGGTTGTATTTCGCCACCCGTTCCGAGCGGCAGGGCGCACCGGTCTTGATCTGTCCGGCATTGAACGCCACCGCGATATCCGCGATGGTGGTATCCTCCGTCTCGCCGGAACGGTGCGAGATCACCGTGCGGTATCCCGCCTCCTGTGCCATCCGTATGGCTTCAAATGCTTCTGTGAGAGTCCCTGCCTGGTTGACCTTGATCAGAATGGCGTTTCCCGCGCCTATCTCAATACCCCGTTTCAGCCGCTCTGTATTTGTTACAAACAGATCGTCCCCCACGAGCTGGATCCGCTCCCCAAGGCTCGCGGTGATCTGCTTCCATCCTTCCCAGTCCTCTTCATCCAGCGGGTCCTCGACAGAGCAGATCGGGAACTCGGATATCAGATCCTCAAAGTAGCCGATCATCTCCTCCGCCGATCTCTCTACCTGTTTTCCCTGCATCCTGCTCTCCCCGGGGAACCGGTATTTCCGCGTCTCCGGATCATAGAGCTCTGACGCCGCCGCATCCAATGCAATCCTGATATCCCGCCCCATTCTGTACCCTGCCTTCTCCACTGCGTCCCGGATCGTCCGCAGCGCCTCCCTCGTATCTGAAAGATCAGGCGCAAATCCGCCCTCATCCCCCACCGCGGTATTCAGTCCCCGGCTTTTCAGCACGTCTTTCAGTGAATGATAGACCTCTGCACAGATGCGGAGCCGTTCCCGGAACGGACAGTCTCCCGCCGGCACGATCATAAACTCCTGGATATCAAGAGAATTGTCCGCATGGACGCCGCCGTTTAAGATATTCATCATAGGGACCGGCATCTGACTGCTCCGGACGCCGCCCAGGTAACGGTACAGGGGAACGTTCAGGGCGGCTGCCGCTGCATGTGCCGCGGCCATGGATACACTCAGGATCGCATTTGCCCCGAGGGCACTCTTGTCCGGCGTCCCGTCCGCCTGGATCATGGCCCGGTCGATCTCCTCCTGGTCAAACACATTCATCCCGATCACCACAGGCGCGATCCTGCTGTTCACGTTTTCCACGGCCTGCTCCACGCCTTTCCCTCTGTATCGTTCTCCCCTGTCCCTGAGTTCAGCCGCCTCGTATTTTCCGGTGGATGCGCCGGATGGAACTGCCGCCGTACCCACCACATCATCCCCTGCTAACACCTCGGCCTCAACCGTCGGATTTCCCCTCGAATCCAGGATTTCTCTTGCATATATGTCTCTGATCTGTAGATTTCTGTCCATGTATCTTCGCCCTCCATTTAATATCAGCCGTCTTCGAAACAATCGACTGTAACTGATATCTTATTATTTCCTGCCGCCTGCCTGTTAATGCGTTGACTTTTTATATTCCAGAGATTACAATTCGTTTAGGTGTATATAAATAACAGGGGGAACAGACAGATGAAAATCAAGATCAAATACTTTCTGCTTCTGACCGGAAGCACGCTGATTATGGCAGTCGGAACCTATTTTTTCAAATTTACCAACAACTTTACGTTCGGGGGCATCACCGGCCTTGCAGTCCTTGTGGCAAAGACCGGAGTTATCTCCGCCAGTGATTTCAACCTGATCGCCAGCATGATCCTTCTGGTGATAGGGATGCTTATACTCGGAAAAAAATTCGCCGCAAAGACAGCTTACTGCAGCATCCTGCTGTCGCTGGCTCTTTCTGTCATGGAACGTATCTGGCCGATGAACGGACCGCTCACAGACCAGCCCATGCTGGAGCTGTGTTTCGCCATTGCCCTTCCGGCGCTGGGCTCCGCTGTTCTTTTCAATATCGGTTCTTCCAGCGGCGGTACCGATATTATTGCCATGATCCTGAAAAAATACTCAAGTTTTGATATCGGCCGTGCGCTGCTGATCACAGACGCTGTGATCACTGCGTTCAGCTTCTTTGTATTCGACGTTGAGACAGGTCTCTATTCCCTTCTCGGACTGGCGATCCGTTCCTTCATGGTGGATACCTTTATCGAGAGTTTTAACCTGTCGAAATATTTCACTGTCGTGTGCGACCATCCTGAGCCGATCTGCGATTACATCGTCCATACCCTTGTCCGCAGCGCCAGTGTGTTCGAGGCACGCGGAGCCTATTCCGGAAAGGAAAAGCACATCATACTGACCGCGCTCAACCGGGTGCAGGCGGTGCGGCTCAGAAACTTTATCAAGCAGAATGAACCGGATGCCTTTATCCTGATCTCAAATACAAGCGAGATCATCGGAAAAGGCTTCCACAGCGTATAACCTGGCTTACCGGGTTTTCACAGCTGCAGCCTGACAGGCGGGCTTTCACAGCTATAGCCTGGCCTGCCCGGCTTTCATCTCATTTCGGAATTGACCGGAATCAAATAGAAACAGACAGCAGTCTGACGAGGAGAATTATCATATGAAACATCTTGTGATCGCAGAAAAACCGTCCGTGGCAAGGGACATTGCCCGTGTCCTTGGCTGCGGAAAGAAAACCAGTTCATATATGGAAGGAAAAGACTATATCGTCACCTGGGCTCTGGGCCATCTGGTGACCCTTGCGGACCCGGAACAGTATGGGGAGCAGTATAAGACATGGAACATGGATACTCTTCCCATGCTGCCGAAACACTGGAAACTGGTCGTCATCAAACAGACCTCAAAACAGTACCATGCAGTAAAAGAGCAGATCTTCCGGAAGGATGTATCTGACATCATCATCGCCACCGACGCCGGGAGAGAGGGCGAACTGGTGGCACGGTGGATCCTTGACAAGGCGGGGAACCAGAAGCCTCTGAAACGACTGTGGATCTCTTCCGTCACAGACAAGGCGATCCGGGAGGGATTCGCTCATCTCAGGCCGGGTAAGGATTACGAAAACCTCTATCACGCGGCGGTTGCCCGGGCTGAGTCCGACTGGGTGGTAGGCATCAACGCTACCCGCGCGCTGACATGCAAGTACAATGCACAGCTCTCCTGCGGCAGGGTCCAGACTCCCACCCTCGCCATGATCGCGGCGCGGGAGGATGAGATCCGAAAATTCAGGCCGCAGACCTATTATGGATTAAAAGCTTCCGCCGGAAAGGTCACATTTACCTGGGCGGACAGTAAAACAAATTCCGGCCGCACCTTTGACCGGGACCGGATCGACGCCATTTACCGAAACGCAGGAGATAAACTGCATGTCACAGAAGTAAAGAAAAAAGCAAAGAAAACCTTCTCCCCCGCTCTCTACGACCTGACAGCGCTCCAGCGGGAGGCGAACCAGAGATACGGCTACTCCGCAAAGATGACTCTGAACATCATGCAGCGCCTGTACGAGAACCACAAAGTCCTGACTTACCCCAGGACGGATTCCCGGTACCTTACATCCGATATGGTTGGGACGCTGAAAGAACGGCTGAAGGCATGTGCCGTGGGACCTTACAGAAAAGCGGCGGCACGTCTGTCCATGCAGGAGATCCGGGCAAACAAATCTTTCGTTGACAACGCAAAAGTTTCAGACCATCACGCCATCATCCCCACAGAGCAGTATGTCCAGCTGGAACACATGAGCAGTGACGAGAGAAAGATCTACGACCTGGTTGTCCGCCGTTTTCTCGCTGTTCTCTCCCCTGCATGTGAGTACGAAGAGACATCGATCACCGGGACGATAGGGACGGAACAGTTCCATGCAAAGGGAAATGTGATCCTGAAGGCAGGGTGGAAGGAAGTATATGAAGCAGGATGGCAGGATATGGAGGAGGATGACGACGGGGACGGGTCATCCGGATTCTCTTCTGATCTTTTCGCAGACCGGGATCTGCTTTCTGCGTCTGATCCATCCAACGCCGTTCTCCCTGTGATCCGGGAGGGTGCGGATCTGACTGTCACCTCTCTCAAGGTCACAGAAGGAAAGACAAAGCCGCCGGCATATTTCACAGAAGGCACGCTCATTGCGGCAATGGAAAACCCGGTAAAATATATGGAGCATAAAGATAAGAAGCTGGTCCGCACTCTGGGCGAGACCGGAGGGCTTGGGACCGTCGCCACCCGGGCGGATATCATCGAGAAGCTGTTCAACAATTTTCTCATGGAAAAGAAGGGAAATGAGATCCACATCACGTCCAAAGGGCGCCAGCTCCTCTCCCTTGTCCCCGCTGATCTCAAAAGCCCGGAACTGACCGCTCAGTGGGAACTCCGTCTCCAGGCGATCGCAAAGGGGAAGGAATCCGACCGGAAGTTCATGTCTGAGATCGAGGACTATACGAAATCCCTGATCCAGGAGATCCGCAGCGCCTCCGGCACCTTCCGCCACGATAACCTGACCCGGCACAAGTGCCCCCAGTGCGGGAAATTCATGCTGGAAGTCAACGGAAAGCACGGGAAGATGCTGGTCTGCCAGGACAGAGAATGTGGATACCGGGAGACTATCTCCCGGCACACCAACGCCCGCTGCCCGGTCTGCCACAAGAAGATGGAGCTCGTAGGAAAGGGCGACGCGCAGCGGTTTGTCTGCTCCTGCGGACATAAAGAAAAACTTACCGCTTTCCAGGAGCGCCGGGCGAAAGAAGGGCGAGGCGTCAACAAACGGGATGTCGCCAACTATATGAAGAAGCAGGCAAAAGAGACAAAAGAGCCGATCAACACTGCGTTTGCGGATGCATTTAAGAACATAAAATTGTGATTTTTTTAACGGGTGTCGTGTACCTGCGTCATAGGTGCCGTGCACTTTGTACAAGGTACACGGCACCGGACACAATTCAACCTCTCTTATATTGGAATATCTCCATATCCACCTCTACATCTTCCACATCCGGTTCACCAGGATAAAGATACAGATAATCACCGGCAATCCATCCAGAGCACTCTTTAGAACTGTCCAACACTTCCCACCAGAGAAATTTATCTTTGATCACATAGTCTCCGCTCAGAACCGCCCAGATTCTTTCATTCGTCCCGATTTCTACGGCGCACTCACTCTTCATATCCGGATTTTTTCTTATCTTTGCACCTTCTCCCGAAATAAAGACAAGACATGCTCTGTCATTTTGGTCCAGAGCAGTCTCAACGTCAGGATCATTCCTGTATATTTCTTCAGCCTCCCTGCTTTCAGTTACTTCCGTAATCTCCGCCAGCACTTCATTTTCTAACAGCGCCTCTTTTACTCTCGGATTCTCCTCTGCGATCCGGCTGATCTCATCCGGTTCTGTGATCACATCAAGTGTTTTGCTCTCTGTCGGATATGAGTCTACTCCCAGAACTGTCAGATCCGCTTCCCCCTCCTGCCGGGACAGCTGCAGCTTCACAGTATATCTGAGATTCTCATCCTCATCAAACACACTGTACACAATATCCACACTGTCCGTCACGGTCTCGGATTTCCAGTCCAGTTTCTCCCCATTTTCATCATATATTTCTGCGCTGTCAATCCAACCGCCGTCCGGCAGCCAGTAAAGCGTATCTCCCTGAGTAAAAACAGTCTCAAGCCCCGAGTTTTCTTCTGAGGGAGTACAGACATACTCCCATCCCTCATCCAGCAAAACTTCAATCTCATATCCTTCACCGAGAGGCGTCTCCGTTTTTTCCAGCCTCACCGTACCATCCCTGGTCAGATCAACCTTCTGCATCCCCTCAGCTTCTTTTGCATACACAGTAAACCCGGATACCATTTCGCACATATTTGTAGTACCTTCATAGAACAGCACTGACAGGATCAGACATGCAGCTGCTACAGCTCCCGCCAGCCTCATCCTCTTTCTCATCCCGCTACGTTCTGTCGCCTCCTTTCTGCTGTTCTCCAAAATCATTTTCTTTTTTTCTTCGTTCATTTCCACTCTTTTTGCAATTTTCTGAATTCGCTCCATCTTTATTCCCCCAATACTTTCTTCAAAATCTTACGTCCCCGCTGAAGCCGCTTTTTCACAGCCTCTTCTGAAATCCTCAATATTTCCGCGGTTTCTCTCACACTGTAACCTCCCACTGCATAAAGAATGACCGTATCTTTCAGCCTGTCCGGCAGTCTGTGTACCGCATCCATAATTTCCAGGACTTCAGCATCATTTCCAAATACCTTTTCCTTCCCGTCATACTCTATAAGCGGATGTCTTTTTGCTCTCCTGATCTGGTTTCGACACTGATTGATACATACCCGTATCAGCCACGCCCGGACATGCTCTTCATCATGAAATCCGCGTTCCCGCATAAAATATCTGATACACGTCTCCTGGACCGCATCTTCCGCATCGTGACTGTTCGAAGTCATAAAAAATGCGATCCGATACAGCTGGTCCATATACTTCAGGAGCAGTTCTTCGTCCATTTCCATCCCCCCAGTTCCACAAACAAATTTCTCTATCTGATATATACACACCACAGAAAAGCATTTGGGGACATTTTCTCTTTAAATTCATTGGGAAATACTGATTTGAATGTAAAGAAGTTATTCAGAAAACATCGCATGAGATTTGTGATTTTTTTAACAGGTGCCGTGTACTTTGTACCAAGTACACGGCACCGGACACAAATTGGACACAATTTACAAAACACAGTAATGTGGAACGATATCCTCATAATGCCCATCCTTCATCCTGAATCCCTCCGGGATAACCCCAAGCTGCACAAATCCAAGCTTTTTATACAACCGAAGTGCATAGGTGTTGCTACGCACCACCGCGTTAAACTGCATGATCTTAAACCCCATCTCCTTTGCAGTCTTCAGGCAATGTGTGACCAGCGTCTCACCGATCCGGTTTCCACGCAGATCCCGCCTCACCGCGTAGCTTGCATTACAGATATGTCCGCATCTTCCTACATTGTTCGGATGCAGGATATACATCCCCACGACTTCCCCCGTTTCGTCGTCATACGCGATCCCGGTAAAGGACTGTTCTTCAAAAAACGCCTTTCCCGTCTCCTCTGTCAGCATTTCTTCCTGTGGAAATGCAACGCCTTCTTCAACAACCTGATTCCATATATTTACGGCCAGGATCGTATCACAGACCTCTTATTTTCTCACTTTTACCTTCATTTTCCTTTTCCTCCAAAATAATGATCTCAGAAATATGTTCTATATAACGCATCCAGTATATCACACGCAGAAGCTCCTGATAAGAGACTGCCAGTCCTTATCAGGAGCTTCTTGCTCACTGTCTGTATAAAATTTTGTGTTTCTACATTATATTAATGAAAGAAATGATCGCCAATCTGCATTCCCCAGCCGCCTGTGCTGAAGTAGAGGCAGTCTCCCACCGGATTGCTGCCCGCAAGGGCGTCTTCCGCCGCCTGCATAGCAGACTCTGTATAACCTCCGCTTGCCAGGACAGAATCAAGCCATCCTGTCATCGCCGGAGTAAACTGTCCGGACTGGTAAATGACGTCAGCGATCGAATCCGGATAGGATCCGCTCTTCACACGGTTCATGACCACTGCACCAACTGCTACCTGGCCCTCATAAGGCTGATTTCCCGCTTCACAGAAGATCAGGGAAGCCAGAAGTTCTTTATCCGCCTGCGCAGCTGCTTCAGCGGCTGCCTTCTCCGCGGCAATACGCGCAGCTTCCTCTGCGGCTTTTCTCTCCTCCTCCTTTTTAATATATGCCTCGCGTGCTTCCTCCGCCGCTGTTTTCGTGTCAGCAAGGACTTCCTCGTGCATCTCCCCTGCAATATCGGAAAATCCCCATTCCGCTGTCTCCTCCCTCGAGACTGACGGCTGAACACTGATCGGTTCTGTCTCTGCTGCAAAGCTTGTAAAGCCTGTCAGGATCGTCATACTTGTTGCGGCGGCATAAATAGGCATAAGGATCCGCCTGTTTTTATGTTGTTTCATATACTCCTCCTCTAACTTATTGCAATATCTTTACACGTATCTTAATTAAAATATATGTAGTTGTTTTCATTTTTATTACAGATATTACAAAATTGTTACAGGGGCTATTCTATTACAAAATTCTTTATCTGTCAACTTTTTTATTTCTGTTTTTGCATTTCTCCATTTTTTACCAGAAATCGAGTAGGAGGAAATTCCTCTGATTGAGGAATTTCCGACCTCTCACACCACCGCTCATGCGGTTCCGCAAGCGG
>CALWFV010000032.1 GCA_944377745.1 uncultured Mediterraneibacter sp. | reverse complement strand
CCTAATCGCCTGATCAAGTTTCTGTTCGTAGGCTCAAGAACTTTGCTACACCACTTCCTCCACCCATGCCATTACTGGCACCGGCTTGTGGTTCGCTACACTTGGCGGTAAATACCCGTGACTGGACTTGCACCAGTAAGATTAGTGCCATGCTCGGCACACATAATGAAAAAGCGGCCGTACAAGACGACCGCCTTTATCTTTAGTAGTTACCCAAAATGCCGGTCCTGTATTTTGACTCCTAGCCACAGCTAGGTGGGCAACCGCATCTGCTTTTCTGTCTTCCACTGCAACTCGGAGGCCTGACATATTACAGAAATATAAGAATCCCTTTTAAAGTAATGTAGGTTCAAAATTACAGGGTTGTCGCACATTCCAGGTCAACTGTCTTATCAATTCTAGGAGTATTATACTCCATTTACATGAATTTTACAACCGCTTCTTTTCAGAGATATTTTCCAGAAGAAACTATTCTATATCCGTTTTCAGAACCCGTGCATTTTAAGCTGCATTATGATATCATAGTTATAAACTCATCTATCGGACAGTCAGTCCGGTTCAGAGAAAGATGGAAGATACACAAAAGGAGTTTTGACTTATGAAAATGAATGAATTGAAGCTTGTCTATTTCAGCCCCACAGGAAGAACCAGAAAAGTTATCATGGAAGTCGCACGCAACATTGATCTGAAGTCAGTGTCCCATGATTTTTCTGTCTATAAAGAAAAGAAACCTGTTCTCAAATTTGCCGAAAATGATTTTGTTCTTTTCGGGATTCCGGTATACGGAGGACGGGTTCCGGCCCTCTTCGCTCAATATCTTCAGAATGTGACCGGGAAAAATACTCCTGCTGCCCTCATTGCTACATACGGCTGCAGAGAATATGAAGACGCCCTCATTGAATTGAAAGACCTGGTGGAAAATAATGGATTCAAAGTGATCGGAGCCGCTGCATTTCCCGCAGAGCACTCCATTGTGGAGACAATCGGGGCGCGGCGTCCTAATAAAGCGGATATGAAAGTTATCGCAGAATACGGTGTCAATCTGAACCGCCGTCTGAAAAAAGAAGATAATTTTGATAATATTGATATTCATGTCCCCGGAAACAGACCTTACAGAAAGTACAGCAAGAATATGCTCTTCCCGAAAGCCGATGTTAATTCCTGTACCGAATGTAAAGCATGCGCCAGATCCTGTCCGGCCGGAGCAATCTCCATAAAAGATCCCAAGACAACCGACCACAAGAAATGCATTGGCTGTCTGAAATGCGTAAGGATCTGCAAGCAGAATGCCCGCTCCGTAAATTCATTGAAGTACCGTATCGCGGAAGGAAAACTGAAAAAAGTCTGTCAGAGTGACAAAGCTGCCGAGATTTTTCTCTGATCTATCTGGCCGCTGCAAAAAAAACTGTGAGACAAAATTGCCTCACAGTTTTTTTCATCTTATCATTTGCACGAATCCGGAGATTACTCCTGCGGACCAGCTGCGACAAGAGCTTTTCCAAGCTCGTTACTCTCGTATTTCTTGAAGTTCTTAACGAATCTTGCAGCCAGATCTTTTGCTTTTTCTTCCCACTCGGAAGCATCAGCATATGTGTCTCTCGGGTCAAGGATTGCCGGATCAACTCCCGGAAGCTCTGTCGGAACTTCAAAGTTGAAGTGCGGGATCGTCTTTGTCGGTGCGTCAAGGATTGCTCCGCTGAGGATTGCATCGATGATTCCACGAGTATCTTTGATGGAGATACGTTTTCCTGTTCCGTTCCATCCTGTATTTACAAGGTAAGCTTTCGCTCCGCTTGCTTTCATTCTCTTAACGAGTTCCTCTGCATATTTTGTCGGGTGCAGCTCAAGGAATGCCTGTCCGAAACATGCGGAGAATGTCGGTGTCGGCTCTGTGATACCGCGCTCTGTTCCTGCAAGTTTAGCTGTAAATCCTGACAGGAAGTAGTACTCTGTCTGCTCCGGTGTCAGAACGGATACCGGCGGAAGTACTCCAAATGCATCAGCTGACAGGAAGATTACATTCTTCGCTGCCGGGGCTGCAGATATCGGACGAACGATCTTCTCGATATGGTCGATCGGGTAAGATACACGTGTATTCTCTGTCACGCTCTTATCTGTGAAGTCGATATGTCCCTCTGCATCCAGTGTAACGTTCTCAAGAAGAGCGTTTCTCTTGATCGCATTGTAGATATCCGGCTCAGAATCTTTGTCAAGATCGATAACCTTAGCATAGCATCCGCCTTCGAAGTTGAATACTCCGTTGTCATCCCAGCCGTGCTCGTCATCACCGATCAGAAGTCTCTTCGGATCTGTGGAAAGTGTTGTCTTACCTGTTCCGGAAAGACCGAAGAAGATAGCTGTATTTTCGCCGTTCAGGTCTGTGTTTGCTGAGCAGTGCATGGAAGCGATGCCCTTCAGCGGCAGATAGTAGTTCATCATAGAGAACATACCTTTCTTCATCTCTCCGCCGTACCATGTGTTCACGATAACCTGCTCGCGGCTTGTGATATTGAACATAACCGCTGTTTCTGATCTCAGACCAAGCTCTTTGTAATTCTCAACTTTTGCTTTGGAAGCGTTGTAAACGACGAAATCCGGAACAAAGTTCTCCAGCTCCTCTGCTGTCGGGCGGATGAACATGTTTGTTACGAAGTGAGCCTGCCAAGCAACCTCAACGATGAAGCGGATCGCCATGCGGGTGTCTTTGTTTGCGCCACAGAAAGCGTCTACAACAAACAGTCTCTTGTTGGAGAGCTCATTCTTTGCAATCTCCTTTACAGCATTCCATGCTTCCTGAGTTGCCGGATGATTGTCATTCTTATATTCGTCAGATGTCCACCATACTGTGTCTTTGGAGTTCTCATCCATAACAATGTATTTGTCTTTCGGAGAACGTCCTGTGTAGATACCTGTCATAACATTGACAGCACCAAGTTCGCTTACCTGTCCTTTGTCATATCCTTCAAGATTCGGATTTGTCTCCTCCTCGAAAAGCATCTCATAAGAAGGATTGTGGACAATTTCTGTAGTTCCCGTGATACCATACTGAGTTAAATCAATATTAGCCATGTTACGTTCAACCTCTCTCTTTCTTTATTGTATTTTAGGAAATCCATACCGTAATTTCCAACCTTCACATATTATACAGGATAACCATTTAAAAAGCAACCATGATTTTTCGTGCTTTGAAAGTTTTTTAAATTTCAAATTCATTTATGATTAATTTACATCGATTTTACGCGGCTTATCAGAATAAAGAATGCAGGATTTTAAGTTCAATCCTGCATTCTTTGTTATTTTTTAATCAAATTTTTATTAAAACATTTCCGGAAGGAGTTCGTTGAGTGTATAGACTCTGTATTCATCCGGAGATTTTCCGCAGATAATCTTAAATCTGCCTCCGTCACAGAACTCTGCCATAACCTGTCTGCACACACCGCAGGGATAGCACCATACCAGTTCTTCCTCTCCCCCAACGATCGCGATCGCATCAAATTCCCTTTCTCCTTCAGACACCGCTTTGAAAATAGCAGTCCTTTCTGCACAGTTTGTCGGTCCGTATGCCCGGTTCTCTATATTACATCCGGTATAGACCCTGCCGTCACTGCACAGCAGAGCCGCCCCCACACAGAAATGAGAATAAGGGCTGTAGGAGAATTTCCTTGCCTCAATGGCTTTTTCGATCAGTTTTCCATATTCCATCGTCTGTCCTTTCCGCACGGACCGCTTTGTCCGTCAGCATTCTGCTCAGAAATACATCCGTTTCAGTTTTGACGTGTATACCGCAAACCAGACCAGTACAACGAAAAAGATGAACATCCCCGCAGTATCCACCATCGTCATCGGATGGACATAGCAGTGTATGATATCAAGTACTCCATATATGACAGAAACCAGCCCGAAAATAAGCAATGCCGGCCCTGCCTTTCTGGTATAGCTCTCCTTGTCCTTACACTTCTTATACAGGTACTCTTTTCCGAGGAGAAGTGTGGCATTGATCTCCCCCCGCCTCTTCAGTCTGATAAATGCATAGAGGGCATAAATTCCGCAGAAGAATACAATAACTCCTATGATTCCCCACATGCTCTGCATATCGTCCATTTTTATCCGCTCCTTTTATACACTCAGGATTTCTTTTACTGTCTCTTTCATCTTGTCTGCATCACACTCTCTGTTGTGACGGATCTGGGCGTTCCGTATCTCCTGAATTGCCCCGGGTATCTCCGTACCGGAAATCCTGCTCAGCTCATCAATAAGTTCAAACTCATCAACAGAAGCATATTTTTCATCAATCGCGCTCATCACGCTGTGGATAAACTTATACGGGCTCGCTGTGGAAGCGATCAGGCATTTTTTCTGATCTCCGCTGTCTTTTCTGTATTTCGCGCATACACTGGACGCAACTGCAGTGTGAGTATCCATAACATATCCTGTTCGCTCATATGTCGTGCGAATCGCCTCTTTTGTCTCCTCCTCTGTCGCAAAGCCTCCCTCAAAGTCTGCAAGCCTCTCCTTCATCTCCGGTGTGATCTCATAGCTTCCTCTATCTCGGAGCTGTGACATAAGATCTGCATTCCTCTCTGCATCCTGTCCGGCAATTGTATAGATCAGTCTTTCCAGATTGCTGGAGATCAGGATATCCATGGACGGGGAAGAAGTCAGGATAAACTCCCTGTTTCTGTCATACACACCGGTCCGGAAGAAATCAAAAAGCACCTTATTTTCATTAGAAGCACAGATCAGTTTTGCGATCGGAACCCCCATCTGCTTTGCATAGTAAGCGGCAAGGATATTTCCGAAGTTTCCGGTAGGAACTGTCACGTTGATCTCCTCGCCTGCTGCGATTTCCTCATTCTGGAGCAGTTTCGCGTAAGCGTATACGTAGTAGACAACCTGCGGCACCAGCCGGCCAATGTTGATGGAATTCGCAGAAGAAAACTGATATCCTGCATCTGCAAGTTCTTTCTCCAGTTCCTTGTCTTCAAACAGAGCTTTCACACCGCTCTGCGCATTGTCGAAATTCCCGTGGATCGCAACAACTGCCGTATTGTCACCTTTCTGGGTCACCATCTGCAGTTCCTGCACCCGGCTGACGCCTCCCTTGGGATAGAACACGATGATCTTTGTTCCCGGCACATCTGCAAATCCTGCGAGAGCCGCTTTTCCCGTATCGCCTGATGTAGCTGTAAGGATCACGATCTCCCTGGTCACATTGTTCTTCTTCGCAGCAGACGTAAGAAGATGGGGAAGGATCGACAGAGCCATATCCTTGAACGCGATGGTCGCGCCGTGGAACAGTTCCAGGTGATACACGTCTCCCACCTTCACAAGGGGCGCGATGACCTCGGTATCAAACTTGGAGTCATAAGCGCTGTTGATACAGTGTTTCAGTTCCTCTTCTGTAAAATCAGTCAGGAACTGTTTCATCACTGCATATGCTGTCTCCTGATATGACATATCCTTCAGCTCATCCATTGTCACATCCAGCTTCGGGATATATTCCGGAACAAACAGTCCTCCGTCGTCCGCAAGTCCCTTCAGGATTGCTTCTGACGCAGTCACTGTACCTTCTTTGCTTCTTGTACTTTTGTATAACAGATTCATTTTTCTACCCTCTTTTTCTTTTAACGGTTTACTGTCCTGAATTATAGCATAACTGATAACCTTCGCGCAACCTCAGCCCTACGCTTCTGCTCCCTTGCTGCTTTTTCTCAGAAAAATTGAAAGAAATCCGCAGACCGCCATGAGCACAGGATATACCAGATGCGGGATGATCTCGAACGGAGTCAGCGCAGTCAGCGTGGCAGCGGACAGAAGCTGTGCTCCGTAAGGAATCAGCCCCTGTCCCACCGACGTATAAATGTCAAGCATAGAAGCCGACCGCTTCGGATCCACACCGTAATCATCACTGATCTCCTTCGCAATGGGACCTGCCATCACGATCGCCACAGTATTGTTCGCAGTACACAGATCCACGAACAGAGCCAGAAGTGCAATCCCCGCTTCCGCTCCTTTCTTGCCTCTGATCCTGCTTTTGATCAGGTTCAGAATAAACTGGATTCCGCCATATTCCCTGACCAGCGACACAATGCATGCAACAATGATGGAAATAACTGTAATATCATACATGGAAGTCACACCGTCTCCGACTACCGTAAACATTTCGGACAGAAGGATGTTGCCCGCTGCCACTCCCACGATCAGAGAGATCACGATCCCGCTCACCAGCACCAGGAATACATTGATCCCGAGCAGGGCTCCGATGAGCACGACCAGATAGGGAACCACTTCCCACAGATTGTACTCCAGATTTTCACTCATCCTGTAATTTACATTTCTCGTGATAAACCAGAAATAAACGATCGTGATCACCGCAGCCGGAAGTACGATCAGGAAATTCGCCTTGAACTTGTCCCGCATTTCGCAGCCCTGAGTCTTTACCGCCGCGATCGTTGTGTCTGATATCATGGAAAGATTATCCCCGAACATGGCGCCGCAGACTACCGCCGCGATGCAGATTCCCATGGAGAATCCGGTTTTCTCACTGATCCCTGCCGCAATGGGAGCCAGAGCCGCAATGGTTCCCATGGAAGTCCCCATGGATACCGAGATAAAACAGCCGATAATGAACAGTCCCGCCACTGCGAAATGCGCAGGTATCAGAGACAGTCCCAGATTCACCGTGCTGTCCACACCGCCTGCTGCCGTTACTGCGCCGGAGAATCCTCCGGCGCTCAGAAAGATCAGGCTCATCGTGATGATATTTTCTTCCCCCACACCTCTGGCGATTACTTTGATCTTATCATCAAACTTCAGCTCCCGGTTCTGGAAAAACGCAACGAAGAGCGCGATCAGAAACGCAACAATGGCAGGCATCGCATAAAAGTCCCCAAAAACGATTCCTGCTCCAAGAAAAATGACCAGGAATATCCCGATCGGAAGAAGAGCGATTGCCCTTCCCTTCTCATTCTCTTTTTCCATAGATTTATCCTCTCTTTTTCATGGGTGCCGTGTACCTTCGCATCAGGTGCCGTGTACCTTTGACAAGGTACACGGCACCTGATGCGAAGGTATACGGCACCATTCAAACAATATTTTCAGAATGTTCAAAAAGGATGCTGCAAAACTCTGCCTGCAGCATCCTTTGTCTCACAATTTTAATCGTTGTTTTATTTTTTCTTACTGTTCGTATAATTAACAAGCCCGCCTGCCGCGATCAGTTTCTGCATGAATTCCGGGAACGGCTGTCCCTGAAATTCAGTGCCTTTCGTCAGATTGTAGATCTTTCCACTGTCAAAATCCACTTCCACTTCATCGCCGGCTTCAATATTCTTTGCAGCTTCCGGGCACTCAATAATCGGAAGTCCTATGTTGATGGCATTGCGGTAGAAAATCCTTGCAAATGTCTCCGCGATGATGCAGCTTACCCCTGCCGTCTTAAGACAGAGCGGCGCATGCTCTCTGGAAGAACCACATCCAAAGTTCTTGTTTGCAACGATCATGTCACCAGGCTGTACCTTTTTGACAAAATCAGGATCAATATCAGCCATGGCGTGGCTTGCAAGCTCCTGCGCATCAAATGAGTTCAGGTATCTTGCGGGAATGATCACGTCTGTATCTACGTTGTCTCCATATTTAAACACATGTCCCTTTGCTCTCATTTCGCCTCACCTACTTTCTCCGGATTTGCGATATATCCTGCAATGGCGCTTGCCGCCGCTACTTCCGGCGACGCAAGATAGATCAGAGAATCCACATGTCCCATACGTCCCACAAAGTTTCTGTTCGTGGTGGATACACATTTCTCGCCTGCTGCCATAACTCCCATGTGTCCGCCCATGCACGGTCCGCAGCTCGGCGTATTGACTGCACATCCGGCATCCACGAAGATTTCCAGAAGTCCTTCTTCAATGCACTGCTTATAGATTTTCTGAGTCGCCGGGATGACCATAACACGCACATCCGGGTGTACTGTATGTCCTTTCAGGATGGCAGCGGCCTTCCTCATATCCTCCATACGGCCATTGGTACAGGATCCGATAACAACCTGATCGATCTTGATCGGTTCCATCGCTTCCACTTCATCGATGGTCTTTGCATTTCCCGGAAGATGCGGGAATGCCACAGTCGGCCGGACTTCCGAGAGATCAATGTTGATCACTTCATCATACTGAGCATCCTCATCTGCCTCATAGATCGTATACGGTTTCTTTGAGTGCTCTTTCATGTAAGCTTCCGCTTTTTCATCCACCGGGAAGATTCCGTTCTTCGCGCCCGCTTCAATCGCCATATTCGCCATTGTAAAGCGGTCGTCCATGGACAGGTTCGCAATTCCATCCCCGGTAAACTCCATGGATTTATAGAGAGCTCCGTCCACACCGATCTTTCCGATGATATGGATGATGATATCTTTTCCGCTCACGTATTTTCCCGGTTTTCCGGTCAGAACAAATTTGATCGCACTGGGAACTTTAAACCAGATTTCTCCTGTCGCCATACCGGTCGCCACGTCTGTCGTTCCCATTCCTGTGGAAAATGCTCCCAGCGCTCCGTATGTACATGTATGGGAGTCTGCGCCGATAATGCACTCTCCCGCTACGACAACTCCTGCCTCCGGAAGGATTGCATGCTCCACACCGGATTTTCCCTGCTCAAAATACCAGGTCAGTCCCTGTTCCTTCGCATACTCGCGGATCGCTTTAGAGTTCTCTGCGGATTTAATATCCTTGTTCGGAGTAAAATGATCAGGCACGAACACGACCTTGTCCTTGTCAAATACATGATCCGACATCTGTTTGATAATAGGCAGCGCCATCGGTCCGGTAATGTCATTTGCCATGACCACATCAAGCTTTGCCTCGATCAGCTGACCCGCCTCAACAGAATCCAGTCCCGCATGGGCAGCCAGTATCTTCTGAGTCATTGTCATTCCCATAGGAATCAGCCTCCTTTAATTGTTTATATTTTCTGACAACTTTCTCCAAAAGTACACGGCACCTTCGAAGAATATTTTCAGAATATTCCTACTTCTTTGCGATATATCCTTTTGCCGTCAGCGCCTCTGCGCACAGCACAGCTCCGCCGGCTGCTCCTCTGACTGTGTTATGAGAAAGTCCGATAAACTTATAGTCAAACATGGTGTCCTCTCTCAGACGGCCGATAGAAACACCCATTCCTTTCTCGTAGTCAACATCCATTGTCACCTGGGGACGGTTGTCCTCCTCCAGATACTGGATGAACTGCTTCGGCGCGCTGGGAAGTCCTGCCTCCTGCGGGAAACCTTTGAAGTTTACAAGCTTCTCGATAAGCTGCTCTTTCGTCGGTTTCTTCTCAAAATTGATAAATACTGCGGCAGTATGTCCGTTCAGCACCGGGACACGCACGCACTGGCATGTGATCTTCGGAAGATCCGCCTTTACGATCTGTCCGTTCTCCACTTTACCGAGCACACGCAGCGGCTCCTGCTCGCTCTTTTCTTCCTCGCCGCCGATGTAGGGGATAATATTCCCTTCCATTTCCGGCCAGTCTTTGAAAGTCTTTCCTGCTCCGGAGATTGCCTGGTATGTTGTAACGACCAGTTCTTTCGGGCCGAATTCTTTCCATGCTGCAAGACAGGGAGCATAGCTCTGAATGGAGCAGTTCGGTTTTACTGCAATGAATCCGCGTGTTGTTCCGAGACGTTTCTTCTGATCCGGGATCACATTAAAATGATCTGAATTGATCTCCGGTACGACCATCGGCACGTCCGGCGTCCAGCGGTGCGCGCTGTTATTAGAGACAACCGGCGTCTCTGTCTTTGCATACTCTTCCTCGATCGCCTTGATCTCCTCTTTTGTCATATCCACTGCGCTGAACACAAAATCCACAGTAGAAGCAACTTTCTCCACTTCATTGACATTGAGGACTACAAGCTTTTTCACGGCCTCCGGCATAGGAGTATCCATTTTCCAGCGTCCGCCTACCGCTTCCTCATATGTCTTTCCTGCAGAACGGGGGCTTGCAGCTACTGTCACAACCTCGAACCACGGATGATTCTCAAGCAGTGAAATAAATCTCTGTCCCACCATTCCTGTTGCACCAAGAATTCCAACTCTTAATTTCTGATCCATTTTATTTCTCCTTTTCAAATGTATTTTTCTACCTGTCATTAAGGATCTGACTGATCATGCAGATCCGGCTGTATCATTCTGCCGCAAGATATGCTTCCTCTGCAGCGATCACCTTTTCCATTGCCGCTTTTCCGGGGGCACCGATGGTGTTTCTCGTCTCCACACAGGTTTTCATACTGATCGCGTCATAGATATCGTCCTCAAACACTGGCGAGATTGCCTTGAATTCGTCCAGCGTCATATCGTCCAGCGCGATCTTCTTCTCCAGACAGTACAACACCAGTCTGCCCACAATACCGTGAGCATCCCGGAAAGGAACTCCATGGTTCACCAGATAATCCGCCGCGTCCGTGGCATTGGTGAATCCATGCTTCGCGCTCTCCTCCATTCGTTCCTTATTGAACTTCATGGTCTTAAGCATTCCCGTAAACAGTGCCAGACATCCCTTTGTCGTGTCAATGGCATCAAATACGAACTCCTTATCTTCCTGCATATCCTTGTTGTAAGCAAGAGGCAGCCCCTTCATCGTAGTCAGCAGTGACATAAGCGCGCCGTAGACTCTTCCGGTCTTTCCTCTTACCAGTTCCGCGATATCCGGATTTTTCTTCTGAGGCATGATGCTGCTCCCCGTACTGTAGGCGTCATCAATCTCTACGAACTTGTATTCGTTCGTATTCCAGATGATGACTTCCTCCGAGAACCGGCTCAGATGCATCATCACCGTGGACATGGCCGACAGCAGTTCGATCAGATAATCCCTGTCTGATACAGAATCCATACTATTCAGAGTAGGACCGTCAAACTCCAGAAGCTCTGCCGTATATTCCCTGTCCAGAGGATAGGTTGTCCCTGCCAGAGCGCCGGACCCCAGCGGACAGTAGTTCATCCTTTTATAGATATCCTTCATCCGGGATCTGTCACGCTTGAACATCTCAAAATAGGCCCCCATGTGGTGAGCCAGTGTGATCGGCTGCGCCTTCTGCAGATGAGTAAAGCCGGGCATATAGGTCTCCACGTTCTCCTTCATCAGCTTCAGCAGGACTTCCAGCAGCTCTTTGAGCAGTCCGTCCAGCTCAATGATCTCATCCCGGGTATACAGCTTCATGTCAAGCGACACCTGATCGTTTCTGCTCCGACCGGTGTGTAGTTTTTTTCCCGCATCTCCGATCCGGTCGATCAGATTCGCCTCCACGAAGCTGTGGATGTCTTCATATTCATCTGTAATCTCGAGGCTCCCGTTTTCCACATCCCTCAGGATGCCGTTCAGTCCGTCCGTGATCTTTTCTTTCTCTTCCTCCGTCAGGATGCCCTGTTTTGCCAGCATGGCCACATGTGCAATGCTACCCCTGATATCCTGTCGGTAAAACCGTTTGTCAAAAGAGATCGAAGCATTAAAATTATATACCAGCTTGTCCGTTTCCTTTGTGAAACGTCCGCCCCATAACTGTGCCATTTTCGTCTCCTCATTCCTTTCGCTGTTGCATTTTCTCCTAAGTTTATCACACTAAAGTGTGAAATGTCTACCATAAATGTCAAACAGGTGAAGAAAACTCCTATTTTCGGTCTTCCTTTTCCCTCTCCCGCTGCGCCAGGGAAAACTCACATCCGCAGTAATCCTGGCGGTACAGTCCGTACTCCGCCGAGAGTTCCGTCGACCTTTTATATCCGTTCTTCTTTTTAAAATCAGACACCAGATAGGGCACTCCCACACGCTCTCCCAGACGGATCCCGATCTCATTTAACTTCTGTGCATTCTTCAGCGGGCTGATGCTGAGCGTGGTAGTGAAATAATCAAAGCCGCCTTCCGCCGCCATCTGCGCCGCCTCAGAAAGACGAAGCTCATAACATTTCATGCATCTTGCTCCGCCCTCCTTCAGATGTTCCATTCCCGCCGTCGTCTCATAGAATCTTTCCTTATCATAAGGGCCACCCAGAAACGAAACCGGATGCCGGAATTTCATCTCTCCGATCAGCTCCTGCTGCTCCTCGATCCGCTTCTCATATTCACTCTCGGGATAAATATTCGGATTATAATAAAAAACCGTGATCTCAAAATATTCCGACAGATATTCCAGCACATAACTGCTGCACGGAGCACAGCAGCTGTGTAGCAGAAGCGAAGGCACTTTTCCTTCTTTCCGGATACGGTCCAGGATCTTATCCAGTTCTTTCTGATAGTTTACTTTCTGTACATTCATATAAACGACTCTCCTGTCTCTCGCATAATGCTCTTCTCCGCGTTATCCTCTATTTTAATCCCTTTTCCCTATCCGTCAAGTCAGAACTTTCCGGACATCTCCGCCCGGTTTCCGCACACATTCTGCCTCATCTGCTTTCTGATCTGCTGACCTGCTCTTTTCCCTCCATATTCCTGCGCCGCACAGTTCCCGCATTTTTTCATACATTAACTATATACCGCAGAACAGGAGTGAACACATGAAACCAATACTGGAATTAAAAAATATATCCTATTCCTATCACACACCGGAGGGTGAAACTCAGGCATTGTCCGGCATTACATTTTCCCTGTCGCCCGGCGAATTCACAGCTGTCGTCGGACCTTCCGGATGCGGCAAATCCACGCTGCTCTCCCTGATCGCCGGGCTGATGCGGGCGGAATCCGGCGAGATTCTGTTGAATGGCGCACCCCTGACAGAAAACTCATCCCGAATCGGCTATATGCTCCAGCATGACTATCTGTTTGAATGGCGCACCGTCTACCGGAATATCATTCTGGGGGCGGAGATCAACGGAACTCTGGATGATAAAACAAAAAAGAGAGCAGAGGAACTGCTGGAACAATACGGCCTGGCTCAGTTTGCCCGCTCAAAACCCTCTGAACTTTCCGGAGGGATGCGGCAACGCGCCGCTCTGATCCGCACCCTCCTTCTGGATCCGGAACTTCTTCTTCTGGATGAACCTTTCTCCGCGCTGGATTATCAGACCAGGCTGAATGTGAGCGACGATATCGGGCAGATCATCCGAAAATCCGGAAAGACCGCCCTTCTGGTCACCCACGATCTCTCCGAGGCAGTAAGCCTGGCAGACCGCATTATCATCCTGAGCGCCCGGCCGGCAACAGTGTCTGATATCCTGCCTGTGTCATTTTCTCTGGAAAATGATACTCCCCTGGCCAGACGGAATGCTCCGGAGTTTAAAAACTATTTCAATAAGATATGGAAGGAGCTGAACCGCCATGAATAAAATATCAACCGGGCAGGCATTGTTCCTGCGTTCTCTGAAACGGCGCCGCATCACCGTCCGCATCGCCCGCGCGGCGATTCTGATCCTGTTCCTGCTTCTTTGGGAAGTCAGCGCAGACGCAGGACTTATTGATTCCTTCATCTTCAGCAGCCCGTCCAAGATCTGCATGTGTTTCCGGGAAATGGTAATGGACCGTTCCATCTTTCTTCATATATGGGTAACCCTCTATGAAACAATTGCCAGTTTTCTTCTTGTCACACTTGTCAGCATTCTCACCGCAGTCCTGCTGTGGTGCAGCCGCAGGCTCTCGGAGATACTGGAGCCCTATATGGTGGTTCTGAACAGCCTGCCAAAATCCGCCCTTGCTCCGCTGCTTATCGTCTGGCTCGGCGCTACGCCGACCACGATCATCGTAGCCGGAATGTCCGTGGCTCTCTTCGGAAGCATCATGAACCTGTACACCAGCTTCACCACAGTGGATCAGGAAAAGATCAAGCTGATCTACACCCTCCACGGAAACCGCAGACACGCCCTGACAAAGGTCGTCCTGCCCGGTTCCATTCCTTCTATCATAAGCAATATGAAAGTAAACATCGGATTATGTCTTGTGGGCGTGGTGATCGGGGAATTCCTGGCAGCCAGGAACGGACTTGGGTATCTCATCATCTACTCCAGCCAGGTGTTCAAGATGGATTGGCTTATCATGTCGATCCTGCTGCTGTGCATCATGGCAATGGCGTTGTATGCGGTGATCGGAGCGGTGGAGAAAATATATGAAAAGCGGTTTTAAGTGCATCCGCGTCAAAATACCGGCTTTTCACTTCAGAAAGCCGGCATTTTGGCTGCACGTTTATTCAAATATCCTCTCAATTCTCGCTGCCGTTCTTACTCCTCGATCTCCCCCAGCATCCTGAGCGGTTCTTTCCTCAGCACCTTTCCCATATAACCCCCGGAAACCGCTGCCGACGTCGCAAGCAGGATGCCGCCGGTTATACAGGGCAGGACCGGTCCGGCCTGTTTTGCCTCTGCCTCCGACTCTGGTTCTGTATTCGCGATCACATTATCGCTGTACGTCCTGTCAAACTCGATCGTATCTCCCGCGCTCTGAGCCGCCTTCCCGGACGCCAGCCACCCGGCAGCGCTCCCGACGGCACATCCTGCGGCACTCAGAAGGAGCATCCCCGTCAGGATAGACGCTGCGCACTGTCGCTTCGTCCGCCCCATAAGGCGTTCCACAGCGATCCTCTCCCTCTGCCCTGTGATAAACAGGCTGGAAAAGAAACACAGGATCATGACCGCCATCACACATCCGCTTATAAGGAATATTACTGACATGAGTCTCCGGTTCTCCAGATTTTCCTGAAGCTGGGTATATCCCATATCATAAAAACGGATCTCCAGCTCATCGATTCCCAGGGCATCCCATTTCTCCTGGAACTCTTCGATGGTCCCGTTTGGGATCTGAAAGGATGTGGTCGCACCGCTCATGGGATACCAGCCCACGATGTTGTCCTTCCAGGAATCCTCCGGCACAGCATTCCATGGTATCACCACTTCATTTTCTCCGGCGCTGTAGGCGCCGGAGCCTTTATCCTCCGCCGTGTAGATCCCTACAATCTTATATTCCTGTTCATCGAACACTTCATAAAGTTCTCCCTTTGCATTCAGTATATTGTTCAGCTGACAGCCGCCTGCGCCCAGCATGGACGCCTCCCCTACCGAACGGGAATAATCTGCATAGTAAAGAGGAAGCGTCAGAGTATCCCCCAGTTCCTTTCCAAGGCGCATGGCAAGGTTCTCAGGAACAAGGCATACTTTTGCGCCTTCTTTATACTCTTTTTCCGTAATGTCCCGCCCTTCCGTGATCTGTGCTTCGTTGTCATAAAAGTGCATGAGAAGACAGGTTCCGTCCGTGGGCTGCACCGGGATCGTATGCATGGCGAGATCCTGATAATTCTCCATCTTGAGCCACCGTTTTCCCCGCTCCGTCTCAAAGAAACCGTCTGTCACTTCGTCATAATAGCGCTCCTCTTCATTCACCGGATCATAGACCCGTTCCTTTTCCATCGTATACTGCCTGGAATGGATCCCGTAGGCAAGCCAGTATTCCATCACCTCTTCTCCCTCGCTGACCGCCGGACCGTGGGCGAAGTTCGCCATATAGATCTGCATCACATACTCCTTCCCTGCCTCCAGTACATCCGGAGTCCGGCCCTGATGGTCGCAGAGGTAAAACAGCTCTCCCTCTTCCATCGTTCCGTCGATCGTGCGGACGACGCGCATGAGCAGTGACGGATACATGCTTCCGGTCTCCACCGGAGCGGCGACCACAGTCCCCCAGTTCGGGCTTCCGATCCCGTCGTAAAGATCCTCGATATACGCCCCGAAATACGGGCGCTGTTTCGGCTCCAGGATATAGTCAACTCCGTCAAGATCCGCCAGCTCACTGTCGTCGATCCATTCTCCGAAATATCCTGTACTGTAGTATTCGTATGTCTGTTTCTCGGGATCCCAGCTCGAACGTGTCTCTGTCCCCTCATATTTCTGCTCCACAGTGCCAATGGTCGTAAACTTCTCATCAAACCCCTGGAGCTCGTCGCTTCCCATATACGCAAACGCCCCTCCCAGTGCCAGAAAAAAAGCGCACACAGCAATGAGCAGGAAAAAGAGGATACTTTTAAGCGGGCTTCTCATCATCTGTTTTATACTGTAATAAAATGTCATCCTCAACCACCTCACAGTCCGGGCTTCACGGTCAGTCTTCCGTCCTTCATGACCATCCAGACATCCGCGCGCTCTGCGATCTCCCGGTTGTGCGTCACCAGAATGACTGTATAATCCCGGTCATGAGCAAGAGAGATGAGAAGCTCTACCACCTTCTCCTCATTCTCCGTATCCAGGTTCCCCGTAGGCTCGTCGGCGAGCAGGAGCTTTCCGCCGGACGCCATTGCCCGGGCGATGGCTATCCGCTGCTGTTCTCCCCCGCTCATCATCCGGGGATATTTCCCAAACTTTTCTTCGCCGATCCCTACCGCACATAAATATCCTCTTGCCTGTTCTCCCGCCTCTTTCCGCGGCATTCCCTGTATCTCCAGGGGATATCTGACATTCTCCAGGGCGGTGAGCAGAGGGAAAAGATGAAACGCCTGGTAAATGACCGCCACCTTCTCTCTGCGGTATGCATCCCGGTCGATAACGCTCAGGTCTTCCCCGTCCACAAAGATTTTCCCTTTATCCGGGCAGTCAAGTCCTGCAAGAAGAGAAAGGAACGTACTTTTTCCACTCCCTGATTCCCCGGTGACCGCGTACAGCGTTCCCGTTTCAAAAGAGCAGGAAACATCCTTCACCGCCTCCACAGTCTGATATTTGTTCTGATACGAATAACTCACTGATTCTACTCTGATCCGTTCCATATATCCCTCTCAATCTCTGTGCGCAAGCACAGCCGCAATACTGAATCTTCCGAATTTCCACATGGCAGCCGCGGCTCCCAGCATGTAAACCGCCATATATGTCCCCCACACAAGCATCATGCCTGCAAAATCCACCGCTCCCGCTGCCGCCGCCAGAACTGCTCCGGTCAGGGCGCCCGCAAGAGCCGGCAGGATATGTTCCGCGAAAAACAGGCTCCCGCCGAAATATTTCCCTGTTCCCAGTGCCCGCATGACAGCATATTCCTCCCTCCGGTCCTGGAAGAGAAGGCTTGGGATGATATATCCCGCCGCTGCCACGATGAGGAAGATAAACGGGAGAAAACTCTCCAACAGCGCCCGGCTCCTGTCCGCGCTCTCCATAGATCGGATAAAGACCGAGTCCGTCAGCTTCACGCTGATGCCCACATAAGAATTTGGGGATCCGTAAATGATCTCTTTCAGCCCGGCGTCTGCCAGTTCCCGCTTCACTTCATCCAGCCTCGTCGGGTCCGCCGCCTTAAAAGACAGGGCAGAGGCAAAATACACGATATCATTTCTTTCATAAATATTTTTCACCGCATCCAGGGGAAGCAGCACATCCGGATTTCCGCCGTCCCTCCCCTGAAGTTCTTTATATGTCCCCGCGACATGGAACACCTCCGGCGTCAGTTCTTCCCGGGTCAGCGTCACGCCTGCAAGTCCCTGGGAATACCGCTCAAGGCCGAACTGTATATCCTCTCCCACCGTAATGCCTGATTCCCGCACAAAAGATTCGCTCACCAGGCAGGCGTCGCTGCTCTCCTGGAACTCCTTCCAGTCCGTCCCGCTCTCCCAGGCAATATCCTCTTCTGTCATCCCCTCGATACATTCCATCCGGTTGACCCCGGCAAGCGTCACATCGTCCGGGATACCTTCCTCCCCAGCCGGGACTTTTCCGCTTTCATCCGTTGTGCCTCCCGCGCCGTTCTCCAGTTCTCCCATAAGTTCCGCGCTCTCTGCGATCTCACTGATATAAGATGACTCGTACAGATCCTCCAGAACCTGATGCGAGATGAACAGCCCATGATTCAGTTCTCCGCACATATTCCATATCTCGCCCGTTATCGTGAACTTCTCCGGAAGCTCAGTGATCATACGCCGGGCGCTTCCGATAGCTCCAAGATAAAAAGCCAGCACCGTCACGCTGAGGAGGCTCAGCAGCAGATTCAGGATACTTTTCCGTCTGTGACGCCGGATATTGACTGCCACGATATGAATACCTTTTATGACTCGCCTTCGTCCTTCCGGTATCTTTCCCGGGATTTCTCCGGGATCTTTTCGTTCACAGATGATCTTTACAGACGGACCGCCCTCATTTTTTACATTTTTCTCCACCACCCGCACCGCCGTATAAGTATCTGTCCCCATGAGGAACTGGGGATATCTTCCTTTTTTGATCATACGGAATCTTAGCCCCTGTTCTGACGCATATCGTCTCAGTTCCCGTTCAAACATGCCGGCTGTATTGACCGGACCGTCCGCATAAAAGGAAAACATCCTCTCCCGCTCCTCCTGGACTACCTGCTTATAGTCATCGATGAAACGGGCAAATGCTCCTCCATTCACGGACATGCTCTCCATCTTTTTCAGATAGCCGTCCACATCCACATTTCCATCCTTCTCTTTATGGATACTGCCGCAGACCGTGATCGCCGCCTGGAGCTGGCGCTGGTGCCGTTCAAGTTCTTCCTGCTGCCGCGCTGCCGCTTCCTGTATGGAAACAGTCCCGTTTATCACATTCTCGATCTCTTTCAGAGGCATATCCAGCATCCGGAGCATTTTGATCAGCTTCAGCCTGCGCACATCTTCTTCGGAATAATCCCTGTATGCATTGCCATCCTCCCTTGCCGGTTCAAGCAGTCCCTGCCGCTCATAATACCGGATATTCTGCCGGGACATTCCTGTCAGTTCCTCCACCTGTTTTGTATTCAAGCTCACACCTCCCGCCTGACTTTCATGATCCTACGTTCTGAAAAACCACTGCTTTTGTTTTCTCCATACACCCATGTTAAAGTATATAACCGGTATACAGTCAAGCATTTCTCCCTGAAATATGTTTTATCATTCAGAAATGTCACTCCGGCTCTTGCCGTGCAGCTCGATTCCGCTTCGCTCCATCTCGCTCACGGGCTGCGCCCTATGCAAAGAAAAAGGAGTACCCGCTCATTCATGCGAGCATGATGAGCGGGTACTCCTTTTTCTTTACGCACGGCTTGAGCCTAGCCTGCAAATTTGCTCCAGTATCCCTGGATGAACAGGAATATTACGATCAGAGGAATGATATATGTTACATAGGGTCTTACCCATTTGGGGAATTTGGGACCTTCTCCCGTATTGGCTTCTTTCAGGAATTTATCCCATCCCCATCCGTACCGGGTAGTGCAGAAAAGCACGTAGATCAGGCTTCCCAGCGGCAGCAGGTTGTTGCTCACAATGAAATCCTCGAGGTCGAGGATCGCGGAGCCTTCTCCAAAAGGCTGGAATCCGCTCAGTACGTTATATCCGAGCACGCACGGCATAGAGAGCACCAGGATCGCAACAAGGTTGACCGCCACTGCTTTTCTCCTTGAGCATCCTGTCAGATCCATTGCAAACGCAATGATATTTTCAAACACGGCGATGATCGTGGACGCCGATGCAAAGAACATACACAGGAAGAAGATTGCTCCCCAGAGCCTTCCGCCTACCATAGAATTAAAAATATTCGGCAGAGTGATGAAGATCAGGTTCGGTCCGCTGTCCGGGTTCACCCCGAAAGCAAAGCTTGCCGGGAAGATAATAAGCCCGGAGATCAAAGCAACACTGGTATCCAGTACCGTGATAGCCACTGCCTCGCCTGCCAGCCTTCTCTTCTTATCTATATAGCTTCCGAAGATAGCCATCGCGCCGATCCCAAGGCTCAGCGTAAAGAAGGACTGGTTCATTGCCGCAGAGATCACTTCCAGGATACCTGCCTCTTTCATCTTGCCGAAATCCGGAAGGAGATAGAACTTCAGCCCTTCCCCGGCTCCGGGAAGCAGGATCGAGCGGATCGCAAGGATGATCAGAAGGATGAAAAGAAGTACCATCATGATCTTGGTGATCCCCTCGACCCCCTTCTGCAGTCCCAGATTTACGATACCAAAACACAGGAACACAACAACAGCCATGCAAACTGTCATAAGGACCGGCTGCCCCATCAGCTCTCCAAATTCTCCCTGGATCTGCGCCGCATCCATCCCCTCAAAACTTCCCGCAGCCATCTTGTACAGATAGATCAGAAGCCATCCGCCTATTGTCGTATAGAACATCATGAGGAGATAATTTCCTGCGATGCCGAACCATTTATACCAGTGCCATTTTGTTCCCAACGGCTCCAGCCTTTCAAACGCCCTGGCGATACTGCATCCTGATCCCCTCCCGATCGAGAATTCCATCACCATGATCGGCAGTCCCAGCAGCACAAGGCAGCACAGGTAAATAAGCACAAACGCCGCACCTCCGTACTGTCCAGTAATATAAGGAAAACGCCACACATTCCCCAGACCGATCGCGCATCCTGCCGAGATCAGTATGAATCCCAGACGGGAGCCAAAACTTTCTCTTTTCATTCACTTAATCCTCTCTTCCATTTTTGACTTTCAGCTCCTCTGCATCAGAAAACGGCTCCTCTGCCGTCTCATAAAATGCTTTCATAGAGCTTACTACCATATGAAACGTCAGCCTTGCCGCATATTCCGGACTTTTGTCCGCACCTTCCTCCAGCCATGTCTTTACGAAGCCCAGACATCCGTTCAGGCAGAATGAGTAAAAATATTTCATCTCCTCAAGCTTCTCCGGAAACATCTCTGCAAGAGTATCTCTGCTGTATTCCTCGAGGAGCTCTTCGATCCGGCGGATGAACCCGATATCCCCGTGAGGACCCACGAGAGCGCATCCGATCTCTCTGTTTTCCGCGAGCACCTGGAAAATATCCCGGATAAAATACAGAGTCGTATTTTCCCTGATATCAATGGGATGTTCCTGTATCGCTCTCTCCATCTCATCCATCATCCCGTCCTCGATCTCTCTGAGAAGACTTGGGATATCAGAATAATGCAGATAAAATGTCGATCTGTTGATGTCAACTTCGTCCACAAGTTCCCGTACTGTGATCTCCCCAATGCTTTTCTCTTTCATCAGACGCGCCAAGCCCATGCGAAGCTGGCTCTTTGTCTTTCTGACTCTGCGATCCGTCTTTTTCTGCACTTCTCATTTCCTCCTGAAATATAGTGTAGCAGCGCAAACTGCTGTCCATCTCAAACGGTCTTTACTACTATAATACTTTTCCCACGGGAATTCAACACTGTATCTATTAATAGATTTTCCCGCCCGATTATGCCTTTTTATATCCTGTTGTATTCACGATTGCCGCAAGCTTTCCGAATCTGTCTTTCACCTCGATCCGATAGTAGCTTGTCGTCCTTCCGTTTTTTACACAGAATGCTTCTGCCGTCAGTGTGTCTCCCTTCGCCGAGCCCAGATATGCGATATCGGATGTCAGTGACACTGTGCCGATCTCCTGCCAGTTTGCCGCCACCGCAAATGCAAAATCAGCCAGAGTAAAATAAACGCCGCCCATAACAGCCCCCATAGCGTTCCTGTGCCTGTCTTCTACTTTAAGTGTACACCTGGCGTAATGATCGTCCACTTCCTCGATGACCGCCCCATTTTCTGTTGCAAATCTGTCATTTTCAAAAAGTCTTATGGTTTCTTCTGAAGGTTTCATCCGCATTTCCTCGCTTCCCTGATAAACTGTATTTCATCCTAAGTCAGTATACAAAAACTTGTCTGTTTTTTCAATTATCGTGCAGGCAGTTTTCTAAAACAGTATGAAAATAAAATTCAAAAAACTGTTGAAATTTATTTTGAAAAGATATATAATAACAAAGGTTCGTTCGGAAAAAGCGGATCGTACGCCGGAATAGCTCAGTCGGTAGAGCACTTCACTCGTAATGAAGGGGTCGTCAGTTCAAGTCTGATTTCCGGCTTATTATCGGGAAATGCAATCCTGCAGACAGTGCGGATTGCATTTTTTATATTCATCTTGAAAACATACAATTGATATGATAGTATATATTCGTTCGTCATCTGGTATGAAAGGCGAAACTCTGGAGAGTCTCTGAAAAAAGGGCGCCGAAGGTGTAAGGACAGACATTTTCTGTCCGATCTCTCAGGCAAAAGGACAGGGCAATATGTTCGTTTTTAGAGACTGGGCCATATGGTACCGGTCTTTTTCTTTTTCTATGATAATTATAGAGAGCGAAAAAGGGCGATGCTGAAAAGTTACAAAAGGGAAAATTGAGGAGGATTTTATTTTATGGATGCTTTAACGCAGATTGTAACTCAGGCAAGCGACTTTTTATGGAATGTGATACTTATCATCATATTGTGTGGCACAGGTATCTACTATACGATCCGGCTTAAGTTTATCCAGGTACGGAAATTCAGGGAAGGCTGGCATCAGGTCTTCGGAAGTTTCTCCCTGAAAGGCGCAAAGGGAAAAGCCGGGGAAATGACCTCTTTTCAGTCCGTGGCTACCGCCATTGCAGCCCAGGTCGGAACCGGCAATCTTGCAGGCGCTGCAACCGCACTGATCGGCGGCGGTCCGGGCGCGATCTTCTGGATGTGGATGAGCGCATTTTTCGGAATGTCCACGATCTACGCAGAGGCGACGCTGGCGCAGAAATATAAAACGAAAAAAGACGGAGTGGTGACCGGAGGACCGGTCTACTACATCCGTGCTGCTTTTACCGGGACATTCGGAAAGATCCTTGCCGGGATCTTCGCAGTACTCATCATCATCGCGCTGGGATTCACCGGGAATATGGTACAGTCAAATTCCATCGGCAGCGCTTTCTATGAAGTGTTCCGCTCCAGGGGGCTGGAAATCCCGCAGATCGTTTTCGGTCTGATCCTCGCGGCGATCACTGCGTTTATTTTCATCGGAGGTGTAAGCCGCCTTGCTTCCGTCGTTGAGAAGCTGGTCCCGCTCATGGCAGGGATCTATATCGTGGGAAGCCTTATCCTGATCGTCATGCACATCGACGCTCTTCCGAATGCATTCCGCATGATCTTTGTAGGAGCGTTTGATCCGGAAGCGGTGCTTGGAGCAGGAGCCGGTATCGCCGTCAGAGAAGCGATCCGCTACGGTGTTGCAAGAGGACTTTTCTCCAATGAAGCAGGTATGGGTTCCACACCTCACGCGCACGCAAGAGCAAATGTGGAAAATCCGCATCAGCAGGGACTCGCTGCCATGATCAGCGTATTTATCGACACCTTTATCGTCCTCAACCTTACCGTTTTCTCCATCCTGACTACAGGAGTACTGGACAGCGGAAAGACGGGAACAGCACTGACTCAGCTCGCATTCTCCACAAGTTTCGGAGGATTCGGCGACATCTTTGTGGCGATCTGCCTGTTCTTCTTCGCATTTTCCACGATCCTCGGATGGCATTTCTTCGGTCAGGTTAATGTGGAATATCTTTTCGGGACAAAGGCGACAAAATTCTACTCCTTCTTTGTCATCGTCTTTGTGATAGTCGGTTCTACCCTTAAGGTAGACTTTGTATGGTCACTGTCCGATTTCTTCAACGGACTGATGGTCATCCCCAACGCCCTTGCTCTCTGGGCTCTGAGCGGGATCGTGATAAGTATCGCAAAGAAATACGGCGGAAGGAAATAGCATTCTTGAACATAAAGTCACCCGGATGAAACATTTTCCATGTTTTCATCCGGGTGATCTTTGTTTTTCTTTTCCGACCTGTACTTGTTCAGAAATGATAATATAAATTCAGGAATGATAATATAATTCAATCGGATCGATCGGGTCAAAGGGATGTTCCTCTTCCATCTTCTTGTTTCTGCCTCTACGCTTTATCAATTCACCGCTCTTATTATATACCCAGAAAGAATAGACTAAAAGTTTATTGACTTTTCCGATCTTCTCTTTTGTCGTCTTCTCGTACAGAGTTCCTCCGGCTTTCAGCGGAGTCTTCTTATGGATCAGAGAGATAAGTTCCGTCTCACATGTCACAGGTTCCGGCAGGATCGTATATCCGCGTCCCACGCAGTCCGGTTTGTGGGAGTCACTGCCGCCGGTAGTTATCTTCCCATACTTCTTCGCCAGCCTTGCCGCCCCCTCATTCGACTCTATGGATTCACAACTGTTAAATGCTTCCACAAAGTCAAACCGCTTCACAATCTCCGGTGACAGATAATATCTCCTTGCATTCGTAAAACTCATGTACTTCTCTCCGCACGGGTGAGCCGGTCCAAGCACGCCGCCGTTGCGGTGTACCAGATCGATCAGAAGAGCAAGCGGCATCCCCCGCATCTCCAGAAGCCGTATCTTCACCCCTTCCGGCATGATGACCAGAATATGACCCGCATCTCTCGTATCATACTCAATCCCTTTGAGTACCACAAAATCCGTATGCTTCTTTCCCTTAATATTATTCTTCCAGTAACGGTATCCGTTATATGTGTCATGATCAGTGATGACCATCCCCTGAAATCCGTGTTTCTTCAGGATCGTAATATATTCCTCCAGGCCGACCTTGCTGTCAATGGAGCCTTCTTTCACATGGCAGTGCATATCGATCTTCATACGCTAGCCCCCTTTTCCAGTTCCCGCTTTCTGACGCGCTCGGAACTGCTTTTGTTTTATTATAACCCTTTGGACAACCCCTGACAACCGATGACACCGACTTTTCACTTTCTTTTCATGTTGACAACTCTATCTTACAATTGTAATATTAAGAAAACATACGTTGGAGGTTTTTCTATGAGCACGAGAAAGCAATATCTGAAAAACAAGAAAAAACGCCGTCCTCCCAGGCGGCGCAGATGGCTGATTCCTCTGATCATACTTCTGGTCCTGATCCTCTGTTCCGGCATCGGGTTCCTTGTATGGCATTATCTCCGCAATCGTCCGGTTCCCGAGGATACTGTCAGGAACTATTTTTCTCTTCTAAACAGCGGAGATTACGAGGGGATGTACACTCTTCTGAGCGACAGTTCAAAAGATTCCATAAGCGAAGAGGATTTTATTTCCAGAAACCAGAATATCTATGAGGGAATCGAAGCTTCAAATATTGAGGTCACATTTTCCTCAGAGGAGTCCTCTTCCGGAGATACCGAAACAGTTACATATTCTACATCAATGGACACCTGCGCCGGTTCTGTCTCTTTCGACAATCAGGCGGTCCTGGAGAAAAACAGCAACGGGGAGTACCGACTCGACTGGGACTCCACTCTTATCTTCCCCTCCCTTCAGGACGATTATAAAGTACGGGTCGAAACCGAGACAGCCGAGCGCGGAAGCATCTATGACCGGAACGGGAATGCCCTTGCCACCCAGGGAACTGTCTCGGAAGTCGGACTTGTCCCTGGAAAAATGAGCGAGAGCAAGGATGCAGATATCCAGAAGATTGCCGAACTCCTTGATATGAGCGTGGACGACATCAACAGTCTTCTCGGCGCCTCCTATGTCCAGGACGATACCTTTGTACCGCTGAAACAGATTTCCAAAGACGATACAGATACTGAATCAAAACTCCTGGAAATCTCCGGTATTCTGATCAACGACGCAACAGAACGTGTCTATCCTCTTGGGGCGGCCGCAGGACATCTGACCGGATATGTCCAGTCTGTGACAGCAGAAGAACTGGAAGAAAAAGCAGGGGAGGGATATCACACAGGCAGCGTTATCGGAAAATCCGGTCTGGAACTTGCCTATGAAGATACGCTGAGAGCGGTTGACGGCTCCTCCGTTAATATCGTTGACAGTGACGGAAATGTGGTCGAGACTCTTGCTTCTCAGGAAGCCAAAAACGGAGAGGATATCTATGTCACCATCGATGCCTCGCTGCAGCAGACCGCATATGAGCAGTTCGCTTCTGACAACGGCACAGCGGCCGCAATGAACCCGAAGACAGGAGAGGTCCTGGCGCTTGTCAGTGCTCCCGGATATGATCCCAACGAATTTATCATGGGATTATCCGACAGCCGCTGGGAGGAACTGAACGATTCAGAGAACAGACCTCTCACCAACCGTTTCTCCGCCTCCTGGGTTCCCGGCTCCACATTCAAGGCGCTCACAGCAGTCATCGGCGTGGACAGCGGTAAGATCGATCCGCAGGAGAACTTCGGTTATGAGGGTCTGAGCTGGCAGGAAGATGCAAGCTGGGGAGATTATCATGTGACCACTCTCACCGACTACGGCGATCAGGTCACTCTTGAAAATGCCCTCGTATACTCCGACAATATTTATTTTGCCAAAGCGGCTCTGAGGATCGGCGCAGATACCCTGATCGACCGATTTAAAGCTATGGGCTTCGGAGAAGAGATCCCGTTTGAATTAAGTCTCACCTCGTCAACATACGATGATGATGACAATATCGATTCCGGCATCCAGCTTGCTGACACCGGATATGGGCAGGGACAGCTTCTTGTCAATCCTGTACACATGCTCTCCATGTATTCACTCTTTGTCAACGACGGCAGCATGGTCCAGCCCACTCTTCTCTACCAGGACGGATACACCGGAAAGATGTGGAAAGAAAATGTCTTCTCTCCAGACGCTGTCGAGACTGTCAAAAACGACCTGATCCAGGTGATCGAGAATCCCTCCGGAACCGGAGCGTCTGCACGGATCGAAGGCGTTTCGCTGCTAGGCAAGACCGGCACGGCCGAAATAAAGGACAGCCAGTCCGACACCGACGGAATCGAGCGTGGATGGTTCATCTGCGAGACCGCTGATGATACGGACACCCCCATCGCCGTTGTCGGCATGGTTGAAGACGTAAAAGGCAAAGGCGGAAGCAGCTACGTCACAGAAAAAGTCCGGAACATCACAGCGGATTATCTTGGAAAATAAAGCCTGCCCTTCTACCTATCTGCGTGCGATCCCCGACGTTCCTGCCAGCATGGCATACAGGCACACCAGCCAGGAGATAATGTAAACTGCAGATGGAATATTAGTCTCCGTAAAGCAGTAGAGCACCGCCAGCACAGTAAGGATAATGATTCCGAGCGTCAGGACCGCCGCTTTAAGAATTGATTTTCTGATATACATGATAAAACACACCTTTCTCTGCTAAGATTTTTACTGTAGTCATCTTAGCAGAGAAGGTGTGTCATAAAACGGACTCATTATACCGTTATCTATTTTTTCTCTTTTTCTTCTGTCTCATCATCATCCAGATAATCTATTTCTTCTTCGTCATCCAGGTAGTCTGTCTCATCCTCGTCATCATCCAGATAGTCTGTTTCTTCTTCCAGATCCAGTTCATCATCAGGCTCGTCAAATTCCTCTTCCGGATCTTCAGAATCATCACCATCGCCGAACTGGATGGTCTCCAGCTCCTCTTCTTCCACCTCTGTTTCTTGGTCAAGTTCGTCCACCAGCGCCCGGGCTTTCTCAACCTCATTTGCCGTAGACTGATGTTCCCGTATCTCTGCGGCTTTCTTCAGATTCTGTTTCTTTCTCTTTCTTGACTCAAGCAGAAGCTGAACGAGAAATCCGATGATTCCCAACGCAACGCAGATTATGATATGTATAAACTGTCCTCCGAAAGGGAGCAGATAGCAAGCTGCAGTACTTCCCAGTACCGCGCCGCAGACCGCTGTAGCCAGCATAGTCAGGAATTCCACAACCCTGACAGACAGAAGCGCCAGTACAAGTCCTGCTGCCAGACATATGATTCCCCACATCCAGTCCGCCGGACGGATAAAATACATGCAGACCGAACTCACAGCAGTCCATACGGTCAGAAATACTCCAAAACGACGTTTCCATGCGCCCAGCACAGCCAGGACAATTCCCAGAACAGCACCCGGGATCCAGACATATGTTTTATCTATCCCCAGATAGTATGCCGCCATTATTCCTCCATACAGACCGAGCAGCAGTCCCAGCAGTCCCGCCCAGAACCGGACAATTTTCAGACCGAACAGGGCAAACAGCACCCCGACCGCACACAGAACCGCCAGTACAATAGTTTCAGTCTGCGTGAGAACATGCCCTGTCTCATCCAAGACCGATATCGCATCACTGATATTAAACGTTTCTATTCGTCCCATAATTTCATTCATACTCTTATACTCCACCTTATCGTTTAATTTAGAACCATTTTATCAATTTTCCTTCTATATTACAAGAGTACGGAACATACCTATAATCAATAGTCTTCCATGCCTTATGCGAATCAGCCTTTTTCCCCCACACAGAAAGAAGATGGACGCTAATCAATTCTTTCTGACTAACATCCATCTTCATCCTGATATTTCTATCATTCTTTTTTACCTCTTTCTATCTTTTTCTGATAGATCTAACTTATGTTCCCGGCGGTCCGTACCTCCTGTTCTTAGATTTCCTCTGGACTTTGGTCCTCGATAATCTTTCCTCTGATATAGATTTTGCTTCTCTCATAACTTTCTCGTCATTATGATATTTCTCTATATCTGATTACCCATTTCCAATCACGATATCCAGCGGATGAATAAAACTTCTTTGAATTTTCTTTTAAAGAAGAATATACTTTTTATCCTTTCGGATATATTTTATATTCTTTTTTAATTGATTGTTCGTTCAGTTTTATTTGTTGACTATATATTAACTCTTAACTTCAAATATGTCAATATATTTTTAGAGATTTATTTATATTTTCTTTAATTTTCTGTTAATTTATATATAAAAGTCAGTCTTCTTTATATAGGGGTCCGATTCAAATATTTCTTATCACTTTCATTGAATTTCCGGAGTTTTTTAAGAGTTGACTTCTTTCCCGCCTGACATTAGAATATATAAGTAAATGTCTAAATTGTATAAAAAGGAGTCTTTTATATGGAACAGTTAAAAATTCCGGCAGGCTACTCCTCCCCTCTCACGATCCGTGAGACAGAGGTCGCTATCAAGGAAGTCAAGGATCATTTTGAGCGCGCACTGGCAAAGTCGCTTCATCTGACACGTGTTTCCGCTCCGCTGTTTGTCCGTCCTGAAACAGGAATGAACGACAACTTAAACGGGGTAGAACGTCCGGTCTCATTCGGAATCAAGGAACAGGATGATGCGGTTGCCGAGATAGTCCATTCTCTTGCAAAATGGAAACGTTACGCATTGAAGAACTACGGCTTCCATTCCGGAGAAGGCTTGTATACGGATATGAGTGCGATCCGCAGAGACGAAGATACAGACAACATCCATTCTCTGTATGTGGACCAGTGGGACTGGGAAAAGATCATCTCTAAAGAAGAGCGCAATATGGAAACGCTTCAGTACACTGTCCGAAAAGTTTACAGCGCCCTGAAGGATACTGAGGATTACATATCAAGAAGATATAATTATATCGAGCCGCTGCTTCCGGATGACATTTTCTTCATCTCTTCCCAGGAACTGGAAGATATGTACCCGGACTGTACACCGAAAGAACGCGAGAACCGTATTGCGAGAGACAAAGGAGCTGTCTTCGTTTCCCAGATTGGGAAGGAACTCGCTTCCGGAGAGAAGCACGACGGGCGTGCTCCGGATTATGACGACTGGGAGTTAAACGGTGATATTATCGTATATTACCCGGTCCTTGACATGGGACTGGAGCTTTCTTCTATGGGAATCCGCGTGGATGAAGATGCACTGCGCAGACAGTTGAAGGCAGCCGGATGCGAGGAGCACGCGGAGCTTCCGTTCCAGAAGTCGCTTCTCAACGGAGAACTGCCATATACAGTAGGCGGCGGAATCGGGCAGTCCCGTATCTGTATGTATTATCTCCGGAAGGCACACATCGGAGAAGTCCAGTCATCGCTGTGGCCGGAGGACGTTGCAGCACGCGCTGCAGAGGCAGGTATCCATCTTCTGTAAGGTAGATCAGGAGATACTTTTGGCAGAGAAATCTGTTTGATCATGAGAAAAACGGTGAGCAAAGGAATCAATCCTCGCTGCTCACCGTTTTCTGATAAGCTATATTTTATTTACAGTAATAGTTCACTGACTCAAGAAATGCATTATTTTCTTTTACCCACGGATTATTTACAACTCTTTTTGAAATTTTCAGTTTCAGATCCAGTTTCCCGGCCTTTAGCTGCATTTCATTTTCCGCCAGAAATCCCTTGTTCACGTTAAATTCCTGGATTTCGTCCCAGGTAAATTCCAGAGGTTCACCGCCCTCCCAGTCCCCTGTCACAGGGAAGATAGCGATCCTGTCCTCAGCAAAATACAGAAAGAACGACTCCGCCTGCTCAAATGCGGCTGCATTTATGATACCGGCAGGCAGGATCCATTTGATCTTTGCCTTGGTATGTCCCGGGACAATATTGTGATTATAGGGAACGTCGTATTTTCGTATCAGATCCTGAAGTTTCTCATATGTAAGCATTTCTCTCCTCCGTAAACCCTTTGTTGCTGCACATGTCTTGGCTCTCTTCTATTGTATCATTTGCTCTGCAATGTACAAGAACGAGTTCACAGGGATTCTTCTAAAGAAGCAGCACTGCTGCCCCGCAGGAGGGAAGTGTCAGTTCCTGTTTTTCCCGCAGTTCTTTTTCCATTTCTTCCCGGATGTCCAGATTTGTCAGAAGGATCTTTGCGTCAGCGCAGTCAAGCTTCAACGCTCTGGCTTCCTCTCCATAATTCGCTGCCACCAGTATTTCTTTTCCGTCCGTTTCCGATACACGGCGGAAAGCAAAAATATTTTTCTCGTCCGTGTACTCGGGGATAAACCTTCCATATGTAAATATTTCCTTATATTCCGGATCTTTTCTCAGGGCGATCAGTTTCCTGTAATAGGACAGCACTGAATCTGTTCTGTGTTCCTGCTCTTCCACATTGATCTCCGTATAATTGGGGTTGAGTGCAAGCCAGGGAGTCTCTTTTGAGAAACCGGCATTTTTCTCTGCAGACCACTGCATCGGAGTCCGTGCATTATCTCTGCTGTTTTCATAGCAATAGTCTAATGCCTGTTCTTTTGTACATCCCGCTCTCAACGCTTCATTGTACTGATCGAGTGTACTGATGTCATCATACTCAGAAATATCATCCCTGCGGCAGTTTGTCATTCCAATCTCCTGTCCCTGATAGATAAAAGGGATTCCCCGGAGAAGGATCGACGTTGTGGCGAGCATCTTCTTTCCTGCTTCATTCTGAGCATATTTCGGAAGGAAACGGCTGACACCTCTCGGCTCGTCATGGTTTTCAATGATATTCGCCTTGAACCCGATATCCTCCACTTCTTTCTGGGATGCGAAAATAGTATCACGCCATTCTTCGAATCCGATCTCTTTGCTGTCATACCAGCCATGCTCGCTGAGGCTGAGTTCATGAGCACTGAAATCAAACATCGTTGAAAAGTGTCCGTCTTCTCCGATAAATTCCCTGAGCTCATCATCTTTCATATTAAAGACTTCCGCCACGGTAAAGGCGTCATATTTTTCAAATGTAGCATGTTTCATATCCTCCAGAAGATCCCCGACTCCCCGGACTTCCTCCACCATCTTTACACAGCTCGTAAGTCCATCCGGTCCATCCGGCTCAAAGGACGGAAAGTTCAGATCCTTCTTGATGTTAATGATCGCATCGATCCGGAATCCCGCCAGCCCTTTGTCCAGCCACCAGTTGATCATTTTGTAGATTTCCTGCCGGAGCTTCGGATTCTCCCAGTTCAGGTCCGGCTGTTCCTTCGCAAACATATGGAGATAATATTTGTCTGTTCCCGGAACCGGCTCCCAGGCGCTGCCCCCAAAATAGGAACGGTAATTGCTGGGCGCCTTTCCGTCTTTCCCCTTGACAAAATAGAAATAGTCCGCGTATTCGCCCTCCGGCTCCGCAAGCGCTTTCTGAAACCATTCATGCTGGTCTGAACAGTGGTTTACGACCAGATCCATCACGATATACATGTCTCTCTTTTTCGCTTCCTCGAGAAGTTCATCAAATTCCTCCATAGTCCCGAACTCCTCCGCGATCTTATAATAATCCGAGATGTCATACCCCTGATCGACAAAAGGTGATTTATAGATCGGGGACAGCCAGACAATATCGATCCCCAGTTCTTTCAAATAATCCAGTTTTGAAATGATCCCTCTCAGATCTCCGATCCCGTCTACGTTCGTATCCAGAAAGCTTTTGGGATATATCTGATAAGCCACTTTGTCATGCCACCATTTTCTTTTCATGATCCTGTCACTCCTTTTCTTTGTTGTCTTTTTTGTATGATGCTGTTATTATATGATTGACTGATACGGAAATCTTGTACTATAGTTTCATTTTTATTGCATAAAACTGCTCAATTAATTTCAGCAGAGTCAGGTTCATACTCAAAGGGGCCTGACCCTTCTGCAAACGGGTCAGACCCCTTTGAATATTTTGCAGAACACCAGTAAAGAAAGGGAGGCGTTTTATATGTCCGGACAGAAATTTCCTTCCCCGGATCAGAAGGAGCAGACTCACCACGGGGGATATTTTTTCCCGCTCAAACGATATCTCACTACACTTTCTGATCTGTACCCTTCCGTGGCAGCACACTGGCACGAGGAAGCGGAACTTACCAGGGTGACAAGAGGAAGATGCACATATCAGATCCAGTTCGAGACCTATGAAGCAGAAGAAGGGGATATCCTGTTTGTTCCTCCTGCTGCTCTCCACTCTATCTCTATCTCGCCGGGAGAAGTTTTCGAGTCAGAGACTTATGTTTTTCACATGAATTTTCTGGGAGCCGGCACCACGGACATCTGTACCGTCCGGTATTTCACACCGCTCCTGAAACAGGAGCTCCACCTTCCGGAACTGATCGAAAAAGATCATCCTGCTTACGGCAGGCTGCTCCAGGTATTCAGGGAAATGGATCCGGCATATGAAAACATGGAGCCGGGGTATGAAATGATCATGAAATCACTGTTGCTCCAGGCGATCGCGATCCTCCTCCCCTACGGAACGGAAGAAGATTCCCGGCCCCATCTTCAGGAGGAACACTGGTTCAAGCTGAGGATGGTGGTCGAATATATCGGCGAACACTACGCAGAGGACCTGACGATCCCGCAGCTTGCAAAGCTGTGCTATTTCAGCGAATATCATTTTATGCGTTTTTTCAAAAAATATATGGGAATGTCCTGTCTGGAATATATAAAGACACTGAGACTGGAAAAAGCTGCCGGACTTCTGGGGCGGGGCGATACCTCTGTTCTGGACGCATCGCTTTCCTCCGGCTTTTCAAATCTTTCCTATTTTTACAGAGAATTTAAGAAAAAATATGGCATGACTCCGAAACAGTTTATCGAAGCCATGCCAAAGGGCGGTTTGGAACCTCACAAATTTCAATAGCCTTGATTTTATTTCTCATCATCATCTCTTTTCGTTCCATTGATGATGACACTGACGACTCCACAGAGAAGGCCGCCCACCACATATACGATCCATGCCTTTTCCCATAGACCGTATACCAGACCCGCCACCAGAAAAATGATCGTGGCAAAGATCATGATACAGCCGCTCCACATCCCGATCAGCCGGTCCTCACGGCTGGTCATTCCGGCATTTTCCTTGTTATACTCTGCAATATTGTACTTGGACTTCTGGATTCCTGCATAGACGATCAGAGAAACGCCCACCGTGACAAAAACCAGGAATCCCCATCCGTAGATGTCCTCCGCCGTATATCCCGCTTTACCCGGAAGCTGCTCTGTGATCACAAGAAACAGCCCGCCGGCAAGGATACAACCTATGCCGCCCACGATCATGTACATGAAACGATTCTCAAATGCCTCGATCTCCTCTTCTGTATAGAAGGGATTTATATGTGGATGCTTTTTGACAAAACGACTGTGCTTCATCCCGCTCATCACCAGGATCAGCGCTCCAATCAACGCGCCTGCGATGACAAGTACTCCGGAAAAATCCTCCAATCGGAGGAGTCCCTCTGCCGCTCCACCCAGCGTCACCCCCACGAGGATCACCGCGATTCCCACAGTGATTTCTTTCGTGAAACGGTTCATATGCATATCATATCCGCTTGTATCTTCCATGAGCTCATCCCGCGCCTCGCCTCTCAGCAGAGTATCCATAGAGCAGCCGAACAAATCGCAAAGCTGCAGGATCTTCTCCATTTCAGGATAGGAACTGTCCGCCTCCCACTTGGATACCGTCTGGCGTGAAACACCAAGCTGTTCTGCAAGCTGTTCCTGGGTGATACTTCTTCTTTTTCTGTAAAACTGCAAATTTTCTCCAAAACTCATCTCTCTGATTCCTGCCTTTCTGAACACCGATTTTTCTTATGATAGAATGCTGAGAAATTCTCCGGACCGGTCAGGTTGTTTTCTTCCTTCATCCTGCCCCGATTATAAGAAAAACACAGTGCCACCACAAGCATTTTTGATGTTACATTTGAAGAAAATCATGTAAAGTCTCGGTTTCATCGACGTAAACCAGTGATTATCTGACGATTATTTTCCTATTTTCCCGCCGGAATGATCTTATCCGCTATCACGCAGATGATGATCACTGCCAGCATATCCGGAAGCGTATTTCCTACCGGGATATCTACTGTCATGAGCCATCTGTAAAGGATAAAACCGATCAGCCAGATGATCAGGTTCTTCCAGTTGAAACTGTTCCCGCCACTGTCTTTCTTCAGTATGAATGTATCTGTGATCTGTACAGCGATCATAGGAGCGAACACGGAACCGATCAGATAGAGAAAATCCGTGATATCATCCATCGGGAAAAGGATTGCCGCCACTGTTCCGATCACCGTCACTACGATCCCCACATGTCTGCCTTTCAGTTTCGGGAAAACAGATTCGCTGGATACTCCCGCGGAATAAGCATCAAGAAAAGTAGTCGTCACGGTGGAGAAGATAATGATGATCAGTCCGGCAATGCCAAGCCCTGCTTTCACCATGATGACCGCAATATCGGACTCTCCTGTATAGAGCGCCGCACCCATTCCGATGATATACATCCAGCAGCTCACCAGACCGTAAACGATCACACTGACCGCTGTCGCTTTCACCGGCTTCTCCGCTTCCCTTGTATAATCGCTGATGACCGGCAGCCAGGAAAGAGGCATTGCGACAGAGAGTTCAACAGCAGCGCCAAAACTCATTGTCTCGCCGCTCACCATACCCGAGCCTGATCCTCCGAAGAAGATCACCCCGCATAGGACAACCGTCAGGATAAACAGCGCAGCCATGGCGATCGTGTTGATCCGTCCGAGATTGGTCACTCCCACAGCGATCCAGAGGATGATCAGTGCTCCGATCACGACGCACCATACCCAGGCGCCTGCCCCGAAGGTGCTGTTTGCCGCGAGGGCTCCGTCATAGATCATGATCCCGGTCCAGCCTACAAGCTGAAGAACATTAAGGACCGCAAAAAGGAGTCCTCCTTTCTTCCCAAAACTCAACTTCACAGTTTCCATCGCACTTTTTCTGTTTCTTGCTCCGATCAGTCCGGCAAAAAACATCATCAGACAGCCGATCACATGTCCCAGAATGATGGCTGCCACCCCCCTTCCGAATCCCAGGGGCGCCAGATAGGTTCCTGTCAGGATCTCCGCTATGGAAACACCTGCACCGAACCAGATCAGTCCGTTCTCAAAAAGAGAGGTACGCTTTTCTTCCATGATCAGTTCCCTCCCCCTCTCTCCGTATCTGTTGTATCTGCTATATCTGCTGTATTTGCCTGTTCTTCTCCTGCTTCCATGACGAATCGCCCGGTGATATCAAAGGCATGGTTCATGGGACCGCTTCCCCTGCCCAGGTCGAGCATGGCTCCCAGCGCTCCTGATATGTATTCTTTTGCTCTCTCCACTGACTTGTCCATGGAAAATCCCTTTGCAAGGTTTGAGGCAATGGCGCTGGACAGCGTACATCCTGTGCCGTGGGTGTTGGGATTGTCGATCCGTTTTCCGTAGAACCAGCGGCACTCCCCGTTCCGGTACAGAAGATCGTTGGCGTCATTGAGCTGATGTCCGCCCTTCACAAGGACTGCACAGTGATACCGCTCGCTGATCTCCTTTGCCGCCTTCACCATATCTTCTTCTGTCTTTACTTCCATTCCCGACAACACTTCTGTCTCGGGGATATTAGGGGTAAGGACGTCTGCGATCGGAAGAAGTTTCTCTTTTAATGTGGCAACCGCATCGTCGCTGATCAGTTTTGCCCCGCTGGTCGCTACCATGACCGGATCGACCACAATATTTTCTGCATGGTACTCCTCCAGTTTGTCTGCAATGGCTGTGATCAGGCCTGACGAGGATACCATGCCGATCTTTACCGCGTCCGGCCGGATATCCGTAAAAATACAGTCAATCTGTTCCTTTAAGAATTCAGGAGATACCTCCATGATCCCTGTCACGCCGGTCGTATTCTGTGCAGTCAGTGCGGTGACCGCGCTCATGGCAAACACGCCATTCGCTGTCATCGTCTTGATATCTGCCTGAATCCCGGCGCCTCCGCTGGAGTCACTTCCAGCGATCGTTAATGCTGTTCTCATACTCTTCTCTTCCTTTCTTTTGTCTGGGCAGGTAATGAATCATTTCGGTTATGATATTCCGAGTACCCTGTTCCTGCGTTCAGCATTAATTTTATATAGCGGCAGAAGGTGGTGCCCCCAATCCGTCGCTTGAAAAGCGCTTTTAGAAATATTAAAATTAATTAAGCTATTATTTCATTTCCATCGCTCTTCTCCAGAATATAATAAAATCTGCAAATTCCGGCAGATAGATATCCGCCGTATTCCATATCTGTGCAAGGTCTTTGTCATTGGATCTGTCATAGACTGCCGTCGTTTTAAACCCGGCGCTCTTTGCGGTGCGGATCGCATGGTATGCGTCCTCGAATACCCATGTCTCCGACGGTTCTGTGTCGAGCTGGAGTGCTGCCGCCAGATAAATGTCCGGCTGATTTTTTCCGCTTCCGATCTCGGAGCAGGTAAAAACCGCCTGAAAGTAATTGAACACTTTCAGTCTTTTCAGAGCGGCCTCTGCATTCTTCCTGTCCCCGGAGGTGGCTATGACCATGGGAATCTTCTTCTCGTTAAGTTCATAGAGGAACTGCCGGACCCCCTCCTTGAGAGGTACTTTTTCTGCATAGTAATCCTTCACCTCCCGGGTCAGGTCTGACACGATCTCATCCCGGGTTTTCTCAAGCCCGTACCGGGAGATCAGATAATCTGCCCCTTCTTCCAGGCTCATAGTGAAAAGGATCTCACCCAGATCTTTTTCTGCCTCCACTCCCAGGCTGTTCAGATAAATCTCCCCCAGATTCTCCCAGATCGGCATGGAATTCAAAAGCACGCCGTCCACATCGAAAATAGCGCCTCTGATCATGTACTATAACATCTCCTTAACCCGTTTCTTCAGTTCAGCCGCCGCTGCGCAGATATCCTTCTGCGCGAATATGGCGCTGATCACCGCAACGCCACAGATACCGGTGCCGCGAAGTCCTGAAACATTTTCACTGTTGATCCCGCCAATGGCGATGGCAGGAATGTCCACCGCATCGCAGATAGCTTTCAGCGTCTCATGACTCACTTCCGTGGCATCCGCTTTTGAGCCGGTTGGAAAGACTGCTCCTACTCCGAGATAATCTGCACCGTGTTCCTGAGCTCTCAGCGCCTGCTCCACAGTCTGTGCGGACACGCCGATGATCTTATCCGGTCCCAGCTTCTTTCTCACATCTCCTGCTTCCATATCGCTCTGCCCCACATGGACGCCGTCTGCATTGATCTGTGCGGCGATCTCCACATTATCATTGATCACAAATGGAACCTTATACTCACGGCAGAGTTTCTGGATTTCCTTCGCCTCCTCAAGAAAAGAGGTCTCATCCAGATTCTTTTCGCGAAGCTGGATGAATGTAGCTCCGCCCTTCAGTGCTTTTTCCACCTGACTGCGGAGTGTTTCTTCGCCAATCCAGCTTCGATCCGTCACTGCATATAAAACTAAATCATTTCTATCGCAATTCATATGCTGCTCCTTTCTCTAATTCATTTCCTCTCATATTATATACTGCATCGATGATACGATTCCGGTAAGTGGAATTTCCATCCCCTTCCTGCATCCGGCTCCAGCCAATCTCTCCGGCCAGTCCCATCACACACACTGCAGCCGCAGCAGCTTCAAGGGAATTCTGCGGATTTGCTGTCAGATAAGCCGTCATCATACCGGAAAGCTGACAGCCGGTTCCTGTGATCTTCCCCATCTCCGGGCGCCCGTTTCTTATAACATAGCACTTCTCACCGTCAGATACCAGATCGATCGCACCGGTCACCGCGATAATGCATCCAGCGGTTGAAGCGAACCTTTTTACAAACTCCACGGCCTCATCAAGATTCTCCTCTGTAACAGCATCCGCCACATCCGCATCGACGCCCTTTGTCGTCCCGCTCCCCATAGCCAGCGTCTTGATCTCAGAGATATTTCCGCGGATTGCAGTAAGCTTCAGTTCCTTCATAAGACCAAGAGCCGTATCTGTCCGCAGGGCGCTTGCGCCTGCTCCCACTGGATCCAGAAGGACCGGGTGCCCAAGTTCATTGGCCTTTCTCCCGGCACGGAACATGCCTTCAATACTGGTCTTATGCAGAGTTCCGATATTGATGTTCAGACCACCGCAGACCGAAGTGATATCCTCCACGTCTTCCGCCTCGTCGGACATGATGGGACTGCCCCCGCAGGCAAGGATCACATTCGCCACATCGTTTACCGTTACATAGTTTGTGATATTATGTACGAGCGGTACGCTCTTTCTTACATTTTCAAGACATTCTCTCATCATTTTTCTATTCTCCTGTTCTTTGACATTTTTCAGTTATAAAGATCCGGCATAGAGGTTGCTCATGCAGATCAGGCTGTTTTTCACTGTACATCTGCCACTCTTCCGTCACATATCTGGTCTGGATACAATCAATAATCTTAAAATTTGCAGAACAAAAAACGGGAGACCCGAAATGGATACACCCGCACATAACTATCTTCATTTCCCTACGTTGGCATTATCCAAATCAGGTCGCGGGTCTAAGCGATCCAGCTTACTCTCAGCCTGCTTTCTGCGCAAGCTCCCCGTTTTTTATTCAGTTTGTCCGGCAGGAAACGGACTTATTTTCCTGCGTGCTGTGTCTGAACATCAAGATTTCCAAGGTAGATGTCAAACACCTTCATCTTCTTCATTGCCGTTACCAGTACCGCCGCAATGATCGTTCCGCCACAGCTTGATACAAAGAACGGAATGACAAACCCGAACACCGCGCTCTCGCTTCCCATGATCAGCGTTGCGATCGGATAGCTTAAGAGTCCGCCGATGACGGACGTTCCGAACAGTTCTCCCAGATAAGCCAGTGGAAGGTGTCTGCCGTATTTATACAGCATACCGCAGAGGAATGCTCCGCACATGGACCCCGGAAAAGCAAGAAGGGTTCCCGTCCCCATCAGGTTTCTGAGAAGGCTCGTCACAAATGCCATACCGACTGCGTAACCCGGTCCTAAGAACACACCGCCAAGGATGTTGATGAAATGCTGGACCGGAGCGCACTTTGATGCTCCCACCGGGATGGACAGTGGAGAACAGACAATCCCTACCGCCACAAGGATTCCCGCAAGGGCAAGTTTTCTTACGTTGACATTTTTCATTGCAATAACCTCCTGTACACATGCGCATCCTTTTCTCCGTCCATACGGACAACAATGTCAACAACGGGGCTGCGCACTAACGGTCGATGCTCACTGGCATCCTCTCACTCCGGAACACGGATTCCCTCGCATGTTGTTTTCGTACTACAAGACTGCTCTGGTGTACAGTTAAAACCCGGAACGGCGCTCCCCGCCCGGGAAAACCTGTTAGTCGAGCGGATATTCTCAATCCGCTTCGTGGTTTCCTCATAACCGAGCAGCCGCTTCACGGCTTCGGTTAAGATGTCCGGGATTTATGTTACCACGTTCTGACAAGAAATGCAATAAGACTCATGACTGTTCCGGCAGCACTGAATGAGGCGATCAGTATTCCCGGCAGCTTCCCTCCATCTCTGCTGTATCCCTGACAGAAAATACCAGATCTGCATCTGGAATAAAAGATCACTGTGTTGTATGCAAGGACAAGAGCAAGGATACCCGAGGACTCAACTCTCCTTATCAGACAGTATGTGAGCAATGCAAGTCCCAGCAGATAAAATCCCCAGAATCCGTGTCGAAAGCTGTTCAGATAATTCAATTTTGCCATTGTAACCAGATTTTCCTCGCTCTTCTTTCGCAGTTCTTTTTCCGACACCTTCTCCCCGCTCAGCAGGTCGTTGACTCCCACTTTTAGATTTCTGCTCAAGGGCTGGAGCAGAGCGAGATCAGGCATGCAACGTCCGGTATCACATAGTTAAAGATATTGGTATCATTCAATCAATTTTGCCGATAAAGCGGTAGAAGATTTCTACCTC
>CALWFV010000031.1 GCA_944377745.1 uncultured Mediterraneibacter sp. | reverse complement strand
ATTAACTGGCACCGATGCATAAAAGCATAGTGCCAGTTAATTTTATTCAAGGTTCTGGCGTGGGTGTGAAAAGTAACCCGTTTTGTGGTAATATAGAAAAGTTGGCGTCTGGACTGACGCTTTTTATCTGCTGAGACGAAATAAAAGTAATAATAATAGAAAGGAATCAATCTTATGCTGAAAACAATCGAACAGATCAACAGCGCTGTCAACGGATTTGTCTGGGGTGTCCCTGCCATGGTCTGCATCATCGGTGTGGGACTGCTGCTCAGCTTCCGCACGCGCTTCATTCAGTTCCGGAAATTCGGATATACTTTCAAGATGACCCTTGGACCTCTCTTCCATAAAAAAGAGGCTGCCGAGGGATCCATCACGCCCTTCCAGGCGGTCTGTACCGCGCTTGCGGCGACCGTGGGCACCGGAAATATCGCCGGCGTAGCAGGCGCCATCGCCATCGGCGGTCCGGGCGCGGTCTTCTGGATGTGGATCTCCGCGCTGCTCGGAATGTGCACCAAATTTTCCGAGGTAACGCTCGCGGTACATTTCCGCGAGAAAAACAAACACGGCGACTGGGTCGGCGGTCCCATGTACTATATCAAAAACGGACTCGGACCGAAATGGCGCTGGATGGCTTATGTATTTGCCCTGCTCGGCGTGCTCACCGTATTCGGCACGGGGAACGCCACACAGGTCAATACCATCACCTCCGCCATCAATACGGCGCTCCTCAATTTCCATGTGATCAGTCCGTCCACGGTGCCGGCCTCCAGCCTGATCATCGGGATCGTCATCACGGTGCTGATCGCCATGATCCTTCTGGGCGGTATCAAGAGGATCGGGCGAGTTGCAGAGATGCTCGTGCCGTTCATGGCCCTTCTCTATGTGATCCTGGCTCTGGGAGTCATCGTGCTGAACATAGAAAACGTCCCCGCTGTATTTGCCTCCATCTTCAAAGGAGCCTTCACTCCCTCCTCCGTCACGGGAGGGGTGGTCGGAAGCTTTTTCCTGAGCATGCAGAAAGGAGTTGCAAGAGGGATCTTCTCCAACGAAGCCGGGCTGGGAACAGGTTCCATCGCCCACGCCACCGCTGACACAGATTCCCCGGTCAAGCAGGGCTTCTTCGGAATCTTCGAGGTGTTCATGGACACCATCATCATCTGTACCATGACCGCCCTGGTCATCCTCTGCAGCGGGATTCCGGTCAACTACGGCGTCGATGCGGGAGCGGAGCTGACGATCACCGGATTTACATACACATACGGAAACTGGGTTTCCATTTTCACCGCGGTGGCACTCTGCTGCTTTGCCTTCACCACGATCCTCGGATGGGGACTTTACGGGACGCGCTGTATCGAGTTTCTCTTCGGATCTTGGATCAACCGTCCGTTCATGGTCGTGTACGCGCTCGTCGCCATCATCGGCGCGACGGCAGACCTTGGACTGCTCTGGAGCGTGGCGGAAACCTTCAACGGTCTGATGTCCATCCCGAACCTGATCGCGCTGTTCCTGCTCTCCGGGACTGTGGCAAAACTTGTCAGGAAATATTTTAAAAATCGTTGAGCAAAACGCTTGTCATCTGGTTTTTATTACTATATAATGACCATATTGGGGTGATAATGATATGAAAATAGATACAAATGATATATTGAACAGCATTCTTGACAGTCTGACCAACATCGATTATATCAGGGCGGAAGAGATCCCGAACATCAATCTTTACATGGACCAGGTCACTACCTTTATGGACGAGCAGCTGGCCTCCACAAAGCGTTATGAGGATGACAAGATCCTGACCAAGACGATGATCAACAATTATACAAAAAATCATCTTCTTCCCCCGCCCGAAAAAAAGAAGTATTCCAGAGATCATGTGCTGATCCTCATTTTCATCTACTATTTCAAAAACATCCTTTCCATCAAGGATATTGAGACAGTGCTGAAACCTCTGACAGAAAAACACTTCTCAGGTGAGACTTCCGTGGATCTTGCATCCGTATATAAGGAAATATGTGAAATAGAGCAGGACCGTGTGGAACCGCTCAAAGAGACTGTAAAAACCGCCTATGAGAAATCCATGTCGGCTTTCTCCGATCTCCCGGAAGGTGAAGAGCGAGACGAATTGAAACTCTTCGCATTCATATGCAGTCTGTGTTTTGACGTCTACCTGAAAAAAGAGATGATCGAAAAACTGATCGACGAGCTGGAAAAAAAGAAAAAGGGAAATAAAAAAGAAAAGAACTGATCTTTATCAGAGTTTACTTGAGCCAGATCCACGGACGGATCTGGCTCATCTCACATATTACTGTGCTTCATCCTCTTTATTCAGCCTTTCAAAGACCATGTCATAACCATCGTTCCCATAATTCAGCGAACGGTTCACGCGGCTGATCGTCGCGGTGGACGCTCCTGTCTTGTCCGCGATCTCCAGATAAGTCTTCTGCTCTCTGAGCATCCTTGCCACCTCGAACCGCTGTGACAGGGAGAGAAGTTCATTGATCGTACAGATATCTTCAAAAAATGTATAACATTCCTCTTTATTTTCCAGACTGAGAATAGCGCGAAACAGATAGTCCACTGCTTCTGTCCTTATTTTTTTGCTCATGATGAATCAGACTCCTTCATTGACTTTTAAGCTGCCATTACATTTTAGCACATTAAATTCTTAAAGTCTACAGTTTTTTCATCCGCTCCCATACCACTCTCAAACTCCCCTGTTTCCCGTTCCTTTCCAAAGCCACTCTCTCCCCCCTGAATCATCGGAAGTGTCAAAAGGAACATTCCAGGATTGTAGGCGGTCGCCAAGGCCTCGGGCTGCCCCGGACTTTGGCTCATCGCAGTCGCAAAAAGCCAGCGGAACTGCTCTACCGAACTACAGGCGCATTCAGCGAAGGAATAAATTTTCTGAGCAGATCCATGTTCAGAGTCGCCACAAGCTCCTCTGGAAAACTGCACTCCGCAAGCACTTCCATCACATTTGTAAAATTCCCCGCATCAATATTGACATGGGCGTCGCTTCCTGTCGTGACCGGAACTTCGTACTGTTTGCACAGTTCCAGCATCGTCAGCATATTTTCCCTTGTCCCCTCTCTGCTGCTCTGCGGACGCAGCGAAGAGTTGTTCAGTTCCAGTAGTGTTCCCGTCTCCTTTGCTGTTTTTACAAGCACTTCATAATCAATGGGGAACCTTCCGTCATCCGGATGCCCGATGATATTGACGTAGGGCTTTTTCATCGTCTCTACATATGCCCTGGTGTTCTCCGCCTCCGTATGACCTTTGCCGTAGCAGGGCAGATGGATGCTCGCCACCACGATGTCAAGATCCCTGCATGTCTTCTCCTGAAGATCGATATTCCCGTCCGGATCCATGATATTGACTTCCGCGCCCATCAAAAGACGAACCCCCTGCTGCATCCTGGGAACCACGTCCAGATTCTGAAAATAGTACAGTCCGCATGTTCCCGGCATCTCCGGCGCATGTTCCGTCAGCGCCAGCACTTCAAGTCCTTTTTTCGCCGCCTCTGCGGCCATCTCTGTGATCGTACTGTAGGCATGTCCGCTTGCCAGCGTATGAGAATGTGTATCTGCAATAAATTTCATAAAGTCAGATTCCTCCTGTATCTTTTATCCTGGGTGTCAAATGACCTTTTGACGCCTTCATCATTATAACACCAGAATATGATTTGTCCAAACAGGAAATACTGATCTGGAGGTGAGAAATTTGAAGAAAAAGACAAACAGACAGCTGATTGATGAATACGACTATCTTTCCAGCGCTGCCTCAGCGATGGACTGCACCGGCCTCATCCCGTCCCTCCCGGAGTCACAGGATGAACTGGATTCCTACGAAGAACTGTATCACTATCTTCCGCATCCGGCTGTATCAAAGAACGACGATTCGGATGACCCTGACTGACCCGGGTCTGTGGCCGCCGCCTGTAAATTTTCCTGCCCCGGCACAGGACCAGCGCCTGCCATCGCGGCAAGTATGTATGCAGGCGGCGGGTCACCCGGCGATTCCCCAGTCAATTTGCACCTCTTTTTCCGACGTTTTTCGTTTTTATGTTGCATTTTTCCATTGTTCTTATTGTCGCAAAATGATATAATAGATATGTTGTAAATTTTGTCCATACCAAAGAGAGGAGTACATAATCATGAAGTGTCCAATATGTGGAAAAGACGTCGAATTGCAGAAGAAGCAGATTGGCACCAGCGAAAACGGTGATCCAATCTTTAATGAATATGCAATCTGCCGCGACTGTAAAAAGCAGTGGAATCTCGACAAGCAGCGCGAGAAAAAAATGGCTGCAAAGAAAGCGGCAGAACAGGCTGCAAAAGCAGCTTCTGAAAAAAAAGCTGCACCTGCAAAACCGGCAGAAACGAAGGCTGCTGCACCAAAGAAAAAGGCGGAGTCCAGGACAGCTCCGAAGACAGATCAAAAAAAAGCTTCCTCGGAGAAGGCAGCTCCGAAAAAGCAGCCTGAAGAAAGAACGTCTGATCCGACAAGAAAACCGGTGAAAAAACGCCAGGTCAGAGAGCCTGATGGCAAGGCAGCTTCAGTTTCAGGGGAGAAAGCTGAAGGCAAACGCAGACCATCCGGCGAAAAAGCGAAAAGACCTGCGGAGCATCCCAGGAAATCCAGGGTTGAGGCTCCGGGTGAACATCAGGCAAAGAAACCGTTGAAAAAGCGTCCCGTCCATAGAGAAGAAGCAGAAGAAGAACAGAAATACGGAAATATCCCGTCTGAAAAGGTCCGTGCAAAGCATGAGAAAGCGGCGCGCAAAGGCTATGAAGAGATGCTCGCGGCAGACCCGGAAAGGAAACCGGTAAAAAAGAAAAAGGCTGTCGCCGACAAGACAAAAGAAGTAGAGGATATTTCCGCAGCAATGAGACCGAAGAAAAAGGACGAGGAAGAAACTTCCCTCAGGAAGCCTGCTGCAAAAGCCGAAGAAGAAAGCTCCCGCAGGAAACCGAGGACAAAAGTCGCGGAGTATGACGAGGACGATTATGATGAATACGATGAATATGATGAAACAGCAGCGAGATTCCGTGTGTTCCGCATTGTGCTCGGGATCGTCTCACTGGCAGGGTTCATCTTCTTCATCTACAGAGGATTTGTAACAGGGCTTAACAGCGTCTCCTCCGGCGATGGTTCCACGGCCGGGATGACTTATATCATAATCGCTCTCTGCATGCTTGTTTCCGCTCTGCTGTATCTCATCATGCAGAAGAAAAATACGATCTTCGCATTTCTTCTGCCAATGATCTTCTATCTTGCGAGCGCAGTATTCGCGTTCCTCCGCAGAGGAGATGACATGCAGATCCTGATCGAAGCTGTTGTGGGGGCAGTGCTGGCTGTGATCTCTCTGATCCTGGCGATCCTCTCCCGAGGCGAAGATGATTACGAGGATGACGAAGAAGATTATGAAGACCCGTTTGAAGAGGATCATGACAATTACTGATCCGACAATATAGTTTTTAGAGGCATCTTCCATATGAGATGCCCTTTTTCCTACTATGATCACCGTCTCTGTCCTTCTGATTTTCGCGAACTCTTTTCATTCGGTTCCCATATAATACTACGAGAAGCAAACAATTATATGGAGGACTTTATGAAAAAGCGTTTACTCGCATCCCTGCTGTCCGCCGTCCTCGCCCTCTCTCTCCTGGCAGGATGTTCCGGCTGGCAGGATAACAACGGCGGATCCGCATCAGATAATGCTTCGACTGAAACAGATACCGCCGAAAAGGAAGAAGAGCCCGGACTGACAAAGATCACGTTAAACGAAGTGGCTCATTCCATCTTCTATGCGCCCATGTATGTCGCCATCGAAGAGGATTATTTTGCTGATGAGGGGATCGAACTGGATCTCGTCTGCGGATTTGGCGCAGATAAAACAATGACCGCCGTCATCTCCGGCGAAGCGGACATCGGTTTCATGGGCTCCGAGGCGTCCATCTACACTTACAACGAAGGCGCCACAGACTATGTGGTGAACTTTGCCCAGCTCACCCAGCGCGCCGGCAACTTTCTGGTCGCCCGGGAAGAAATGCCGGACTTCACATGGGATGACCTAAAAGGCAGCCTGGTCCTCGGAGGCAGGAAAGGCGGGATGCCCGAGATGGTCTTTGAATATATCCTGAAGGAGAACGGGATCGATCCCGAGACGGATCTGGAGATCAACCAGAACATCGATTTCGGTTCCACCGCCGCCGCATTCTCAGAAGGTCAGGGGGACTTCACGGTCGAGTTCGAACCAGGAGCGACTTCTCTGGAGTCAGAAGGCAAGGGGTATGTCGTCGCCTCTCTGGGAGAGGACAGCGGATATGTTCCCTACACAGCTTTCAGCGCAAAGAAGAGCTATATCGACGAGAACCCGGATATCATCCAGGGCTTTACCAATGCGCTCCAGAAAGGTATGGATTATGTCCAGACCCATACGCCGGAGGAAATTGCAAAGGTCATCGAGCCCCAGTTCCCAGAGACGGACCTGGACACCATCACGACCATCGTGACCCGGTATTATGATCAGGATACGTGGAAGAGCAACCTGATCTTTGAGCAGAGCAGCTTTGACCTTCTCCAGGATATCCTGGAAAGCGCAGGGGAACTGGAACAGCGGGCGCCCTATGAGGATCTCGTCACCACCGCATTTACCGCAAAAGCAACTCAGTGAAATCTTTGATCATACTGGCATGACAGACATTTTTTTATTATAATAGAGTCAGCGCACCGGGAGAAACTTCTCCCGGCCGCTGACTCTATCTGAGTTTATCGGCGCATATTTTCTTATCTTGGCGCCGCAGAAAGGACTGAAATTATGATCGATAAAAGACTGATCCCCTACGGGGGGCTGAAAAAAGAACCGTTCTCCGGGAGCCACCACGGCATGCGCTATTTTTTTCGGGGCGATGACGGGAAAAACAGTACCACCTTCACTGTCTTTATCTACCCGGAGCCCTGGTGTTTCGAGGACACACCGGAAGAAGACAAGGAAAGCGCCACCTTCCCCCTCTCCGATGAGGGGATGGACCAGGCGATAGCATGGCTGCATGAGCGGTTTGAGGCAGAGAGATCCCGCTGGCTTGACGCCTCAAAAGAAGCGATGCACATCGTGAATAGCGCCCCATGATACGCAAGCCTTTCCGCCTGATAAAATTTCATTTATATTTTATAATCTTCAGGATTTCTTTTAAAACTTGTCACAGGCGATTCACAATTCACTGCTATGATTAGACCATCAACAAAGAAGACGATGGCTGTGCATACAGCCTTGTATGTATAGCCATTGGACTTCGCCTAATCAATAAAGACGTCAGTTCCGATATTCCTTTTGATTTCCGGGGAATATCTTTTTTATGTCCTTTTTCATGATATAAAAATACATGACAAGGAGCAGTCCTCCCGCCAGGATCCACGCTGCCGGACCGGCAAGACAGACTCCCGTATAGCTTCTCTTCTCCGCCGCGATGACCGCCACGATCCCCCGTCCGACAAGTTCGGCGATCCCTGCGGTCATGGGCAGGAATCCATATCCCAGCCCCTGTATGCCGTTCCGGTATATATTTACCACAGCCAGCGGAATGAAAAAGATGCCGATGCATTTCAGATAGATATCCACCGAATCCATGATCACGCCTACATCCTCTGATACGAACAGATAAGTCATATATTTTCCGGCGGTCATGATAAACGCCGCCGCGATCACAGAATAAATGATCCCCAGTATGGTTATGGAACGGAATCCCTGGCGGATCCTCTTCACATCCCCCGCCCCCATGTTCTGCGCACTGTATGTAGCGATAGTCGTCCCCATCGCCACGTACGCCTGGGTGATAACCTGCTCGATCTTCCCTGCAGCAGTATATGCAGCGACAAGGGTGGACCCCAGTATGTTCAGTGAACTCTGCACCATCATGGTCCCGATAGCGGTAATGGAATACTGGAGCGCCATCGGCAGACCGATCCGAAGCTGGATCTTCAGCATATCCCCCGACGGTCGCCAGTCGTCCTTTGTCATCCGCAGCTCCGGAACTTTCCTGATAATATACAGCAGGCATAAAAGCCCTGACATCCCCTGGGATATCACTGTCGCCACAGCCGCTCCCGCCGCGCCCATGTGGAAGACGATGATCAGGACAAGGTCCAGGACGATATTAAGAAGGGCGGAAAAGATCAGGAAATAAAGAGGAACCGTACTGTTCCCAAGCGCCCGGAGTATGCTCGCCAGCAGATTGTAGAGCATCTGGGCAAGGATCCCTCCGCTGATGATCATGATATAGGCATAGGCGTCGTCAAAAATATCCGCCGGGGTGTTCATCAGGATCAGAAGCGGCTTCATAAAGATCATAAAAGCTGCCGTCAGTATAACTCCCACGATCATGGAGAGGATTGCTGCCCCCGCCACTGTCTGACGCATCGCCTTCAGGTCTCCCGCTCCAAACTTCTGGGCTGTGAGCACCGTGTAGCCCGCCGTCATCCCGACGGCAAATCCGTAGATCAAAAACATGATCGTCCCCGTGCTCCCTACCGCTGCCAGTGCTTTCGTCCCCACGAATTTTCCTACGATGACGGCATCCGCCATATTATAAAACTGCTGAAAAACATTTCCGATAAAGATCGGAAGCGTAAAAGCCAGTATCAATTTCATAGGGCTTCCCGAAGTCATATTATGCTGTACTTTTCCGTTTTTCATTGCTGTACCTTCTCCCTTCACTCTTTCTGAACGCCCCGCAGGGCATACAAAAAGGATACGCCGATCCGTGACATATCCTTTATAACCAGGAGATTATATAACACTTTTTTCCTACTGTAAATACGTTTTACCAAGTTTTTACCTTCATTTTTATTTCATTTTTTAAGAAACAATATTTTTTCTTCCTCTATTTTTAAATAGTCCGGTTTTCCCCTTCCTTCAAGCCGCTGAAGCTCCTCCCGCTGGACAAACCAGCAGATCACCTCATCCGCGCCAGCCTTTTTCCCGGGACGGATATAGTAATTATGCTCAAAGGGAAGAGACGCGCTGCTCACCGGATCAAATCTCAGCATATTCTCTCCCGCCTCTCCCCATACGGGGACGAAATCATGGGCACGGTATCCGATATATTCTGCGTCATCCGGGACTGTCCTGCCTGTATGCAGCACCAGATCCCAGTCGATAGCTTCCACCGTATCCTTCCCCAGTTTTCGGATCCTTGAAAAATTCTTGCATCCGGTCAGCCTCGCCGCTGTCTTATTCTTCGGATCCCGGAACACTTCTTTTGTCGGTCCTGCCGCGGCGATCCTTCCCTGATCCATGATAAGCAGTTCCTCGCTGAATCGGTAAACCTCGTCCCTGTCATGGGATACCAGGATGACCGTTCCCCCATACCCCTCCAGCATGTTCTCCAGTTCTCTTTGGAGCCGGTCTTTCAGGAACATATCCAGTGCAGAGAAGGGCTCGTCCAGGAGGATCACATCCGGCTCATATGCCATGATGCGCGCCAGCGCCACCCTCTGCTGCTGCCCGCCGGAGAGCTGATCCGGGAGCTGCTGTTCAAGCCCTTCCAACTGGAATTTCCGGATCATCTCCCTGACCCGTTTCTCTTTCTCGATGCGGTTCCCCTTCAGTCCCGCCCCGATGTTCTTCTCCACCGTCATAGTGGGGAACAGCGCATAGTTCTGGAAAAGATACCCCACATTTCTCTTCTGCGGCTTCAGATCGATCCTGCTGCCGCTGTCGAAAAGGATCCGGTCCTCCACTGCGATCCTCCCGGCGTCCGGCGTCTCGATCCCGGCAATGCTTTTCAGCGTCATACTTTTCCCGCATCCCGACGCGCCCAGTATCCCGATGCGCCGGGATGTGCTCCGGAAGCTGACATCCAGCATAAAAGAATTCAGGTTTTTATGTATCTCCACAGAGATCGACACGGGCTACCACCTCCCCACATTCTTCATCTTTTTCCCCGAGATCAGATTCATCAGGAAAATAATGACAAATGCGATGACCAACACGATGACGACCCAGATCCCGGCGGTCAGGTAATCTCCGTCCTGTATTACCATGGCGATCTTCTGGGAGATGGTCCCTGTCTTTCCCGGGATATTTCCCGCCAGCATGGATGTGGCTCCGTACTCTCCCAGCGCCCTGGCAAATGTCAGGATCGTCCCGGAAGCGATCCCCGGTCCCGCCGTCGGGACGACGACTTTCCAGAATATCTCTGACTCCGACATGCCCAGTGTCCGCCCCGCGTAGACAAGGTTTACATCGATCTGTTCCATCGCCGCCCTGGCGTTCCTGTACATCAGCGGGAAGGCGATGACCGTCGCCGCGATGACGCATCCCAGCCAGGTCTGCACTACCTTGAATCCGAACTCGTCAAACAGAAATTCTCCCAGCGGTCTGCGCCTGCTGAAAAGGAGCAGAAGAAAAAAACCGGCGACGGTGGGCGGAAGCACCATCGGGAGCGACAGTATCCCATCGATCACCGCCTTTTTCCCGGGCGGCGCCTTCACCGCTCTTCTCGCCGCAAAAATCCCCAGGAAAAAGGAAATAACTGTAGCTGCCACGCCTGTCTTAAGCGAGATAAACAGCGGGCTCCAGTCCAGTTCTTCCAGTATATCCATTATCTCTTTCATTGTCTTCCTCCTCACAGTACAGTCGCCTGCGCAGCCGGAAAGGGAGCGGCGCACAGTCTTGCTCCTTCCGTGTACCGCTCCCTTCCTGCCGCATTTTATCCGTCTTTATTCCACATCCGTATCAAAATAATAAGAATCAAATACTTCCTCCGCCTCGTCCGAGAGCACATAGGCGAGGAAATCCTCCGCCGCAGCGGTCTGCGCTTCGTCTGCCTCTTCGTTTACGACACGCGCGATCGGATAGATCACGTCCCCCGTCAGATCATAGCTCACTGTCTCGAGGATATCAAGATCGTCTTCATATCCGTATGTATCGGAATAATAGGTCGTTCCCACCTCGCAGGAACCCTCTGCCACCGCCATGAGCACCTTGCTCACATTTGCCTGCTCGCTGATCTCCACGCCGCCAAGCGCTTCTGACACTTCTTCTGTCGTAATAGACGCCGGATCATCCGTCTCAGGAAGGATGCCCAGGTTGACCAGAGCCTGTCTTGTATATCTTCCTACCGGCACGCTTCCGCCTGCAAGAGCGATGCTCTCTGCATCTCCGATATTTTCAAGACCTGTCACACTCGTCCCGCTGTCTTTTAACGTGACCACCACGACCTGATTGTTGACCACATTGGCTCTCGTTCCCTCGGCCATGAGCCCGTCCGCTTCCAGGTCGTCCATCTGCTTCTGCGCTGCGGAGAAGAAGATATCGCACTCATACCCCTCTTCGATCTGCGTCAGCAGAGTCCCCGAACTGTCCGCGTTAAAGGTGATCTTTACTTCCGGGTGTTCTTTACTGTACCGGTCCGCCAGGTCTGTCATCACCGTATTCAAGCTGGCTGCGATAAATACCTGGATCTCCGTTTCCTCCGCGCTTCCCTCAGCTCCGGCCGCCGGACCGTCTTCCTGTCCGCCTGTATTCTCCGCGTCATTCTCTGAGTCATTTTCCGCATTATTCCCCGCGCTGTTCTCCGCATTCCGGCTGTCATCGCTCCCGCCGGAACACCCTGCCATGGAAAATACCATCCCTGCCGCCAGTATCGCCGATAAAGCTCTCTTTTTCATCTCGATCATCTCACCGTTTTCTGTTTCTTTGAATAGTATGTGTTTTCCATCGGAAGCCTCGTCCTCAGGATATGGTCCATCGCATAGTATGCGCCCTGTACTGCCGGCGCCGTAGGGATCGTTGCGATCTCCCCGATCCCTTTTGCGCCGTAGGCGAAGGGAAGGAGTTCTTCCTTTTCCACATAGATCGCGTGGATATCCGGGATCTGGGTCGAGCGCATCAGCCCCAGCGTGCCGTATTTTGCCTGAGGCACGCTGTTTTTCAGCGGGAAATCCTCCGTCAGCGCATATCCCAGCCCCATCAGCACGCCGCCTTCGATCTGCCCCTGAATGGCAATGGGATTTACCACCTTTCCCGAATCATGTGCCGCATAGACTTCCTTCACCCTGCCCTCATCGTCCAGGATGACCACATGGGTGGCGAACCCGTAAGCCACATGGCTCTTCGGGTTCGGAACATCCGCCCCCAGCTTGTCCGTTGGGTCGAAAAATTCTGCAAAATATTCTTTTCCTTCCAGTTTCTCCAGGTCGCCGCCAGCTTCCATAAGATCCCTGTTCAGATCCGCTGAAGCCATCCTCACCGCCTCTCCTGTGATCAGCGTCTGGCGGGAGCCGGAGGTGGTCCCGGAATCCGGCGCCACTTCCGAGTTTGCGCCCATATTCCGGATCTTCTCCTTTCCAAGTCCTGTGGTCTCCGCGACCATCTGGACAAAGACAGTGGCGCAGCCCTGGCCGATATCGGATGCGGCGCTGTACAGTTCCACCTTTCCGTCATGTACGGTCAGCTTCGCCCTCCCTTTATCCGGCAGGCCGACGCCTACGCCGGCGTTCTTCATGGCACAGGCGATCCCTGCCCTTCCGGGATGGCTCTCGTAGGCGTCTTTCACGGCAAGGAGAGTCTCCTTTAAGGCAGTGGAACAGTCCGCGATCTGCCCGTTTGGAAGGACTTTTCCCGGTTCAATTGCATTCCGGTAACGGATCTCCCAGGGCGAGATGCCCACCTTCTCCGCCAGCAGATTGATGTTCGATTCCAGGGCGAACTCACTCTGACAGACGCCGAATCCCCGGAAAGCGCCCGCCGGCGGATTGTTCGTATAATATCCGTATCCCCGGATGTCCGTATTCTGGTAACAGTAGGGTCCCACCGAATGGGTGCAGGCTCTCTCAAGGACCGGACCGCAGAGCGACGCATACGCCCCCGTATCAAAGTAGATCTCACAGTCCAGCCCGGTAAAGATCCCGTTCTCGTCGCATGCCAGCGTAAAGGATCCTTCCATGGCATGGCGCTTGGGATGGAAATTGATGGACTCCTGCCTGGAAAACACGACTTTGACCGGACGGTTTACCTTCAACGCCGCGAGAGCCGCGATATGCTGGGCGGAGACGTCCTCTTTTCCGCCGAATCCTCCTCCCACCAGTTTGTTTTCCACCACGACCCGCTCCGGGTCCCATCCCAGCATGATAGAGATCTCATGCCGGGTATCATAGACCCCCTGGTCCGAGGAATAGACCTTGACGCCATCCTTATAAGGAAACGCCACCGCGCACTCCGGTTCAAGAAATGCATGCTCTGTAAAAGGCGTACTGTATTCCTGCGTTACTACATATTTCGATTCCGCGATGGCTTTCTTCGCGTCTCCTCTCGTGACATGTCTGCTCTGGCAGAGATTTCCAGACGAATGCACCCTGGGCGCATCCTCTGCCCTCGCCTCCCAGATCGACGTCACCGGTTTCAGTTCTTCATATTCGATCCGGACAAGTTTCTTCGCCTTCTCCAGGATCTCCCTGTCTTCCGCGACGACAAGGCAGACCGCGTCTCCCACGCACCGCGTCACGCTTCCTTTTTCGATCATCACATCCCAGTCCTGCTGCAGATGCCCCACCTTGTTATTGGGCACATCTTCCGCTGTGAGGACCGCCAGCACCCCCGGGAGCGCCTTCGCTTTCTCCGCGTCGATCTCCAGCACTCTCGCCCGGGGATATCTGGAGCGCACCGCCGACGCATAGACCATATCCTCCAGTTCCACATCGTCCGGGTATTCCCCATACCCCAGGACTTTTTCCCGCACATCCAGGCGGAACGCTTTCTTTCCCACACCGTACTCGCTGCCCTTCTCCAGTGATTCCTCTATCTTCTCATCCCCCCGCAGGATCGCGGCCGCAAGCTGGATCCCCTCGATGATCTTTTTATATCCGGTGCAGCGGCAGACATTGCCCTTCAGTGCTGTTTTTATCTCTTCCTCCGTCGGGTCGGGCACCCTGTCGATCAGAGCCTTTCCCGCCATGACCATGCCCGGGATGCAGAATCCGCACTGGACGGAGCCTTTCGATCCAAAAGCATAGACAAACGCCTCTTTCTCCGCTTCGCTCAGCCCCTCCGTGGTGAGTATGCTGTGTCCTGTGGCAAGTTTTGTAGTGAGCACACAGGATTTTACCGCCTTTCCGTCCACGATAATGGTACAGGTGCCGCAGGCTCCCTCGCTGCATCCGTCCTTGACCGAATGCAGATAGAGGTCGTCCCTCAGATACCGAAGCAACGGTTTCTCCTTATCTGTGCTCCTCAGGATCCCGTTTACCATAAAGCAATAATTCTCTTTCATATCCTCACCCCTGCTCTTCCCGGACCGTGAAAATCCCATTATAATCCCTGATCGTCCCCCTCGGGCATTTGACCGCGCACATGCCGCAGGAGATACATTTTTCCTCATCGATCACCGCGTGGTTATCCTGTATGCCGATGGCGTCCACCGGACAGTTCTTCACGCAGACCCCGCAGGCGATGCAGCCTGCGTCACATTCTTTCCTTGCCTGCGCCCCGGGATCCTCATTGACACATGCCGGATAGATATTGTATTCCGGGAACGTCAGCCGGATCAGTTCCTTTGGACATGCTTTCACGCACAGCCCGCATCCCGAACATTTTTCCCTGTCCACTTCCGCGATTCCCTGCCCGCTGATCCTGACCGCCCCCAGACGGCAGGCTTCCACGCAGCTTCCTCCCCCAAGGCACCCCCACCGGCAGGCTGATACTCCGCCGGGATAAAACGCCAGGATTTCTTCACAGTTTCCCTTCCGCTCTCCCAGAGGGACCTTCTCTTTCGCCCTGCATCCTCCGTAACACTGTACGACGGCAACTCTTCTCCTGCGTCTCTGCGACATTATCTCATCTCCTCTCCCCGCCCGTCGGCAGAATCTCCCTCTGCCCTTTCTGGCGGCACTTCCGGTCTGTTTGTCACGACAGATCTTCCCTTCTGTCAATATCTTTCAGCTCCTCCGGGTCAGCCTGGACGATCCGGAGTTTCTCCCTGTGTCTTTTTATCACCTGTCTGCCTCCCTCGTCTCCGGAAAGCTCCATCAGTTCTCCGAAGAAACTCCGGTCCCAGAAAACAGGATTTCCGGTCCTTGTCCCGCTGCCCGCGCAGACGATGCTGCCCGGATGGCGCGACGCTGTATTAAAGATCCTCTGGACTGTCGACGTCTCCATGCCCGGCTGGTCACAGACAGAAAAAAGCACTCCTTCCAGATCCTTGTTATCATCCAGCGCCCTCATAAGCCCCAGCCTCAGCGACCTGGAGATTCCTTTCTCCGGTTCTGCATTCCAGACCGGATGCAGCCCTCTCTTTTGCACCTCCCGGGCGATCTCTTCATTGCCCGTCACGAAGAATACCGGAAATCCGAACGCTCTCATCCTCTCCACCGTGTGCAGGTACAGAGGTATGTCCCGCACAGGCACTCTCAGCTTATCTCCACCGAATCTTGTCCCTTCGCCTGCCGCCAGTATGACGGAGGCATATCTTCCCTTCATCCGCTCGTATCCTGTCACCGCTTCCAGCACGCCGCCTCCGATGGCGCGGGCTTTGTCGGAAATGGTATGGCAGTGGGAAATTTCTGCCCTCGCATCGATATCGCCGATCTTAAGCCCTGTTTTTACGCTCGCCCCCTCCTGGAGCATCCCTCTCACGATGCCTGCCATCCGGGCATATACCGGATTCCCTCCTGTAACCGCTACGATCTGTCCCTTTTCCACACAGTCTCCGATCTGCACTTTCGGTTCGATCTTTCCGTCCCCCGAGGCGCGGATCAGCCGCTCAACAGTATAGCCGCCCACATTTCCCGGAACGCCTGTGTTGGGGATCGCGCTTCCTTTCCAGATGATATTTCCAAGCGTGTGACCCCGCTTGGTCTCCACTGCGCAGTTGCAGTCGATCCCTGCCGTAAATCCCGGTCCGACGCCGATAACAAAGGGGGCGTCCGTGATCCGGGTCCCGGTATTGCGTTTCGCGATGATCGCATCCACGATCACATCCGGATGGAACCACTCCCTGCATCCCGCTCCGGGATCCACCATCACTGCCACATCCCCGTCGTCCATGATCTTTTCCGCGCTGTGCCGGTCTTCTGCAAGGACGCCGGTCATCTCTTCCACCCGGGCGCTGCCCTCATACACCGCCCTCGATAACGCCACCGTGCGGCGCACTGTGAGAGGCTCCGGGATCTCCGTCATCAGGATCCGGTGCCCGGCTCCATACAGTCTCGATGCGATTCCGGTGGCAAGGTCGCCGGCTCCTTTTATTAAAATCTTCATCTGTCCATAATCCTCCCGGCTTATCTTTCCTCTTCGCCGGATATCCAAGATCCGTGCGTAGTCCCCGGCTCAGGATCCGGTCCGTCTTTCGCAGATACGATCACGTCCCGTATCCCCCGGCCCTCCAGCATTCTGCATATCGCAAGTGCGCTTCTCCTAAGCCTTTTGCTGTCCGCCTTATTCAGGACGACGGTATATCCCGCGTCTCCGGGACACCCTTTTCTCCCCGCCCGTTCCGAGGAGGCAAGGAAAGCGATATCTTCCTCTGTGACCCGCTGTGTCCCATCCTTTTTTAACAGGACCGCTGCCAGTTCCGGGCGGAAGCAGACCTCATCCAGCCGCTTTCCCAATGCATCCAGCCCGTATACAGACAGGACATGGGTTGTCTCCGGAAGGATGACAGGCTCATGCCCCGCCGGGACTTTGAGCGGAAGCCTTCTCGCCCCGTCCGCCTCGATGAGCACCGGAACATTCCGTCTCCATATGCAGGGGAGGAACTCCGGCGGCAGGCTCTGCATCTTTCCCTGCCCGGAAGGGAGTCCTACCCAGACCTGACCGTATTTCTGCAGCAGTCTGTCCATACACTCTTCCGACGGTTCTGTCAGGAACCACGGAAGATCCTCCTTCATTATATGAGTGGTAGTCGTGACGATCACCCGCCCGCCGCCGTCCGCGTATTCCCGCGCCATTTCCCGGATCAGACTGGTCTTTCCGCCTGCCCCTGTGACTGAGACTACCGGACACTCTTCGGAATATTTGCTTTGGGAAAAGGGCAGCGCCTCCAGAAGAGAATCCCTCTCCCGGAGCCTGCCCTCTTTGTACTGAAAGATTATCATATGTTCTTTCTCGCCTTATAAACCGCATCTGTTCCTTTACGGTCTCAACAGATAAGCATAATCTCTGCAGACTGTCTCCATCAGCTTCTGCAGCCCTTCCGGGATCCTTGTCTCCTCGCCTTTTGTCCATACACTCGTCTCACCGAAGAAGCGCACACGGAACTTCATCTGCTCTCTGTCCAGAACTGCGAATCCCTGGTTCCTGCTGTCTTCCATATCCTTCTCGTCGGCAAACAATGTAAACTTGTCAAGATACGGCGCGCTGTCATAAGGACAGAAGCTCCGGCAGTTTCCGCACTCATTGCACATATAGTCCACATGGATGATCTGATGCTTGCCCATTCCCGGAACGCGGATGGAAATATTCGCCCTGTTGGGGCAGACTTCCACGCAGTTCTCGCAGACTTTGCCGCAGGTGAGACATCTTCCGCTCTCTTCCTTATCCTCCCGCAGGTCGGCAAGTTCGCCTCTCCTGCTGTAGATCGTCTCTTCGCTGATCTCCGGCGCGAAATCCCGTACGAGCGATTCCCCGATGACCGCCTCTGCAGCCTTAAGCCCGTCGCGTATCCCCTCCACTACTGTGGCAGGACCGCCCAAACCGTCGCCGACAACATAAACGCCCGCGATATTCGTCTCACAGGTCTCTTCATTTACAAGGGCGCGCCCCCTCTCGTTGACATTGATCCCGTTCGCCTCATAGAATGCCGTCGGCACCCGCTCGCCAACAGCGGCGATCACCGTATCCGCCGGAACTTCTTTCTCTTCCCCGGTTTCAACGACGCCCCTTCTTCCGGATGCGTCGAAATCTCCCAGTTTCATGACTTTGCAGAGAAGTTTCCCGTCCTCCAGCTTCACCGGGGCAAGGAGTTCCATGAACTCCACGCCGTCGTCCACTGCCATGACCAGTTCTTCTTCGTCCGCAGGCATATATCTCTTTGTCCTTCTGTATACAAGATAAGCGTGTTCCACACCTCTGGTGCGCTTCGCTGCCCTGGCTGTGTCCATCGCAGTATTTCCGCCGCCGATGACTACTACGTTCTTGCCGATATCAAGATTTCCGTCCTTTGCCTTAAAATCAGCAAGGAACTTAAGCGCATTTACCGGACTCCCCTTCTCCAGGCGGAGCACGCCCGGCTCATGGGCTCCCACTGCAAGGATCACCGCAGTATATCCCGCGTTCTTCAGCATATCGATCTCTTTGATCTCCGTGTTCAGGCAGATATTGACGCCCATCTTCTCCAGAAGCGCCGCGTCTTTGTCAATGGAGTCTGAAGGGATCCTGAATTCCGGGATCACATGGCGCACGACGCCGCCGAGAGCATCGTTCTTCTCAAACAGGGTCACTTCCATCCCTGCACGGCGAAGGAAGTACGCCGCAGCCATTCCGGCCGGACCGCCTCCGATAACTGCCGCCTTTCCGCTTCTTGTCACAGCCGGAGCAGTAAGTTTCTCCATGAAAGCGTCATAGCCGTTCTCCGCCGCGATCAGCTTCATAGCACGGATGTGGACCGGTTCTTCATAGAAGTTTCTCGTACATTTGCTCATACATGCATGGGAGCAGATCGTTCCCGTGATAAACGGAAGCGGGTTCTTCTCCGTGATCACCTCAAAAGCTTCCTCATACCTGCCCTCGTTCACAAGCTGCAGATATGCAGTGATATCCTGATGGATCGGGCATCCTCCTTTGCAGGGTGCGGTAAAGCAGTCGAGAAGCGGCACCTGTTTCTTCAGTTTTCTGGACGGGAGTGGCTTCACTGCCTTCACATGGTACGGGCTTGTCTTTGCATCCTCCGCCAGTTTTTTCGCCTTCGCCGGATCCACGCCATCAAAGACTGCGTTCTCCTCCTCGAGGAGCTCCGCCATCTGGGGCATCCGGTCATATCCCCCTGGCTTTAACAGGGTAGTCGCCACAGTCACCGGCCAGATCCCTGCGTCAACGATCCCTTTGATGTTGTGAAAGTCCGCGCCGCCGGAGTAGGAGATACGGAGTTTTCCGTCAAACTCCCGTGCCAGTTTCGCCGCAAGGGAGATAGACAGGGGATAAAGGGACTTCCCGGACATGTACATCTCCTCGCTGGGAAGCTCATTCTGCTTCACATCCACCGGGAAGGTATTGGTGATCTTCACTCCAAACTCCAGATTCCTCTCCTGACAGACTTTCATCAGCCTTGTCAGCATGGGGACCGCGTCTCCATATTGAAGGTCATCTTTAAAATGGAAATCCCCGAACGCCACATAGTCATACCCCATCTCATCCATAGTCTTTCTCGCGTATTCATATCCGAGCAGAGTCGGGTTGCACTTGATAAATGTATGGAATCCCTTCTCTGTGATCAGATACATGGCGATCCGCTCGATCTCCTGGGGCGGACATCCGTGAAGCGTGGAGATGGTCACGGAGTTGCAGATCTCCCCGGAAATGCTCTCGATGTCTTCCGCCGTCACATTCTCAAACAGGTCTGTATGTCCCAGCAGATATGATTTACATGATTTAAAAATATCAGAATCCTGCGCCTGCTTCATGGTGTTCAGGAAATTGTCGATCTTCTCGGCCCGGATACCGGCAAGGTCATATCCCACACTGATATTGAACTGGAACCCGTCCATGCTCCCCAGCCCGAATTCTTTCGCCATCACCTTGCACAAAAACCATGCCTTGATGTATTCCTCCATCGCCTGCGGGACATAGAGTTCTGTGGACCACTCACAGTTATAGCACTCGTCATCCGCCTTGATGCACGGTTTGTTCACACAGGCGGACAGTTCCGCCCCGTCCATGACCTGCACTGTCTTCAGCTCAAAGAACCGGCTTCCCGTATAGTATGCTGCCGCAATGTTCTGCGCCAACTGGGTGTGCGGTCCCGCCGCCGGTCCAACCGGCGTCTCCAGCGTCCTCTCAAAGATCGTACGGTTATATTTCGCATCGGCATGATACGGATGATGTTCCCCGAACACCGTTCCGCTCTGCTTCTTCTCTGTCAGTATCCAGTTCAGAAGCTGCTCAAACGCCATAGGTCTCATAATATCGCTCATAATCGTTTCCTCCTGCCTCTCTTCGGTCCCGTTCCCGGACCAGGGGTCATTTTGTCTCTTCCGTTTTGTCCTTCGGAAGGATCAGGTTCAGGATCACCGCAAAGATCGTTGCCAGCACGACCGGCGATGACGCAAATGTATTGTTGATGATGGACTGGAAGCTTTCCAGGCTCATGCTCATGTTCAGGGCGCTGTGGATGCTCGCGGACATCTGATTCAGACAGCCGTCGCTTAAGGAAACTCCCATTCCGATGGCGATGGCAAGTCCCGCCACTGTCGTATTTCTGTATGTCAGTTTCTCTGTCACAAGAAGCTTGATCCCGGTCATGGCAATGGATGCGAACACTGACGCCACCGCGCCTCCCAGCACACACTGGGGGATCGTTCTCAGAAGAGCTGAGAACTTCGGGATCAGGCCCGCGATCAGAAGGATCACAGCCGCCACGGAGAATACCTTTCTCGCTACCACTCTTGTTGAACCTACAATGCCCACGTTCTGGCTGTAAGTCGCCGTGGGAGGACATCCGAAGAATGCGCCCACGATATTGCTCGCGCCGTAGCCGATGATACCGCCGTTGAGCTCATCGTCTGTGGGGAGCCGGTCCATGCCTCCGCTGGTCGTCGCGGAGAAGTCGCCCATCGCCTGGATCGAGTTGACCAGGAACAGGATCGCCAGAGGAAGGATCGCGGAGATGTCAAACTTCATCCCGAACGCAAGAGGCATCGGCACCTGGAACCAGCCGGCGCTGGACAGCGCTGAGAAGTCCACCATTCCAAAGCAGAGCGCCACCACATATCCACAGATCAGACCGATCAGGATGGAAGCAAGTTTAAACAGTCCCTTTCCGTAATGGTTCAGCAGGACAACGATGATCAATGTGACGAACGCGACCAGCCAGTTCTGCCAGGAACCGTATACCAGCGCTTCCGTCTTGCCCTGCTGCTCCACGATCACCTCATATGTATTGGAAGAATTTCCCGCCATGTAGTTCACCGCCGTGCTGTACAGGGAGAGACCGATAGCCAGGATGACCGTTCCGATGACAAGGGGCGGGAAGACTTTCCTGATCTGCCGGATCGTAAGTCCTACGATGATCGCCACTACGCCGCCGATGACCATGGCGCCGAAAATAGTATTCACATCTTTCGCCTGGGCTGCGATCGCTGTCATCGTCGGAACATAGGCGAAGCTCACTCCGATGATGACCGGAAGCCCGGAGCCCAGCTTCACTTTATTTCCATACAACTGAAGCAGTGTGGAGAGCGCCGCAAACACAAGAGATACCTGGATCAGCAGTCCCATGTTCACATTCCCGCCTGCATTGTTCGCCGCGTTTGCGACCAGGATCGCCGGGGTAACGCATCCGACCACCGCCGCGAGCACATGCTGTGCCGCAAGGGGAAGTACCTGGCTCATCGGCGGATTCCCGTTCCACTTAAAAAGTTCCGAATTATCTTTCACAGTCTTTTTGTCATTCATTTTCTCTTTCCTTTCTTAGATCGCCGTCTTTCCAACTATCTGTGCCGCTGCAATAATTATCGGATCATCCAACTGCACATCTTGGATCATTTCGTCTCTGTCCCGGTATCTCTACCGGCTGTTGATCCTCTCCGCCAGTTCTCCTGCCGCCTGCCTGCAGTCCGCCATCACCTTTTCCGCATCGATCTGAGTCATCTTCCGGTCTTTCATGAGGACTTTTCCGTTCGCCACCGTGGTCACCACGTCGTGTCCTGTCACACCGAACAGCAGATGGCTGTTGATATTGCCGGCATTCAGCGGAGTGAGGGGATCGTAATCCACGATGATCACATCCGCCGCAGCCCCTTCTCTCAGGACGCCCAGTTCCTGTTTGAAATACCTTCCCGCGATCTTCGCATTGTTCTCAAAGAGCATCTGCGGAACCTCTCCCCATGCCGCGTTGGGGTCGCAGAGATGATGCTTGTGGAGGATATTCGTCACTTTATACGACTCCATCATATCGTGGGTATATCCGTCGGTTCCCAGTCCGGTCAGGATCCCCCTGTGGACCAGTTCCATCGTCGGAGGGCATCCGCAGGCATTGCCCATGTTGGATTCTGGATTGTGCACCACCATAGTGTCTGTCTCCCTGATAAGATCCATCTCATGAGGATTGATATAGATGCAGTGACCGAGCAGCGTCTTCTCTCCCAGGATCCCGTGATCCATCAGCCGATCCACGATCCGCTTTCCGTAATGCTTCAGGCAGTGGTGAAGGTCCTCGATCCCCTCCGCCACATGGATATGGTACCCGACTTCATCCGGTTTCTCCTGCGCCGCCAGTTCCATAGTCTCGTCCGAGATCGTGAACTGCGCGTGCATCCCCATCATTCCCGCGATCATCCCCGTGTCGTCTTTTAAGGCGTGGCGGATAAACTCTGCATTCTCCATCACGGATTCTCTCGCCTTGTCCATCCCGTCCCGGTCCGAAACCTCGTAGCACAGACAGGAGCGCACCCCCGTCTCCTTCGCCGCTTTCTCAATCTCGAAGAGCGAACCCCGGATCGCGCCGAAGCTGGCGTGATGGTCGAACACGGTGGTGACGCCGTTCCGGATGCAGTCAATGTATGTAGCCATCGCGCTCAGATACGTGTCATGCAGCGTCAGGTTTCTGTCAATGGTCCACCACTGTCCGTCCAGGATATCCAGAAATCCTTTCGGGTCATACCCCTTGATCGAAAGCCCCCGTGCAAATGAACTGTAGATATGCTCATGCACATTGATAAACGCCGGCATGATCAGCCCGCCTTTTGCGTCAATATACTCCGCACCCGGGTAAGCCGCCTTCACTTCCTCATTGTTCCCCACCTTACAGACCGTTGTGCCGTCAATAGCCACCGCGCCGTTCTCGTTCAGCGGGTGTGCTTCATCTCTTGTGATGACTCTTCCATTCCCTAAGATCAGCATCTTTTCTTCTCCTTTTTCCTGTTTGAATTTTTCACAGATTGCTGATGGCACCCGTCTGTCCGATCTCATTTTTCTGTGCATTTCGCACACGAATGCCACTCATTTCCTATAGAATAACATTAAAATTGTATAAATGCAACACGCATTCAAACTATTTTTTAGATTACCTAAAAATTTTTTAGAAAAAGTATTGACTCTTACTTTTTTTATGCTATGATGAGTTTAGAGATGCAGAAAAAACCAAGACCCGCACACGAGGCCCGGCACGGGATCCGGGTCGGCACCAGCAGAAGGAAGGTGAAAAAAATGTCACGTCAGCTTGATTTTCTGAAACAGCTTGCACATGGCCTTGCGGTACAGTTTGGCAGTTCCTGCGAAGTAGTCATCCATGACCTGACACGGAAAGATCTTGACAGGTCCATCGTCTATATCGAAAACGGCGAGGTATCGCACCGGCATACCGGGGATGGTCCCTCGGGGATCGTCCTGGAGACTCTCCGCAGCGATCCCGCAAAACTGAAAGACCGCCTTGCCTATCTGACAAAAACAGAGGACGGCAGGATCCTGAAATCCAGCACGCTCTATATCCGGGATGAGAAAGGCAGGATCTCCTATCTTTTTTCCATAAACTACGACATCACGTCTCTTCTCGCCGTGGAAAATGTAGTCCACTCCCTGATCCAGACTGAGCAGGAGACAGCTTCCGCGGAAAAAGAGCCTGATTCGCCGCAGAAGATCACCCACAACGTAACGGAACTTCTGGATGAACTCATCGACCAGGCCATCGCACGGGTCGGCAAGCCCGTAGCGCTCATGAACAAAGACGACAAAGTATCCGTCGTCCAGTACCTCAACAACGCCGGAGCATTCCTTATCACAAAATCCGGCGACAAGATCTCATCCCTCCTGGGAATATCAAAATTCACATTGTACAGCTACATGGACAAAGGATGATCCTGCGCCGGATACGGCAGCACCAGCCATCGCAAACGGGTTTGCGGATGGATGGGGATGATGGAGACGGCATAGGGCGTCCGCCCTCAGCCTGATGAAGCCGCAGGCGGAATCAGGCTGGCGCAGGATCATCTCGATCCACTCCCCTGCGCCGGATACGGCAGCACCAGCCATCGCAAACAGAGTTTGCGAATGGATGGGGATGATGGAGACGGCATAGGGCGTCCGCCCTCAGCCTGATGAAGCCGCAGGCGGAATCAGGCTGGCGCAGGATCATAAGATAAATTTCATTATAAAAGGAGGTTTCACAATGGAAACAATCAAATGGGCAGTAAACACCATGCCCAAGACAGAGGACGCCAATCTGAAGATCATGGGACTTGACGAAGTCCGGAAAGCCCGCACATTTCATGAGAGCTTTCCGCAGTATTCCGTCACTCCCCTCGCAAAGCTGGACCATATGGCATCCCGCCTCGGTCTGGGTGAAGTCTATGTCAAGGACGAGTCCTACCGGTTCGGGCTGAACGCGTTCAAGGTGCTGGGCGGATCTTTCGCGATGGCACGCTACATAGCAAAGCAGACCGGAAAGGATGTATCCGAACTTCCTTATAATGTACTTACATCCGAAGAGCTCAAAAAAGAATTCGGACAGGCCACCTTCTTCACCGCCACGGACGGCAACCACGGGCGCGGTGTTGCATGGGCAGCGAATAAGCTGGGACAGAAAGCCGTCGTGCTCATGCCAAAGGGCAGCACGCAGACAAGGCTCAACAACATCCTTGCAGAAGGCGCTCAGGCTACGATCGAAGAATACAACTATGACGAATGTGTCCGCATGGCAAACGCCATGGCAGAAAAGACCGAAAACGGCGTCATGGTACAGGATACCGCATGGGACGGCTATGAGGAGATCCCTTCCTGGATCATGCAGGGCTACGGCACTATGGCGATGGAGGCGGACGAACAGCTCCACGATTACGGCTGCGACCGTCCGACCCACGTTTTCATCCAGGCAGGAGTCGGCTCCCTTGCCGGAGCAGTACAGGGATATTTCGCAAACCGCTATCCGGAGAATCCTCCGAAAGTCGTTGTGGTAGAAGCTTCCGCTGCCGCATGCCTGTACAAGGGCGCCTGCGCCGGGGACGGCGGGATCCGGATCGTGGACGGCGATATGGTAACTATCATGGCAGGACTTGCCTGCGGCGAGCCCAACACGATCTCCTGGGATATCCTGAAAAACCATGTCGACACCTTTATCTCCACGCCGGACTGGGCGGCAGCGAAGGGAATGCGCATGCTCGCCGCTCCGATCAAAGGAGATCAGCCGGTAACGTCAGGGGAATCCGGAGCCGCGCCTTTCGGAACTCTGGCATGCATCATGACAATGGAAGAATACCGGCCGCTGAGAGAGCACCTGGGACTGGATGAAACTTCCCGTGTACTGCTCTTCTCCACCGAGGGCGATACGGACCCGCAGCGGTATGAATCAATCGTCTGGGACGGAAACGACAGATAAAGGCCGTTTCTTTACCATAGAGAACCCGACCACCATGTTCAGCGCCGCACAGTCTTTTGGGAAACCTGAACGCGCGCTGACGCCACATTCATTTGTAAAGGAGAGAAGAAACGATGGATTTAAACAAGATCAAAGAAGCTGCTCAGAACTATGAAAAAGATATGACCGCTTTCCTCCGTGCGATCGTAAAAAATCCGGGAGAAAGCTGTGACGAGAAGGCACACATCGAAACGATCGCTGCCGAGATGAAAAAACTGGATTTTGACGAGGTTGTCATCGATCCCCAGGGAAATGTCATCGGATATATGGGGACCGGGGACAGGATCATCGCTTACGACGCGCACATTGATACCGTCGGGATCGGAAATATCGACAACTGGACTTTTGATCCGTACGAAGGGTACGAGACAGATACAGAGATCGGCGGGCGCGGCGTATCCGACCAGTGCGGCGGACTTGTATCCGCTGTTTACGGGGCAAGGATCATGAAAGATCTTGACCTGATCCCCGAAGGCTGCAGGATCATGGTCGTCGGTACTGTCCAGGAAGAGGACTGCGACGGGCTGTGCTGGCAGTATATCATCAACGAGGATAAGATCCGTCCGGAATTTGTCGTATCCACAGAGCCCACAGACGGCGGCATCTACCGCGGACAGAGAGGGCGTATGGAGATCCGCATCGATGTGAAGGGCGTCTCCTGCCACGGCTCTGCTCCGGAGCGCGGAGACAACGCGATCTACAAGATGGCTGATATCCTTCAGGACGTCCGTGCCCTCAACGAAAACGACGACGCGGACGAGACCGAGATCAAAGGTCTGGTCAAGATGCTGAACCCGAAATACAATCCGGACTGGGAGGAAGCACGGTTCCTGGGTCGCGGTACAGTGACCGTTTCCCAGATCTTCTATACTTCACCCAGCCGCTGCGCGGTAGCTGATTCCTGTGCGGTTTCTCTGGACCGCCGCATGACATTCGGCGAGACATGGGAGAGCTGCCTGGACGAGATCCGTGCTCTTCCGAACGTAAAGAAATACGGCGACGACGTTGTGGTCTCCATGTACAACTATGACCGCCCGTCCTACACCGGATGCGTTTATGAGATCGAGTGTTACTTCCCGACCTGGGCGATCCCGAAAGACCACAAGGTCACAAAAGCCCTGGAGAAAGCCTACACTTCCCTTTACGGCGACAAGAGGATCGGCGCAGAAGAAACTCTGGAAATGCGCCAGAGCCGCCCGCTGACAGACAAATGGACCTTCTCCACAAACGGCGTTTCCATCATGGGCAGAAACGGGATCCCGTGCATCGGATTCGGACCGGGAGCCGAGGCTCAGGCACATGCGCCGAACGAGAAGACATGGAAGCAGGATCTTGTGACCTGCGCGGCTGTATACGCGGCGCTTCCGGAATGCTATTGCGAATAGAACATATCAAAAAAGTTTCTAAATCAAGGAGGATAAAACAAAATGAAAACATTACAGGATTATATCGATAAGCTGAACTCACTCAACTTCAAGGATATGTACAACGGCGACTTTTTCCTTACATGGGAGAAGACAGACGAAGAGCTGGAAGCGGTCTTCACCATAGCGGATGCTCTCCGCTACATGCGTGAACACAACATTTCCACAAAGGTATTCGAGAGCGGCCTCGGAATCTCTCTTTTCCGCGACAACTCCACCCGTACCCGCTTCTCCTTCGCTTCCGCCTGCAACATGCTGGGCCTTGAAGTTCAGGATCTGGACGAGGGCAAATCCCAGGTTGCCCACGGCGAGACAGTCCGCGAGACAGCGAACATGATCTCTTTCATGGCTGACGTCATCGGAATCCGCGACGACATGTATATCGGAAAGGGAAATGCTTACATGCACGAGGTGGTTGACGCTGTGACTCAGGGGAACAAGGACGGTATACTGGAGCAGAAACCGACCCTCGTAAACCTTCAGTGCGATATCGACCACCCGACACAGGCAATGGCGGACATGCTCCACATCATCCACGAATTTGGCGGCGTTGAGAACCTGAAGGGCAAGAAGATTGCAATGTCATGGGCGTACTCTCCGTCCTACGGCAAACCGCTCTCCGTTCCCCAAGGCGTGATCGGACTGATGACACGTTTCGGAATGGACGTCGTGCTCGCTCACCCGGAAGGATACGAGGTATTCCCGGAAGTTGAAGCTGTTGCAGCTGAGAACGCGAAGAAATCCGGCGGTTCCTTCACAAAGACGAACAGCATGGCAGAGGCGTTCAAGGACGCGGACATCGTATATCCGAAGAGCTGGGCTCCTTTCGCGGCAATGGAGAAACGTACAGAGCTTTATGGCAACGGTGACTTCGAGGGCATCAAAGAACTGGAGAAAGAACTCCTGGCACAGAACGCACAGCACAAAGACTGGGCATGCACAGAAGAACTGATGGCGACCACAAAGGACGGCAAAGCACTTTATCTGCACTGTCTGCCGGCTGACATCACAGGCGTGAGCTGCGAGGAAGGAGAGGTTGACGCAAGCGTATTTGACCGTTACAGAGATCCGCTCTACAAAGAGGCAAGCTACAAGCCGTACATCATCGCAGCTATGATCTTCCTTGCCAAGTTCGCAGATCCGGCTGACATCCTCAAGAAACTGGAAGAGAAAGGCACGCCGAGGATCTTCGAATAAAACAGCATGAAACCGGCGTCAGCGAGCCGGCATTATTAAAAGTCATCGTTCATCAGGAGGTATACGCAAATGTTAAAATATGTAGAAACAAAAAAGGCACCTGCAGCTATCGGACCATACTCTCAGGGAATCGTTCTGAACGGGATCGCATTCTTTTCCGGACAGATCCCGCTCTCACCGGAGACCGGCGAGGTAGTAGGTTCCACTATTGAAGAGCAGGCGGAGCAGGTCATGAAGAATGTGCAGGCGCTTCTTGAGAGCCAGGGCGCTTCCTTCACAGACGTTGTGAAAACAACCTGTTTTCTCGCGGATATGGCTGATTTCGCCTCATTCAACGAAGTATATGCGAAATATTTCACAGGGAATCCGGCGCGCTCCTGCGTTGCCGTAAAAGCTCTTCCGAAAGGAGTGCTCTGCGAAGTCGAGACGATTGCTTCCGTAAAAGAGGATTGATCCGGGAGGCTGACAGATATGGAAAAAAAGAAACGAATCGTCATTGCCCTGGGCGGGAACGCCCTCGGCAATACTCTTCCCGAACAGATGAAAGCGGTAAAGATCACATCCCGCGCCATTGTAGATCTGATCGAGGAAGGCTGTGAAGTGGTCGTGGCTCACGGGAACGGACCTCAGGTCGGAATGGTCAACAACGCCATGATCGCGCTCACACACGAGGATCCTCAGCAGCCCAACACTCCGCTGTCCGTCTGCGTGGCAATGAGCCAGGCTTACATCGGTTATGACCTGCAGAACGCGCTCCGGGAGGAACTCCTTAACCGGGGGATCACAGACATCCCGGTGGCTACCATGATCACGCAGGTCCGGGTGGATGCGGATGATCCGGCATTTGAGCATCCTTCCAAGCCCATCGGACGCTTCATGACAAAAGAACAGGCTGACATGATGGCGGAAAAATATGACTATATCATGAAAGAGGACGCCGGCAGAGGCTACCGCCGTGTCGTCGCTTCCCCGAAGCCTCAGGAGATCATCGAGATCGGGACGATCCGGACCATGGTGGATTCCGGAGATCTGGTCATCGCCTGCGGAGGCGGCGGGATCCCTGTCACACGGCAGGGCAATCACCTGAAAGGCGCCAGCGCCGTGATCGACAAAGACTTTGCAAGCTGCCTGCTCGCCAAAGAACTGGATGCTGATTTCCTCATCATCCTGACCGCGGTGGAAAAGGCTGCCATCAATTATGGAAAGCCGAACGAAAAATGGCTGGGCGACATCACTGTTGCCGAGGCAAAGCAGTACATAGACGAAGGGCATTTTGCCCCCGGTTCCATGCTTCCCAAGGTGCAGGCCGCGGTGGACTTCGCGGAATCCAAGCCCGGACGCCAGGCGCTGATCACGCTGCTTGAAAAAGCAAAAGACGGTATCCTCGGAAAGACCGGAACAAGGATACACCTTTAAAACCCGATAAACCCATTCCTTTTAAAAGTTTAACCCAAGAGAGGCTGGGGCGGGAAGGAGAGCTGCAATACACTCTCCTTCCCGCCCCTGTTCCTTATTCTCAGCTCTGTTCTTCTCTCAGCCTTGCCCGCTTCTCAGCCCTGTTCCTCCGCAAGTTTTTTCATGCCGTAGTACACTTTTTCCGCAGTGATCGGAAGCTCTCTCACGATCACACCGGTCGCGTTCTGCACCGCGTTGGCAATCGCCGGGGACGGCGTATTGATCACGATCTCCCCGATCGACTTAGCCCCGAAGGGACCGGTGAGCTCGTAGCTGCTCTCAAACTCGACCCGGATCTGTCCCACGTCAAGGCGGGTCGGGATCTTATACTGCATGAGGGAATTGCTGTAATTTTTCCCTCTTTCATTATAAACGATATCCTCAAACAGCGCCATGCCGATCCCCTGCGCGATACCGCCCTCCGTCTGGACTCTCGCCAGGTTCGGATTTACTACAGTCCCGCAGTCCACTACCGCCGCATAATCCACCATCTCCACAACGCCGGTCTCTTTGTCCACTTCTACTTCCGCGATTCCTGCCATGAACGGCGGAGGAGACGTAGGCGAGGAATATGCCCCGCTGGCAGCCAGGACTTCGTTGTTAAAACACATCACCTTGTTTCCGATATCTTTTCTTGAGATACTTTTCCCTGTCTTAAGATCTGTTACCTTTTCTCCGTCAAATTCCACGTCATCCGCAGAACACCCCAGGTATTCTGCCCCCCTGGAGCAGATCTTCTCCCTCAGGCTCTCGCACGCCTTCACCACTGCCATGCCGGTCACATAGGTCGTGCTGGACGCGTAGGATCCGCAGTCATAGGGCGAGATATCCGTGTCCACCCCATGTACAAGGATATCTTCCATCCGGCAGTCCAGGCATTCCGCAGCCATCTGGGTCAGGATCGTATCGCAGCCGGTACCCATATCCGTGGCGCCGATCATCAGGCTGTAATATCCGTCGTCATTTACCTTAATGGAGACAGAACCGGTATCCACGCCGGAGATCCCCGAGCCCTGCATCGCCATTGCGACGCCGACTCCTCTGACTTTTCCGTTCCCCATATCACGGCAGGGATATTTCTCATCCCATCCGATCATCTCTTTCGCCCGCGCAAGGCACCGGTCAAGGGCGCAGCTCTTCGCCGTCTCGCCGTAATATGCAGGCATGGTCATCCCCTCCCGCACCAGGTTCTTTTCCCTCAGCACCGTGGGATCCATTCCCATGATCTGTGCCAGTTCGTTTACTGCGGATTCCACCGCGAAAATTCCCTGGGTAGCGCCGTAGCCGCGATAGGCTCCCGCCGACATCACGTTTGTATAGACCACATCGTATGTAAAACGGAACGCTTCCGGCGACCCGTACAGAGGGATGGACTTATGACCGGAGAGCCCCACTGTTGTCGGACCGTGTTCCCCGTACGCCCCTGTATTTGAGAGAGTATACAGATCGATCCCCCTGATAGTTCCATCCTTATCCGCGCCCACGCGCACATGCATCTCCATCTCGTGGCGGGGCGAGGAAGCAGTCAGCGCCTCTTCTCTTGTATAAATGATCTTTGCCGGTTTTCCCGTCTTCCAGGTGACAAATGCGGGATAGACCTCGCAGACCGCCGTCTGCTTTGCCCCAAAACCGCCGCCGATGCGGGGTTTGATCACTCTCACCTTATGTTTTGGGATATCCAGCGCATTTCCCAGGATCCTGCGGACATGGAAGGGAACCTGTGTGGAGGAGACTACGTTCAGCCGCCCATAGGCATCCAAATAAGTATAAGTGCGGAAGGTCTCCATCATAGTCTGCTGGTTCGCCTTTGTGTGGTAAACCCGGTCGACCACATAATCGCAGGAAGCCAGCACTGCCTCGATATCGCCGGATTCATTCACGCCGTGGGCGCAGAGATTCCGCTTATTGTCCGCGCCTACCTGGCAGAGGGCTTTCCAGTTCTCTTCGGGATGGACCAGGATCGGGTTGTCCTTCGCCTTCCGGAAGTCCAGCACCGGTTCCAGGACTTTATACCTGATCTTTACAAGCTTCACCGCTTTCCGGACCGCTTCTTCCGTCTCCCCTGCAACGATCGCTGCCGCGTCCCCGACGAAACGGACTCTCTTATCCAGGATCAGCCGGTCATAGGGGCTGGGTTCCGGATAAGTCTGCCCCGCCAGAGTGAACCGCTTGTCCGGGCAGTCTTTATAGGTAAGGACACACTCGATCCCGGGAACCGCTTCCGCACGGGAAGTATCGATATCCTCGATCAGCGCATGGGCGTAAGGGCTTCTCACGATCTTTACGATCAGGCAGTCTGCCGGCGCGATATCGTTTGTATAAACAGCTTTCCCTGTGACGAGGGAAGCCGCGTCCACTTTCGGCACAGCATGATTCACGATCTTCAGGTCAGATACATCTATTACATTTTCGCTTTCCCTTTTCATGACTGCGCCCCCTTTCTGACTGACATATATTTTCGGATCGCCCGGAGCTGACTCATATAGCCGGTGCATCTGCACAGATTTCCAGCCAGATATTCCTGGATCTCCTCCAGGCTCGGGTCCTCCAGTTCCCGCATCATGGCGAGTACGTTCATGATAAATCCCGGAGAGCAGAACCCGCACTGCTCTGCTCCTTCCTCTGCCAGGAACTTTCCAAATTCCGCCGCTTCTTCCTCCACGCCTTCCAGCGTTGTCACCTCATGTCCGTCCAGTCCTGCTGCCAGCACCGAGCAGGAAAGGCGGGATTCTCCGTCGATCCAGACCGTACAAAGCCCGCAGTTTGTCGTCTCACAGCCGCATTTCACGCTTTTGCACCCGAGATTCCTCAGAACATCCATGAGCACAGTATCCGCAGCCACATCTACTGTCCGTTTTTTCCCATTCAGAACAAAATGCACTTCCATCCTTTATCTCCTCTCCGCAAGAATCGAGCTGATCTCACGGCGCAGCAGCACTTCCGTCAGATGGCGCCGGTAATCTGCGCTGCCCCGCATATTGGTTCCGTATGTAAACTCCGAAGCCGCCTCAGAAGCATATTTTTCAATCTCTTCCTCAGAAGCGTCATCCGGTATCTCCCAGTGCTTTTCAAGGAGAGCCGCCTTCATCGGTCGCGCCCCCACGGAAATGTACCAGGACTCCTTCCCGTGCACGATCCCTGTTACAACAGCACAGGCGATCACCGGGAAATCTGTCTTTGTCCGTCGTATGGACTGATACCGGAACTGCCTTTTCCCTTTTCTTATGATCACGGAAAGGAGGATATCTTTATCCGGTTTTCTGTTGACAAATTCCGAAAGGCGGATCGTCCCTCCATTATAAAGTTCCACAAAAGTGTCCAGCGCCAGCAGTGCAGTCAGCACATCCGAGAACCCGTATCGTCCGTAAATGCTGCCTCCCACTGTAGCCTGGTTCCGGAACTGCACCCCCACGATATGGCGCACCGCTTCCGCAATGCCGTCTCCGTAAGCTTCCCTCAATTCTTCACACTGTTCGAGCTGGCGCAGGGTGCACATCGCTCCGATCCGGAACACGTGGTTTGTCTCCTCGATCTTGTCAAGCCCCAGCCCTGACAGGTCGATCAGTGTCTTCACCCTGGCATTTCCAAGGCGCATCCACATCATTCCGCCCATCACACGGCTGTTGCGTGCCTGGTTCAGTTCATACGCCTCCTCGATGGTCTTTGCCTTCACATAATTGCTGATAGTAAGCACGGCGTCTCTCCTCTCCCTTCCTCCTCTGAAATAACTTCGGGTAAATAAAACAGTAAAAAATCCTCTCATGGATTCACCGCGAAAAAAAAGTGCAAATGATAATCTCGTCATTCACACTTTGGGCAGTTTCAGCTTACCATAATACAGGAAAATTGTCAAAGGTACCGTGTACCTTTATCGCAGGTGCCGTGTACTTTGTCGAAGGTACACGGTACTTTCTTAAAATATCGTCAGAATATTCTGCTAATTCTTCTCATCATATAACGCTCTTCCCTTTTAGCAGGGGCTGTGCTATATTGAAACACGAAGGCCGGGAACAGCGTTTCACGGGATTTTCGTGAAGGAAAGCGAGTCGTTTTCCTGTCAGTTTTACTGTGATGATACGGTATGCGCCGTCCCTTCACCTGCTGCAGTGTACTTCCGCACACTCCCGTGTGCATATGTGCCTTCGGCACGCGTACACCTCCGCAGGTTACGGTATCATCATATTGTGTTCCCGGCCGTTTTTCACCAAACATGAAACTTTTTAAAGTCTTTTTCAGGAGTCATATCATGAGTGATGAACTGTGGAAATACTGTACAAAAGAACAATGCGAGGAGTTTCTTCTGTCACTGAATCTGACCGGTTCTCTCCGCCTCTCCGATGGAAAGCGTCTTGCGCTTCTTTACGGACTCGCAAATCACACAGAGGATCACTATACTCTGCGGAAGATTCCAAAGAGATCCGGCGGAGTCCGCATACTCCAGGAGCCGGATTCTCTTCTGAAATATATCCAGCGGCAGATCCTTCACCGGATCCTGTCACAATTCCCTGTATCCGGATGTGCCCGCGCCTACATCAAAGGAGTATCTCTCAGAGACAACGCCCTGCCCCACACCGGAAAGGAAAAGATCCTGAAACTAGATATCCACGACTTCTTCGGAAGCCTCTCTTTTATCCAGGTGTATCAGCGTGCATTTCCGGGTACTTTATTTCCGCCGTCCGTACGGGCTCTGCTTACCAGCCTGTGCTGCCTCGACAGCGCTCTTCCTCAAGGAGCCCCCACATCCCCCTGCATCTCCAATCTGGTCATGAAGCCCTTTGACGACTATATGGAAAGCTGGTGTCTGGAACGGCAGATCAGCTATACAAGGTACTGCGATGACATGACATTCTCCGGGTCCTTTACCCCCGCCGAGGTCATCAATAAGGTGAAGCCGTTTCTTCTCCGTATGGGATTTGAACTGAACGAAAAAAAGACCCGGGTCTGTACCCGTTGCGGCAGACAGGAAGTAACCGGGCTGGTGGTAAACGATCACGTTCAGACCGGCCGGGGATACCGCCGGAAACTGCGCCAGGAATGGCATTATATTCAAAAATTCGGACTTACGGATCATCTGCGCCGCATACAATATAAGGGGACGCCGGAGGAATACCTTGCCCGTTTTTCCGGACAGATCAATCATATCCTTCAGGCGGATCCGGAGAACTCCTATTTTCAGTCTGTAAAAGGAGAACTTAGTAAAATGCAGACCTCATAAGCAGTCCCAGCACGCAGTGCAGCGGCAGTCAGGTGTGCACTATAACTCCGCCGATCCTGCATTCACAGAAAACCCCTCAAATCAGTTGACATCACTTTAGAGGGGTGTTATGATTTCATTAAATACAGAAACATAGATAGAGGTTGCATTTTTCATTAGTAAGATGACGGATGTATCAGGGGCAGAGGAACTCATTCGAAAGGGAAAGATGCCGAAAGAGTAAGGAACCTGAGACTTTATTCTTGGGCATGGCGTGAAGAACGACATGACTGTCATCGCAGGATGGAGAGCTATCTGATCTATACGGAAAGGTATATTTTGGAACGGCGCATCTTGCCGTTTCTTTTATTGTTCACCAACAGTTAAGGAGGAAGAAAGAATGGCAATTTTTAAAGGCGCAGGCGTGGCGATCGTCACACCAATGAAAGACAATCTGGAGATCAATTACGACAAACTGGATGAGATCCTGGAAGAGCAGATCGCAGGCGGTACCGACGCGATCATCATCTGCGGTACCACAGGCGAGTCCGCTACCATGACGGAGGCAGAGCACAGCGAGGCGATCCGTTTCACGGTCGAGAGGGTAAACCACAGGATCCCGGTCATCGCAGGCACCGGTTCCAACTGCACGAGAACAGCCATCGAACTGTCCAGAGAAGCAGAGAAAGACGGCGCTGACGGACTGCTCCTTGTAACGCCTTACTATAACAAGGCCACACAGAACGGTCTCGTCGCTCATTACACGGCAATCTGCAGCGAGGTGAATATCCCGGCGATCCTTTACAACGTTCCGAGCCGTACCGGATGTTCCATCCAGCCTCAGACTCTGGCACGTCTTGTAAAAGACGTGGATAATATCGTAGGAGTGAAGGAAGCTTCCGGAAATATCGGAACAGTGGCTGAGATCATGCATCTGTGCGACGGAAATATCGACCTTTATTCCGGGAACGACGATCAGGTCGTGCCGCTCCTCTCCCTGGGCGGGATCGGAGTGATCTCCGTCCTGTCAAATGTGGCACCTGCATACGTCCACGACATGGTATACAAATATCTGTCCGGGGACACAGAAGGTAGCTGCAAGATGCAGCTTGACGCGATCCCGATGTGCAACGCGCTGTTCTGCGAAGTCAACCCGATTCCGGTGAAAGCAGCGCTGAACATGATGGGCAAAGAGGTCGGACCTCTCCGCGCGCCGCTGACAGAGATGGAGGATGCACACAAGGAAGTGCTCAGAAAAGCGATGACGGACTTCGGTCTGCTGTAGATCACAAAAACTCGTAAGAATCCATGTTACAGACTGTTTCTGGATTCTTACGAGTTTTTTCATATTACACACCATTCTCTCTCTTATCTAGGCCAGCGTTTTTCTTTTTCTGGCAGCAGGGGAAACGTTCCATGCGGTTCTTTTTGGTACCAGTAAGCTACACTGGACAAATCATCCTGTCTCTCAAACAATCCATTGTAACCGACACCAATCTGCTGAACTGTCACCTTTAAATCCGATTCAAAGAAAATCGGATCCTGGATATGCCATCTGTAAAACCCTCTCATGGGGGGACAGTCGTCATTGTGATAAGGATTTTTTACAAGGTCATCATGTCTCGAGTAATATGGATATCCCAGGTAATGCGTACTATATGTATGTTCAATCGTCCTGCCATTTTCCACCGATGCAAAGCTCCATGAACCGCCGAAATAATCTTCCATTCCTGTGCCGCATATCGTTGGGTATTCCAGATCTCCATCTATATAGAATTTAACTTCTCCTTCTCCCCACCAATATCTTTGAAGAGTCGAAAGCGCAATGTATGTCCCCACATATTGACCCTGTCCCTTTATTCCGTCTACAATAACATAATCTTTTCCAACTTCTGTGACCAGTTGCCTTCTCCACTGCGCATGAAATAAAGCAGTTTCATCAGGAATTTCATCATACAGACAGTAGTCTATCTGATAAAAGAATGCCGGTATTGGATTGGCATGCTGATTCTCTATAATTATCCTGGCACTCTTCTTAAATGGCATAGGGAAATACATGTTCAGCCCTCTCGAAGGAACCACAGCCACAGCGGCAGAATCTATCAGGCATTCCCTCCCAAATCCGCAGCAGAAAAAATCGCCCAGCGGCACTTCCACTGATGGGTCTTTCTCACCATCCCAAAACATTTTCAGAACAATGTCCCTCAGCACAAAACAGTCGCCTTCCGTTGTCTTATTATCTACTGTGATCCATATATGCTCAATAATTCCAGAACCTTCTATTTCAGCCAGTTTTTCTTCTGCTCCAGGAGCAATCTCCCGAATACAAGGACTCCCCTTACGAGATTTTCCAAGTACACTTGACGCCATTCCTCCGCGTCCTTTTTCTCCTTCTCTGTTCTCTGCGTTGATTGCTCTGCTTCTTCCTCTTGTCAGATAGGGAAGATTTCCCATCATTCCAGGTAATATAATGCTCATTTTTTATCCTTTCGTTGCTCCCATAGTCATGCCTGCGGTTACCCATTTATTCAGCGCAAAATAGATGATAAGAGGCGGCAGGATAGAGATTGCGATTGCCGCATAGGTAGCTCCCCAGTCTACATTCCCAAACGCTCCGACATAATCCTTCAGCCCCATGGCAACAGTCTTTGCACTATTCTCACTGATAAAAGTATTTGCAAAAATAAAATCGTTCCAGATCAGAATACTATACATTGATGCGATTGTAATGACAGTATTTCTGGCGAGAGGAAAAACAATCCTGATAAATATACGCCCCGGATTACACCCGTCTACAATCGCCGCCTCGATCAATTCATCCGGGACAAAATTATAAAAGCTGACAAACATCATCACTGATAAGGGCAGCGCAAATCCTACTTGCGGAAGTATTAGAGAAAAACTTGTATTAAGGATTCCCATCTTACTGTAAAAAATAAACAGAGGGATCAGCGTAATCTGCACAGGGATCATGATCCCGAAAGTAAAAAATGCATATATTTTGCCCTTTCCCCTTACTCTGAACTTTGAAAGCGCATATCCTGCAGTCCCGCTCAGGAATATGATCAGGATCAGAGAAATCCCTGTTACTTTTAAGCTGTTCCACATATATGTTCCGATCATCCCATCCGAAAGCACTCTGGCAAAATTCTCAAACGTAACAACTTTTGGCAATGCGAAAGGCGTTGAGGATAATTCTACCGTAGGTTTGACACTTGCCATAAAAAGCCAGAGAACCGGATAGATCTGTATGATCAGAAAAGCGAGGATCACGATCACAAAAACAATCTTTCCTATTTTCTTCTTCATTATTTTTTCTCCTTTTCAGAAAAGATTTTTCTCAGAATAAATACCACCAGTATACTCTCAAGAATGATAAATACGGCAACCGTACTTCCGTAACCATACTGATTACTTGAAAATGCTTTTTTATACATATATGTAGATAAAAGTTCCGTCGTATTTCCCGGTCCTCCGTTGGTCAGCAGAAACGGGATGTCAAATCCTCTGAGCGCACCGGTAAGGCACATCGTCAGTGTCAGGAGGAAAATATCTTTTATCAGCGGTATCTTTATGCGAAACAGGATCTGAAGTTCAGACGCCCCGTCTACTTTGGCAGCCTCATAAACCGACGGGTCCAGCGAAACAAGCGCAGCATAGAAGATCACCATATACATTCCTGTAAATCGCCACCCTTCCGGAAAAGAAACCGCTCCAAGAGCTGTATGTATATCAGCCAGCCAGGAAGTCACAAACTGGTCGAGTCCCACGGACTGAAGGAACTGATTCAAAAGCCCCATCGGTTCGGTCGCATACATACTCCTGAAAAGCTGTGCAATAGCAACCGTCGTAATGATGCACGGCACATAGTAGAGCGTCTTGACAAGCGTTACCCTTTTTGTCATATAGGTCAGAAGTATGGCAAAAAGAAGACCAATGCCGAGCTGCATGACCACAACGATAACAAGATATATCAGATTGTTAAGAAAAGATTCGTAGAACACTTTGTCATGAAACATATCTATATAATTTTGAAATCCTACAAATTTCTTTTCCCCAATCCCGCCCCAGTCCATAAAGCTTAATCTCAGGGATTCTTCTATCGGATAAAAAACTGCCAGGATATAAAACAACAATCCCGGAAGCAGAAACGCCAGAAACCATTTTTTACTTTTAATAACGCCCATGTTGTTCTCCTTTTATAATGACAGAGAGGTGTCCCACAGCCAGAAACTTATGAGACACCTCCCTCCGCTATTTCACGTTTGCAGCAATCGATTCGTCAATCATATTACAAAACTCATCCACAGAAAGTTCCCCGGAAGCGAGGAGCAGCAGATTATCCTGCATTGTCGTATTCGTGTCCGCATCCAGATAAGTATCCCATGGCTTCAGGAAATTCTCTCCCAGGTTCTCAATATCATCCCTGATCCTCATATACAGATCTGAAAATTCAACATCGGACGGAAGCTCCGTTTTGATCGGTGAAATCTGCTGCTTGGACGCATAAATTTCTCCGTAATTATCAAGCAGGTACAAAACAAAGTCTTTTGTCTTACTGTCAAACGTCTCTGAGTTAAACGCCATTCCAATTCCTGAATTCACACAGAATTCATTAGCCTGTGTCTTGCCGTTCTCAATAGTCGGAAGATAAAAGTAATCTATCTTTCCAGCATCATAGGCATCCTGCATCGCCGCTATTTCCCAGTTGCCGATATAATACATAGCCGATTTTCCATCAAGGAACATAGATTGTGCTGTTGCGTAATCCGTAGCCGCAAACCCATCATTAAAGTACTGACCGATTTCCTGCATAAATTCCGCCGCCTCTTTTCCGGTCTGGCTGGACATCTTCTCTTTCCCGTCGCGCAGCCCGATAATGAAGTCATTCCCGGTCTCCCTGAACGGCATCATGGCAAGATATCTCTGCACCGGCCATCTGTCCACTCCATCTACGGAAATCGGAGTGATCCCGTTATCTTTTAAAGTTTTACAAACGTCAAGCCACTCATCCATTGTCTTGGGAACCGCAAGGCCATACTGGTCAAAAATCTCTTTGTTATACCATGTCATTTCCACATTATATTCCAATGGAAGTGTATACATTGAGCCGTCCGTAAACTCCTGATATCTTAATGCCGTCGGATAAAAATCGTCATATTTATCATTATCCTGCAAAAACTTCTTCACATCCACTAACATTCCCGCATCCACAAGTTCCTGGCAATACGGATCCGCGTCTATATCTATGATATCCGGCATGTTCCCGCCTGCGATCAAGGTCTTTAATTTCTGTAAATAGGAGGGGCGGTCCGCAGTCGTCTCAAATTCAACCACCACTTTTCCACCTTTTTCTTTGCTGTAATCATCTGCTATCTCTCTTACCGTCTGGTCTATGGCTCCATCTACCGGTCTGGATGTAAACCACTTTATCGTGGTTACATCATCCTTACTTCCATTATCCTGACTCTCTCCTGAACCGCACCCTGTTGCAAGTGCTGCCACCATGCTCACCGCCAGGAGCATACTAATCATTTTCTTTTTCATCTTTATAAACCACCTTTCTGCGAAAGGCACCGATGGGGTCATGAAACTTTCTCGGATAATCTTTCGCTTCTTC
>CALWFV010000030.1 GCA_944377745.1 uncultured Mediterraneibacter sp. | reverse complement strand
GATCCGATGAATCCTGCTACGAACAGGTTGCAAGGTGTATTGTAAAGGTTCTGAGGTGTATCTACCTGCTGAACAACACCGTCTTTCATAACGACGATTCTTGTACCAAGTGTCATAGCCTCTGTCTGGTCATGTGTTACGTAGATGATCGTAGCACCCAGGTTCTCGTGAAGCTTGGAGATCTCGATACGCATCTGAACTCTCAGTTTTGCATCCAGGTTGGAAAGAGGCTCGTCCATAAGGAATACCTTAGGATTACGAACGATAGCACGTCCCATAGCAACACGCTGTCTCTGTCCACCGGAAAGAGCCTTCGGTTTACGGTCAAGCAGTTTCTCAAGGTCAAGGATTCTTGCAGCCTCGCGAACTTTCTTGTCGATCTCATCCTTCGGAACTTTACGAAGTTTCAGTCCGAATGCCATGTTATCATATACTGTCATATGCGGATACAGAGCGTAGTTCTGGAATACCATTGCGATATCACGGTCTTTCGGCTCTACATCGTTCATAACCTTTCCGTCGATCTTCAGTGTACCGCCGGAGATATCTTCCAGACCAGCGATCATACGAAGTGTTGTAGATTTACCACATCCTGAAGGTCCTACGAAGATGATAAACTCTTTATCTTCGATCTCAAGATTGAAATCTTTTACTGCGTGAAATCCGTTAGGATAGATTTTCTGAATTCCCTGAAGTGATAAACTTGCCATTTTAAATAGCCTCCTTAAAAAATATGTATCGTTTGTTTCTGACATAAGTATAGTCTCAAAACCCAAAACGGACAATGTCACGAGTAACCAAAAAAGGAAGAAAAAAATGTACATTTCAACCAGATGGATTATAATGTGTATTATAATTAAGCCATGCAGAAGGAAATGCGCAGCCCCTTCGTGGGAGCTTGCTCACAAAGAAGGGGCTGTGTATTTCCTTCTATAGGGCGCAAGCCCACAGCGAGATGGAGACGCGGAGCGGTGGAATCGAGCTGTCATGGCTGGACGGCGGAAGGGGCGCGAGCCCTCAGCGAGATGGAGGCGCGAAGTGCCGGAATCGAGCTGTCATGGCTGGACGGAAGGAAAGGATTGAAGAATGAATGAAAAAGCTACTGGATTATTTCTCAATAGATGGCGCCGTAGGCGGCAACCAGGAATGGTTTAAAAATGTTGTGATGTATATCGGAGGGTGCGCGGCTGCCACGGCATGTGACTGCTGCATTTACCTCGCTCTCCATAAAAATATGAAGCATCTCTATCCCTTTGACATCGATCATCTTACCCGGGAGGACTACGTCCGTTTTTCTATGAGGATGAAGCCTTATCTGAAACCAAGGGTAAACGGAGTGAACAGAACATATCTGTTCAAGGATGGATTTGAAAAATATCTGCCGGATGTCGGAGAAAAGCATATTATTATAGAAGAAATGCAGGGGACGGAGGAGGCAGGAGCGGCGGAAGATTTTATAAAGAAACATATCGACAGCGGCTTTCCTGTACCTTATCTGATGCTCCGCCACAAAAAGGAATGCTATAAGGATTTTGTGTGGCACTGGTTTCTCTGTTACGGCTATGAAGAGCGGGAAGATGGAATGTGGATCACGGTGGCGACATACGGAGAGAAGAGCACGTTCCGGCTGTCGGATCTGTGGAATACCGGATATGAGGAGAAGGGAGGGCTGATCGGGCTAAAGATCGATCGGTGAAAAGCATTCTGTGACGGTGCAGAGAGAAGATGACACAACTGTAGACAAATCACGGAAATGAAAGAAAATGGCGCAGGGGACGTCTTGCAGTCACACGGCTGTTATAGTATCTTAAATATATGCAGACAGCGGCAATGCACGGACACTGCCGCCATATTTCTTTCTGATTTCGGGACGCATCTGTTAAGTCCTGTTAATCTCATCTGAATATCGCCGTCCGGTTCGGACAGATATCCAATGAATATTTTTAAGAAACTTAAATCTAAAATAACGAAGCAATCTGCTGTCTGCTGTGCTATTATAATAATATGGAGCAGTTCCTGTGCCGCTGGAAACGGAGGAAATATTGCAGGAAGACAACAAAAGAAGAGAGGGGCTGACCCAGGCTGAGGATCTGGCACTTAAGTCGGCAGCAGCATATTTTGGCGACGAGATGGTGCGCTGGCTGGGAATCCATGAAATAGTGCTCCGAGCCGTACCGACAGAGCTGGTAGAACTTGAGACGCGCCACATGTATGAAGATTTTCTTTACGAGATGGAAAACGGTGTTTATTATCACTTTGAATTTGAAAGTGATTCTATTACCGAGAGTGATCTGAGGCGTTTCAGAGAATATGAGGCGTCTACCGTGAGAATCTATGAAGCACCGGTGGTGACTTTCGTAATCTGTTCATCTAAAGTGAAAATACTCCGGGACAGGATAACGGACGGGATCAATACATACAGAGTCCGATTGATCCGCCTGAAGGATGAAGATGCGGACAGGGTATTGGAGCAGATTCAGAAAAAAGGAGTGAGATCCCTGACCAGAGATGATATCATTCCCCTGCTCTTATCTCCGCTTATGGGGGAAAGGGAGAGCAGAAGGAGAGGATTCTTAAAGGGATTCGCTTATTGAAGATGGGAGAAGATCTTTTCGCAAAAGAGGATGCGCGGAAGATGGAGGCAATCCTCTATACATTTGCAGTTAAATTTTTGGATAAACAAGAATTGGGAATGATCAAGGAGGAGATGGCGATGACGATACTTGGACAGATGATATGGGATGATGCTATGGAGAAGGGAATGGAGAAAGGAAGAAAAGAGGAATCAGAGCGCTACAGCCGGCTGATCCTGAAACTTACCGAAGAGAATAAAACAGATTTGCTGATAAAGACGGCATCAGATCCGGAGTACAGAGAAACTCTGTATAAAGAATACGGTATCTGAAATTGCTTTTTTCACTCGGATAGTTTATCATAGAGTACAGATAAAATTTTATCAACAAACGAGCGGCTGCCTGAGATCGGCAGAAGACCGGTATTTCCGATATATGAGAAGGCGGACGCGGTCGGTCGGGCAGAGCGAGACGGAAGGAGAAGATACTATGAAAGACGGAATGATATGTAACTGCAAACAGGTATCCTACGCGGATGTGGAGAATGCTCTTCACCAGATGGACTCATTCAGCGATGTTCTGTCTGCATTTGAAGACGTGCAGAAGATCACACACTGTTCTACAGGATGCGGCGGATGTCATGACAAGATCCTGGATGCGATCTCAGAGATCATGATGAAATAAGGAAAGATCAGAGTCACTAAACAGAATACATATAAATAATAAGTACATAAGAGAAGAAGGCGGTGCTGTCAGCGGGATCCGGTCTGATGACACCGCCTTTTCCTGCAAAATATCAGGTCTGCGCCGCGTCTGAGGAAAGGAAGCAGAGGCAGAAAAAGCCGGTCGCAGAAATGTTACAGAATTATTAATAAACTATATTGACAAATGGAAACAGTGTGATATACTTTGAGAGTCAAAGTATTTAAGAATCAAAGTAAATTTGGTAGGGAAAAATAATGATAACAGGAAAAATTTGCGGGACAGGTTCATATGTACCGCCCCATGTGATGGACAATGATGACATGGCGAAGCTCGTGGACACGAACGATGAATGGATCCGTGAGAGGACGGGAATCGCCAGAAGACATGTCGCGAAAGAGGAGACCACCTCCTATATGGCGGGACAGGCGGCGCTCCGGGCAGTGGAACAGAGCGGGATCGCACCGGAAGAGATCGATATGATCATCGTTGCGACGTCTTCCTCTGAGACGATCTACCCCTGTGCGGCGTGCGAGGTGCAGAGGATGATCGGCGCGGTGAACGCGGCAGGATACGACCTGAATGCGGCATGTACGGGTTTTGTGCTGGGATTTAATACGGCGCAGGCCTATATCCAGGCAGGGATTTACCGCACGATAGTAGTTGTCGGCGCAGAGAGCATGAGCCACATGATCGACTGGACGGACAGGAGTACATGTATTTTGTTCGGAGACGGCGCGGGAGCGGTGATCCTCCGGGCGCAGGAAGGAAATCCGGTCTGGATGGCGGCGCGTTCTGACGGGGAAAAGGGTCCGGCGCTGACAGGCTTAAGCAGGCACAGGAAAGACTGGAACGTTGAAGGCAACGATAAGGATGCCTACATCCATATGGACGGTCAGGGCGTGTTTAAATTCGCTGTCCGCAAAGTTCCGGAAATTATAGAAGAGATACTGGAACAGTCGAAAGTCGGCCTGGAGGACATTGACTATTTTATCCTCCACCAGGCAAACCGCAGGATCATAGAGGCGGTAGCGAAGAGACTGAAGACGGACATTTCCCGGTTCCCCATGAACCTGGAGGAATACGCCAATACATCGGCAGCGACCGTGCCGATCCTTCTTGATGAGATGAACCGCAAGGGGATGTTCCATGAGGGACAGAAACTGATCATGGCGGGATTCGGGGCAGGCCTTACCTGGGCCGGCTGTCTGTTTGAGTGGTAGAAACACAGGTAATTCCCGGCAGAGGCCGGATTACAAAATAAAGAATTTTCAAAAAGAAAGGAAAAGAAGACCATGTTAGAGAAAATCAAAGAGATCGTAGCAGAATCATTAAACGCTGATGCAGCAGAACTTACAGAGGAGACATCCTTCAAAGACGACCTGGGCGCTGATTCCCTGGATTTATTTGAGATGGTAATGGCATTTGAGGAAGAGTTCGACGTTGAGATCCCGTCTGAGGACCTGGAGCAGATCAACACGATCGGCGACGTTGTAAAATATCTGGAAGCACACAAATAAGACTGATTCATTTTTAAGAGAAAGAAAGGTTGTAGAGTATGAAGACAAAAGTAACCGAATTACTGGGAATTGAATATCCGATCATTCAGGGAGGAATGGCCTGGGTTGCTGAGTATCATCTCGCAGCCGCCGTATCCGAAGCCGGCGGCCTCGGGCTGATCGGTGCAGCGAGCGCGCCGGCTGACTGGGTGCGTGAACAGGTCAGAGAGGCAAAAAAACTCACTGACAAACCGTTTGGTGTAAATATCATGCTGATGAGTCCCTATGCGGACGATGTGGCAAAAGTTATCGTTGAGGAGGGCGTGAAAGTCGTTACAACAGGCGCGGGCTCTCCGGAAAAATACATGAAGATGTGGAAGGAAGCCGGAGTCAAGGTCATCCCGGTCATCGCCTCTGTTGCGCTGGCAAAGCGTATGGAGAGATGCGGCGCGGACGCGCTGGTCGCTGAGGGAACCGAGGCAGGCGGACACATCGGTGAGAACACGACTATGGTACTTGTACCGCAGGTTGTGGATGCAGTGAGTGTACCGGTCATCGCTGCCGGCGGGATCGCCGACGGAAGAGGGATCGCTGCGGCGTTCATGCTGGGCGCGCAGGGCGTACAGATGGGAACTCACTTTGTGGTTACGAATGAATCTCAGGTTCATGAAAATTACAAGGACATGATCATCAAGGCAAGAGACATCGATTCCAGAGTAACAGGACGTTCCACAGGACATCCGGTAAGAGCTCTGAGAAATCAGATGACAAAAGAATACTTAAAGAAAGAGCAGGAGGGAGCTCCCTTCGAGGAACTTGAGCTTCTGACTCTGGGCGGCTTAAGACGTGCGGTCGTAGACGGAGATGTGAAGACAGGAAGCGTGATGGCAGGACAGATCGCAGGTATGGTCAAAGAGAAAATGTCATGCCATGACCTGATCCAGAAACTGGTGAAGGAGACAGACGATCTGATCGGAGGAAAAGGATTCTATGAGTAAGATCGCATTCATGTTCCCGGGGCAGGGAGCACAGAAAGCCGGAATGGGCAAGGATTTTTATGAGCAGAGTGAAACAGCGCGCAAGGTCATCGACAAGGCGACCGAGCTGCTGGATATAGATATGAAAGCGTTATGCTTTGAAGAAAATGACAAGCTGGACCAGACAGAGTACACACAGGCAGCGCTTGTGACCGTATGTCTGGCAATGGAACATGTGTTAAGAGAGCGGGGGCTGAAAGCTGACGTGACAGCGGGCTTAAGCCTCGGAGAGTACTGTGCGATCGCATCTGCAGGCGGGATGACTGCGGAAGACGCCATCACTACGGTGAGAAAGCGCGGTATCCTCATGCAGAATGCGGTGCCGGGAGGAAAAGGATCTATGGCGGCAGTCCTCGGCATGACAGGAGAGGCGATCGAGAAGGTGGTCGATGAGATCGACGGCGTGACCATCGCCAATTACAACTGCCCCGGACAGATCGTTATCACGGGATGGAAGGAAAGCGTGGAGAAGGCATCCGAAGCGCTTAAAGAAGCGGGAGCGAAGAGAGTCCTGCCGCTGAACGTGAGCGGACCCTTCCATTCACCGATGCTCACAGAAGCGGGCAAAGAGCTGGGACAGATTCTTGAGAAGGTAGAGTTTTCTCCGCTTGAGATTCCCTATGTAACAAATGTGACAGCAGAATATGTGCGGGATATCAGTGAGACGAAGGAACTCCTTGCGAAGCAGGTGGCTTTCTCCGTGCGCTGGCAGCAGAGTGTGGAGAACATGATCGCGGACGGCGTGGACACGTTCGTCGAGATTGGACCGGGAAGGACCCTGGCAGGCTTTATGCGCAAGATCAACCGTGATGTGAAAGTATACAACGTCGGCACATGGGAAGACGTGGACAAGGTGGTAAGTGAATTATGTTAAATGGAAAAGTTGCCGTAGTGACAGGTGCTTCCCGCGGAATCGGCCGCGCGGTGGCGCTGAAGCTGGCTGGAGAGGGCGCGACAGTGATCGTGAATTACAACGGATCAAAGGAGCGCGCGGAGGAAGTAAAGAAAGAGATTGAGGCAGCCGGAGGAAAAGTGGAGATCAGACAGTGTAATGTATCTGATTTTACAGCGTGTGAGGAGATGTTCAAAGAGATCATCTCTACATTCGGAAGCGTCGATATCCTTGTAAACAATGCAGGGATCACCAGAGACGGTCTTCTGATGAAGATGTCCGAGGAAGACTACGATGCTGTCCTGAACACGAACCTGAAAGGAACGTTCAACTGCATCCGTTTCGTGGCAAGACAGATGATAAAGCAGAGAGGCGGACGCATCATCAATATGGCTTCTGTTTCCGGAGTCCTTGGAAATGCAGGACAGGCCAACTACTCCGCTTCCAAGGCAGGCGTGATCGGACTGACAAAGTCTGTGGCAAGGGAACTGGCAAGCCGCGGAGTGACAGTGAACGCTGTAGCGCCCGGATTTGTCAATACGGAGATGACAGAAGTGCTTTCAGATAAAGTGAAAGAAGGAGCTGTAGCGCAGATTCCTCTTGGAAAATTCGGCGAGCCGGAGGATATTGCAAACGCGGTGGCGTTCCTGGCTTCCGATGACGCGAAGTATATCACCGGACAGGTGCTTAATGTAGACGGCGGAATGGCAATGTAAGATCAGGTTTTTTCGCAGGGGCGCAGGCGGCTGTCTGTGTCATTCCAGCGGACACGCTTGCGCTCGGAAAAGAACGCAGCGGTACTAAGGCTGCAAAGGACGCAGCCTAAGTGCCGGCGTTCTTTTAACGGTCCTTAGTAACGACACAGAAAGCCGCCTGCTGGACTGTGAAAAAGGGGCTGACCCAAGCCGGACGGTTTCACTGCGGACACGCTTGCGCTCGGAAAAGAACGCAGCGGTACTAAGACCGCAAAGGACGCGGCCTAAGTGCCGGCGTTCTTTTAACGGTCCTTAGTGACAACACAGAACATTCCGGCTGGACAGCCGCGAAAGGGAACTTGATCTTGACAGAAGGCTGTTGAGGATGCTGGTAGGGGCTTTAGCGTCTCCTGCTGGACTGCGCAAAAGGGGCTGACCCAGGCAAAAGGGAACTTAATCCTGACAGAAGAAGATGAATGAGGACAGGAATGGATGGAGCGGGCAGAGAATGGCTCCGGAAAGGAAAGAGTTATTGATATGAAAAGAAGAGTTGTGGTGACTGGTCTTGGGGCTGTGACACCGATCGGAAATACGGTGGAGGAGTTCTGGAGCGGGATCAGAGAAGGAAAGGTCGGCATTGGACCGATCACGAAATTCGACGCGTCTGACTTTAAGGTTCAGATCGCGGCTGAAGTAAAAGGATTTGTGGCAAAGGAACGCATGGACTTCAAGGCTGCAAAGAGAATGGAGCCGTTTTCGCAGTATGCGGTTGCTGCAGCGAAAGAGGCGTTCGAGGATGCCGGCATTGATATGAGCAAGGAAGATCCGTACAGGTGCGGAGTCATCGTTGGATCCGGGATCGGAAGCCTGCAGTGTGTGGAGACAAACTATGAGAAGATCATTACAAAGGGACCGAACAAGGTAAACCCGCTGATGGTTCCGCTCATGATCTCCAACATGGCAGCAGGAAACATTTCCATCCAGCTCGGACTGAAGGGAAAATGTACCAACGTTGTGACCGCATGTGCTACCGGTACACACAGCATTGGAGATGCGTTCCGTGCGATCCAGTACGACGATGCGGACGTGATGGTGGCAGGCGGTACGGAGGCTTCCGTATGCCCCACAGGAATCGCAGGATTTACAGCATTGACAGCACTGTCAACGACAAACGATCCGGAACATGCTTCCCGTCCGTTTGACAAGGACAGAGACGGATTTGTCCTGGGCGAGGGATCCGGGGTTGTTGTCCTTGAGGAACTGGAACACGCGAAAGCCCGCGGTGCGAAGATCTATGCAGAGCTGGTGGGATACGGCGCAACAGGCGACGCTTACCACATCACTTCCCCGGAAGAGAGCGGAGAAGGTGCAGGAATGGCGATGAAACTCGCCATGAAGGAAGCAGGAGTCGCTCCGGAGCAGATCGATTATATCAATGCACACGGAACAAGCACACATCACAACGACCTGTTTGAGACCAGAGCAATCAAGTACGCGCTGGGAGATGCGGCGAAAGACGTTTCCATCAACTCAACGAAGTCCATGATCGGCCATCTCCTGGGAGCAGCGGGCGGAGTCGAGTTTGTTGTCTGTGTAAAGAGTATCCAGGACGGATTCATCCATCAGACAATGGGCACGGAGAACGTAGATCCGGAATGTGATCTTAACTACACCGTAGGCGCTCCGGTTGAGAAGGATGTGAACTATGTCTTGACGAACTCTCTTGGATTTGGCGGACATAACGCAACACTGCTGTTGAAAAAGTATGAAGGGTAAGAGGTGTGTGTAATGAAAGTTGAACAGGTATTACAGCTTATTCAGGCTGTTTCAGATTCTGAACTTACAGAGTTTAAATACGAAGAAGATGGCGTAAAGCTTTCACTGAAGAAGACAGAGGGAAAGATCGTCCAGGTCCAGGCACCGGCAGTGATCCCGGCTGCATCTGTGGCACCGGCACCGGCGGCAGCGGCACCTGCAGCAGCGCCTGCGGCGGCTGAGGTATCCGCTCCGGAGGCAGCAGATGCGCTTCCGGCAGGAAACGTCGTAAAATCTCCCCTTGTCGGAACCTTCTACGCGGCTCCGGCTGAGGATGCAGAGCCCTTCGTTAAAGTGGGCGACAGTGTGAAAGAGGGGCAGGTACTTGCTATCGTGGAGGCTATGAAGCTGATGAATGAGATCGAGAGCGATTTCACAGGAACCGTGGCTGAGATCCTTGTAGAGAACGGACAGGCTGTAGAGTACGGTCAGCCGCTCTTCGTAATAAAATGATGATACCAGGGTCAAATAGACAAAAATCCGACGCAAGCTTGCTTGAGAGAGGATTTTTGACTACTTGACCCGCCCAAAACATGAGAAAGTAGCCATTTTTCGTAGAAAAATGAGCGGATTTCGAATGTTTTGAGGCTTGTGAGAGTGCGTAAGCACGGAGCAAGCCGGTATCACAGGCGTCAAAAAAGTTTTTTGACGCCTTCATCATAAAATATCAGAAATGAGATCAGATATGTGGATGTTTTTATCCGCATATCCGGTATATAGACAATGAGTACTCAGATAAAAAGAGGTGCATAGATCATGAACAGTTTGAATGTAGAACAGATCCAGGAGATCATTCCTCACAGACACCCGTTCCTCCTTCTCGACAGGATCGAGGATTATGAGCCGGGACAGTATGCGGTGGGATACAAAGCAGTGACATACAGAGAAGATTTCTTCCGCGGGCATTTTCCGCAGAAGGCAGTGATGCCGGGAGTGCTGATCCTTGAGGCTCTGGCGCAGACCGGAGCGGTAGCGATCTTAAGCATGCCGGAGAACAAGGGAAAGATCGCATTTTTCGGCGGGGTGCAGAAGTGCCGCTTCAAGGGAATGGTATTCCCGGGGGATACGCTGAAACTTGAGACAAAGATCATCAAGAGCAAGGGTCCTGTCGGAGTGGGGCAGGCTACCGCTTATGTGGACGGAAAAGTAGTTGTTACCGCAGAGCTGACATTCATGGTAGGGGAGTAGCATAAAATGATTGGAAAGGTTTTAATCGCAAACCGCGGAGAGATCGCGGTCAGGATCATCCGGGCATGCCGCGAGATGGGGATCGAGACGGTAGCTGTATATTCTGAAGCCGACAGAGAAGCGCTGCACACACAGCTTGCGGACGAAGCAATCTGTATCGGACCGGCTCCCTCATCCGAGAGTTACCTGAACATGCAGAATATCATCAGCGCCACGCTTGTTTCCGGAGCGGACGCCATCCATCCCGGATTCGGCTTTCTCTCTGAGAACAGCAGGTTTGCGGAACTGTGTGAGCAGTGCAATATCACATTTATCGGACCGGACTCCGAAGTGATCCGGAAACTGGGGAACAAATCCGAGGCAAGGAACACCATGATGAACGCAGGCGTACCGGTCATCCCCGGAAGTAAGGATCCCATCTATGACGCAGAGGAAGGCGCGAAGGTGGCGGCCGAGATCGGCTATCCGGTCATCGTCAAGGCGGCTCTCGGAGGCGGGGGAAAAGGAATGCGTGTCGCTGAGACTCCCGATGAGTTCGAGAACAGTTTCAAAACGGCGCAGAAGGAAGCGCAGATGGCATTCGGGGACAATACCATGTACATCGAACATTTTGTCCAGCATCCGCGCCACATCGAGTTCCAGATTATGGCGGACAAGCACGGCAACGTGATCCATCTAGGAGAGCGTGATTGCTCGATCCAGAGAAATCATCAGAAGATGATTGAGGAATCCCCGTCCATCGCTCTGACTCCGGAACTCCGTGAGAAGATGGGAGAGGCTGCGGTGAAGGCTGCAAAGGCGGCGCACTATACCAATGCCGGGACCATTGAATTCCTTCTCGAGAAGAACGGAAAATTCTATTTTATGGAAATGAACACCAGGATCCAGGTAGAACATCCGGTGACGGAGTGGGTGACAGGGATCGATCTGGTCAAGGAGCAGATCCGCATCGCGGACGGACGTCCTTTAAGCTATAAGCAGGAGGATGTGCATATCACGGGACATGCCATCGAGTGCAGGATCAATGCGGAGAACCCGGAAAAGAACTTCCGGCCTTCCCCGGGAACGATCACGGATATGTATCTTCCGGGCGGAAAAGGAGTGCGTATCGACTCGGCCATTTACAGTGGATACACGGTGCCGCCCTACTACGATTCCATGCTGGCAAAGCTGATCGTGCATGCCAAGAACAGGAATGAGGCAATCCGCAAGATGCGTAGCGCGCTGGGCGAAGTCATCATAGAAGGAATTGATACCAACGTGGATTACCAGTACGAGATCCTGAATAATCCGGATTTCATATCCGGTAATATCGATATCGAGTTTATAGCACAGTTGTCAGAACATTCAGAAAACGGCGAGTAAAAGGGCCTGACCCTTTTGCAGAGGGGTCAGGCCCCTTTGCAAATGACAGGCTTCCAGGAGGTAGTCTCAGATGAAATTGCAGAATATGTTTAAGAAGACCAGCCAGCGCGCGCATTACATTTCTCTTCGGAACTCCCGTCCGGAAGTACCGGAAGGGCTCCTTCGAAAATGTAATAAGTGCGGCGCGGCGATCATTGCGGAAGATGTGAAAAACGGATATTATATCTGTCCGAAGTGCCACGGATATTTCCGTGTGCACGCATACAGAAGAGTTGAAATGCTGGCGGATGAAGGCTCCTTTGAAGAGTGGAACAAGGAGATGGATTTTGTCAATCCACTTGATTTCAAGGGGTATGAAGATAAGATAAATGCTCTGAAGGAGCGGACCCGGCTGAATGAAGCGGTGGTGACAGGGAAGATCAGCATCAATGGGAATCCGGCCGTGATCGGTGTATGTGACGGAAGATTCATGATGGCCAGCATGGGCCGGATCGTCGGGGAGAAGATCACCCGTGCGGTAGAGCGCGCGACGGCGGAGAAACTTCCGGTGATTATATTTACCTGTTCCGGCGGAGCGAGGATGCAGGAGGGAATTGTTTCCCTGATGCAGATGGAAAAGACTTCTGCTGCGCTCAAGCGCCACAGCGATGCCGGACAGCTTTATATTTCTGTTCTGACGGACCCGACTACGGGAGGCGTCACCGCAAGCTTTGCAATGTTGGGAGACATCATCCTGGCGGAGCCAAAGGCTCTCGTCGGATTTGCGGGGCCCAGGGTCATCGAGCAGACCATCGGACAGAAACTGCCGAAAGGTTTTCAGCGCTCCGAGTTCCTCCTGGATCACGGATTCGTTGACCGGATCGTGGAGAGGGAAGAGCTGAAAGACGTTCTCACCCAGATTCTCTCTGCGCATGCGGAGAAAGGGTTCAAAGATCATGAACTCAGAGCCGCATCTGAGTCATTCGAGAAAGCGCATCATGATGAGTCTTTAAGCGCATGGGACAGAGTCCAGCTTTCAAGAAAGAAGGACCGTCCGGTAGGGACAGATTATATCAATGCGCTGTTTACAGATTTCATGGAGTTTCACGGAGACCGCTATTTCAAGGATGATCATGCCATCGTCGGAGGGATCGCACGGTTTCACGGAATGCCTGTGACAGTCATTGCCCAGGCGAAAGGAAAGACCACGAAAGAAAATCTGGACCGGAACTTCTCCATGCCGTCTCCGGACGGATACCGGAAGGCGTTGCGCCTTATGAAGCAGGCGGAGAAATTTCATCGTCCGGTGATCTGTTTTGTGGATACGCCGGGAGCCTTCTGCGGACTGGAGGCAGAGGAGAGAGGACAGGGCGAGGCGATCGCCAGAAATCTGTTCGAACTTTCCGGCCTAAAGGTGCCGGTGCTCTCCGTGGTCATCGGAGAAGGCGGAAGCGGCGGAGCACTTGCCATGGCAGTTGCGGATGAGGTATGGATGCTGGAGAACACCATCTATTCCGTACTCTCGCCGGAGGGATTCGCAAGCATCCTCTGGAAAGACAGCAAGCGGGCAAGTGAGGCGGCGGAAGTCATGAAGCTGACTGCCGGAGATCTGAAGCGCCTCGGTATCGTGGAGCAGGTGATCGCGGAGCCGGAGAATTTTACGGATGAAAATATGGATCCGGTCTGTGGAGAACTGGAAGTTCAAATCATGGATTTCATAGAGCGCTATACGGCACTGAATGTTGATGAGCTGGTTGAAAAGAGATATCAGAGATTCCGCCGGATGTAAGATTTCGGGCGTGAGCTCATAAATTGGGGATAGATATGAAAAATCTGAGAATAGGTGAAAAACTGACAAAAGTACCCCTGATCCAGGGGGGGATGGGCGTGGGGATCAGCCTTGGCAGGCTGGCAGGTTCTGTGGCGAAGGAAGGCGGCATCGGGATCATATCCACCGCCCAGATCGGATACCGGGAGCTGTACTTTGATCAGGACCCGGCGAAAGCGAATCTGGCCGCGATCGAGAAAGAGATGAAAAAGGCCCGTGAGATCTCACCGGACGGAATCATCGGGTATAATGTGATGACCGCCCTGAAAGAGCATGCCGCACATGTCAAGGCCGCAGTGAAGGCGGGGGCCGATATCATTATTTCCGGCGCCGGACTTCCCACAGACCTTCCGGCCCTGACAGAGGGGAGCAGCACAAAGATCGCTCCCATCGTCTCTACGGATAAATCCGCCCATGTGATCCTGAAATACTGGGACAGAAAGTATAAGCGCACAGCAGATCTTGTGGTCATAGAAGGTCCGGAAGCCGGAGGACATCTGGGATTTAAAAAAGAAGAAGTGGAGAGTTATACGGAGGACTCCTATGCGGAAGAGATCCGGAAGATCATCGGCACAGTGAAGTCCTACGGTGAGAAGTATGGCATCGAGATTCCGGTGGTCGTAGCCGGAGGGATCTATGACAGTTCCGATGTAAAACGGATCCTCGGTCTGGGCGCTGACGGTGTGCAGGTGGCGACGAGATTTGTCACGACTGAGGAATGCGATGCGGATATCCGTTATAAGGAAGCATATATCAACGCGACGAAAGAAGACATCAAGATCGTGAAAAGCCCGGTGGGAATGCCGGGAAGAGCGATCATGAACAATTTTATGGAGCGGGTCATGGGAGGAGAAAAGGTGCCCCACAGTCCGTGCCACAGATGTCTGGCGAAATGCGATCCCGCAAACATTCCTTACTGTATTACAGACGGACTGATTAATTCGGTGAAAGGAAATATAGAAAACGCATTGCTCTTCTGCGGAGCGAAGGCATACCGCGCAGAGAAGATAGAGACGGTGAGAGACGTGGTTCAGGCGCTTTTTGCCATATAAAGGTTACAGTCTGCACCGCCTTAGAAAGAGGGAAATGCAGCGTCATGCTGGCATGTAAGAGGCATTTCCCTCTTTCTGAGTGCGAGTGGAACTCGTAACCGCCGCCCTCATAAGCAGTCTTAGCACGTAGTGCAGAACTGGAGTGCGTCAGCGCGACGAGTGCGCATGCAGGGCGGCGGTTGCGGTGCGTGCGAAGACGGAGAGTGCGCATGCAGGGCGGGGGATTACGGTGCGGACGAAGAAAAAGAAAGGAGAGCTTTGGATGGATGCATATGAGACCATAAATGATATTCTGGTCAATCTGTTCAATGAAATATGGAAACTGGAAGAAGAGGCGATCATAACCGAAGAGTTCCGTGATATCACGAACAATGATATGCATATCATCGAGGCGATCGGGCTGTCCGGCAAGAGCACCATGTCCATGGTGGCGAAGAAGCTGGGCATCACCGCGGGTTCTCTGACCACTGCCGTCAACAGTCTGGTGAACAAGAAATATGTGGTCAGAAAGCGGAGCGATGAAGACCGGAGAGTCGTTTTTATCGGGCTCACGCCGAAAGGAGTAAAAGCATATGAACACCACAAGGATTATCATATGCAGATGACGAATGCGGTGATCGAGAAGCTGGATGAGGATGAGATCCCGGTCCTGCTGAAAACGCTGAATGGATTGTCGGAGTTCTTCCGCAATTATGATCAAAAGAAAAGTAACCTCCGTCCCTTATAAGCAGTGTTAGCACGTAGTGCGGAAGTGGAGCGCGGTAGCGCAACGAGTGCGCATGCAGGGCGCGGCGGTCAGGTGTGAACTGTTCACAGAAAAAGAACAAAAATGAGACGAGAAACAAAAAATTTGACGTTTCCAGAAAAATGCGGTACAATCTCGTTGGAACTTCGAGGTAAAAGGTGAATTTCTAAGCGGTGCTGACTGGCAGCATAACGGAAAAAAGTCAGTGCCGCAATACTTGGGTGTATTATTTTAGGAGGGAACAAGTATGGCAGTAAAAAAAGCATCTACGGCAAAAGCGGCTGTAGAGAAGAAAGAAGCAGTAAAGCCGGCAGCAAAGACGGGGAAACCGGCAGCGAAAGCTGAAAAACCGGCAGCAAAAGCGATCGAGACGAAGAAAGATACGACAAAGAAGCTTGAGACAAAAGCAGGAGTTTTAGTAGATACACCAGAGGAAAAAGCAGCAGAAAAGACGACAACTGCAAAGAAGGCACCGGCGAAGAAGACAGCTGCGAAACCGGCTGAAAAGAAGACAACAGCGAAGAAAGCTCCGGCAAAGAAGGCTGAGCTTAAGACAGAGATGTACCTGCAGTTCTATGGAAAAGAGTATTCTGATAAAGAAATCCTTCAGAAAGTGAAAGAGATCTGGACAAAAGTTCTGAAGAACAAAGTAGGCGATATGAAAGACGTCAAGATCTATCTGAAACCGGAAGAGTCCAAGGCATATTATGTTGTCAACGGCGATACGACCGGAGAGGTTGATCTGTAAGAGCGGGCTTTCTGAAAGCTGACAGAAAATATAGTGAGGAATAGTGCCCCCTGTAACGGAAGATTTCGGTGCAGGAGGCATTTTTTGCGTCGTTTTTATATGGATGTGCTATAATGATTGCACAAAGCGCAATCCAGACCGATAAAATCGGTCTGCCCCGCTTCGCGGAGATTATACCGGACAACCCACGGCTTGAAAAGTAAATGCCGCTTCGCATCACTTCCTTTTCTGAGCTCGTGGTATACTAAACATCAGATAAAGTGAAATGGAGATGATCATATTGGAAGAAAAGAATCTGACGCCGGAAAAAGAACGCCTTGAGAAGCAGATCCGGTTTATTGTGGAAGTGGACAAGGTGAAGAATATTTTCCGTCAGACCTATCTTGCAGACGGAGAGAGAAAGGAGAATGATGCTGAGCATTCCTGGCATCTTGCGCTGATGGCTGTACTCCTGCAGGAACATATGGAAGAGAAAGCGGATCTGACAAAAGTGATGATTATGGTGCTGATCCACGATCTTGTGGAAATTGACGCGGGAGATACATATGCTTACGACGAAAAAGGGGCGCAGACAAAGAGAGAACGGGAAGTAAAGGCGGCGGATCGCATCTTCGGGCTCCTGCCGGAGGATCAGGGCGCATACTTCCGGGAACTCTGGGAGGAGTTTGAGCGCTATGAGACTCCTGAAGCAAAATTCGCGCATCTTCTGGATAATTTCCAGCCGCTGCTCCTGAACGATGCATCAGGCGGAAAGAGCTGGAAGGAGCACGGCGTCCACAGGGCCCAGCCGATGAAGCGGAATGAACGGATTCCGGAGACATCGGGGATCGTCTGGGAGAAGATGCAGGAGATATTTGACAAACATGTGGAATGCGGTAATCTTTTGGAAGATTAAAGTCAGTACATCGTTTCGCAAATAACTGGTTATTTGTCGAACACTGTACCGGGAAAAGGAGGAGCAGTATGTACGAGAAAGAGACAGAACAGCTTCAGAAGATCATTGATGACAGCAGCCGGATCGTATTTTTCGGGGGAGCGGGAGTATCCACGGAGAGCGGGATACCGGACTTCCGAAGCGCGGACGGGATCTACCACCAGCATTATAAATATACGCCGGAAGAAGTGGTAAGCCACAGTTTCTTTATGAAGCACACAGAAGCTTTTTATGAATTTTATAAAGAGAAAATGATGATCCTGGATGCAAAGCCCAACGCTGCGCACAGGAAGCTGGCGGAACTGGAACAGGCCGGAAAGCTGACGGCGGTGGTTACTCAGAACATCGACGGTCTCCATCAGGCGGCGGGAAGCAGATGTGTTTATGAACTGCATGGAAGTATCCATCGGAACTACTGTATGGATTGCGGAAAATCGTATAGCGCAGAATATGTTAAAGGATCGGAGGGGATTCCCAGATGCGAATGCGGCGGGATCATTAAACCGGACGTGGTACTGTATGAGGAAGGACTTGACAGTGATACGATCAGCGGGACCGTGCACGCGATCGCAGGGGTGGACACTCTGATCATCGGAGGCACCTCTCTGGTGGTCTATCCCGCAGCCGGATTCATTGACTATTTCCGGGGAAAACATCTTGTGGTGATCAACAAATCAGAGACGGGAAGAGCGGTGAGAGCGGAGCTGACGATCGCCGCTCCGATCGGAGAGGTCCTTGAAAGGATAAAAGTGAAATAGACAGGAATGGAATGAAGAAGAATGCGGGAGCAGTCTGCAGCTGTCTGCAGACTGCTCCCGCACTATCTGTGAAAGTTCACTTTTTACCGGCACCACCTTCCGGAAGCGCCGCAGGGAAGCACCAGCCCGGATTCAGTGACGGGAAGTCCGATCTCTTCCGACTCAACTGTTCCGCCCCAAGGCTTCAGCTCTGTGGCGATCATATAGGTCAGGACTGCGGGGGCGAGACCTGTCGTGTAGGAGTTGACAAGGAAAAAGATGGCATCCCTTGACAGGATCTTCGTACACAAGCCGATCAGCGGATGGATCATATCTTCGATCTTCCAGATCTCTCCTTTGGGACCTCTGCCGTAGGAAGGCGGGTCCATGATGATTGCGTCATAGGTATTTCCGCGGCGGATCTCCCGTTCTGCAAATTTAGTACAGTCGTCAACCAGCCAGCGGATCGGCGCGTCTTTCAGACCGGAAGAGACAGCGTTTTCCTTAGCCCAGCCGACCATTCCCTTGGAAGCGTCGACATGAGTGACATGTGCTCCTGCGGCCGCAGCAGCCAGGGTAGCTCCTCCGGTATAGGCGAAAAGGTTCAGCACCTTTACCGGACGACCGGCTTCTTTGATCTTTTCGGAAAACCAGTCCCAGTTTGCCGCCTGTTCGGGAAAGAGACCGGTATGCTTAAAGCTGAACGGCTTCAGATTAAAGGTCAGGTCCCTGTAATGGATCTGCCACTGCTCCGGCAGATCAAAAAACTCCCACTCGCCGCCGCCTTTCTTGCTGCGGTGGTAGTGACCGTTCATTTTTTTCCATCCCCGGTGATGCTTCGGGGTATCCCAGATCACCTGCGGGTCAGGGCGCACGAGGAGGTATTTTCCCCACCGTTCGAGTTTTTCTCCTTTTGAACAGTCAATGATTTCATAATCTTTCCATTTATCTGCGATCCACATGAGATAAATCCTTCTTTCTAATATCTAATATGAGTTTAAGCATTTCTGCTTCTCGCCGCGAATGCCGCGAAAGGTTCAACTGATTATAACACAGATTTGCTAAACAGACCATACGATAATATATGTGTATGATTTGATAGTGATATGCGTGTAGACTTTAAAGAGAAAGTATGCTATAATGGCGTCACCTAAATCGATGCGATAAAAAATGAAAGGAGCGAACATCATGATCACGGTAAATGCAATGGGGGACGCGTGTCCGATTCCGGTGATAAAGACAAAGAAAGCGCTCGGGGAACTGAACGGACCGGGACAGATCGAAGTCCTGGTGGACAATGAAACGGCGGTCCGCAATGTGACGAAAATGGCGGAGAACTCAGGAGCTGAAGTTTCCAGTGAGAAGCTTGGCGAGGGAAAGTACAGAGTGAATGTGAAGGTCGGTGAAGGTGTGTCTGTGGAAACAGAGCAGACGCAGCGGGACAGCGAAAATGAGTGCGGATGCACGGATGAAATGGCGGTACGCGGAAATACGATCGTGGTAGTCTCATCGGACAAGATGGGCGAAGGAGATGAAGAACTGGGACACGTCCTGATGAAAAGCTTCCTGTTCGCCGTGACACAGCTCGATGAACTTCCAGATAAAATGGTATTTTACAATGGCGGCGCCAGACTTACAGTAGAAGGATCCCCGGCTCTTGAAGATCTGAAGAATCTGGCGGAACAGGGCGTAGAGATCATGACCTGCGGTACATGTCTTGATTTTTACGGACTCAAAGAAAAACTTGCAGTGGGAACGGTGACGAACATGTACAGCATCGTAGAGACAATGCAGCAGGCGGACAGGGTGATCCGCCCGTAAAAACCCGATTGCAGAGATCAGGCGAGGGCTGAAAAGTTTTTTAAACAAATCCTGAGAAAAGACGTTCAAAGGGAGGTGAGGACAGATGTATAAGGAAATCCATCTTACCCAGATGACGAAGACTGCCGGGTGAGCGGCGAAAATAGGTCCGAAGACCCTTGCTCAGGTTCTGAGCAAGCTGCCGAAATTTGAAGACGGGCGTCTGCTCGTCGGACTCGAGACATCGGATGATGCCGCGATCTATAAAATATCGGATGATATCGCGATGATCCAGACTCTGGATTTCTTTACTCCGGTGGTCGATGACCCGTATATGTTCGGGCAGATCGCAGCCGCAAATGCGCTGAGCGACGTCTATGCCATGGGAGGAGTGCCGAAGGTGGCGCTCAACATCGTCTGCTTCCCCAACTGCCTGGATGTGGAGATCTTAGGAGAAATCCTGCGTGGAGGAGCGGATAAGGTGAAAGAGGCGGGAGCTGTTCTGGCGGGAGGACATTCCGTGCAGGATGACGAGCCGAAATATGGTCTGTCCGTCACCGGTTTTGTCCATCCGGACAGGATATATAAAAACAGCGGATGCCGTTCCGGCGACGTTCTGATCCTGACAAAGCAGATCGGGAGCGGCGTGGTGAACACCGCAGTAAAAGCGCAGATGGCGTCAGAGCAGGCTGCAATGGAAACGGCACGCGTGATGGCGTCGCTGAACCGGAAAGCGGGAGAAGCCGCGGCGGGACATACAATCCATGCGTGTACGGATGTGACCGGGTTCGGTCTTCTGGGGCATTGTGTTGAAATGGCAAAGGCTGCCGGTGTGACGCTGGAGATCCATGTGGATGATGTGGCGTATATGAAAGAGGCAAAGGATTATGCGAGAATGGGGCTTGTCCCGGCGGGAGCGTACCGCAACAGGGACTTTGCAGATCCTTTCCTGGACAATGGAAATGTGGAGGAAGTGTACCTGGATCTGCTCTGTGATCCGCAGACGTCAGGAGGACTTCTGTTCAGTGTGCCTGGATCAGAGGCGGCAGGTCTGCTGGATGACCTCAGGAAAATGGAAATGGATACGGAAGTATCGGTCATCGGCAGAGTGCTTGAAAAGCAGGATAAACTCATCCGGTTGAGATAAACGCGCATGTGGGCGCGGGAAAAGATCATAAAGTCCGGCGACAGCAGGACGTGCAGAGAACTGCATGTCCTGCTGCTGTTGTTTGCACGCGATAAGCCCTGCAGGCGGCTGCCGTGAGCTGCCTGTGGTATCGCGGGGGACAGGGGAAGGAATCTTCCCCTGTCTGATCCGAAATAAAAAGGAGAGAACTGCTTGGAAAAGAATGACATTTACAGGCTGCTTCCCCGTGTGGACAGCCTGATGAAGGAGAAGGAAACGGAAGAACTGATAAAGGAGTACGGTTATGACTGCGTGATCGACGCAGTGCGCAGTGCTCTGAATGAGGCCAGGGGAGAGATCGGATGCTGCGCAACGGACTCGGAAGAGAAACCGGAGGAGACGGTGGGAAGGATCCTGGCCGGGATCAGGGAGAAGATCCGGGACATACTGTGCGGTGAGAAACGCATGAATCTGACGCGGGTAGTAAACGTGACCGGGATCATCCTCCATACCGGGCTGGGCAGAGCGCCCCTTGGACAGGAGGTTCTCCGGAATGCCGGAGAGATAGCCGGAGGCTACTCGGATCTGGAGTTTGACCTGGAGACAGGGAAGAGGGGGGAACGGTGCCTGAATTTTGAGGAGATCGTATGCCGCGTCACCGGAGCGGAGGCGGCTATGGCGGTGAACAATAACGCTGCGGCAATGCTGCTTATCTTAAGTGCTCTTGCCTCGGGCGGTGAGGTCGTCGTATCCAGAGGGGAACTGGTGGAGATCGGTGGAGGTTTCCGGATCCCGGAGATTCTGGAACTTGGCGGGGCGATGCTGCGCGAGGTGGGGACCACGAACCGGACGCGGCCGGAGGATTACCGTCGGGCGGTGTGTCAGGAGACGAAAGCGTTCCTGAAGGTGCACACCAGCAATTACAGGATCATCGGATATACCCGGGAGACAACACTGGAGGAACTTGCGGAACTGAAGAAGGAGACCGGGCTTCCCGTGATCCAGGATCTGGGGAGCGGTGTTCTGGTGGATCTCGGAAAGTACGGGCTCGTCCATGAACCTATGGTGCAGGAATCCGTCAGACGCGGAGCGGATGTGGTGTCTTTCAGCGGGGATAAGCTTCTGGGAGGCCCTCAGGCGGGGATCATCGTTGGTAAGAAAAAGTATATCGAGAAAATGAAGCGTCATCCACTTGCCAGAGCACTGCGTATCGATAAATTTACCGCGGCGGCGCTGGAAGCTGTGTTCCGGCAGTATCTGGATCCGGAGAAGGCGGTAGAGACGATCCCGGTCCTCCGGATGCTGACCCGTCCGGCTGAGGAGATCCATGTCGATGCAGAAAAACTGGCGGAAAGACTGCGGGCTTCCATCCGAGCAGAAGCCCCGGACGGAGCAGAAGGAGCCCTGATCACGGTGGAAAAGTGCGCTTCCCGGGCAGGGGGCGGTTCCCTCCCGGAGCAGGATATCCCCAGCTATGCGGTGACAGTGGCTCCTGTGGATATCCCGGCCGGCGAACTGGCGGAGAGACTGAGGAAACTGGAAGTCCCCGTGATCGGATATCTGTCCGGAGAGAAGCTGTTCCTTGATATGAGGACAGTTGACGAGAAGGGGGCGGAACAGGTGGCAGAGGCATTCCGGGGAGGGGAGATCCTCCGGAAGGAGGCGCCGTGATGCACAATGTGATCATAGGGACAGCGGGACATATCGATCATGGGAAGACCGCGCTGATCCGGGCGCTGACCGGACGGGACACGGACCGGCTTGAGGAAGAGAAAAAGCGGGGGATCACCATTGATCTCGGATTTACCTGGTTTGACCTGCCGGACGGCGGGCGTGCCGGGATCATAGACGTTCCCGGACATGAACGGTTTATCCACAATATGGCGGCGGGGGTGCCGGGCATGGACATGGTGCTCCTCGTTATCGCGGCGGATGAAGGGATCATGCCCCAGACAAGGGAACATATTGATATCCTGTCTCTTCTGGGAGTGGAGCACTATATCATTGCCCTGAATAAGTGCGACCTTGTGGATAGAGAATGGCTGGATATGGTGGAGAGCGAGATCCGGGAGGAGACGAAAGAGAGCGCGCTGAAAGATGCCCCCGTGGTCCGTGTCTCGGCAGCGGACGGAAGCGGCGTGGAAACCCTGAAAAAAGAAATCGTCAGGATGGCGGAGAAAATCCCTTCCCGGAACCGTCAGGGGATGGCACGGCTTCCTGTGGACAGAGTGTTTTCGGTTCCCGGTCACGGCACGGTCGTCACCGGAACGCTGCTGAGCGGCAGGATCAGTAAAGGGGACATCCTGTGCATATATCCCGGAAATACCGGATGCAGAGTGAGAGGAATACAGGTGTACCAGACGGAGCAGGATGAGTGTTCTGCCGGGCAGAGGGCAGCTCTTAACCTTTCCGGGATATCCAGGGAGGAAGTGCGCCGGGGCTGTGTGCTTGCGCCGGAGGATACGCTCCGGTCCGGCCGGAACATTGACGTGAAGCTCTCGGTTTTGAAAAGTTCCCGCCGTGTGATCAAAAATCAGATGCGTCTGCATTTTTACAGCGGGACTTCGGAACTTCTTTGCAGAGCGGTCCTTCTCGACCGGGAGGAACTTCTTCCCGGAGAGAGCGGATACGCTCAACTGCGCATGGAATCAGACACGGCGCTCTGCACGGGAGACCGGTTCGTGGTGCGGTTCTACTCCCCTCTTGAGACGATTGGGGGCGGCGTTGTGCTGGAGACCGATGTCCCCAGGGAGAGAAGATTCCGGACTGAAGTCCTTGAACGGCTGCGACGGCGGGAAGAAGGCGGAGAGAAAGAGTTGGTGGAACTTCAGATCAGAAAACACGGAAAGAGCATGACCTCAACAGAAGAACTGGCGGCAGAGACAGGAATGGAGAGAAGCAGGCTTGAGCTGTGTGTCCGGGAACTGCAGAAGGAAGGCAGGATCTTCGCGCTGGAGACGAAGGGAGAATGTTTCCTGTGGCATACAGACGAGGAAGAAGGGGTGAGAAATGCGATCCTTGCCGGGATGGAGGAATATCTCGCCCGTTACCCATACCGGAGGGGAGTTCCGCTATCCGGCTTCCGGGAAATCCTTCTTGACTGCATGAAAAAAACTGCTGCAGAAGTATATATGGAGTGTCTGCTTCGGACAGGAGTGATCGAAAAGCAGGGCGATGTATACTTTCCGGCGGGGTACCGCCCCAGGGAGGACCGGGATTACCGCGCTGTGAAGGAGAAACTGATCAGTGAGGCAGAAAGAGCCGGATACAGCTTTGTGTCCAAAGAGATGGCGCTTCCTGAGAAAATGACTGAAGAACAGAGCGGAGAGATACTGCGTCTGCTGACAGATCAGAAAGTGATCGCTGAGGTCGTGAACGGGATCTATACACTGCCGGAATATCTGGAGAGGGCAGAACGGCAGATCGGAAAGAAACTGGATGAAACAGGAAAGATCACTGTTGCTCAGGTGAGGGATCTGTTGGCAACCAGTCGGAAATGCGCGAAACAGATCCTGGACTATACGGACCGGCGCGGTCTGACCCGAAAAGAAGGAGCAGAGACAGAGAGAGTGAAAAACGGATGAATCTGAAACAGCTGGAAGCGTTTGTGAAGGTGGCGGAGACGAAAAAATTTTCAGAGGCTGCAAAGTAGCTGTATCTGACTCAGCCCACAGTCAGCGCCCATGTGGCGTCACTGGAAAAGGAACTGGATGCCAGTCTGCTCTGCAGAAATACAAAGAAGGTAGAACTGACAGACGCAGGAAGAGAACTCTATGTCTATGCGGAAGAGATGCTTGGCATCGAGAAAAAGATCCGGGAGCATTTCGGACTCCGGGAGAAAGAGAAGAGGACGCTCCGCATCGCGGCCTCTACGATCCCGTCCCAGTATCTCCTTCCCCGGATCATGGTGCGGTATCAGGAAAAATATCCGGGAGAACAGCTCCAGGTGATGGAAACGGACAGCGCAGGCGTAGTAGAGCAGATCATTTCCCGCCGTGCGGATCTGGGATTTACGGGAACGCAGCTGGAACAGAAAGGGTGCGTCTATCTGCCGTTTTACCAGGATGAACTGGTAGTCATCGCGCCCGGGAATGAGACGTTCCGTTCCCGCCAGGGGATGGAGATTACCTCCTGGATCAGGGAAGAGCCGGTCATATTGAGGGAGCCCGGATCCGGAACGAGGAGAGAGGCGAGAAGGCTACTGAGCCAGATCGGGGTAGACATGGATGCGCTGAACATTGTGGCGAGTATGGAGAACCAGGAGACGATCAAGCGTTCTGTCAGGAGCGGCATGGGAATCTCCATCCTGTCCCGTCTCGCTGCGGAGGACGAGATAAACAGCGGCGCCCTCCTGGCATTTCCTCTGGGGAATGAGGGCGGAAAGCGGAGCATCAATGTCGTATACGATAAAAACAGACCCCTTACCCGGGAGGTGGAGAAGTTTATCTGCACAGTGAAAGAAATATTTATAGATAATACCTATAAGTAAGAACGCGGTATCTGGGTTTTCGATTAGACGGAGGTTTGCAAGAGGAATATACTTATATCTGTGGAAAGGGAGAAAAAGGACCTATGATTTACCTGGATAATGCGGCAACCACATTACATAAGCCTGAGGCGGTGAAGCGGGCTGTTCTGGAGGCGATGGACACCCTGGGAAATGCAGGGCGGGGAGCCTCGGAACCGGCTCTTGGCGCCTCCAGGATGATCTATCAGGCAAGGGAACTGTTGGCGGAGTTTTTTCATGCGGAGAACGCAAACTGTATCGTATTTACTGCAAATTCTACGGAGAGCCTGAATATTGCGATCAAAGGACTCTTTTCAGAAGGGGATCACGTGATTACCACCGTCCTGGAGCACAATTCGGTACTTCGACCTCTGTACGAGTGCAGGGGGCAGGGATGCGGACTTACGATTCTCGGGTGCGATGAGAAAGGAAATATTTCATATGAAGAACTCGAGGCGGCGGTCCGGGAGGATACGAAGGCGGTCGTCTGTACCCATGCCTCCAATCTGACCGGGAATATGATCGACCTGAAACGGGTCGGTGAGATCACCCGGCGGAAAGGGCTTCTGTTTGTGGTGGATGCGTCCCAGACTGCGGGAGTGTATCCCATTGATGTGCAGAAACTGGGGATCGACGTTCTGTGCTTTACAGGGCACAAAAGCCTTCTCGGTCCGCAGGGGACCGGAGGGATGTATGTGCGCCCCGGTGTGCGGATCCGTCCGCTGCTCTCGGGCGGAAGCGGTGTCGACACCTATAATAAGGCACATCCGTCGGTCATGCCCACAGCCCTGGAGGCGGGGACACTGAACGGTCACGGGATAGCCGGGTTCAAAGCGGCGGTGGAGTATATCACAGAGACCGGGATGGATACGATCCGGGACAGGGAACTTGCCCTGATGAGACGCTTCTATGAAGGCGTCAGACAGATCCCTTCGGTGGCGGTGTACGGGGATTTTGACACGGATCACAGGAGTCCCATCGTCTCGCTGAATATCGGGGAATATGATTCCTCGGAAGTCAGCGATGAGCTGAATGTCTCTTACGGGATCGTGACAAGGCCGGGAGCGCACTGCGCGCCCCTGATGCATCAGGCGCTCGGCACTGTCGGACAGGGAGCGGTCAGGTTCAGTTTTTCCCATTACAACACAGAAGAAGAAGTCGATTCTGCCATTAAGGCGATAAAGGAACTGACTGAGTAGGAGGGAAACAAAATGAACTTATCTGATTCTAAGAAAAAACTCGCCCTTGCAGGTGTGATCTGCGGCGTGTCTTGCCTGGTTCGGCAATCCGGCGAACATGGCGTTCTGTATCGCATGCTTTATACGTGACACGGCGGGCGCTCTGGGGCTGCATTCCGCAGAGGCGGTGCAGTATGCAAGACCTGAGATCATCGGTCTTGTCCTGGGAGCATTTCTCATTTCTGTAGCGACAAAGGAGTACCGGTCGACAGCAGGCTCGTCTTCCATGGTACGGTTTGTCCTGGGGATGATCCTTGTCATCGGCTCCCTGGTATTCCTGGGATGTCCGCTCCGCATGATCATCCGCATGTCTGCAGGAGATCTGAATGCGTGGGTGGCTCTCATCGGATTCATCCTGGGCGTGCTCATCCTCTCACTGGGAACTTCGCTTCTGAAGAGCAGCACCAGCGGACCGGGAAGCATGCATGCTCCGATCCTGCTTTCACTGATCGGCGGCCTGATCTTCGGAGCAGTGGCGCAGAAGTCCAGGATGTGTTTTGCGGGAAGCATCCGTGACGTGATCCTGATGAGAAACTTTGATCTTCTCACGATCATCGGAGGATTCTTTGTGGTAATGCTCATCTTTAATATCGCGACAGGAAGATTTGTTCCGGCGTTTGATACTCCGGGAGTGATCGCTCACTCGGAACACCTCTGGAATATCCTTGGCATGTACGCTGTGGGATTTGCGGCAGTACTGGCGGGAGGATGCCCGCTGCGTCAGCTGATCCTTGCGGGACAGGGATCGTCAGATTCTGCGGTGACAGTGCTGGGGATGTTTGCGGGAGCAGCCGCGGCTCACAACTTCGGGCTGGCTGCCAGCGGGACTGCTCTGGATGCGGAAACGCAGGAACTGGTTGCGGGAGCTGTCCCGATGAACGGAAAAGTGGCGGTGATCCTGTGTATCGTCGTATGCTTTGTGATCGCGTTTACGAATAATAGAAGTGAAGGAAAGTAGAAAAGAGGGAGAACGATGAGAGAAGTTGATGCAAGAGGGCTGTCATGCCCGGAGCCGCTGATGCTGACAGCGGAGGCGCTGAAAAAAGGAAATGATCCGGTAAGGGTGCTTGTGACAGAACCCCATCAGAAAATGAATGTGGAAAAATTTGCAAAAGACCACGGAAGAAAGACTACGTCCACAGAGACAGAGGACGGGTTTGCCGTGGTGATCGAGTAGGACGGGATGAGAAAGAAAGAGTTAAAGCTTGTTGTGACATTTCATACAACGGCGGACGCTATGGCTATGGAACAGGCATGTGGAGAGAAGAAGGTTCCCGGAAGACTGATCCCGGTACCGAGGTCGATCTCCGCAGGGTGCGGGCTGGCGTGGTGCGCGCCTCTGGATGCGAGAGAGAACATCCTTGAGGTCATGAAGGAAAAGGCTATCGAAGAGGAAGCTCTGCATGAGTGCATGGTGTAGCGGCTGAGTGTTCGGGAGAGGTTTCGGCTCGTGCAGCCGGGCAGTTTGGAAATTTCCCGCCTTGAAATAAACGGCGGGGTCTGTTAGTATAAGAAAGAAGATATCGGTGTGCAGGGGCATCATTGCTCTCTGCACACCGAATCACATTATGGGGGCAGAAAAGTAACTGGTGTGCTTCCGGGTCTTCAAAACCTGAGTGGGGCGTAAGAGACGTCCCGGGTGGGTTCGATTCCCACATGTCCCCGCCAGAGAGGGATGAATATATGAGCATGAATCAGACACCGTCATCAGAAAGAGTACACATTGGTTTTTTTGGAAAGCGGAATGCAGGAAAGTCCAGCGTCATGAATGCCGTGACCGGGCAGGATCTGGCAGTTGTATCTGAAGTAAAGGGAACGACGACGGATCCGGTCTATAAATCGATGGAACTTCTTCCGCTGGGACCCGTGGTGATGATGGACACACCGGGGATTGACGACGAAGGAGAACTGGGAGGACTGCGGGTCAGAAAGAGTTATCAGGTCCTCAATAAAACCGACACCGCGGTCCTGGTGATCGACGGGATAAACGGAGTATCGGCGGAAGATATCCGGCTCATGGAGCGGATACGGAAAAAGAATATTCCTTATATAATAGCAGTCAATAAGAAAGATAAGATAAAACCGGAACAGGAGCAGCAGATAAAAGATGCTCTTGGCGCAGAGGATGAGCGCATCCTCTCTGTCAGCGCGGCGGACGGCAGCGGGATCACAGAACTGAAAGAGCGGATCGCCCGTCTGGCGCAGACAGAGGAACCCGAAAAATATATCGTCCGGGATCTGATCGCTCCTTCTGATCTTGTGGTGCTCGTGGTGCCTATCGATAAGGCGGCTCCCAAAGGGCGCCTGATCCTGCCGCAGCAGCAGACGATCCGGGATATCCTGGAAGCGGACGCCGTGTCGGTGGTGGTGAAGGAGACGGAACTGAAGGGGACGCTGGAACGTCTGGGAGAAAAGCCAAAGCTTGTGATAACTGACAGTCAGGCATTTCGGAAAGTATCGCAAGATACGCCGGAGGATATCCGGCTCACCTCGTTTTCGATCCTTTTTGCAAGGCATAAGGGGAATCTGGAAGCGGCGGTGCGGGGAGTGACTGCGCTGGACCGGCTGGAAGACGGAGATACGATCCTGATCAGCGAGGGATGTACCCACCACAGGCAGTGCGATGATATCGGAACCGTGAAGATCCCGCGGTGGATCAAGGAGTATACGGGGAAGGACATCCGGTTTGAGACTACATCCGGTACGGAGTTCCCCGATGAACTGAGGAAATATAAGCTGGTGGTTCACTGCGGGGGCTGCATGCTGAATGAGCGTGAGATGAAATATCGGATCGCGTGTGCGCGGGATCAGGGGGTGGCGATGACGAATTACGGGATCCTGATCGCGCAGACTCAGGGGATCCTGAAGCGGAGTGTCCAGGTGTTCCCCGAGATCGTAAAGCTTCTTGGCTAGGTAATCTTTAAAAAAGAAAACGGAGAAAAGCAAAGGGAGAAGGCACAAGTCCTTCTCCCTTTGCTTTCTGGTATGTAATTGAGAGGATTCTCTCTGCTACTGAGCATCCCGGAAACACATATTGGGGAATATCCTGCAAAGAGGGTGCGTTCCCGGAAGGGTTCACCTCGGCAGGGATGCCTTGGGGAAACATCCGGCGTCAGTGCAACATACAGCAGCATGTGTTGATCTATAAAAAGCAAAAAGCGGCCTTCCACACTAGAAAAACCGCCTTTGGTTACCTTTTATAAATCACAAGTACTATAACACTTCAGTGCGGCAATGTCAAGAACAAGAGCCGCACAAAAATTTTTCGAGTGTGCAGAAATTTTTTAAGATTAAAAAGAGATTTGATCACGTCTCTTATAAATTTACTCTTTTGTCTGTCTTCTTGCCTTGAGGTCTTTTTCGATTGTCGGATATATCTTGTCAATATTGGCATTTAAAATAACAACCAGTCCGACCAGAGTTACAATGAGCGGAATATATGTGTACAATGCTTTGATTGATTCCAGCGCGCTGGCACCCTGTACTGTAGCGCTTCCTACATAGTTGCCGAGCGCAAGTCCCCAGCCTACGACTGCTGAGCCGATACCGGTTCCGATCTTTGTGCCAAAGCTTGTTGCACTGAAAGTGACCCCTTCATTTCTGATACCGGTTTTCCATTCACCGTAATCCGTAACATCAGCAACCATTGCATAGATACCCGCCGAATTAGGAACATGGCCGATTCCTCTTACAGCAAGACCGAGCAGCACTACCGGGAAACTGCTGGGCGCAAGGAAAATGATAAGATAACCGGCAGCCTCAAGGATGTATCCTACAACCATACATTTCCATTTTCCGAATCTGTTGGCAAGGCTCGGGAATGCAAACAATCCGATCATAACGGGAATGTAATTGGCCAGTGTCATAGTGCCATATAAATCGGAATTTCCCAGGAAATCTCTTGCGAAGTATATTCCGACTCCTCCGGTCAGCCCCATATTGACAAAGTTTACTATAAAAAGGATAGTTACCATAATAAAATATTTATTTTTGAGCAGAAGCGTGAAAGATTGTAAAATCCCTATCTTGGCATCTGTGTCTTTCTTTTCCACGGTATTCCGTTCTTTCGTTCCGAAAAAGGTGATAAGAAGACAGATCATTCCTGCAATACCGAATATGACAGACATGCCTGTCCAACCGAAATCATCAACCAACGGCATTGTTGTGTAGGAGATAAGTATCATAACAGCGTAAACAAGGATATACCGGAGAGAAGTCATGCTTGTTATGTCTTCCTGTCTGCCTGTGATCAGGGAGGTTAATGTGGAATATGCAAGATTGCAGGCAGTAAAGATAAATACAGCAAGCAGGATATACGTGAAAGAAGCATATCCGATCTTCCCGTTGTCAGAAAGCCAGGAAGGTACACTGAAAGCCAGTATCAGACCGATTGCCATCAAAGGTGCTGTGATCAGTACCCAGGGCCTTGCCTTTCCCCATCGCGTATGAGTATGATCAATGACAACACCCATTCCCAAATCCGAGATTCCGTCCAGAATCCTGGTTATGAGCATGATCGTTCCTACGACTGCTGCGCTGATGCCTACGCTGTCCGTATAATACAATGTCAGAAAGGAACCTACTACGGTCCAGATAAAGTTACAGCCGACATCGCCGAGTGCAAAAGCAAATTTTTCTTTGAGTGAAACTTTGTGATTCATGTGTCAGTCCTCCTTTGCAATAAATATCTTTTGTGAAGTCACGTATATTTCTTGAATCCAGTATGACATTTTTTGTACTGAAATAGTTGCCGAATTGAGCCTTATAATTTCCATTTTCGGACTTGTTTCGGCTATAGTTTATTTTCCTCTAAAATAAGTACATCCCAGTCTTTCAGGCTGATCGGCTCTCCCTTTTTATATGTTTTCCCGGTTAAAATATCTGTAACGTCTTCATACGGGCAGGAGATCGTCCTGTTATCTTCACTGTAGTGAAGAATATAATGAAGAAGGGCGCCTTCCTGATTTACGCCGCTTCTGACTGTGACAGGCCATGTAAGTTCCGGTGCCGGGACAGATGCGTCCGACAGTGCTGCTTTATACAGATCTTTCAGTACATCTTTCTCAGTATAACATCCGATATAATATGCACAGCCTTTGCCATATGAATGCCGTGTGATCCCGGAATAGATCCCCCAGTATTTATGTTCATAATCAGCCATGCTCTCTGCCTCATCAGGTATCAGGAGTTCTGCAATGTATTGTACCTGCCGTCCTTTGATCCTTGTTTTCCCTGGATCAGTATACTGGTTGCAGCTTATGCCAAAGCATTTCTGCAGAAGATGCGGCTGTGTATCCGCGTACACCCGGACATGTTCATCCGCAATAAAAGATTTAAAGGAGCTGATCAAAACTCCGCCGCCTTTTACAAAATCATCTAATCTTTTCAGCATATCCTCTGAGATACAATACAGTGCAGGTGTGATGATCATTTGATATTTTGCAGGTTCCAACGCATTGATGTCAACCACATCACATTCAACGTTTATCTCATACAGACTGTCATACATCCAGCGCAGTACATCATTATAACTGAGTTCTTTGTCAATGGGAAACCATTCAAATGCGGTCAGTGAATGATTGTCCACTACGATGGCGATTTTATTACTCTTTTTGAGTCCGCACAGTTTTGGACTCATTTTATTCCACTCTTCTCCGATCGTGCAGGCATCCCGGTAAGTTGGATTGGGCCCCAGGTCGTGGCTTAACAGTCCTTTCCAGTAGGTTTCATACCCGCAGTGGATAGAATGCCAGTTCCAGTATAAAATGCCTTTAGCTCCACTTGCCAGATGCCCATAGGCATGTAGTCTTAACTGACCGGGATAAGGAGTCCAGTATTTGAATGCCTGGGCTTGGCATTCCATGACTAGGTAATTACTGTCCTTCAGGCTTCGGGTAACATCTCCGCCAAAAGCTGTTTCGGCTCCGGTCAGGTTATCTTGGGTGGGATGATAAATGTCTGAAGCCGCGAGCGTCAGACATTGTGAGGCTTCATAGAAATTAATATTGGGCTGTACACCATAGGAATAGCCGTCATGGGCGATATCCGCTCCGAACTTTTTCCATGAAAAGCCCAGATTATTGGTGATAAACTGGTCTTCCCGTTTATACTGGCGTACAAGCTGAGCCTGCCAGTTTAAAAATTCTGCGGCCATGGTCCGCTGAAATTTTTCAAATTCAGCCATGAACCCTCCATTGATACATCCTTTTATGTCAGGAAGGTCATCCCAGTGGTGGATAGAATTACTCCAATAAGCCAGACCAAATGTCTCGTTAAATTTTTCCGTCGTCACAAATTTTTTCTCCAGATATTTCTGAAAGGCTTGCTGTATCTCACTGCCCATGTTGCCATAATGTTTCGTTTCATTATCAATCTGATAACCAATGACATTTTCTTTTCCTGACGTGTGAGCAACAAGCTTTCGGATAACTGTTTCCGCGTGGCTGCGGTAAGTGGGATTCAACAGATTGATGAGCTGCCGGTACCCATACTGGGCTTTTCCTGTTTTTCTTTCCACCAGGATATCAGGATCTTCCTTTATAAGCCATGGCGGTACGGCGTATGTGGGCGTTCCTATGATTACCATCATGTCCGCGTCCTGGGTCTTTTCGATGACACGGTCGATGTAAGAAAAATTAAAAACTCCTTCTTCTGGTTCCAGAGTGCTCCATGTTGATTCGGCAATACGTACTACATTCATCCCGGCAGCTTTCATCATTGAAATATCCTGATCCAAATGCTCGTATGGCATATATTCCGGATAATATGCTGCGCCGAACAGCAGTGTTTTCTCCATGTTCCAACCTCCTTCTCGTTTTGCTTTATCTTGTTACATGATATATTTTTTTCTTTGTGACATATATTAAAAAATTTAGGTATATATCAATTTTTTTGGACAAAAATATGATATGATATTTTACATGGACTGGCAAAGATAAAAAAGGGGGCGTATTGATGAATCACCATTATCTTTTGCAATTTATCAGCAGGCAACTTCAGACGATCGTACGGCGGTATTCACCGGAGGGGGAATTAATAGAGGTATTGTGCCCTGTCACCCAGTTGGCTGACATTTTTGATGATAACAAGATATATGATCTGTTTATTCCCGGGAAAGATATTCCGAATGTTCCGGTCCTTCTTTCCGTAAACCATAAATTTACATATGCGTTTGTTCCGACAAAGACATACTCTTGTATCATAGGACCAGTTTATATTAATCATTCGGATTTCCCTGTTGACAATTATTTGGCGGATGATGGACTTTACTGGTCTGATAAGGTCTCGGAATGCGTATTAGATGTATTTGAGGAGAATATCCTTCTTGTCTATAATTTGTACCGGGACAGACCTGTTGATAAAACTGTTCTTTATATGGACAGGGATGTTCGGAGCGTATCAGATAATAAGGTGAAGAAATATTTTTCTGACCTGATTTTTCGAAACCGTGAATGTGGGAAAAATCATAATCCATATGATCAGGAAATGCGGGTGGTGCTCAGTATTGAACAGGGGGATATTGAAGGGCTCAAACACGGTATTGCAGAAGATTACTCGGGAGAAATAGGTACGCTTGCAAAGAACCGTCTGCGTCATACCAAAAATCTCGCTGTTGTCATTTTGACTCTTGCAAGCCGGGCGGCGATCAGGGGCGGAGTAGTTCCGGAGATCGCATACTCGCTTTTTGATTCTTACAGTATTCAGATAGAAGAATGCAAAGAAATTCTTCCAATCATAGATCTGTTCCGCTCTGCAGAATTTGAGTATGCGAGAATGGTTAAAGAGATAAAGCAGAAGAAGGACGAGGATAATAGTAAAGTCGGGAATCCCCATGTTAATAAATGCAAGGATTATATTTCCGCTCATCTTCATGAAAAGATTCGTGTAAATGAAATAGCGGAAGCGCTGGAACTGAATGTGAGTTATCTGTCTTCTCTCTTTCATGAATGCGAGAGTATCCCGCTGACGGAATATATTTGCCGGGAGAAGATAAAACTTGCTAAAAATCTCCTGATCTATTCAAATTATTCCTATAGTGAAATAGCAACATATCTCGGGTTTTCTTCACAGAGTCATCTTGGGATGTGTTTCAAGAAACTTACAAATATGACAATGCGCCAGTTCCGCAGTGCATATGGGGTGAAAGAATGGTAGGGCAGATGCGCGCCGACTGCATATCCGTCGTCGCGCATCTGTCCGTTAAAAGTTAAATGTTTTACCGGAGTTTTTGCACTCACGCAAGATCTAGGGTCCCTTTGATCAGATCGTTATTATCGGAGCTGGAACCGATATATACATCATATTTCATTTTTTCCAGCTTAAAACACTTGTCTTCCGGATCATACCATTGCAGCTCATCCAGCGGACAGTCGATGTCGACCCGCTTTGTTTCACCCGGCTTCAGGCTGACTCTGCAGAATCCTTTAAGCAGCTTTGCAGGACGGTCGACCCTGGAATTAGAAAAACCTATGTATAACTGTACCACTTCGCTGCCTTCCATAGAGCCGGTGTTTTTCACACTGCAGGAAGCGGTCATGAGATCGCTGCTGGTCTCGAAAACCGCGTCTGTTATTTCGAATTTAGTGTAGGATAATCCAAAACCATAGGGGAATGCAGGGGAGATCCCTTCTTTTTCCAGTTTGGCATAACCATGGTAGTAATCATAATACTGAGAATCTGTTTCCCATTTTACAGAGGGAAGATCTGTCTGAGATACAGGAATCACAAACGGCAGCTTCCCACTTGGATTTACATCGCCGAACAGAATCTCTCCGATCGCGGTGCCTCCTTCCATTCCGGGATAATATGCCATAAGGATGGCGCCGACACTGTCCTGCCATTCGGAGGTTGTGATCGTATTCCCGCCGATCATCACAACGATCGAGTTCGGGTTTACCGACCCGGTCTCTTTTATCAATGCCACATCGGTTGGATGCAAGCCCAGGTCGTATCGGTCTCCGCCTCTGGCTCCTGTATAGGTCTCATCTGAATTTTGCGTCGTATATTCACCTTCGTCATCAAAATTATATCCAACGATCAGAACTACGGCATCAGCAGATTCGGCAAGCTCTTTTGCGTGTGGAATATTTGCGCCATCGTAGTAGATGACTTCGCTGTTAGAGGCGGCTTTTGTGATCCCTTGTAAAGGAGTCACCGTGTAAGCCGGGAAAACCTGGCTGGAACCGTGATCGCCGAGGTTATCGGCAGATGCGAGACGTCCCAGTACAACGAGCCGTTGTACTTTCTTCCGGTTTAAAGGAAGGACGCTGTGCTTGTTTTGGATCAGTGTAATCCCCTCTCTGGCCGACTGCAATGCAAGAGAAATATGTTCTCTGCAGCCGATGACAGATTCAGGATACCTGGAATTCCCTGCCTCCTGGAAACTGATCATGGTGCGGATGATACGCAGGGCAGCGTCGTTGATCCTGTCTTCAGATACTTTGCCGTCCCTTACTGTGCGGATCAGATTATCGCCGAAATATTTTGTGCCGCTCATTTCTACATTTTGACCGCCGTTTGCCGCTTCAACCGTATCCCTGACACCTGAGCCGAAATCGCTCATGACAAAGCCGTCAAATCCCCATTCTTCTTTTAAAACTTTGTTGAGCAGATAATCGTGATGCCCGCAGTAGCATCCCTGATATTTGTTGTAGGAACTCATTACGGCAGCAGCCCCTCTGTCGACACACTTTTTAAAATGGGGTAAAAAGACTTCACGCTCTGTCCGTGGATCGCATGTCACATTAACAGTAAAACGGGAAATTTCCATCTGGTTAAATGCAAAATGTTTCACCATGGCGATCACATGTTCTCCCTGAATACCCTGGACCATGGCACTGCCCATTTCCCCAAGATGGAAAGAATCCTCACCATACGTCTCCTGGCTCCGCCCCCAGCCGGGGGCATAGGGAAGATTGATACATACCCCGCCGAACAGATTCCCGCCGTACGCGAGGATTTCTCTTGCAATCGCCGTGCCGATCTTCCTTTCGAGACTTGTATCAAAAGAAGCGCCTCGCAACATGGCGACAGGAAAGCAGGTGCTTTTCCCTGTCCCGCATACAACACCGCGCGATCCATCACAGAACATGATCGGAGGAACGTTATATTCCGGAAGTCCACCTGCGCTGCAGGGAACATGATTATAGTGCTTTTCCGGCGATATGCGAGCCTCCGCAAGGATTTTTTCAAGAGGCATGTCACCGCTCATCAGTGATACTTTTTCTTCCAGGCTGAGCTGATCTACTATAGCTTGCGCCTTTTCGGTATGTTTTAATCGATATTTTCTGTTACAATCCATATCATTAGACCTCACTTGCGTATTTTTTTAATAGATATCTGGCTTCTTCCTGATGGAATGGCAGATATCCTTTGATCTCCATGTCTATTTTAACGTCAGTATTTTGCTTCTGGTATTCACCGGGGGTAATACCGGCTTCCTGCTTAAAAGCCCTGTAGAATGTGTTTTCGGCATTAAAACCACAGTATGAAGCGATGTATGGTATCGAATATTTTGTGTTCCTCAGCATGTTCATTGCAATATTGATCCTGTGCTCCAGAACGAATTGCTTTGGCGATCTGCCAGTATATTTCTTCATAAACCGGTACAGAGTTTTTTCACCGAGCCCCAATTGTTTCCTTGCCTCGCTGAGAACATCTTGGCTGCAGCAGTTTTCCTGGATGTAATCTACGATCTGCATAAACAATTCAACATCATCTAAATCTAAAGAATCTAAACCCCCTTTTTGATAGATATCATAAATTGCAAAGTCAAAAAGGTCGGCGAGTAGAGTATAAATATAAGCGTTGATACGATATTTATTCGGCGAAATCAGGCTGTTTTCATATCCGGCTTTGGCCAATAGTCTCCGGTAATGAGCATACCCGTTCCCGGGCTCCTTTGAAGCGTCTCTGCTGTTCAGATAAAAATAGTAGAAATTACTGCCGGTATTACCCAACAGTTCTGGAGAGATCTGCAGGAACAAACATAGGTTATCCCGGGTTTTCCGCCTGATCGCATGAACGGCTCTTGAATTTAAAAGCAAAAAATTTCCTTCATCCAGACATAGTTCAGAAGCATTTTCCACAATTTCGATCTGTCCCTTTAGAACAAGAACAATCTCATAGTCGTGGTGCCAGTGAAAACCGGAGTAGTCCATAGATGCAGTGAACAGTTTGATCCTGTTTTCATTACTGTGCCGGATCGATTCGTAAATATATGCGCACATATGTTGTTATCACCACTGTTTTCAGATGAGAGCATAATTCCCGAGAGGGCTCTGTGTCTGCTGACTTTAAATAATGAATATATATAGTATACTCTTTTTTTTTAGGTGAGAGCTTCAAAATCTGGTCAGTATTATCCCATTTTAGGACTAAAAAGGATTGTACGAAAAAAAATACAAAATTTCGAAAAAACTACTTGAAATAAATTCCTTCATTCGCTATACTAAGAGGGCTGTGACATGATAGCTGTGAAGCGTGAGGTTGCTGCCGGAGCAAAAAGATAAGCGAAGGCAGGTTTTCCGTGGAGCGAATGTCAAGTTAGGAAACTGGCGACAAGTCACTGTACGAATCACAACTGATTACTGATTACCAGAGAAGGGAAAAGTATGAAACAACGTGTAAGTTTCTCACGACACACACGGGAGAGTGTACAGTCACCGCTTGTCGTACTGAAGTCAAAAGTACGAAAAGGAGGCGACTTTTTTTATGGCAAGTCAAGTAATGAGAATCACATTGAAAGCGTATGATCATCAGCTCGTTGATGCATCCGCAAAGAAAATCATCGAAACTGTAAAAAAGAACGGGTCACAGGTGAGTGGACCGGTGCCGCTGCCGACAAAGAAAGAGGTAGTGACGATCCTGAGAGCTGTACACAAGTACAAAGACTCCAGAGAGCAGTTCGAGCAGAGAACTCATAAAAGACTGATCGATATCATCACGCCGACACAGAAGACTGTGGACGCACTTTCCAGATTGGAAATGCCGGCTGGTGTTTACATCGATATCAAAATGAAGTCTAAGTAAAGCACCTGGTGAGGTTTTTTCGAACCTAGTGCGTACTTAGTTCGGCGCACCTGGCGAGGTGCTGTCGAGCCTGGTAAGGCGAACATCTATAATCAGTTTGACAGTAACGTCCTATAATTTAGGATGAGCGCGAAAGCGTTCCGCTGTAAATCACAGGAGGTAATTATAATGAAGAAAGCTATCTTAGCTACAAAAGTTGGAATGACCCAGATCTTCGACGAAGAGAATGGCGCTCTGATCCCGGTAACTGTCCTTCAGGCAGGTCCCTGCGTAGTGACACAGGTCAAGACTGTTGAAAACGACGGCTACAGCGCGGTTCAGGTCGGATTCGTCGACAAGAAAGAGAAGATCATCACAAGAGACAACAGCGGCAGAAAAGAGGTCGCACACAGAAACGGTGTGACAAAAGCCGAGAAAGGTCATTTTGACAAAGCGGGCGTATCAGGAAAGAGATACGTGAAGGAATTCAGATTCGACAACGCAGAAGAATATACACTTGCTCAGGAGATCAAGGCTGATATCTTTGCTGCAGGGGATCACATCGATGCAACTGCAATCTCCAAAGGTAAAGGTTTCCAGGGCGCGATCAAGCGTCACGGCCAGAGCAGAGGACCTATGACACATGGTTCCAAGTTCCATCGTCATGCCGGCTCAAACGGTGCTGCATCTGATCCGAGTAAAGTATTCAAGGGCAAGAAGATGCCCGGACAGATGGGTAACAAGAAGATCACAGTTCAGAATCTCGAGGTTGTAAGAGTTGACGCAGAGAACAATCTTCTCCTTGTAAAAGGTTCTGTACCGGGACCGAAGAAATGCCTTGTAACGATCAAAGAATCCGTTAAGGGCTGCTAGGCTGACAATAAGAAAGGAGGAACACACAGATGGCAAAAGTATCTGTTTACAATATCGAAGGTAAAGAAGTTGATACCATCGAACTGAGCGATGCTGTATTCGGTGTTGAGGTAAACGAGCACCTGGTACACATGGCAGTCGTAAATCAGCTTGCAAACAATCGTCAGGGAACACAGAAAGCTAAAACCCGTTCCGAGGTTTCCGGCGGCGGAAGAAAACCGTGGAGACAGAAAGGAACAGGTCACGCAAGACAGGGATCAACAAGAGCTCCCCAGTGGACAGGCGGCGGCGTAGTATTCGCTCCGGTTCCGAGAGACTACTCTTTCAAGATGAACAGAAAAGAGAAGAGAGCGGCTCTGAAATCTGCCCTTACTTCCAGAGTGGAAGAGAACAAGTTCATCGTGATCGATGACCTGAAATTTGACGAGATCAAGACAAAGAATTTCCAGAATGTCCTGAACAACCTGAACGTTGCAAAAGCACTTGTTGTACTGGAAGACGGAAATGTAAACGCTGAGATCTCTGCAAGAAACATCCCGGATGTCAAGACAGCACACACAAACACCATCAACGTATTCGACATCCTGAAATACAACACAGTTATCACAACTAAGGCTGCTGTTGCTGCGATCGAGGAGGTGTACGCATAATGGCAAACATTCAGTATTATGATGTAATCCTTAAACCGGTTATCACAGAGAAGAGCATGGATCTGATGGCTGACAAGAAATACACATTCCTTGTACACACAGAGGCTACAAAGAATCAGATCAAAGAGGCTGTTGAGAAAATGTTCAACGGCACAAAAGTAAAGAGCGTCAACACAATGAACCTTGACGGTAAGAAGAAAAGACGCGGTATGACATTCGGAAAGACCGCTAAGACAAAGAAAGCGATCGTACAGCTTACAGAGGACAGCGCTGATATTGAAATCTTCGAGGGGTTATAAGACTTGCCGAAGGCAAGCGTCAGCGCAGGCTGAGGCTTAGTCGGACCCCGTTCGGGGAGCTTGGCGATGCATTGAGTACTTGGCGAGGTTCTTTCGAGCCTAGTACGAAAGCAGATGCTCCGAATGAAATGAGGAGGATCCTCATTCGAGCCTAGCGAGCCGAACTGTAAGCCGATTGATGCGACTAAATCAATCAAATTAAACGGTGCAAATCCGTGAAACGAATAATTAGAGCAAACGAAAGGAGAGAACGTAATGGGAATCAAAACATATAACCCATATACACCTTCCAGAAGACAGATGACAGGTTCTGATTTCTCCGAGATCACAAAGAAGACTCCTGAGAAGTCACTCCTGGATTCCAAGAAGAGAAACGCGGGACGCAACGCCCAGGGTAAGATCACAGTAAGACACCGTGGGGGCGGAGCGAAGAAGAAATACAGAATCATCGACTTTAAGAGAAAGAAAGACGGAATCCCGGCAACAGTAGTAGGGATCGAGTACGATCCGAACAGAAGCGCGAACATCGCTCTGATCTGTTACGCAGACGGCGAGAAGGCATACATCCTTGCTCCGGAAGGCCTGAAAGACGGGATGGTCATTATGAACGGACCGGAGGCTGAGGTGAGAGTTGGAAACTGCCTGCCGCTTTCCGAGATCCCGGTTGGTACACAGGTTCACAACATTGAGCTTTATCCGGGAAAAGGCGGACAGCTTGTTCGTTCAGCAGGAAACAGCGCACAGCTCATGGCAAAAGAAGGCAAATACGCTACACTGAGACTTCCGTCCGGTGAGATGAGAATGGTTCCGATCATCTGCAGAGCTTCCGTTGGAGTTGTAGGAAACGGAGAGCACAACCTGATCAATATCGGTAAAGCAGGACGTAAACGTCACATGGGTATCCGCCCGACAGTACGCGGTTCTGTCATGAACCCGAACGACCATCCGCATGGTGGTGGTGAAGGTAAGACCGGTATCGGACGCCCGGGTCCGTGCACACCGTGGGGCAAACCTGCACTGGGTCTTAAGACTCGTAAGAAGAAAAAAGCTTCCAACAAGCTGATTGTAAGAAGAAGAGACGGTAAAGCGATTAAATAATTAGATTCACAAGGAGGTTAGAACCTATGGCTCGCTCACTTAAAAAAGGACCATTTGCAGACGAAAGCTTACTGAAAAAAGTAGACGCTATGAATGCTTCTGGTGATAAATCAGTTATAAAGACATGGTCACGCCGTTCTACGATCTTCCCGTCATTCGTCGGCCACACATTTGCCGTACATGACGGAAGAAGACATGTCCCGGTGTACGTTACAGAGGATATGGTTGGACACAAACTCGGTGAGTTCGTTGCGACAAGAACTTACAGAGGACATGGCAAAGACGAGAAAAAGTCGAAAGTAAGATAATCAACAGACACATTTGAAAGGAGGGTTCATCCATGGCAAAAGGACACAGATCCCAGATCAAGAGAGAAAGAAACGAGCAGAGAGATACAAGACCTTCAGCTAAGATCTCCTATGCAAGGATTTCTGTTCAGAAGGCATGCTACGTTCTTGATGCCATCAGAGGTAAGGATGTAACAACAGCACTCGGTATTTTAGCTTACAATCCGAGATATGCTTCTACAGTGATAGAGAAACTGCTTAAATCAGCGATCGCAAACGCTGAGAACAACAACGGCATGAGCGCGAGCAACCTGTACATCGAGGAGTGCTACGCGAACAAAGGACCGACAATGAAGAGAATCAGACCGAGAGCACAGGGAAGGGCATACAGGATCGAGAAGAGAATGAGCCATATCACAATTGTGCTGAATGAAAGATAGGAGGGCATTATGGGACAGAAAGTAAATCCTCATGGCTTGAGAGTCGGCGTAATCAAAGACTGGGATTCCAAATGGTATGCAGACAAAGATTTCGCTGACAATCTGGTTGAAGATCACGAGATCAGAACATTTTTAAAGAAAAGATTATACAGCGCCGGAATCTCAAGGATCGAGATCGAAAGGGCTTCCGACCGCGTGAAGATCACAGTTTATACAGCAAAACCGGGTGTTGTCATCGGTAAGGGCGGTTCTGAGATCGAGAAGGTAAAAGGCGAACTTGCTAAATATACAGACAAGAAACTGATCGTTGACGTCAAAGAGATCAAGAGACCGGATAAGGACGCGCAGCTTGTAGCTGAGAACATTGCTCAGCAGCTTGAGAACCGTATCTCCTTCCGTCGTGCGATGAAGTCCTGCATGTCAAGAACAATGAAGGCAGGAGCTCTCGGAGTTAAGACTTCCGTATCCGGACGTCTCGGCGGTGCTGATATGGCACGTACAGAGTTCTACAGCGAGGGTACGATCCCGCTTCAGACTTTAAGAGCAGACATTGATTATGGATTTGCAGAAGCTGACACAACTTACGGAAAAGTCGGTGTAAAGGTTTGGATTTACAAAGGCGA
>CALWFV010000029.1 GCA_944377745.1 uncultured Mediterraneibacter sp. | reverse complement strand
ACTGATGACAGTATACAGGGCAATCCAGAGACATGCAAGCAGAGCAGTATAATGCTAAACTATGAGGTCAAAAACACCAATTATGAATGCAAACTCTGAAAGTAGTGACTATGTAAATATGCTTTATGGGACTGTTTCAGAAGGTGTGCTTAGGCTTGCACGGAGCGAGTCGGAGACTATTTTTATAGACGAAAATGGACAGGAGATTTTACGTATCCCATATAATATTGAATGTGTTGGGAACTGCAAAAGCGGTAAGATTGTTGTTAATACTGGAATGGAGTGTTTTTATGTGGATAGAGAAACGGGAGAATATTTAAACCAATGTAAATAAAGCAAAATTTATGTAAATCATTATGATGAGTTTTGCATATTTTAATCAGACGCTGGGTAAAAATAGAAGTTGCTGAAAGGAATGGAAAAATATGTATTGCAGTAAATGTGGAAAAGAGTTGACGGGAAAAGAGCGCTTTTGTCCAAAATGTGGAAATGCAGTAAAGGGAGTTGTTGAAGAAGAGGGACGGGGCAGTAGTGCTGTAAATACAGAGAAACCAGTGAGCGAAGAGACGGCTGCGGAAAACAAAGGGCGAGAATCTGTAGAATTATATGGAAAAACAGAAAGACCAAAACACAAAAAGAAAAATGTGCAAAAGAAGAAACATACAGTGCGAAAAGTGGTTTGCAGCGTTTTGGGTATTGGGGTATTAACGTTTGGTGCCGTGAATATCTATAGATATATATTCCCGGGGCAAAATGAATACTTGGCTCCGGTGGAAAATGAAGAGGGAAAATGGGGGTATATCAATGAACGGGGAAGAGAGGTGATCCCATGTGAATACGACCTTGCTTATAATGGCTGGGTAGACGGAACGGCGGTGATTGGAGAAAAAGTGAATGAAGATGAAGACGGACATGCGCAGTATAAGTATGGTTTGATAAATCAAAAGGGAGAAATGATCGTTTCACCGCAATATGATGATTGCTCTGTTGGCGGAGGATTTATTGCCATGGCATTACAGACAGGAGAAATGGACGAGGATGGGGATCCGGTGCTCAACTGGGGGTTCTTGTCTCCGGATGGGAAAGCTATCACAGAGTTTAAATACCAGTATGAGTCTAGCCCGTTTCTTACAGACAATGAAAATGGTCTTGCTGTTGTGTCGCAGAGAACAGAAGAAAGGGATGAATATGGAGAGACGACTTTTAAATACGGAGTAATTGATCAGGAAGGAAAAGAAATTATACCAATAGAATATACAGATATACGGGAGCAGGATGTGGGCAACAACGGTTTGATCGCAGTTCAAAAAAAATCGGTAGCGGTAAGCAATATGGATATGTTAATTATGAAAATGAAAGAGTAATTCCATTTCGATATGATACTGCTCATAACTTTAGCAAGAGTGGGATAGCGCTGATTGGTAATGATGAATGGGATGGAGAGCTGACTTTTAAATACGGTTATATTAATGAAAAAGGTATAGAAGTTATTCCGGATCAATATGAGGATGCTTCTTCATTTGATGAGAAGGGGGTGGCTTTTGTGGAACAAAGTACAGGAGAAGTGGAGTGTATTGATCAGAGCGGAAAAGTTGTATTTTCAAGTGAAAAATATCGCGAGTATGGTAAATTAAGATGTGAATTTTACGGATTTGATGAAGATGGGTTGACCGAGATTGTAATTGATACAAAAGAGGATACAGTGATTTTCGGAGTAATAAACCAAAAGGGAGATGTGGTGATAGCTCCGGGAGAGTACAGACCTTCTCGGCTTTACAGTTTTACTCCATATAGAGTGACAAAAGATTATGAGACATATCAATTTGTAGATCAAAATGGAGACCTGTTAGAGAATGAATATGATTATGCTGCGTTATTTTCCAAGAATGGACTCTGTTTTGTTGGGAAAGAAACGGGAAAAATCAATGATAGAACTAGTAGATACCAGTGTAAATATATAGATGAAAAGGGGAAAGTGGTATTAGAACTGCCTGACAGATACATTTTTGCAGGAAACTTTACTGCTGTTTATCAAGAAGAAGAGCGAGTTTAACATTAATGTTAAAAAATTGACGGGGAGCATACCAGATGAGTAATCTATGGAGCAATAGCTCCCCTTTTTATGTCTGAAAACAGAAAACGGATCCCGAAGAGTCCGTATAAGGAAACCGTTTTTATTGATGGGACAAAACTGGAGGCCTGTGCGAACAAATATACTTTCGTCTGGGAAAAATCCGTAGGGAAATGGGAAACAAAAATGTTCCAGAAGATTCAGTAGGAGGCAGTTTTGCTTTTGAATCAGGAATACATACAAAGCTTCCAGAAAACTGAAGTCACAAGGACACAGAATCTTCAGGAGATCTGTCGTTTCCTGGAACAGGTCTGCGAAGAGCAGCATACCGTTTTTGTCCATGGCAGAGGGGAACGGAAAAGCCGCAACCAGAAATATCTGAAACTGTTCCGGCGTTTTCTGGAACGACAGACAATCTACGACTGGCATACCGCCAGTTTTCAAGGACGGAATAATTGCTGTAAGACCGATCCGGATGCTACGTTCATGCACATGAAAGATGATTATATGTGCAATGTCCAGTTGAAACCGGGATATAACGTACAGATTGCGGTAGACAGCGAATACATTGTAGCAGCGGACATTTTTCAGGGCCGCAATGATGTCTGGACTCTTGTGCCTTTCTTAAAAAGAATGGACGAAAAACTTGGATTCCGCTATCCCAGTGTAATGGCAGATTCCGGATATGAAAGTGAAGAAGGATATAACTATCTGCGTAGGCAGGGACAAAAGCCTTATATCAAACCACAGACTTATGAACAGTGCATAAAAAACGGAAGTAATCCACAAAACTGAGGAGATTCTCTTCTGTTTTTTCTTTAGATGGAACGAGGGTATTGCTCCGTCACCTAATTTGATGATTTTCGGCACCCTCTTTACTTTACTATGAGTCATTTTTTGTCTTTTTTGTCGCACAATATTGTAAAAATATACAGAATAAGTGTATAATAAATACAAATTTTGTGCGGGGGGATTGTGTTTATGGTGAGAAAACTACTGATGAGAGTGCTGGCAGTACTGGCTGCGCTTGACCTGGTTTTTATACCTGCTGTTGAAGCATGGGATATATGGGGGCTGATCTACGGAATCGTGATACTGGCGACGGCGGCTCTCATTTTTGCCAGTTCCTTTTCGAAAAGAAGGTGGCCGGCTGTAATGTCGGCGCTTCTTGGCGCGGCCGGCTCTGTGGGCCTGATGACAGCGCTGGCGGTGGAAAACGGCGCAGGAAACCTGTTCGATGATTCAGAGAGACTGCTGATCCCGGGCGCATGGGCAGCGCTCTGTATCTATCTTCTGGCATTGTTATGTGCGATCTGTCTGCCGAAAAAAAGAGGAAAAAATAAAAAGGATACAAAAAAAGCCGCATCGGTTTTCTGTCCGAGATGCGGCACAAAATTAACAGAAAAAGCAGTTTTCTGCAAGAACTGCGGATACCGGTTATCACCGCCTGAAGACGACGGGCAGGATAAGAAAAATATACCGATAAAAAAAGGCAGAGGCACAGGAAAAAAAGCAACGGCGGTATTTATTCTGGTATTGTTTCTGCTCAGCGGTTTCGGACTGGCTGCTTCTACAGGGGTGATCGAGGTTCCATTTCTTGCAGATCTGGGGAAAGAGGATCTGGATCAGACCGAGTTCGGGCAGTTGACGGGAAAGTTCAGTAATGTCCGGGTGACAGACGGGGATTCGGCTATCCTTGCGGCGCAGGATGCGGCAGGGATACTTGGGCTTGAAAACGCGGCGGATGAACTGACTGTTAAAAATATTACTTCTACGGATGCCGGAAATTTCTACAGACTTCAGCAGATGTATCAGGGGATTCCTGTGTACGGACGAACTTTTGTGGTGGCGGCGGATGCAGATGGAAATACCAGAAGTCTGACGTTCAACGCGTCAGATATGAGCGGGCTCGCAACAGAACCTTCTGTGACGCAGGAACAGGCTGAGGCCGGAATCAGGGAATATATCAGGGACAACTACAGTGAGATCAACGCGGACGAACTTGAAACGGGTGAACTCAGCGAAGAAAAACTGGCGGTATATAATCTTGACGATAAGGAGAACCCGGTCCTTGTATATGTGCTGAATGTATCCGCGGATGGAGCGTCTGCGGAAGTACTCGTAAATGCTCAGAGCGGAGAAGTTGTCCTGTTTAACGGACTTGTGGAGAGCCTGCAGACCGAGTTTACATATCCGGGACAAATTGAAGGGGAAGAGAAAACATTTATTGCAGAAAAAACGGATCAGGGGAATTCCATGGTCTATGAGAGCCGGACAGGAACCAGGATCACGGTAAACATCCCGCTCGACGGACATGATTATGACTGGTATTATGATGAAAATCACAGCGTCGTGACCTGGAAGGACGGAGAAGAGCCGGATCGGTCTGCTGTAGACGCAATGACAAATATAACGGCAGCATATAATTTTTACCTGACAAATTTTTCCCGGGATTCGTTCACCGGCGAGGGAGAGGACGTCAATGTATATGTCCACGCCTCCGGGCTTAAGATGTGGGATGGAAGCACGACAGAACGGTCAGACAATGCATTTTACTGGCCTTCGCCCAACGGATCGGTCATTGCTTTTAACCCATGTTATGATGAAAACGGAAACCTGATAAATGAATTCAGCACAGAGATCGATGCTGCAACGCATGAATACACACATGGGGTGGTCCGTTACACATCCACACTTTCCAATACGAATACAAATGATATGCCGTCAGGCATCAATGAAGCTTTTTCGGATATCATGGGGTACTGTGTGGAGGCAGAGACACAGAGGACAGAAGAAAACCCTGAGCCCCGGATGGACTGGAAATCAGTGGTACGCTGCTCCTATCCGGGCGGAGAAAACAGCTCCGGTCAGGCCTATCACGTAAGAGATTACTATCAGGGGATGGGTGAACATCAGAGCAGTACGATCATTTCCTATGCTGCTTATCTTATGAATACAGGAATAAAAGGAAAAGGGGAAAGGCTGACAAATGATGAGATCGCTGATCTGTGGTATACGGCCAACCTGATATTTCCTTCAGACTGTACATTTAATACAGTAAGAGAATGTGTGACAGCCGCCGGGAAAATACTCCTACTCTCAGACAGCAAAATGGAATGCATCTATGCCGCTTTTGACAAAGTGGGGATCAAGGGCCGGGAAGAGACAAAAGCCACTTACTCGACGGAGACAGAATTAACGGTTTTTGACAGGGAAGGAATGCGGTATGACGATTATACCGTGAACATCAGCGGAAAGCAGAAGAGCGGATTTCTCGGGCTTTTTCGAAAAGATTACAGCAGAGAGATCGAAGCGGACAGCGAGGATCCGGTCATGCTGGATCTGCCGGAGGGAGAATATACGATCACCCTCAAAGATAATGCGGACAGTGAAAGGACCGTAGAGAAGTCCGCAGAGGTCAGAAAGAACGGGAAAAACACGGAGCTGGAGGTACAGACAAATTTTGGCATGGATTACACCGTGTCAGACTCAGCCAGGATGTCGGTGTACGATATCAACAGCGTACTGTATGGAGATTATACAGTAAATATCACCGGAGTGCGCAATAATGAGCAGGGAAACCCGGAGAATTATACGGACTCCATGGAGGTAACGAATCCGGAGCCTGTCTGGCTGGGACTTACAGAAGGAAAGTATACGATCGAACTGAGAGACCGGCTGGATCCCGCAAAAACGAAAACGGTGACTGTCAGGGTGCGGGAACAGGCCCTTTCCGGTGAAATTAAGGTACAGACGGATTTCGGACAGAGGGCCGGCGCGTTTGACCCGGCCAATGTCCCTGCCGGGGCGGCGGAGAAGGACGGACATTACTATTATATCTATCGTTTTGAAGGGGACGTGAACTCCTGGGATGACGCGGAAGAATTCTGCGAGACAAAAGGGGGGTATCTTGCCACGGCAACCTCTCAGCAGGAAAATGAATTCCTCTTCTCTCTCCTTTCGGCGAATAATTATGGAAGTGCTTTCTTCGGACTGACTGATCCGGGGGACGGAAACTGGAAATGGGAGAACGATGAGCGGTTCGGATATACGGACTGGGCGCCGGGGGAACCCGGATTTTCCGGAGGAAGATACGGGATAATCTCACAGGATAAAAACGGCGAATGGAGTACTTCAGATTTCAGTTACGGCATGGATCTGAGCGGCATTGGCTTTATCTGCGAGTGGGGAGAGTTCGAGAGGGCGGATGCAGAGATCACTGTTACCGGAACCCGAAGGACGACTTCTGATGAGAGAGATATTGTTGTTGTCCTGGACAAGTCCGGAAGTATGGACGGCGAGCCCATGGACGAGACAATAGAGGCAACACAGAAATTTATCAGTACAGTGCTGGAAGAGGACGCCAGTATCGGAGTCGTGGCATACTCGGATCAGGCGGGGGTTGTAAATGATTTTTCAATGAACGCGGATGTCCTGCATACGTCCGTTGACGCAGTCAGTTCCGGCGGCGGGACTAACATGGAGGATGGGCTTGCCACGGCATATGAGATGCTCAGAAGCAGCAACGCGGAAAAAAGGATCATCGTACTCATGAGCGACGGTATGCCCAACGCCGGGAAAGTAGGAGAAGAGCTGACGCAGTATGCGGAACAGCTGAGGCAGGAAGATATTTATATCTATACTCTGGGCTTTTTCAGTTCTCTGGATGACGGCCAGAGAGCAGAGGCACAGTCCCTTTTGGAAGGAATAGCCAGCGAAGGGTGTCACTATGAGGTGGATTCGGCGGAAAATCTTGTGTTCTTCTTTCATGATATCGCAGATCAGATCAACGGACAGAAGTACATCTATATACGGATCGCCTGCCCTGTGGATGTGAAAGTGACTTATAACGGGGAGACGCTGGATTCTGACGGTGACAGCCTGAATACGAGGACAGACTTTGGGACTCTGAGCTTTGAAGAACCGGAAGAAGGAGAGCCGGGAGACACCCCGGATACACAGGAACAGGGGACTGAGGAAGATAACAGGATCAAGATCCTGCGGCTGAAGGATGGCGTGAAGTATGATGTGCAGATCGACGGTACCGGAAAAGGCAGGATGGACTATACGATCGGATTTATGGACGACAGCGGAGAATATACGGATTTCAGGGAATTTGAGGAAATCCGCATTACGGAAGATACAAAAATAGATACGGTTGCAGATTCTGAAAAAGATACGGTCTTAAATGTTGACGAAGACGGAGATGGGCGATATGATTTAAGATACAGGGCCGGAATTAATGAAAAAGGGAAAATCGTAGATCATACATTTGTGATATACATTGCGGCCGGGGCAGCCGGTGTGGTCATCATATTGATCATGGTTCTTGCGGTCAGGATGAGAAAAAAACACCGGGATACCATGAAATGAAAGTAAAAGAGCTGGAGGAAAAGACATGAAAAATGGACTAAGGTTTTTAATCGCAGTTTTACTGGCTGGATCGCTGGGAATATGGTTTATCCCACTGCTTGACTCCAGTATCCTGGAACTGTCCGTAATGGACGTAATGAAAGTGGGGCTGGGATTTTACAGCGGCCCGGAAGAACTGCAGATGATGTTTTCGGGAATACAGACGCAGCTGAGGCCTTATGCCTGGGGAATTGCCGGAGCGGCGTTGTTCGTGCTCATTGAGGCGTTCCTAACATCGGTTCTGGGAAAAAGGAAAAGCTATGTGGTTTCTCTGGCCGGCAGCATCCTGAACGGAATCGTCGGGGGAGTGGTGTTCTTTCTTGTATGGAGAAGTCTTGAAGAAATGAAGCAGTCAACGCTCCTGGCCCTTGTGGGAGATGCCATAAGCCTGAGTTTTATCCCGCTGATCGCCTGGGAAGGGGTATGCCTGCTGGTCCTTATACTTTCAGCCATAGGTCTGCTCCTGTGGGCATCCTCAAAATCCGATAAACAGGAAGATATTTACATTGAACAGATCACGAGGCTGGAACAGGAGAAAAAAACGGAGCCGGAAGAGATGTTCGGACGGGAGACCCGGCAGGATACAGACCTCAGGGAAGTTCCCCGGCATATCCATCATGAAACAGCAGAGCAGCAGAGCACAGGACAGCCGGCAGCACAGAGAAAACAGCCGGCCGTATCGAAACCGTTTACCGGCGCTCTGCTGGGAGCCAACGGAATGTATGCGGGAAAGGCATATCCGCTGGAGGACAGGACAGAGGTGTTCTTCCGCAGTGAAGATGGAAAGATCATTATCACGCCTTATGAGAGCCGGGATAATCTTGGCGGGATCTATTATGTGGATGAGTATCAGGAATACTGTGTGGAACCGGCGGAAATCCGGACAGTTTTCCTTGAGAGCGGACAGCCGCTGGGAAAAGGCCGGCAGTATTATCTCCCGCGAGGGACGAAAATATATCTGAGGGAAAAAGAAAACCAGTTTACTTTGGCATAAGGAGGAAAAGTTATGTTTTGCAGAAATTGTGGGGCCCAGCTTAAAGAAGGGGCAAAATTTTGTCCGAAATGCGGAACTCCGGTGACGCAGACACAGAGCACGGCAGGTCAGCAGTATGATGTCCAGCCCGGACAGGACTTACGGGAAGGACCGGGTTTGTCCGGAGCGGCCGGTGTAAAAAAGACGAAAAAGGCACCGGCCTTTGCGATCGGGGCTGTCATCATATTGGTCATTGCAGTGATCCTTATCGTCAGGGCATGCGCCGGCGGGGGCGGATATGAAAAACCGATCCGCAATCTGATGGAAGGAATAGAAAATCGGGATATAGATCAGCTTCTCAAGGCATTTCCCGATGAGATGTTTGAGGACGATAACGAAAATGAACGTGACGAAATAGCGGAAGAGATCGAGAACGCTTTTAACTACAGTATTGGGTCTGTTCATCTTTTTGATATCGACTATAAGTTGAGCTATGAGATCGATGATGAGTTTGATCTGTCTGACCGGGAGGTCAAGGAAATCGAGGATCAATTTGAAGGAGAAGATATTGATGTGACCGTCAAAGCCGGGAAAGAAGTTGATCTGACAATGACAATATCGATCGAAGCCCTTGATTATGAGGGAGATCAGCAGATGACCCTTGAAGTGATCAAAATTGGTGGAAGCTGGTATATCAATCCGTTCTCTATGTAAAAGACGGTAAAAACAAAGACAGGAGAAATATAAGATGGAAAATGACAGAACAGTATTGGTAAATTTCGGAGATGATATGTCCCTTGACGAGGCATACAGAGAACTGGGAAAAGCATATTATGAGGGTGGGTTTGAAGATCCGCTTCCGCAACTGCTCCCTCTGTTTGACAAGATTACACGTCTTCGTTCGGGCGGGGAGGAAGCTTCGTTTTCGGAGAAACCTGCTCCTGCCGCGTCTGACAGCGGGGAACAGGAGGCTGAAATCCCGGCACCGCAGGAGAAAAGTCCGGCGTTCTGCCCGAATTGCGGTGCAAAGCTGGAGGAGGATTCCGTTTTCTGCGGTAACTGCGGCTTCAAGGTGAGATAAAAAATGTAGTATGCAACCGGATTTTATGATGAAGAAACTTAATGTGATACAGGAGGAAATAAGACATGGCTTTTTTAACTGATCTGGACAAAAAAATTTCAATGCTGAGCCAGGGGGCGATCCAGAAGACAAAGGAAGTGACAGATACTGCGAAGATGTCTTCCCAGATAAGGACGCTTGAGGCTCAGAAAAAAGAAGCGCTGGAGCAACTTGGAAAGTTTTATTATGACCAGTATTCCCGGTATGGTGTACAGCTGGAGGGCGAGGCTTCTCAGATCGCGGCGGGAATCCAGGCTCTGGAAGAACAGCAGAGACAGCTCACAGAAAGCATGCAGAAGATAAAAGGGACCATGCTCTGTCCGAACTGCGGGACAGAGATCCCGGCAAATTCTAAGTTCTGTAATGTATGTGGAACAAAGATCGATATCCCGGTGAGCAGTACAGTGCAGAACGCTGCTTCCGGAAGGGTGTGTGCCCGCTGCGGCGCGCCATTGGAGGAGGATCAGCTTTTCTGCATTAACTGTGGCGCGAAAGTGGAGGAAATGGCTGAACCGGTACAGCAGGAAACGGGAAATGCAGTACAGGAAGAATACAGACAGCCGGAACCTGTGCAGAATAAGATTCTCTGTCCGAACTGCGGGAAAGAGGTAAAACCGGGACAGAAATTCTGTACCTCCTGCGGAACTCCGATCGAATAGGAAAGTCAGACTGGGGGAATGAATCATGAAATGTCCGAATTGTAAGAGCCCGGTAGATAAAGATGCTGTATTCTGCGAAGTGTGCGGCGCGAGGATCGATGGCGGCAAGCGGAAGTCAGAGCCTTCCAGGATTCCTGTTGTGATTGTCAGTTCGATCCTTTTTCTGTCAGCTGTCGGAGGCCTTGCCTTCTGGGTCGTATCCGACGATTATCATGGCGATGGAGCAGCTGTTGCAGCAGGGACAGAAAATTCAGCCGGCGCGGCAGATACAGAAGAGGGAGTACAGGAAACTCAGCCGGCTGAAGCAGGAGAAGATCCGCAGTCGGATCAGGCGAGCGGCGCCGGACAAGATGAGACACAGCCGGGAGATGACGGTACGGGTGCGCAGGCTCCGGAGGATCAGCAGCAACAGCAGGAGACTCAGCCTGCCTATGATCCAACCGAAGGCGGCATTCACAGATATGAATATGTTGTAAGCGACTGTACCTGGTCAGAAGCATATCAGAACTGCCTGAATTCCGGCGGGTATCTGGTGAGGATAAACAGTAAGGAAGAATTCGACTATATTATCAGCGAGATTGATCAGCAGCAGCTGACAAACATACAATTCCGGGTTGGCGGACGCAGGGATGCCAATTCCCAGGATTATTACTGGGTAGATGCCTCAAATCAACTTTACGGAGAAAAGATCAATTCTGATACATACTGGTGCGCCGGGCTCTGGCTTCAGGGCGAACCGAGCTTTTCTGATGGTCAGACAGAGGAAAACTCTCTGGATATCTTTTATTATGGAAATGAAGGAAGATGGGTGCTGAATGACGTGCCGGATAACCTGCTCTCAACTGCCCCGGAATTCTCAGGAAAGATAGGGTATATCTGCGAATATGAAAATTAGAGGATGGATCCTGGCTGTGATCGTACTGGCAGCAGGAGCCGGTGCGGCTGTCACCTGCATGGGGAGAAATAAGGAACGGGCCGGTGCGGTTTCCGGAATTCCGGAGACAGATATTGCAGGAAAAGTGTCGCTTCCGTCAGAACAGGAGGTTATCATTGAGAAAATGTCTCTGCGGGAGAAAGCGGCTCAGCTTTTCATCGTGACTCCGGAAGCACTGACAGGCGGCGCGGCTCTGACTTCTGTGGACAGCGCTCTGGTGAGCGCTTACAGCGACTGTCCCGCAGGCGGATTTATCCTGATGCAGGGGAATATAGAAACCCCGGAACAGGTGAAAGGATTCAATGAGGACCTGTTGGAAATGAGCAGAGAACGTACCGGTCTGATCCCTTTTCTGAGTGTGGATGAAGAGGGAGGGACTGTTGCGAGGATAGCTTCCGATCCTGATTTCCCTGTAGAAGATGTGGGAGATATGTGCGAAATCGGAAAGACAGAAGACCCGTCAAAGGCATATCAGGCCGGGGCCTGTATAGGCGGTTATCTAAGAGAGTATGGATTTAATGTGGATTTTGCGCCTGATGCGGATGTGTGGAGCAACGAGGCAAATACTGTGGTAAGATACCGGGCCTTCAGCTCGGACCCGTCCATTGCGGCGGAAATGACAGCGGCGGAAACGGAGGGCCTTATGGGCGAGGGGATCTGGCCTGTGCTGAAACACTTTCCGGGGCATGGAAATACCACTGAAGATTCCCACGATGGATTTGCTTATTCGGAAAAGACGCTGGAAGAACTAAGGCAGTGCGAATTTCTGCCGTTTGAGGCCGGCATCAGGGCAGGAAGTCCTTTTGTGATGGTGGGACACATCTCTCTTCCTGAAGTAACCGGTGATGATCTGCCGGCGTCTTTGTCGAAAACCATCATTACGGAATTGCTTCGCGGAGAGCTTGAGTTTGACGGGGTCGTAGTCACGGATGCGATGAACATGGGCGCGGTCGCGGAACATTATTCTTCGGCTGAGGCTGCTGTCATGGCGGTTCAGGCGGGAGCGGATATGATACTGATGCCGGCTGATTTTGAAGCGGCATATAACGGGATCCTTCAGGCTGTGCAGGAAGGACAGATCACAGAGGAAAGACTGGACAGATCTGTAGAAAGGATCCTGGATTTAAAATTAAAGGAGGAATAAGGGAATGGATAAAACAAAATTGGGAATCCCGTTTGGATTACTGGCAGCAGGGATTTACTTCGGGGCGCTGTTCGGAGGATATATTGTGGCTGTTCTTCTGGCGGCTTATGTACTGCTGGTAGAGGATGATGAGTGGCTCAGGAGATCAAGCGTTAAGGCTGTGATCCTGCTTATAGTGTTCTCTCTCATTGATATCATACTTGGCTTTTTCCCGGATGTGCTTGGAGTGCTCAGCGGGATCATAGGGATGTTTACAACACCGTTTACCTATTATACTTTTTCCAATATCCTGAGCCTTATAGGGGAAGTGTTTGACATCATAAAATATCTCTTGTTTATTGCACTTGGACTGAAGGCACTGAAAAGGAGATCGATCATAATTCCTGTTGTAGATAAGATCATTTACAAATATATGGGATAAAAAACTGCCAAAAGAGCCACATTTGGAGGGAAAAATGAAGGACTATTTTAAAGGATGGAAAGACAGAAAAGAGATTGCCATACCCGAAATCCGGAAACAGGGATTCTCAGAAGATGTTATCATACGAAATCCGGTACAGCCGGTGCGAAAGCAGGTTCCTCATCCGGAAGATGAACAGACTGTGCTCCTCACGCCGGAAATGAAATATTCAGCGTGGATAAAAAGGCTGAAGACCGGAGAAGAAATGCGGGTGAGCCGGGATGGGCTTGTCATAGGAAAATCTTCAGAGGCGGATTTTGTGATACATGACAACCCGACAGTCAGCAGGAAACATGCCAGGGTCACTTGCAGCGAAAACGGCTGTTTTCTGGAGGATCTCGGTTCATCTAACCATGTGTTTGCAGACGGACGGCAGATCACAGGCCCGGTCCGACTGACCGACCATATGATATTCCGGCTCTCAGAGGACGAGGAATTTGAATTTACAGTCAGGGCGGGACAGTGATATGGGAACAGCGGAAAGCTTTGCAGACACTTATGAGATACTGGGAAAACTTGGTGAAGGCTCCGGCGGAGTTGTATATAAGGCTTACCATAAGCGGCTCCGCCAGGAGGTAGTCTTAAAGCAGGTGAAAAAAAGAGGGACGTCATCTGCGGCAGACCGGCGGGAAGTGGATATCCTGAAGAAACTTCATCATTCTTATCTTCCGCAGGTGTTTGATTTTATTGAGATGAATGGCGAGACATATACTGTTATGAGCTATATTCCGGGAAAATCATTTGCCCAGCTGATCAGAGAGGGGCATACGTTCACCCAGAAACAGCTCATCAGATGGGGCATGCAGCTGTGCAGTGCCCTGAATGCCCTTCACAGTCAGAACCCTCCGATCATCCATGGTGACATAAAGCCGGCAAACATCATGCTGACACCAGAAGGGAACATCTGTCTGATCGATTTTAATATTTCATTCTATCTTGACCACACTGCGATCCTGGGGTTTACAAACGGATATACATCACCGGAACAATATATCATGGCTTTGAGCAGTAGTTCAGGGATCAGTGTCCCGGAAAAGTCGGATGTAGATGAAAGAACGGATATTTACAGTGTCGGCGCTTCTATTTATCATATCGCAACAGGGCAGAAAATACAGGACTGCAGGCAGAAGATCGACAAGAAACTGCTTGCCCGGTGTACAGGTGATGCGTTTGCCCAGGTCATAGAACGGGCAACCAGGATCGCGCCCGCAGACCGTTATCAGACGGCGCGGGAACTTTTTCATGCCTTTGAAAATATCAGCAGAAAAGACAAAAGATATCAGAAACTTCTCCGCAGACAGACAGCGGTCCGGGTGATCCTGGGGGTGTCTCTGGCAGGATTTATCGCGCTTGGCGGATACGGGATCCACAGAGTGCGCCTTGGGATAACAGATAAATATAATGATCTGGTGCAAGATCAGGTGGAACTGAGAGAGGTCGGAGAATATGCAAAGCAGGAAGAAGCATATCAGGAGGCATCCGCGCTGCTCCCGGATGCTTTGGAAAGCTATTACCAGAATGCGTATTCCCTTTATGTCCAGGGAAAATATGAGGAGTGTATTTCCTTTATCGACTACGACATCCGCGAGAATGAGAAAATCGATCTGTCCCAGGCAAGGATGGCGGACGTTTTTTATCTTGAAGCGGACAGCTGCTTTAAGCTTGGGCAGTATGAGCAGGCGGTCGATGCATATGAACAGTTATTCCGCCTGGGCACACAACAGGCATCATATTACCGTGATTATGCCATAGCCCTGGTGTACAACGGAGAAGTGGATGAAGGACAAAAGGTCCTGCAGGAAGCCATAGACCATGGGCTGGGTGAGGATTCGGTCTATTACACAAAAGGCGAGATAGAGAAGGCACAGGGAAAGTATGATGCTTCAATCCAGGAATTCCGGCATTGTATTGACATTACCGAAGATGAAGAAATAAAGGAAAGAGCGTTTCTCATGCTGTATGATCTCTACGATGCAAAGGGAGAGGATGTCAGTCAGAGGACAGTCCTTCTTGAGGCAAAAGCTGAACTGCCGATGGAAGATCAGATGCAGATTCTGGAACGGCTGGCGTCTATTGATATCGAACTTGCGGACAAGAGCGGAAACAGTGATTACAGGTCCGAAGCCATTGACAGCCTTCTGACCGTTGAGGCTCAGGGATGGGCAACTTATGACACATATGATACACTGACGGTGCTGTATGAAAAACAGGGGCAGCTGGAAGATGCCGTCCAGACAGTGGATAAGATGAGAGAATTATATGGCGAAGATTATAATATTTATAAAAGATATGCGTTTCTGGAGATAGATGCGCAGGAACTTTTGGATAATTCTGCCCGGGATTATACAAGATTTGCCGAATATTATGAAAAGGCAGAACGGATGTATGAGGATCAGAAAAAGGACAACAATGAGGACGCAGAGATGAATCTGCTGATAGATGTATACACTCAGGTTTCGGAAGGAGGCTGGCTTGGATGAGTGAGATAACGATGGGAATTATTATAACAGCGGCTGCATGTATCGGCGCTTTGGGCTGCCTGATCGGTCTTATCCTGACAGCGGTCCTGTTTCCGGGACAGAGAAAAAAGATGCTGGAAAAGATCGAATCCGAGTAGACAGAGGAGATGAAAGAGTACATAAGAGAAAGCAGAGGTAGATTATGTTCTGTACAAACTGTGGAAAAGAAAACCATGATCACGCTAAATTCTGTGCCTTCTGCGGTTCGCCGCTCAGGCAGGCGGATGCAGAGGAGAATATCCCCCGGGAAAATGTAACGTTTTTGGGAGAAGCGGGAAAGAATGAGCAGGCGGGGGCGCAGCAGAAGAAAAAGAAACATACAGGGAAGGTGATTCTTATCATCCTGGTCATCATCCTTATCCTGGCAGCTGCTGCAGCCGCAGTATTCCTGGCAGTCCTGCCGAAATTAAGAGAAAAACAATATAATGAAAACATGGCGGCGGCGGACCGCTATCTGGAAGAGATGGATTATGAAAAAGCAGAGGACACCTATCTGTCAGCCATTGAGATTGAGCCGAAGGAAGAAGAGCCCTATCTGAAACTGGCCGAGATTTATAATGTTCAGGATCAACCTGAGAAAGCGGTGACAATACTGGAAAAAGGTGTGACAGAAACACAGAGCAGTACCGTGAAACAGAAATATAATCTGTACGCCTATGTGGACAGAGTCCTTATCCCTCAGGAAGGGGAGTGCCAGGAAGGTGATTATACATGCAGCTATGTAAGGTCTGTAAACTATGTGGGGCTGGAGCCGGTACATTCACAGAAAGGTGTGGTGAATTCCAGGATCAGGGATTTTGACAATGACGGGCAGGAAGAACTCCTTGTTCTTATGATGAACAATGATGTGCGGATAGATGCATATGCAGGATATGATCAAAATGCTGTTTATCTCCAGATGTATGAGACAGAAGGCCCGGATGTGGTCCTGAAGGATGAATTCACAGAACTCGGCCCGGTCCTGGGGCGGGGGGATTATGAAAACAGCGGGCTGTTCCTCCAGGAAAGCGAGGGGAATACATATATCTGCGGCGGCATTTACCATCTTGTCTATATGTATGCAGACGGGGCGACCTATAACTCTTTTGTGCTCACTTATACAGACGGCGCATTTGTAAAACAGGCAGGCACGGACGGCATACTTGCAGGATCCGAGTTCAGCGGAGAGCAGCAGAACGCATATGAAATGGCAGATTATCTGGACAGTATCGGGCTCCCGAATGAGGCGGCAAGAATCCGCGAAAGCTGGATCAGATGTTTTAATTATATTGATGACTGCGAAGAGATGCTGATGCTTGTCACAGGGGAAAATGACGGCTCCGGAGACGCTCTTGGTTTTTCATACTCAATGGATCCGTCTGTACTCGGAAAAGTAAATCTGACGCTGAAGACTCACTGGGATAAGGATCAGCCGGCAGACAGCACGGCAGATGCTGAAACTGAAAACAATGGTGATGGGGGAGAAGACACGCAGGGAAGCGGGACGGTCACAGCGGAAATATACAGGAACGTTTATGGCTCAATACTGGACCAGGGATATAAAGATCCTGGAGATGCGGAAATGCCGTATGATATTTATTCTGTTTATGATATCGATAAAAACGGAGTGAAAGAACTGTTGATCCGTGCCGGGACGTGCGAGGCTGATTACATGTATCAGATCTATACTATAGAAAACGGGGCGGGAAAGCTTCTGGGAGAGATCCCCGGCGGACATACCGTATTGTATGCCGATGAAAATGGCGGTACAGAGTCTTATATAGTACAGCTTTGGGCGCATATGGGATATGAATCTGTCAGTCATATATCGATCAAAGACGGTGCTCTGGTGTCAGAGACAGTCTCGGAAAGAGAGGTGCCGGCAGATGAAGAATACTATTCTAATGCGTATCCGCTGGAAACAGCACAGGCTACAGACAGGTCACTGCTGGAAAATCCGTGAAAACAGGGGGAAGGAAAATGTTTTGCCCGGAATGTGGAAAAGAATTAAAAGGAACTGAAAAATATTGCCCGTCGTGCGGACATCCTGTGGCATCCGAGGAGGAAGCAGGAAGGCAAACACATTTGGAGAACACTGAAGGTCATAAGAAGAGGAAAAACAAGAAAAAATGGCCTTTAATCGTAACGGCACTCCTCATCGTCAGTGCCGCAGCGGCAGCCGGAATGCTGATCCTGAAAGATAAATATGAAAAGCAGCAGTCCGGCAATTATGTGGCGGAAGGAAATAAATATCTGGAAGAGATGGACTATGAAAAGGCGGAGGACTCCTACCTTGAGGCGATAAAGATCGCACCAAAGGAAAAGGAGCCGTATCTTGCACTGGTGGATCTGTATCTTGATGAAGGTGAAGTTAAAAAGGCACAGGAAGTGATCAGTCAGGCACAGGAGAAGGTACCGGCGTCTGACAGGCAGGAATTCACTGATATAGAAGAGGAGTATCAGGATCTTGAGTCCTATACGGAAGCTTTGGAAGAAGAAATCGAGGCGGATGATATTTATTACCTGCGCTATGACAATTACATGAACTATCCGGAAAATGAATTGGAAAGGCAGATTTTTTCTTCTTATGCAGTGGTCCGAAATGGTGATCTGTATGGAATAGTTAAAGATTCAGGGGAAATTGTGGTTGATCCCGAATATAGTGATGCCGGAACCATAGCCGGGTACTACAGTCTGCATTCAGAAACACCTGTATATTCCGAGGAGTATGGGATCGATGTCTACGACTTTTATTTTGATGAAATGACGGGACAGCTGGAGCCTGCTATTGCTGTGTGGGGGCCGGACATAGGTGGCTATAAAGGATATTTTTATTATTACAATGACGGGCTGCACAATGTAATGGAAGCGTTTGGCCAGATGTCGGAAGGCAGGACAGATATGATCTCTTCGGATGCGATAGGGGTGAAACAGTCTGATTCTCTGTTTGATGCATCCTCTGCTGTGGATGTTGTTGAATGGCCTGATGAGTTCCCGGGATTATATGCGGTCTACAACAGCAGCGGCAGCCTCGTTACAGATTTTATTTATGAAGAATGCGGTTCTGAAAGTTCCGGGCTCCTTGCGGTGGAAAAAGACGGAAAATGGGGATATGTAAATACTCAGGGAAAAACGGTGATACCTCTTGAATATGAGGCGTCCTGGCAGCAGTATACAGCTCAGGGAAGTGAGATTGAAGAACCCTACTGCTATGCTGCTTCAGAAGGTTATGTTCCGCTTGTCAAAGATGGTGTGTGGGAAATGAGGAACACGGATGGCAAACTGGTCATAGCGCCGGGAGTGTTTGAAGAGATCCGTCCCGTATTTAATGGGAAATGCTGGGCGAAAAAGGCCGGGAAATGGAATGTGATTGAACTTGAAAATGCTCGGGGGACTGAAGCTCAGGATACGGTGCCGGAGACCGGACAAAATCCAGCTGTGTCAGATGATGCGGGAGCAGAGGCAGAACGCCCGGTTTATACAGAGGGGCCGGTTGAAGTGACAGGTGTACTTGATGTCGTGGAATGGGAACATCCAAATGGATCGGCGCTTTCTGCTTATGTGATCCTTCTTGATACACCGGCTGATGTGGAAGTAACAGTTGAGGGAAGCCTGACAGAAGTTGACGGCTGTGAAAAGATCCAGCTGTTAAATATGGAGAAAGGCATTGATGACTCCCTGGTGGGAAAGCATGTAAAAGTTACCGGGAATCTGGCGCAGAGTCCTTTGACAGCATATTATCTGGATGCTTATCTGATATGGGATGCTGTGGTGCGGGAGGATTAACTTATATGAATAAGAAAACAAATGGTGTATGATCGGAGATTTTGTTAAGCAAAAACCTGACGGTTCTCTCCAATATAAATACAGTTTATTAATAATACCAGATTACGAAAACTGTACTTCAAAATGTACAAAAAACCGACCGCCCTCTATGGACTTTTGTCACTTTTGGCGATATAATGAAAATACATGTGAATTAAACTATTTTTTCATGTAAAACTTAAGGAGGAACAAGAAAATGGCAAGAAAAATGAAGACCATGGATGGTAATCAGGCTGCCGCTCACGTATCTTATGCGTACACAGAAGTTGCGGCGATCTACCCGATTACACCGTCATCCGTTATGCCGGAGCACGTTGATGAATGGGCTACAGAAGGCAGAGAGAATATCTTCGGACAGACAGTCAATGTCGTAGAGATGCAGTCCGAGGCAGGTGCGGCAGGTGCTGTACACGGTTCTCTTTCCGCAGGAGCTCTTACAACGACATTTACCGCTTCACAGGGACTTCTGCTCATGATTCCGAACTTATATAAAGTTGCCGGAGAGCAGCTTCCGGGAGTATTCAATGTGTCTGCTCGTGCACTGGCGAGCCATGCGCTGTCAATCTTCGGTGACCACTCAGATGTTTACGCCTGTCGTCAGACCGGAGCTGCTATGCTCTGCGAGTCCAGCGTTCAGGAGGTCATGGACCTGACACCGGTTGCTCACTGCGCAGCACTGGAAGGAAAACTTCCTTTCATCAACTTCTTTGACGGATTCCGTACATCTCATGAGATCCAGAAGATCGAGACATGGGATTACGAAGATCTGAAAGATCTGGTAAACATGGACGCAATCGATGAGTTCCGTGCACATGCGCTGAACCCGAACCATCCGTGCCAGAGAGGTTCCGCTCAGAACCCGGATATCTTCTTCCAGGCAAGAGAGGCATGCAACCCGTATTACGATGCAATGCCGGGAATCGTTCAGGATTACATGGACAAGGTAAATGCTAAGATCGGAACAGACTACAAGCTGTTCAACTACTATGGAGCAGAGGATGCAGAGCACGTGATCGTAGCTATGGGTTCTGTCTGTGATACGATCGAGGAGACCATCGACTACCTGATGAAGGCAGGAGAGAAAGTCGGCGTTGTCAAAGTACGTCTTTACAGACCGTTCTGCGCGCAGGCTCTTATCGATGCGATCCCGGATACAGTGAAGAAGATTTCTGTACTTGACAGAACAAAAGAGCCGGGAGCTATGGGCGAGCCGCTGTACCTGGATGTTGTTGCAGCACTCAAAGGCTCCAAATTCGATGCAGTGCCGATCTACACAGGACGTTACGGACTTGGTTCCAAAGATACAACACCTGCTCAGATCGTTGCTGTATATCACAATGATGAGAAACAGAAATTCACGATCGGTATCGAAGATGATGTGACAAACCTGTCACTGAAAGCTGACGAGCCGCTCGTTACAACACCGGAAGGAACGATCAACTGTAAGTTCTGGGGACTTGGCGCTGACGGTACAGTCGGAGCAAACAAGAACTCCATCAAGATCATCGGTGACAACACAGATATGTACGCACAGGCTTACTTCGATTATGACTCCAAGAAGTCCGGCGGTGTTACGATGTCTCACCTGCGTTTCGGTAAATCACCGATCAAATCAACATACCTGATCCATCAGGCAAACTTTGTGGCATGTCACAACCCGTCCTATGTGGACAAGTACAACATGGTACAGGAGCTTGTTGACGGCGGTACGTTCCTTCTGAACTGCTCATGGGATATGGAAGGACTTGAGAAGCATCTGCCGGGACAGGTGAAAGCATACATCGCAAACCACAACATCAAATTCTATACCATCGATGGTATTAAGATCGGTAAAGAGATCGGACTTGGCGGACGTATCAATACAGTTCTTCAGTCTGCATTCTTCAAACTTGCCGCGATCATTCCGGAGGCAGAGGCAATCGACCTGATGAAGGCTGCCGCAAAAGCTACATACGGAAGAAAAGGTGACAAGATCGTACAGATGAACTACGATGCCATCGATGCAGGTGCAAAACAGGTTGTCGAAGTGGCAGTTCCGGAGAGCTGGAAAGACGCAGCGGATGAAGGTCTTGCACAGCCGAAGGTAGACGAGAACGGAAGAAAAGATGTTGTTGACTTCGTCAAAAACATCCAGGCTAAGGTAAACTCACAGGAAGGAAATACACTTCCGGTATCCGCGTTCAATGACTATGTAGACGGGTCTACACCGTCCGGTTCCTCCGCATACGAGAAACGTGGTATCGCAGTGGACATCCCTGTATGGCAGCCGGAAAACTGTATCCAGTGTAACCGCTGTGCATATGTATGTCCGCACGCTGTTATCCGTCCGGTAGCCCTTACAGAGGAAGAGGCTGCAAAAGCTCCGGAAGGAATGGAAACGATCGACATGATCGGTATGCCGGGAATGAAATTCTCCATCACCGTATCTGCATATGACTGTACAGGATGCGGTTCCTGTGCGAATGTATGTCCGGGCAAGAAGGGCGAGAAGGCTCTTGTTATGGGCAACATGGAAGCAAATGCCGGCAAGCAGGACTACTTCAACTACGGAAGAGAGATTCCGGTGAAACCGGAAGTTGTCGCAAAATTCAAAGAGACAACTGTAAAGGGAAGCCAGTTCAAACAGCCGCTGCTTGAGTTCTCAGGAGCATGTGCAGGATGTGGTGAGACACCATACGCGAAGCTGATCACACAGTTGTTTGGTGACAGGATGTACATTGCAAATGCAACAGGATGTTCCTCTATCTGGGGTAACTCCTCACCGTCCACACCTTACACAGTGAACGAGAAGGGACAGGGACCGGCATGGAGCAACTCTCTGTTCGAGGATAATGCAGAGTTCGGTTATGGTATGCTGCTCGCTCAGAACACGATCCGTGACAGAATGAAAGCGAAAGTAGAGAAGATCGCTGAGATCGCTGAAAAAGAAGATGTTAAGGCTGCTGCCAAAGAGTACCTTGATACATTCGGATGCGGCGCTACGAACGGAACGGCTACAGACAAGCTGGTAGCTGCTCTGGAAGGATGTGACTGCGATCTTGCCGAGAAGAACGAAGTTCTCAAGAACAAAGACTTCCTCGCTAAGAAATCCCAGTGGGTATTCGGCGGTGACGGATGGGCTTATGATATCGGATTCGGCGGTGTTGACCATGTACTTGCAAGTGGTAAGGACATCAATATCATGGTATTCGATACAGAGGTTTACTCCAACACAGGCGGACAGTCTTCCAAGGCTACAAAGACAGGCGCTACGGCACAGTTCGCGGCAGGCGGAAAAGAGACGAAGAAGAAGGACCTTGCGGGAATGGCAATGAGCTACGGATACGTATACGTTGCACAGATCGCTATGGGTGCTGATTTCAACCAGACAGTCAAAGCCATCACAGAGGCTGAGGCTTATCCGGGACCGTCGCTGATCATTGCTTACGCTCCGTGTATCAACCATGGTATCAAGAAAGGTATGAGCAAGGCCCAGACAGAAGAGCAGCTTGCAGTAGAGTGCGGATACTGGAACAACTTCCGGTTCAATCCGGCTGCTGAGGGCAACAAGTTCTCACTTGACAGCAAGGCTCCGAAGGAAGAAGACTATCAGGCATTCCTTGACGGAGAAGTACGTTACAATGCTCTGAAGAGATCTAATCCGGAGAAAGCTGCAAAACTGTTCGCGATCAACGAGCAGGAGGCTATGGAAAGATACGAATACCTGAAGAAACTGGTAGACGTATATGCGGCAGATAAAGCAGAATAAGATTTGAATCTGATCCGATAAAATGAAGAAGACCCGCGGGGATAACGTTCCCTGCGGGTCTTCGTGGTATAAGAAAAGTTTGATCATTCTCCCAGGATGCTTCGGACCGGGATCCTGGTCTTTGGAAGGAAAAACTGTACCAGAGGACCTGTGAGACAGACAGCGGTGATCGTTCCTGCGCCGACAGTGCCGCCCAGCAGGAAGCCGAGGACAACAAAAAACAGATCGCATCCGATGCGTATCCAGCGGAACTGGACTGCTTCGATCTTGTCTGACAGGATCACTGCCACCAGGTCGTTGGGACCGGTTCCTGCGTTGCTGTTTATCACTACGGACATGCCGATGGAAAGGATCACGCACCCGGCAAGCATGCTGATGATGCGCAGCAGCATAGGAGAATTTCCGTTTATGTATCTCTGGAGAAGAAAGGTGAAAATGTCGATAATGGGTCCGCCGCAGAATGCGCACACGACGGTGCCGGGTTTGACATAGCCTTTTGTGGTCAGGAGCATGACTGCCATCAGGATACAGAGAACGATTACATGGACTGTCCCTACAGTCAGACCGAATACTCTGGAAAGTCCTTGGATGAATACGGTAAAGGTATCAGTCCCCAGTTCTGAGATGAGAAACAGGGTTACGCCCAGATGCGCGATGATCAGTCCGATAAGCAGGATGACCAGAGCCTTTGCCCAGTCGACAGCGCTTCTTGATGAGGTGTCGGCTGCGAATTTTTCTTTTTTGACCGATTGTTCTTCTTTCATATCTTTATTTGGATACCACATGATCGGGTATCGTTCCTCCTTTTTCTTTTATTATGATAATTTATGCGCTGATCTGCTGGGACAGGGGAGTGCTCAGGTATTTTTTTGGAGTCAGCCCCTTGTACTTTTTAAACGTTTTAATAAAATAGCTTACGTCATTGAATCCGCAGCTCAGTCCGATCTCTGCGATAGAGTCGTTAGATGTGGCGAGTTTGAAACACGCCTGTTCGATTCTGTAATAGTTCAGATAATCAATCGGAGTCCGGTGGGTCATCTCGCGGAAATACCGGCAGAAATACTTTGAGTTCATTCCGGCGGCCATGGCGAGATCGTCCAGAGTAAGGCAGTCGGAGTAGGATGTTTCGATCAGCTCAAGCGCCTTTTTCAGATGTTCTATCCTCCGTCCGTCCTTCTGAGGTATGCTCTGTGATTCGGAATATAGATGTTTTTCCAGAACATATCCGAAGAATTCATAAAAGGAACCGATCACCCTGAGTTCATGGCCCTCTGTCCGAAGCTTCATCTGTTCAAACATGACAGAGGTGATCCGTGCAATCTCCGGGGCGTCTTCGGAAAAAAGTGGATTTACATCTATTGAGTCACTGCTGATCTTTTTTATAAGAAGTTCTCCTGCCTGGCTGGAAGTCATGAGAGAGTCCAGGTTGAAGACGATGCATTCATAGAGGCAGTCTCTTGGTATCCCGCCGTGAAGAAGCCCGCCTTTTATAAAAATAATATTACCGGTTTTGGCGAGAAACTCATTTTCATTGATTTTCATCAGAAATTCGCCTTTCAATATGCGGATTACTTCGTATTCAATATGCCAGTGATAGGACATCTCGTACCGGGGGTGGGCAGGTCCCACATGATAAAACTCAAAAGGAAACTCAAACGTCCCGTGTTTCCTCTCCTCTCTGTAACTCATATACTTCATATCGGTAATATATCTCCTTTGTTCGTGTATTAGCTTCTTTTATGTACTTCTTGCCGTCTTATCTGTTCATTCACTGCTGAGATATACTAGGAAGCGGGGCAGTATCTCCTGACAGGACCGTAGTACGGCATCAGCACTTGGACGGCGTTCTCTGTCGCCCTATGTAATGCTACGCCGTACTCCGAGCGAAAGCGGGTTCCGGAAGGGGATACAGATTCGCTTCCGTACTTTCTCAGCAATGTACAAAAAGTGAATATTGTTATATTTTTATTCTATTATATCACGAGACAAACAAGAAGAATAGTATTATAATGAGAATCAAGAAACGATTCTTACACAATCTAAAAAGGAGGAATGTAATTATGGCAGAAAACAGATACGTGGGATCTTACCCGGTGATCGGCATCAGACCTACCATCGACGGAAGAAAGGGAGCTCTTGATGTAAGAGGATCTCTGGAAGAGCAGACAATGAACATGGCAAAGAACGCCGCGAAACTGTTTGAGGAAAATCTGAGATATTCAAACGGTGAGCCGGTTAAAGTTGTCATCGCGGATTCCACGATCGGACGCGTTGGTGAAAGCGCTGCATGTGCGGACAAGTTCAGAAAAGAAGGCGTTGACATCACACTGACAGTGACGCCGTGCTGGTGCTACGGATCAGAGACAATGGATATGGACCCGCAGACGATCAAGGCTGTCTGGGGACTGAACGCGACAGAGAGACCGGGTGCTGTATATCTGGCTTCCGTGCTCGCGACACACGCTCAGAAAGGTCTTCCGGCATTCGGTATCTACGGACATGACGTCCAGGATGCAGACGATATGACGATCCCGGAAGATGTAAAAGAGAAGCTGTTAAGATTCGGGCGCGCGGCAGTTGCAGCTGCTTCCATGAGAGGGAAATCATGGCTGCAGATCGGATCTGTTACAATGGGTATCGGCGGTTCTATCATCGACCAGGATTTCATCGAGTCCTATCTCGGCATGCGCGTTGAGTCTGTTGACGAGGTTGAGATCATCCGCCGTATGACAGAAGGAATCTACGATGAGGCTGAATACCAGAAAGCCCTTGCATGGGCAAAAGAGAAATGCCATATCGGATTTGACAAGAACCCGGTAGAACTGCAGAAATCTCAGGAAGAGAAAGAGAAACAGTTCGAGTTCGTTGTAAAGATGGCGGTTATCATCAAAGACCTGATGCAGGGCAACAAGAATTTCCCGGAGCACCTGTCAGAGGAAGCGATCGGACACAATGCGATCGCAGCAGGATTCCAGGGACAGAGACAGTGGACAGACTTCTATCCGAACGGAGACTTTGCAGAGGCAATGCTCAACTCTTCCTTCGACTGGGACGGAGCGCGCGAGCCGTACATCCTTGCTACAGAGAACGACGTGCTCAACGGTCTTGGGATGCTGTTCATGAAACTTCTTACAAACCGTGCGCAGATGTTCGCGGATGTACGTACATACTGGAGCCCGGAGGCTGTCAAGAGAGTGACAGGCTACGACCTTGAGGGAGTTGCGAAAGAAAACGGCGGTATCATCCACCTGATCAACTCCGGCGCTTGCTGCCTGGATGCAAACGGCGCTGCAAAAGATGAGAACGGCAACGGCGTGATGAAAGAATGGTGGAACGTGACAGAGGAAGACCAGCAGGCGATCATGGACGCTACCACATGGAACATGGCTGACCTCGGCTACTTCCGCGGCGGCGGATATTCCAGCCGTTTTGAGACAAAGGTACAGATGCCGGCTACAATGATCCGCCTGAACCTTGTAAAAGGCTTAGGGCCGATGCTCCAGATCGCAGAGGGCTGGACAGTCGCACTTCCGGAAGATGTATCCGATACACTCTGGAAACGTACAGACTATACATGGCCGTGTACATGGTTCGCTCCGAGATGCGACGGCAAGGAAGGCGCGTTCAAGTCAGCATATGACGTGATGAACAACTGGGGCGCTAACCACGGCGCGATCTCCTATGGACACATCGGAGCAGACCTGATCACATTCGCATCTATGCTCCGTATCCCGGTTGCTATGCACAACGTACCGACGGAGAAGATTTTCCGCCCGGCTGCATGGAACGCATTCGGAATGGACAAAGAAGGCGCTGATTACAGGGCATGCGCAAACTACGGCGCTCTTTACAAACCGTATAAATAAAGATCGGGCAGAATATCTGCATAAAGTATGATTTGAGAAAGGAGAGGGTTGAAAGCACAACTTTCAGCCCTCTTGTCACAATGTAAAAGGAGAATATTATGGAAAAGAAAGTATTGGCATTTGACTTTGGCGCTTCGGGCGGCAGGGCAATGTGCGGAACTTTTGACGGTGAGAAGATATCCATTGAAGAACTGCACCGCTTTTCTAACGATCCGGTCATTTTAAACGGCACAATGTACTGGGATGTGCTCCGTCTTTTTTTTGAGATCAAACAGGGTCTGATCAAAGCAAAGAAATGCGGCCGCATCGAAAGCATCGGCATTGATACCTGGGGCGTTGACTTCGGGCTTATCGATAAGGAAGGAAGGCTCCTCGAGAATCCGGTGCACTACCGCGATAACCGTACGGAGGGGATGCTGGCAGAGAGTTTTAAACTGATCGACAAACAGAAGTTTTATGAGATCACAGGAAACCAGTTTATGGAGATCAATACGGCGTTCCAGCTTCTTTCCCTCTTGAAAAACAGGAAAGAGCTGCTGGACCGCGCGGATAAGATGATCCTGATGCCGGACCTGTTCAACTATTTCCTGACAGGGGAAAAGAAAGCGGAATATTCCATCGCGTCTACAACTCAGCTTCTCGACGCAAGGAAAGGCGAGTGGTCGGATGAAGTGATCGAAGCGCTTGGGCTTCCGGAGCATATCTTCCCGGAGATCGTTCCCACGGGGACGAAAGTCGGGGAACTGACCGATGAGATCTGCACGGAGCTTGGCCTGGAGAAAACGGACGTTATGGCTGTGGCAGGGCATGACACGCAGTGCGCCCTTGTCGCCGTGCCTGCATCGGAAGAAGATTTTATCTTCCTGAGCTGCGGGACATGGTCGCTGTTCGGGACAGAACTCTCGGAGCCGGTCATCAATGAGAAATCCGAATATTACAACATCACAAATGAAGGCGGATACGGGAGAAAGATATCCTTCCTTAAGAACATCATCGGACTGTGGTGCATCCAGGAAAGCCGCAGGCAGTGGATACGCGAAGGGCAGGAATACGGTTTTGGCGAGCTGGAGATCATGGCGAAAGAGGCTGAGCCGCTGAAATGCTTTATCGATCCCGACGCGCCGGAGTTTACCCCCGCGGGGGACGTTCCGTCCAGGATCCGCGCATTCTGCGAGAGGACAGGGCAGCCTGTGCCGCAGAGCATTGGCGAAGTAGTGCGCTGCATCAATGAGAGCCTTGCGATGAAGTACCGCCACGCCATGGAAGAGATCAAAGAATGTACAGGGAAAGACTACAAGACGGTCTATATGGTCGGCGGAGGGACCCAGAGCGCGCTCCTGTGCCAGTTTACCGCAAATGCATGCGGGTGCAGGGTGAGCGCTGGCCCGGTAGAGGCGACAGTGCTCGGAAATGTGGCTCTGCAGCTTATGGCTTCCGGAGATATCGGTTCCCTGTCCGAAGCGAGGGAGATCATCAAACGGTCGCAGGATATCAAGGTCTACGAGCCTCAGGATAAAGAGAAATGGGATGAGGCATATGAAAGATTTAAAAATATCCTTGTCTAAAACACTTGACTTGTCAAAGTGCTGTATGTTTTAATGAAATCAATGGCTGCATTGGTATAAATGCACAAAACGGTACGCTGCTCCCCGAAAGGAGTAACTAAAACTATGGCTGCGACAATTCGGGACATAAAAAACAGAACAGGATTATCACTGGCGACGATCTCAAAATATCTTAACGGAGGGAATGTGCTGCCTCAGAACAAGGCGCTTATCGAGGAGGCGATCGAAGCGCTTCATTATGAGGTGAACGAGCTGGCAAGAGGGCTTGTGACAAATAAAACGCGAATCGTGGGCGTCCTCGTCTATGATATCGAGTGCCTCTTTGTCGGAAAGATGCTGCATCACCTGGGGCTTCAGCTCCATAAAAAGGGATACGGCATGCTGATCTGCGATTCCTGCAATGATGAGGAGATGGAGAAAAAGAACCTTCAGTTTTTGATGAACAAAAAGGTTGACGGGATCGTTGTGCTGGCGGTGAGCCTGGACAGCGGCTTCCTCGCTCCGGCGAAAGCTGCCGGGATACCGGTCGTCCTCCTTGACCGGGCGTTCCGGGATGAGGAGTATGACTGTGTGAAGATCGATAACAGGACCGCGGCATTCCGCGCCGTGAGGGAGCTGATACGCAGCAACCACAAAAGGATAGGGATGATCGGGTCTGAGGTGGAGTACACAGGGCTGGAGCGGGAAAAAGGATTCAGGGAAGCGATGAATGAAGCAGGGCTTGAAGTGAGAGAAGAGTATCTGAGGATGGGAAAGCATTCTTTTGAACTCGGATACCACGGGATGAAAGCGCTCCTGTCGCTCCCGGAACCGCCTACAGCGGTCTTTATGGGGAATTATGAGACGACGCTGGGAGGGATCATGGCGGTGAATGAATCTGATATTACCTGCCCGGAGGATGTGTCGCTGATCGGATTTGACGATCTGCTGATGACAGGCGTTATACAGCCAAAGATGTGGATCGTAGTCCAGCCGATGAAACAGATGTGCGAGAAGGCGGTGGAGATGCTGCTTGGCAGGATCTCAAGGGAAGAAGAAGGCCCTGCCCTGTGCATCAGTTTCAGCGCAAGGCTGAGGAAGGGCGAATCGATCAGGACGCTGCACGAAGGTGGGGAATTTGCACAAAAAAGCAGCTGATAACAGCCCAAAAAAAGCGGTTAAGTGGTCAATCTAACGAAAGCGAACCGTTTCGCGTATAAAAGCGTCGGATTGATTGACATTATCTTTTGACGGTTGTATAATTTGACCATAAAGCTGGTCGGCATTTTGGAAATATATAAAAATTGTCCGAAAAAACAGCTGAAAAAAGAATAGGGAAAAGCGAACCGTTACGTGAAAAATGAGGAATGGGGGAATCAAAAACAAGTGAGACGCCATGAATCAGAACAAAGCATCTAAACAGAAGATGGGAGGAAGAAAAGTGGAAAGTATCAAACAAATTCCTTTGGTCAAAAAGGTAGGATTTAACAGGATCGTGCTGTGCATCGTTTTACTGCTGATGTACGCTCTGTTCTGTATCCTGACAGGAGGCGCTTTCCTGGGGACACGCCGAATCTTAAGTGCCCTGAACTATGCGTATTTCCTGGGATTTTTATCACTGGCAGTTACATTCGTGATCGCAACGGGAGGAATCGATTTCTCCATCGGTCCGGTCATGTTCTGCTGTGCGCTGATGGCAGGATTCAGCTTCACCGTGAACGGTATTCCGATGCCGGCGGCTCTTATCATCAGCCTGGTAGTCGGGATCGCGTTCGGTATCTTTAACGGATATCTGGTAGCTTACTGGAACGTACCGTCGTTTATCACATCGATCGCGAGTATGAACATTGCAAAAGGCCTTGCGTCCGTCTTTACAAAAACGCAGTCAGTGAGCTGGCCGCAGACAGGGGCAGACGGCGGATGGTTCAGGAATATCGTGACAATGGGCGGTATCCCGATGGGGCTTATCATCCTTCTGGTCGCAGCAGTCATCTGCGCGGTTATCCTCAACAAGACGAAGATGGGACGTTATATCCTTTCTCTTGGAAGCAACAAAGAAGCGGTAAGGCTCTCCGGTGTCAACGTAAAGAAATGGGAGATGTCCGCATATATCCTCTGCGGCCTTCTGGTCGGGATCGCGGCGATCTTCTACGTAGCTGCTTATACGACAGTACAGCCCGGTTACGGCGACCAGTACAACAACGAAGCGATCGCAGGATGCGTTATGGGCGGAACCTCAATGGCAGGCGGCCTGGCATCCATCAGCGGTACGATCATTGGCGTGTTCATCATTTCTCTTCTGCAGGAAGGGATTATGGCTCTTGGTCTTGATAAGAATCTTCAGCTTATCATCACAGGTATTATCGTTATCGTTGCGGTATTTGCGGATGTTGTCGCAAGACGCAGAAAGAATTGACGGCGATACATGAAAATCAGGAAGTGTGATTGAGAAAGGCAAGGGTAAAGAATATGGGCGAAGTTATATTAACAATGAAAGGAATCGACAAGTCTTTCCCCGGTGTTCATGCACTGGACCATGTAGATCTGGAAGTCAGAAAAGGTGAAGTACACGCGCTGATGGGAGAGAACGGTGCCGGGAAGTCAACGCTTATGAAAGTGCTGACAGGTATCTACAAGAAAGATTCCGGTACGATTACATATGAAGGAAAAGAAGTAGAATTCCACAATACACGTGAAGCTCAGGATGCGGGCGTCGTTATCGTGCACCAGGAGCTGAACATGCTGGGGCATCTGACTGTAGCACAGAATATCTTCATCGGGAGAGAGTTTAAGAAAGGCATCCGTATCGACGACAAGAAGATGAATGAGGAAGCGAAAAAACTTTTCGACAGGATGCACATTGATATTGACCCGAAAGAGACGATGAGCAGGCTGACTGTTGGAAAACAGCAGATGTGTGAGATCGCAAAGGCGATTTCCCATAAAGCCAAAGTCATTATTTTCGATGAGCCGTCGGCGGCGCTGACAGAGGCAGAGATTGAAGAGCTGTTCAAGATCATACGCGACCTCCGCGACCAGGGACTCGGCATTGTATATATCTCTCACCGTATGGATGAGATCAAAGTCATTACAGACCGCGTTACGGTCATGAGAGACGGCGCTTATGTGGGAACGCTGATCACAAAAGATTCCACAAAAGACGATATCATCAACATGATGGTAGGACGTGTCATCTATGAGGACCCGAAGACGCAGAACATGACTCCGAAGGGATCGCCGGTCGTTCTCAAGGTAGACCACCTGAACGCAGGAAAGATGGTACAGGATGTCAGCTTTGAGCTCCATAAAGGAGAAGTGCTCGGCTTCTCAGGACTGATGGGCGCAGGCCGTACAGAGACTATGAGGGCGCTGTTCGGGGCGGACCCGATCGACAGCGGCGATATCTATGTGAATGGGAAGAAAGTTACTATCAAGAGCCCGGAGGATGCAGTTAAATGCGGGATCGGATATCTGTCAGAAGACAGAAAACGTTTTGGTATCGTTGTCCAGAAGACAGTTGCCGAGAACACTACGATGGCGGATCTGGACGAGTTCTGTAACGGACCATTCATCGACAAGAAGAAAGAGTGCGAGGTTGCGCAGAAATTTGTTGAGTCTCTTGCGACAAAGACGCCGGGCGTCGACCAGCTTGTCGTCAACCTCTCCGGTGGTAACCAGCAGAAAGTGGTCATTGCAAAATGGCTTACAAGGAACTGTGATATCCTGATCTTCGACGAGCCGACAAGAGGTATCGACGTCGGAGCGAAGAATGAGATCTATAAGCTGATGAACCAGCTTGCGGCAGAAGGAAAAGCCATTATCATGGTTTCCTCTGAAATGACCGAGATCTTACGTATGAGCGATAGGATCGTTGTAATGTGCGAAGGAAAGAAAACGGGCGAGCTGGATATTTCCGAAGCTACGCAGGAAAATATCATGAACATGGCTACGAGAGAGATAAATTAGGGAGGAAAACGTGATGGCAAATAAATCGGTAAGTAATACGGCCGGCACGAACAGATCGTTCATTGACAGGATGGGCGGACAGAAGTTTATCGTCCTGATCCTCGTCATTGTAATGTTTATCTTCTTCTGTGCAATGAGCCCGGGATTCAGAAAATATACAACAGTGGTCAGTATCCTTGACTACTCCTACTATATCGCGCTGATGGCGATCGGAGTTACATTCCCGCTCCTGACGGCAGGGGTTGACCTTTCCATCGGAACAGGTCTGATCTGTTATTCACTGATCGGAGGTTATCTGATCGTGCATCAGGGATGGCCGGTAGGCGCAGGTATGCTGGTGACAGTCCTTATGGGAGTTATCTTCGGCGTGATCAACGGCTGCCTGGTGGCGCTGATGGATCTTCCTGCGTTCCTGGCAACGCTTTGTACCTGCATGATCACCCGAGGTTTCGGGGCGTTCATCGTAGGCGGTTACGGAATACCGTGGCCCACGGCGACAGCACCGGGCGGATGGTTCAGAAGCATCTTTAAAATCCAGGTCGGCGGACAGAATATTCCGATCGGGTTCCTTTGGATCATCCTTCTTGTTATCGTCATGAGCTTTGTGCTGAACCATACAAAGATGGGGCGCTACACAAGGGCCATCGGAAGCAACAAGGAAGCGACAAGGCTTTCGGGTGTCAACGTTAAGTTCTATCACATCATGGCATATGTGATCTGCGGTCTTTTTGCAGGGCTTGCAGCGATCGCATACTCCGCGATCTTCGCGACGGTCCAGCCGGGAAGCGGCGCAGGCTTTGAGCTTGACGCGATCGGCGGCGCGATCGTAGGGGGCGTATCAATGTCCGGTGCTGTCGGAAGCATCACCGGTACCCTGATAGGCGTCTTCGTTATCTGTCTCCTTAAGACAGGGCTTCCGTTCATCGGCCTGACGGCGAACTGGCAGCAGATCATTACAGGTTTCGTGCTGATCGCGGCCGTACTGTTCGATATCCTGAAGAGGAAAAAAGAAGAGGGCCGTTGACCATAATTTAAGATAGATAACAGCCGGGGCTGCGGCGCAGTAAAAACTGCCGGCTGTTACTATAGAGCAACAAAAAAGGCCCGGCATGCCGGGGAGAGAGGGAAAGCCGCTATGCGATTCGGGTGGAATGTACGGATATATGCACGGTATCCATACATCGGCGGGCGCACGGATGGGAACTCTTTTCCGAAATGACCGAAAAAATTATTTTCAGGAGGATTTGAAAGTATGAAAAAGAAAATTTTAGCAGTATTACTCGGCGGATGTATGGCAGCTGGATTACTTGCAGGATGCGGCGGCGGAAACGACGCAGCTTCATCAGGAGAAGGCACTGACGCTGCGGCAGAAGACAGCAGCTCAGGCGGCGGAGACTATCACTTTGAAGTCGTAGTTAAGAGTTTCCAGTCTACATACTGGCAGGCAGCTATCACAGGTATTGATGCAGCGGCAGACGAACTCGGCGTAGACATCAACACAACAGGACCGAACGCAGAGTCCGATATCGCTGACCAGGTTAACATGCTGAACAACGCGATCAGCCAGGCTCCGGACGGAATCGCTCTCGCGGCAAATGACCAGAGCGCTGTCCTTCCTTCACTGCAGGATGCGCTTGACGCAGGAATCCCGGTAGTTTGCTTCGATACAGGTGTGCCGGACGCTCCGGAAGGATCTGTTATCGCAACGATCGCTACAGACAACGAGTCAGCAGGTGCTGTTGCAGCAGAGAATATGTACCCTGTTATCAAAGACGCGATTGCTAATGCTTCCGGCCAGGTGAGGATCGGTGAAGTTAACCAGGATGCAACTTCAGCAAATATCTCCGGACGTGGTATGGGATTCATCAACAAGATGAAAGAGCTCATCGAGGCTGACGGAAAGACAGTTGCTGTTATCGGAAACCAGTACTATGTAGACCAGGTTGAGAACAATGGCGATGAGGGATCCGCTGACGTTATCATCGAAGTAGCAGTTCCGGCTCAGACAACAGTTGAGCTGTCAGCTACAGAGGCTTCCAACATCATGAACAAAGAAGATACGATCGCTATCTTCGGTTCCAACCAGGTTACAGCAGAGGGTGTCCTCACAGCTAACCAGAACCTGAGCGTACTTGCGGCTACACCGGACGAAGGAATCGTTGGTGTCGGATTCGACGCAGGCGCTACACTGAAAGCTGCAGTTGCAGACGGAACACTCATCGGTGCTGTTACACAGGCTCCTGTTGACCAGGGTAACCTTGCTATCCACGCTCTGTATGACTACTGCGAAGGCAAAGAAGTATCTGATATCGCTACAGACAGCTACTGGTATGATGCAGAGACGATGAACGACGAAGAGATCGCTCCGAACCTGTACGACTAATTGCAGTGGAAAGATAGTTTATTAAAAAACGTGCATATGGACCAGTCTTAAGAGGACGGTCTGAAAGAGAAAGGAATCGGGAAAATTCCCGGTTCCTTTTTAAAAGAAAAAATATTATAATGAGGAGGATGGAAAAATGTTAAAAGGAATTCCGAAAATTTTATCGCCAGAGCTTCTGATGGTGCTTTCTGAGATGGGGCACAGTGACAGGATTGTGATCTCGGACGGGAACTTCCCGGCGGAATCCATGGGGAAAGACGCGATCGTGATCCGCTGTGACGGACACGGTGTACCGGAACTTCTCGATGCGATCCTTCAGGTTTTCCCGCTGGATACTTATGTCGAGCATCCGGTAAATCTGATGGAGGTCATGCCGGGGGATAACGTAGAGACGCCGATCTGGGATACTTACAAGGAGATCATCCGCAAGTACGACGACAGAGGCGATGCAGTCGTAGGAAATATCGAGAGATTTGCTTTTTATGAGGAAGCGAAGAAAGTCTATGCGATCATTGCGACAGGAGAATCAGCCCTCTATGCGAATATCATGCTTCAGAAGGGCGTAGTCACAGATTAGATTAAGGACAGACGGAGGAAGATATATGCTGGACCATGTGGAAATTATGTTTGAAGATATGAAGCCGATGATGAAAAAACTGAAGAAAGCTTCATATAAAGAAAATATGGGGGTGTTTCAGGAAAGATACGGCCATTATTTTAATGAGATGACCAGTCTCACTGAAAACTCAGCGGATAAGGAAAGCGCGGCGGACGAGATCGCCAGGAATTTTGCAGACTGTGTTGAGAAGAAATTCCAGTCTGCAAAAAAGAAAAAGATTGACGGATGCCTGCAGCTTGATCTCAATTTCTTCATGATCTACTATGTTTTCCCGGCGCTCCTGCTGACAGGCCATGAGGATGCCACGCTGATCGCGGACCATCTATGCGATGAGTGGGGAAAAAGGTTTAAAGACAGCAAGATCAAATATACGGATTACGATTCGCTTTACGATTCGTTCCGGGAAAAGATATTCGGGATCTTTTAAGCGGATTGTTGCAAACTGTGGGTAACTGTGCTAAAATATCTTTGGTTTATCCGCAGGAGGTGTTAAAATGGATATTTTGAGAATTGTTTTAACCATTATCTTTGTTATAGATTGTATTGCACTGTCCGCGATTATCCTTTTGCAGGAAGGAAAGTCTGCAGGTCTTGGAACGATCAGCGGAGCGGCAGACACATACTGGGGACAGAACAAAGGACGTTCCATGGAAGGCGCCCTTGTGAAAGCAACCAGGGTTATCGCAATACTTTTTATGGTGCTGGCGGTCGTGCTGAATCTCAGCGTGTTTCAGTAAGGTATGCAGGCTGTGCATGACGGGGCGCATATCAGAAGATAATAAAGAACAAAAAACACTCTATGCGATGCGGATAGAGTGTTTTTCTTCTTTATAGAGTAAAAACGGGAAAGCTGTTCTGGAATATTTCCCGTGAGGGAGAAGAGTATGGATCAGACATTTGAGAAGAGAAAAAAAGTTATATACGATTTTATCTGTGACGAGCTGTATGTGCCTATGAAGATCAAGGAAATCTCGGCCGTTCTCCAGATACCGAGGGAACAGCGGGATGAGCTCAAAGAGATACTTGACGCGCTTGTCGGAGAAGGGAAGATATCTCTTTCAAAACGGGGGAAATACAGTAAAGGACAGGCGGAGAGGGTGAAAGGGGTTTTCCAGGCTAACCCGAGAGGCTTTGGGTTCATCACACCGGAAAAAGGCGGAGAGGATGTTTTCGTATCAGAAGATAACATGAACGGAGCTTTCCAGGGGGATGAAGTAGAATATGTCATCCTGCGTGCGCCGGAGGGAAAAAGAAAAGAGGGAAGGGTGGTAAAAATCCTGTCCCATGGTGTGACGCGCGTAGTAGGGCTTTACGAGCAATGTAAAAACTTTGGCTTTGTACGCCCGGATAACCAGAGATACCTGACAGATATCTATATCCCGGAGGGCAAGGCGATGGGGGCGGTTACGGGACATAAAGTAGTGGCAGAACTGACCTCCTACGGCGGAGAGCATATGAAGCCGGAGGGGCATGTCGTGGAGATCATCGGACACTTCAATGACCCGGGGGCAGATATCTTGTCTATTGTAAAGGATTATGACCTTCCCACTGAATTCCCGGAAAAAGTGCTCAACCAGGCTGTGAGGGTCGGGAAAGAAGTAAGCGATGCGGACCGGCAGGGGCGCAAAGACTTAAGAGAGTGGATGATGGTCACTATTGACGGCGAGGATGCGAAGGATCTGGATGACGCGGTATCGGTGTACAAAGATGGGGAAAATTATATCCTCGGAGTGCATATCGCCGATGTGGCAAATTATGTGCAGGAGCGGAGCGCCCTTGACTGGGAGGCGCTGAAGCGGGGGACCAGCGTTTATCTTGCCGACCGTGTGATCCCGATGCTTCCCCATAAACTCTCCAACGGCATCTGCTCTCTGAATGCAGGCGAGGACAGGCTCGCCCTATCCTGCATTATGACTGTGAGTCCGTCCGGGGAAGTCACTGACCACGAGATCGCGGAATCGGTCGTGAAAGTTGACCGCAGGATGAGTTATAACGGGGTGGCAAAGATGCTTGACGGGGAGGAAGAGGCGCTGAAGGAAAATGAACAGTTTATCCCAATGATCAGGATGATGAGCGAACTTTCCGGAATCCTAAGAGAAAAGAGAGGGCAAAGGGGATCTATTGATTTTGACTTCCCCGAGACAAAGATCGAGCTGGATGAGGACGGGCACCCGGTGTCTGTCAAGCCGTATGAAAGGAATGCCGCGACTAAGATCATAGAGGACTTTATGCTCCTTGCCAATGAGACGGTCGCGGAAGAATATTTCTGGAGAGAACTGCCGTTTTTGTACCGCACCCATGAAACTCCTGATGAAGAGAAGATGAGGCAGCTTGGCGCGTTTATCAATAATTTCGGATACCATATCCATATACGCAATGAGGTCAGGCCCAAGGAGATACAGAAACTGCTTGGAAAAGTGGAGGGGACGCCGGAAGAGCCGATGATCAGCAGGCTGGCGCTGCGGTCCATGAAACAGGCGCGGTATACGACGGAGAATACGGGGCATTTCGGGCTCGCGGCAAAATATTATACTCATTTTACATCGCCGATCCGACGGTATCCGGATCTTCAGATCCACCGGATCATCAAAGAAAACTTAAGGGGAAGGCTGAATGAGGAACGCATCAGCCACTATGAGCAGATACTTCCGGAAGTTGCCGCGCAGTGCAGCAGCAGAGAGCGTACCGCGGAGGAGACAGAGCGCGAGGTGCTGAAGCTGAAGAAAGCAGAATATATGCAGAAGCGGATAGGCGGGGAGTATGAGGGCGTGATCTCCGGCGTGACAAAATGGGGCGTTTATGTGGAACTGCCAAATACGATAGAAGGGCTTGTCCATGTGGCGGTTATGAAGGATGACCATTATGAACTGGCGGAAGAAAGGTATGAGCTTGTCGGAGAACATACCGGAAAAACATATAAGCTGGGACAAAAAGTCATGGTCCGCGTGACGGACGCTGACAGGATACAGAGGACGGTCAATTTTGAGATCATATAGAGGTTGGGTTTATCATGGGAAAAACAGAGAAAAAACTTATTGCAAACAATAAAAAGGCGTATCATGACTATTTTATTCTAGAGAAATATGAGGCGGGAATCGTGCTCCACGGCACAGAGGTAAAGTCCCTGAGGATGGGGAAATGCAGTATCAAAGAATCTTTTATCCGCGTGGAAGACGGCGAGATGTTTATCTACGGGATGCATATTTCCCCGTATGAGAAGGGGAATATCTTTAATAAGGATCCGCTCCGTGTGAAAAAACTCCTTCTCCACAGGAAAGAGATTGATAAGATATTCGGAAAGATGAAAGAGCAGGGAATTACCGTGGTGCCGCTTCAGGTATATTTCAGCGGCAGCCTGGTCAAAGTGGAGATCGGACTGGCAAAAGGAAAGAAGCTGTATGACAAGCGGGCGGATATCGCAAAAAAAGACCAGAAACGAGAAGCCCAGAGAGAGTTCAAGGTCAGGAATCTTTAAATTGTCAGACAATAGTGCTAAAAAGGTGCCGTGTACCTTCGCGAAGGTACACGGCACCTTTGGGTGAAAAAAATCAGAAGATTCAGAAATCAATCTTCTTTTTTACCTCTTCAATATCACCTGTAAATACAATTCCGTCCATCCCAAGTGATTTTCCTGTCAATATATTCGCCGCCAGATCATCGATAAAGAAACAGTCTTCAGGATCCAGGTGAAATTGTCTGAAAAGATAGTTATATATTTCCGGTTCTGGTTTTGCCATTTTCAACGGCGCGGAAAAGACGATACCATCGAAGTCTTTTATTGGCTCTCTGTCGGAGAACCATTCTGCAAAATAGGTGGAGGCATTGGAGAGCAGGTAGATATTTGCATCCTTTTCTCTCAGCTCCTTGATAAAAGCGGTCGTCTGGGGGAGAAGATCTACATATTTAGGCCAGTCTTTGAAAAAGGTGCGCACATTTTCCTTCAGCCGGTCTGGAACTTCAAAGGCGACGGTTTCTATATTGGAATCATAGTCAATTGTACCCTTGTCCAGATCAGGCCAGCGAGGAAAGATGGCGCCGGAGAGGATCCGGTAGTCTTCCTCGGAGGAGCAGAAGTGTTCAAGGATATAGCGGCCGTCAAACCGTCCGATGACATTTCCGAAATCAAAGACAATATTTTTATATTTCATCAGTTTTTCTCCTTTACAAATGAGAAAAAGCAGAATCATGGATAAGATCCAAATCCTGCTTTTTGCTGGAGTATACGGGATTCGAACCCGTGGCCTCCACAATGCGAATGTGGCGCGCTCCCAGCTGCGCTAATACCCCACAATGGAAACAACGGGGCTCGAACCCATGACCTCCCGCTAGTCAGGCGAGCGCTCTCCCAGCTGAGCTATGTTTCCATCTTATAAATCTTTTTGATCTACTGCATCATATAAAAATCTGTTTCCACGATGCGAGTGGACCTGGCGGGAATCGAACCCGCGTCCAAAAACCTGTCCCATGTACTTCTACTATCATAGTTCGTTCTTTAACATTCCCTCTGCCGCACGGAAACGAACATCCTTGCGGGTTCAGTAGCTTCATGATACGCCCGGCGGCTCAAAGCTTTGCCGTCGTCGTTTCTCACATGTTTGATGCCGGATTCCCGACGTGTGAGTGCATCAGGAGCGACATGCAGCATTTAGGCTGCAGCTAATTCGTAATTGTCGTTAGCGTTTAATTTTAAGTTTGCGATTTAACGCATCAGCCTGCGGATAGCTTCTCCATCTTCGAGATCCCTGTCGAAACCAGTACAAGCCCGTATGGTCTGTGCTTAAGCACACTATATAATATAGTAATTGAGAGAAGAAATGTCAAGAGAAATCAGTTCATATTTTCCATCAAAAAGTTCAAATAATTTATTTCTGGCAAATCAGTATGACGATAAAATATTTGTAATAAAATGATCAGAAGGAGGGGAGTTTATTATGAAGCCGATAGATATAAGAATAGAGAACTATAGTACTAAGACCGGCGTGACTTGCAATCCTGTCATCTCCTGGGAATATGCAGACAGCGATGCCGGTCAACAGCAGGAATTTTGCAGGATATTTGTATATCAGAATGACAGGTGCGTATACGACAGCGGCAGAGTACGGACACAGGATCAGACCAACCATGAAATACATATGGATCTGTATACACATCAGACGTATAGCATAATCGTTGAGGCAGAAAACACGGAAGGAAATATAGAAATCAGCGATAATGTATACTTTAGCACTGGAGTGATGGAAGGGGAATGGTGTGGAGAATGGATCTCTGATAAAAGCAGCCTGCCACATTATCTCAGAGGGGAAATTGAGATAAACAGGCCAGTGGACAAAGCATATATTTCGGTTGCAGGGGCAGGGCAGTATGAATTGAAGATAAACGGAAAATTCCCGGATGACAGTGTTCTGAACGGATCCTGGACAGACTTTAATAAAAGAATCCATTACAGAACTTTTGAAATTGAAAAGATACTTAGGATGGGATCGAACATCTTCAGTATTGAAGTTGGAAATGGATGGTATCATGCAGAGACAGATGAAAGACACTTCTACACTATTGACAAAGGGTATGAAAATTTTGGTGATTTTCTATGCGCGACGGCAGTTATAACCCTTCGATTTTCTGATGGAGAAGTTGTTCATATGGGAACGGGCCCGGATTGGAAGACTGGAAAAAGCGAAACGCTGTTTACTAATATTTATGGTTCGGAAGATTACGATGCAAGAATGGAGGAGGAATCAGAGTGGAGTCCGGCAATCGTGCTGAAGAAAACAGAAGCTCCGAAAGGAAGGCTTCTGTCAATGGGATATCCTCCGGTGATCGTAAAAAAGAAATACAGAGGAATAAGGGTAAATGAATTTCCGGATGGCAGCGTTCTATATGATCTGCATCAGAATATGGCAGGACTTTTTGAGATAGCCGTGTCAGGAAAAAGAGGTACAAAACTGGAGATTATCCCTGTAGAGAAACTGGATGAGAAAGGATATCCTCAGAGAACCGTAGAAAGCTGGTCTACCTACATATTAAAGGGAGCCCCGGAAGAGACATGGCGTCCCAGATTTACTTATGGAGCGGGGCGTTACATACAGATTAAGACAGCAGAAGAAAGTGAAGAAAAAAGTATGCCGGAAATTTTGAGAGTATGCGGATATTTTGTTACTTCCTCGGCAGAAGATGCCGGGAGGTTTTCCTGTTCTGATTTCCGTTATATGAAGATTCATGATCTGGTGCTGAGAGCAGTGGAGAGCAATCTGAATCATGTACATACAGACTGTCCGACCATTGAAAGACTGGGGTGGCAGGAACCAAATCATTTAATGGCACCGTCAATCATGTATGTAAAAAATGTAAATACATTGTGGGACAAAATGGCGGAAGATCAAAAGGACAGTCAATACAGTGAAGGGGAGGAGGATACAGACAAAGGAGTCTTCCCACACGAATACAGCAAGGGACTGATTCCTTCAATTGCGCCCCGATATGCAAAATTTCTTTATGACTGCGGGGAAGGAAGTTTTTGGGATATTGTTCCGTGGGGAAGCAGTATTCTCCTGGCAGCCTGGGAACAGGCAAGATTTTATGGTAATTGGAGAACGTTTTTGAGCAACTATCCGTTTTCAAAAAGATATGTGAAATATCTGTACAGGAAATACTGTGACTATGGCAGAATATATAAAAAGGATCCAGATGTACACTCTCTGTGTCATGGCCTGGGAGACTGGGGAATCGAACAGAATAAAGGAGAGACAAGAGAAAATGTTGAGACAGCATATCTTTATATAGATATGCTGCTGCTATCCAAAGCCGCGGAAATGCTTGGCCTTGAGGAAAGCCTCGAATTCAGAAAACTGGCTGAGGAGATCAGAGAGAGATACAACAAAGAACTTCTGGTGAAGAATACAGATACGGGAGAGTGGTGCTATAAGACATATGACAGCACGGGACTGCGGATCACACAGGCAGATCAGGCAATCCCACTCTGGTTTAATATGGTTCCCGAAGAAAAAAGGAAATCTGTGGAGAGAAGTCTGATCCTTGCATGCCGGGATAAAGTGTTGAGGACGGGAGAGATTGGTCTGCCGTATATTTTGCGATGTCTCGGAGAACTCGGTCAGGCGGATCTTGTCCATGAAATGATCATCCGGGACAGACATCCGGGATATTATCGATTCATTCTGAATGGGGAGACCACGCTCCCGGAATTCTGGAGGGATGATGCGCGCAGCAGGAATCATGATATGATGGGGGCTGTGTTAGAATGGTTTTACAGATATCTTTGTGGAATTTCTTCAGATGACGGATACAGAACAATACGGATCAAACCCATTTTGCCGAGAGCAATCCGTGATGTTTCGTGCGGGTATCGGGCGGCGACAGGCATGATAAATGTACGTGTATTCCGTATGGAGGGAAAAGAACTGTGTATTCAGGGAAAAATACCTGTTAATACAAGCGGTAAAGTTGAAATTAATAGCAGGGTATATGAAATTGAGGGTGGAAGAACATGGGAATTGAGATGAGGGAAAAGACCGCTGTTTCATAGCGGTCTTTTTAAAGTTCCGTAATATCAGAAAGAATGGTATAGTTAGAAAAAGTCCAGCTAAGAAATGTCAAGAGGTGATATGAAAAAAGTTAAATTTTTTACAGTAGCGAAAAAAGGGTAACCT